>NZ_JBSUGE010000001.1:0-571084 GCF_054064075.1 Vibrio sp. JZG10
AAACGTCCTAATGCTAAGCTGCTTCATCCCAAAGATATTGGAACCTCAATTTCGAAGCCGGGCGACTTTGATATGGTTTACGAGGTGGAAGAGCCACCACCAGGTGAAATTATCATTGTTGAGGCCAAAGGGGGGAGCAGTCCTTTGGGTAGTAGAAAAATTGGAAATATGGCATATCAGCAAGGGACAACTGAATATGCAGCAGCAATTATTGGTGAGATGTCTAAGAATAAGCGAGGTACAACAGAGTGGGAAGCGGCAACGGAAATAAAACTAGCGTTAAAGAGAGGGCGACCTATTAGGTACATTCATACTCAAAC
The DNA here is from genome assembly GCF_054064075.1 of Vibrio sp. JZG10. NCBI lineage: Bacteria > Pseudomonadati > Pseudomonadota > Gammaproteobacteria > Vibrionales > Vibrionaceae > Vibrio > Vibrio sp. JZG10. Next base: position 321 of record NZ_JBSUGE010000001.1, read on the forward strand.
GGCAATCTATGACGCGGGACAGGTTTCAAAGGTTAAAGGCAAAGAATTTAAAATAGATTTAGGGGAGTTATAAATGTCTAGAAAAGTTAGAATTGAGCGAAATGCTAATCCGAAACTGACCCCAGAGTTAGTCCAAGGTTACAGCTCTGATATTAATCGAGACCTTGATATGCGTAAAGACGTAATCAATGTTCGCAGAGAGAACTTAGTTGCTTTAAGCGATGAAGCGTTTGAGCAGGTGAGGTGGTATACATGGCTTCCACATTCAATCGAAAACGAACAAACCGGTACACTATGTCTGTATGAAGCATCATTAATGCGTGCCTTTTATCATCAGCTCGCCATGAGACCTGACGAGCCTCAAAGTATTCAATTACCTGGATACCCGGAAGTAATCTGGAAAGGTGAAGGTATTTTAAAAACGGGGTGTTTACACCCTAACCGATGGCTTGATGCTTATTTCACTTCGGTGATTGTGCGTGACAAACCCGGTATGGACCTGTTGGCGAACTTTCCGATTTCTCTAATGAAGCAAAGCGCCACTAAGGCAGGTGAGCTTTCTTACATGTTAGTGGATGTAATTCAGGCATTCCACAACCGCACATCGGATTACCCTGATAAGCTAGTTGCAGCAATGGACGCTGCAATTGCTCAGGGTGATGACTGGGCATTAGAAATCGCCATGGGCATTTTAGAAACCTTTGCCGCCCTGACAACTGATATTGGTTATGACTTTGAAGAGGTACTCATTAAGAACCTGCAGTTCCAGGAGCAATATCAAATGCGCTTGGATGCTCCTAAAAAATTGATTTCAATCGAAACCTTCATCTCTTTCCCTCTGCTTGGCATGGCTTGTATGTGGTACGACAAAGGTCATCGTTTATCTGTTGAAACCGGTTGGCTTCCTCCATATCTCGTTGAAGGACGTTGGCTAGAAGATGTAAAAGAATTTAACGTAGGATTAGGAGTGAAATAAATGCCTGAGAACAATAAGAAAAATCACGTAGAGAGAAAGGCGGAACCTCATCTAACACTAAATGATGTCGCTGACTACCAAATGTATATCAATGAGGATTTAGATGAGCGCAAAGAGCTAATTGTAATCCGTAGAGAGAATTTAGTTGCTCTTAGCGACGATGCTTCAGAACAAGTGAGGTGGTATACTTGCTTTCCATCTGCAATAGAAACTGAAAAAATAGGAACACTCTGTCTTTATGAAGCATCATTAATGCGTGCCTTCTATCATCAACTTGCCATCAAACCAAGTGAGCCCCAACGTATTCAACTACCTGATTATCCAGTAGTAACCTGGAAAGGTGAAGGTATTTTAAAAACAGGCTTCATTTGTCCCTCAATGTGGCTAGATGCTTATTTTACCTCTGTCATCGTCCGTGACAAACCCAGTATGGATGTATTGGCAAACTTTCCGATTTCTTTGATGAGACAGAGCTCTACCAAAGCGGGTGAGCTGTCTTATATGCTAGTAGACGTAATTCGGTCGTTCCACAACCGCACATCGGATTATCCTGATAAGCTGGTTGCAGCAATGGACGCAGCGGTAGCTCAAGGAGATAGCTGGGCGTTGGAAATTGCGATGGGGATCCTAGAAACCTTCGCAGCGCTCACTACTAACATTGGTTATGATTTTGAGGAAGTGCTCGTTAAAAACCTACAGTTTCAAGAGAAATATCATCTTCGAGAATTAGGACCAGATAGAATAGGGATCCGCACGTTTATTAATTTCCCTCTGCTTGGCATGGCTTGCATGTGGTACGACAAAGGCAACCGTCTATCTGTTGAAACTGGTTGGCTTCCTCCCTATCTCGTCGAAGGGTGTTGGTTAGAGGATGTAAAAGCCGGAAATATAATTCGCTAAGATTCAAAAGGAACTAGGCGATCATTTCTGACGTTTTGTTGTGTTACACTTGGCATTATGTGTCCTTTTTAAAGATACCTAGGCTCTTTTACTCGAATAGCTTGAAGCCCTCAGACGTAGTAGTAGTAGTAGAAGTAGAAGTAGCAGAGTTTAAAATTGATTCAAAAGGATTAAGTCAAAATGCAAAGTAAAGAATCGGTCAAATTTTTAGAGCGAAAAGCAAATCCTGAACTTGACACACAAGCCATTGTGAATCGGAAAAAATTTATAAACAGGGTTTTAGATAACAGAAAAGAAGGCCTTAAAGTCAGGCGAGAAAACTTGGTTAGTCTTGGTGATTTTGCCATTGACCAGGTTCGCTGGTATACCTGGTTTCAAGCCTCTCATGAAGACGAACAAATTTGTACATTACGCCTTTATGAAACTTCTTTAATGGGAGCCTGTTATCATCAACTTGCTATGAATCCCAATGAAGAATTAACTATCAAGATTCTCGACTATCCTGAAGTAAAGTGGGATGGTGAAGGCATTTTAAAAACGGGGTGCATAAATCCTAATAGATGGATTGATATGTATTTCATATCGGCAATTGTGCGTGACTGGCCAAGTTTAGACGCATTGGCGAACTTTCCGATTTCTTTGATGAGACAGAGCTCTACTAAAGCGGGTGAGATGTCTTACATGTTAGTAGATGTCATCCAGTCGTTTCATAATCGCACATCGGACTATCCTGATAAACTGGTGGCCGCGATGGACGCGGCAGTTGCTCAGGGTGATGATTGGGCGTTAGAAATCGCCATGGGTATTTTGGAAACTTTTGCTGCCCTGACAACTGACATCGGTTATGACTTTGAAGAGGTATTAGTTAAGAACCTACAGTTCCAAGAGCAATACCAAATGGGGCTTGATAAACCAGAGGACTTGATTTCTATAGAAACTTTCATATCTTTCCCTCTTCTTGGCATGGCCTGTATGTGGTACGACAAAGGCAACCGTTTATCTATTAAAACCGGTTGGCTTCCTCCTTATCTCGTCGAGGGGCGTTGGCTAGAAGATGTAAAAGCAGGGAAGATCACTCGATAAACTCCTTTAGCAAATCAATATATAAGCCATCTCTTATGGGGTGGCTTTTATGTTTGAGGTGGGGAGCTTGTTGTTTGTTGAACGCTCCATCATTGGTGGCATTACCAATATGTAGTCCACCATATCCAGTGGATTGACCCAACAGGTTTGGGGTAGCCAATGCTGGCATAGTATAAAAAAGTCTGAACTCAATACGAGTGATGATGAGCTAACAGAAAGAAACAAAGCAAAAATTGATGAATGCTTGAAAGAGCGTCAAGAGGCAATGGACGTTCGAGCTGGCGAAGAGGGGTATCACGCTCAAATTGGTAATATTAACCAGCAGTCTGCAAAAATTGGTGAGTTGGTCGCGGATGACTTTATTCGGAATATACGCCCTAATGCTAAGTTGAGCCACCCCAAAGACCTTGCAACTTAGGGATCGAAACCAGGTGATTTCAATATGGTGTACCTCTCAGATGATACTGAAGAAATCATCATCGTCGAGGCTAAGGGTGGCAGCAGGCCGCTCGGCAGTCGTAAAATTGGCAATGAAGCATATCAGCAAGGGACAAGCAAATATGCGGCGGAAATCGTTAAATTAATGTCTGAACAAAAAGCTGGTACAACAGAAAGAGCTGCTGCAGACGAAATTACATCAGCAGTGCAAGATGATATTCTAGACAGGTGTTTACATACCCTAGCAGAAATTGATGCTTCAGATGGCGTATCTAAAGTGAATGCAAAAGAGTTTGATATTAGCCTCGAAGAATTAGGTTAAGGGAAGTAAAGTTAGTATGAAAAAGATAAATAGAAAAGCAGCCTACGAGTTGAATACTGAGGAACTTAATTACTATACAAAACAAATAGAAAAAAACTTAGAGAAAAGAAAACATCGTATCACAATAAAGCGCGAAAACTTGATATATCTAACAGACGGGGTTTGGGAGCAAGTTAGGTTATATACTTTGTTTCCAGTGTCTGAACTAAATGACCGAATAGGAACGCTGCGTCTATTTGAAGCCTCGATAATGCAAGCTAGCTATCATCGACTAGCTCAAAAACCTGAAAGCCCTTTGACGGTTAAGGTACCTGATCATCCTGAAATAACTTGGAAAGGCGAAGGTATTTTAAAAACAGGTTTCATTTGTCCTTCAATGTGGCTAGATGCGTATTTTACCTCTGTCATCGTTCGTGATAAACCTAGCTTGGACGTATTGGCGAACTTTCCGATTTCTTTGATGAGACAGAGCTCTACCAAAGCGGGTGAGCTGTCTTATATGCTAGTAGACGTCATTCAGTCGTTCCACAATCGCACATCGGGTTATCCTGATAAGCTGGTTGCAGCAATGGACGCAGCGGTAACTCAAGGGGATAACTGGGCGTCGGAAATTGCGATGGGGATCCTAGAAACCTTCGCAGCACTCACTACTAACATTGGTTATGACTTTGAGGAAGTGCTAGTCAAAAACCTACAATTCCAAGAAAAATATCATCTTCGAGAATTAGGACCAGATAGGATAGGCATCCGCACTTTTATTAACTTCCCTCTGCTTGGCATGGCTTGTATGTGGTACGACAAAGGCAACCGTTTATCTGTCGAAACTGGTTGGCTTCCTCCCTATCTCGTCGAAGGGTGTTGGTTAGAGGATGTAAAAGCCGGAAATATAATTCGCTAAGCTTCAAAGGGAACTAGGTCATCATTTCTGACGTTTTGTTGCGTTACACTTGGCATTATGTGTCCTTTTTAAAGATACATAAGCCCTTTTACTCGAATAGCTTGAAGCCCTCAGACTTAAGAGTAGAAGTAGCAGAGTTTAAAATTGATTCCAAAGGACTACGTTAAAATGCAAAGTAAAGGAACAATCAAAATTGTAGAACGCAAAGCAGATCCTGAGCTGAGTGAAAGTGGAGTTTATTCTGAGAAAGAATTCATCAATAAGATATTAGAACAGCGAAAAGAAGGTCTTAAAATCAGGCGAGAAAACTTGGTTAGTTTTGGTGATTTTGCCATTGACCAGGTTCGCTGGTATACATGGTTTCAAACCTCACATGAAGACGAACAAATTTGTACATTACGTCTTTATGAAACTTCATTAATGGGGGCTTGTTATCATCGGCTGGCTATGTTTCCTAATGATCCATTAACTGTTCAGATACTCGGTTATCCAGAAGTAACATGGGATGGTGAAGGTATCTTAGAAATGGGCTTCATTTGTCCTTCAATGTGGCTGGATACTTATTTTATATCGGCAATTGTGCGTGACAGGCCAAGTATGGACGTATTGGCTAACTTTCCGATTTCTCTGATGAGACAGAGCTCTACCAAAGTGGGTGAGCTGTCTTATATGTTAGTAGATGTTATTCAGTCGTTCCATAACCGCACATCGGACTACCCTGATAAACTGGTGGCCGCGATGGACGCGGCAGTTGCTCAGGGTAATGACTGGGCGTTAGAAATCGCCATGGGTATTTTGGAAACTTTTGCTGCCCTGACAACTGACATCGGTTATGACTTTGAAGAAGTAGTAGTTAAAAACCTACAGTTCCAAGAGCAATACCAAATGAGGCTCGATAAGCCAGAGGACTTAATTTCTATAGAAACCTTCATCTCTTTCCCTCTGCTTGGCATGGCTTGTATGTGGTACGACAAAGGCAACCGTCTATCTATTGAAACCAGTTGGCTTCCTCCCTATCTCGTCGAAGGACGTTGGTTAGAAGAAGTAAAAGCAGGGAAGATCACACGATAAAACCCTTTAGTTAGCAATTCAGTATAATAACGTTCAAATCGCCAAGATTAATCAGCAATCTGCAAAAATTGGTGAGTTAGCCGCGGATGACTTTGTTCGGAGTAAACGTCCTAATGCTGAGCTGCTTCATCCCAATGATAAATTAACCATAAAGATCCTCGACTATCCTGAAGTAACATGGAAAGGCGAAGGTATTTTAAAAACAGGCTTCATTTGTCCTTCAATGTGGTTAGATGCCTATTTTACCTCTGTCATCGTTCGTGATAAACCTAGCATGGACGTATTGGCGAACTTTCCTATTTCTTTGATGAGACAGAGCTCTACCAAAGCGGGTGAGCTGTCTTATATGCTAGTAGACGTCATTCAGTCGTTCCACAACCGCACATCGGATTATCCTGATAAGCTGGTTGCAGCAATGGACGCAGCGGTAGCTCAAGGGAATAACTGGGCGTCGGAAATTGCGATGGGGATCCTAGAAACCTTCGCAGCGCTCACTACTGACATTGGTTATGATTTTGAGGAAGTGCTCGTTAAAAACCTACAGTTTCAAGAGAAATATCATCTTAGAGAATTAGGACCAGATAGGATAGGCATCAGAACTTTTATCAACTTCCCTCTGCTTGGCATGGCATGTATGTGGTACGACAAAGGCAACCGTTTATCTATTGAAACTGGTTGGCTTCCTCCTTATCTCGTCGAAGGGTGTTGGTTAGAGGATGTAAAAGCCGGAAATATAATTCGCTAAGATTCAAAGGGAGCTAGGTCATCATTTCTGACGTTTTGTTGCGTTACACTTGGCATTATGTGTCCTTTTTAAAGATACCTAAGCCCTTTTACTCGAATAGCTTGAAGCCCTCAGACGTAGTAGTAGAAGTAGTAGAGTTTAAAATTGATTCAAAAGGATTAAGTCAAAATGCAAAGTAAAGAATCGATCAAGATTGTAGAGCGCAAAGCAAATCCTGAACTTGACACACAAGCCATTGTGAGTAAAAAAAATTTTATAAACAGGGTTTTAGATAACAGAAAAGAAGGTCTTAAGGTCAGGCGAGAAAACTTGGTTAGTCTTGGTGATTTTGCCATCGACCAGGTTCGCTGGTATACCTGGTTTCAAACTACGCATGAAGACGAACAAATTTGTACATTACGTCTTTACGAAACTTCTTTAATGGGAGCCTGTTATCATCAACTTGCTATGAATCCCAATGAAGAATTAAGTATCCAGATACTCGGCTATCCAGAAGTGACATGGGATGGTGAAGGTATTTTTAAAACAGGCTTTATTTGTCCTTCAATGTGGCTTGATGCTTATTTTACTTCGGTGATTGTGCGTGATAAACCTAGCATGGATGTATTGGCGAACTTTCCGATTTCTTTGATGAGACAGAGCTCTACCAAAGCGGGTGAGCTGTCTTATATGCTAGTAGATGTCATTCAGTCGTTCCATAACCGCACGTCGGACTACCCTGATAAACTGGTGGCCGCGATGGACGCGGCAGTTTATCAGGGTGATGATTGGGCATTAGAAATCGCCATGGGTATTTTGGAAACTTTTGCGGCCCTGACAACTGACATCGGTTATGACTTTGAAGGAGTACTCATTAAGAACCTACAGTTCCAAGAGCAATACCAAATGAGGCTCGATAAGCCAGAGGGCTTAATTTCTATAGAAACCTTCATATCTTTCCCTCTGCTTGGTATGGCATGTATGTGGTATGACAAAGGCAACCGTCTATCTATCGAAACCAGTTGGCTTCCTCCTTATCTCGTCAAAGGACATTGGTTAGAAGATGTAAAAGCAGGGAAGATCACTCGATAACACCCTTTAGTTAGCAATTCAGCATATAAGCCATCTCTATCTTGAGGTGGCTTTTACGTTTAAGGTGGGGAGGTTGTTGTTTGTTGAACGACCTATCATTGGTGGCATTATCTGCAACCCAAAGTTAAAAATTATATTCGATATGAATACGATTTAGACCATATTGATTGCGAGAAGAACGAAGTTACCTTTCATCGTTATATCAATCATTCAGATGGTAGTAAACGCAAAGTTCAATATGTTGTAGGTATAGAGGAAATTGTCCAAATCATCCCCTTAAATAAAACTCAAAGGGGGGAGTGTTGCGAATTATTATGGCGGTTCTTTAAGCAGAGGTTATGGGCTCAAGTTAAATAACGAAATAGTTGGCGGGTTACCTGAAAACCATGCTGGAAATCACCAAATTAGTATCAATATTGCTCAGGAATATCCGGTCATGCATAGAGCTACCGAACTTGATTACAACATTAACAGAGGTGCAAATGGGATTCCACTTCCAACTAATATTAAAACATCTGTCGAAATAGGCCTTCCCTTACACGTGGGTAGACATCTAAGTGCAAGGCACCAAGGTTCTCAGATGCTTTAGTTCGACGAGAAATGAGAGCGTTGTAAACTAAGTATTGTCGTGGTTTGATCGATGATATGATTTTTGTAGATGAAATTGGAAAAACAGAAAGTAACATTAGGAATGCTCTGGAAAAGAATGAAGCTCGATCGCAATTGGATGATCCGCAATGGAAAAGTAGGAAGTAGTAATGACACTTAAAATTTGGACCAACAAGGTAGATAGAGATTCCGATCTGACTCAAGGCAAAGTAACGCAGTCTAGTGTATTAATAGGATTGAATCTGACGGGAGGCGTTGCCCTAGGAGACAAATGGCCAAAAGTTACTATTGATGTCATATCAGATGACAAGCCTGCGGATAGTTTTCTTAGTGGTCCTTTATTAATCGTGAGTCGACGGTTATCTGATTTAATTTCTAAGCACACACAAACGAGTGAAGTTGAATTCCTACCGATTGAGGTTAATTACCAAGGTAAAAGTTTTGGTGAATACTATTTTTTAAATGTTCTTGCGATTTGCGATTTACTGGATAGAAATCATTCAATATTTAGTGAGTTTGATGGAGAGGTTGATTCAATTGATCGAGTTGTCCTTAAGAAAGATATTGAAATGCAGAAAACTATATTTCAACTGGATGCTATCGAGTGGTTATTATGTGTCGATGAAAAACTGGCTGAATTAATCGAGAACAAAGATTTTTCAGGAGTGGTATTTAAGTCAGAAAGTGAATGGCGTCCTTTTTAGAGCTCCTTGGGTATTTTTTAGCCATCTCTTACGAGGTGGCTTATAAGTTTATGGTGAGGGGTTCGTTGTTACGCGATTACAAAAGGGGCAGCGAAGCGTTTTACTTCAAAGCAATTGTTCAAAATGATTAAATCAGGAAGACTTCTCGACGGATTTAATCATTCACCATAAGACCTCTTTTATTTCGGAGAGGGGATAACTCGTTCAATAACTTCAGGGTAATGAATTCCAAGCCTCATCAGAAGTACAATAAGCGATTGCACTGGTACGATGAAGGCAAAAACACATATCAAAAATAGAGTTTTAAATATGAGAAACTTAGACGTAATGCTCGATCAATTCACCGAAAAAGAAGGGTTTGAGTGCTTTGGAGAGTTGAATGACGTATCAATTCATGAAATGGAAAATCAGCTAGGATTATCCTTTCCGGAGCCATATAAAGTTTTTCTAAGAAAATATGGTTACGTTGAGTGGTTTGGTCATACGATTTATGGATACTCTGAAGATGAGGACTATCTTGCAGTTGAGCGCACTCTTGAACTTCGCGAGGATGAGATACCGAGTGATTTTGAGAAAATACCACAAAGCGGTTGCGTATTAGAGCGCTATGCCGGAGGTGGCTACTACTTTTTATTTTCAAATGAATCAGAAAGATCGGGGCAAGTAGCCCTTTTCATAGATGAATTGTTTGGTAAAGAAGCCCAATCATGGACAACATTTGAGGCATTTTTGGAATATATGCTCAGCCTTTGAACTGTTGTTACAAAGAGCCTCAATTTCGAAGCCCGGCTACTTTGATATGATTTATGAGGCACCAACTGAAATTTTACATACACAAGCAGAAATATCCTCTAGCGGTAAGGTTTCCAAGTTCAAAGCAAAAGAGTTTGATATAGATATAGGAGAGTTCAGAAGTGGTTGATAACTCAAAGGTAAAAAAGGTTGAACGAGTAGCTCATGCTGAACTAAGTGATTTTGAAATAGAAGCTTATCGAGAAGAAATAAAAGAGAATTTAGACAAAAGGAAAAGGCGCATATCTATAAAAAGAGAAAACTTGGTTTACTTGGGCGATGGTATTTCTTATCAGCTCCGTCTGTATACATGGTTACCTCCATTAGACGATGATGAGAGAATCGGCACGCTATGTCTATATGAATCATCATTGATGCGTGCTTTTTACCATCAACTGGCCATCAAACCAAGCGAGCCTCAAAGCATTAAATTACCTGATTATCCAGAAGTGACATGGAAAGGCGAAGGTATTTTAAAAACAGGCTTCATTTGCCCCTCAATGTGGCTAGATGCGTATTTTACCTCTGTCATCGTTCGTGACAAAGCTAGCATGGATGTGTTAGCGAACTTTTCGATTTCTTTGATGAGACAGAGCTCTACCAAAGCGGGTGAGCTGTCTTACATGTTAGTAGATGTCATTCAGTCGTTCCATAACCGCACATCAGATTATCCTGATAAGCTGGTTGCAGCAATGGACGCAGCGGTAGCTCAAGGGGATAATTGGGCGTTGGAAATTGCGATGGGGATCCTAGAAACCTTCGCAGCGCTTACCACCGACATTGGTTATGATTTTGAGGAAGTGCTCGTTAAAAACCTACAGTTCCAAGAGAATTATCATCTTAGAGAATTAGGACCAGATAGAATAGGGATCCGCACGTTCATTAATTTCCCTCTGCTTGGCATGGCATGTATGTCGTACGACAAAGGCAACCGTTTCTCTGTTGAAACTGGTTGGCTTCCTCCCTATCTCGTCGAAGGACGTTGGTTAGGAGATGTAAAAGCCGGGAAGATCTCTCGATAAACTCCTTTAGTTAGCAATTCAGCATATAAGCCATCTCTATCTTGAGGTGGCTTTTACGTTTAAGGTGGGGAGGTTGTTGTTTGTTGAACGACCTATCATTGGTGGCATTATCTGCAACCCAAAGTTAAAAATCATATTCGATATGTGCACGATTTAAACCATATTGATTGCGAGAAGAACAAAATTATTTTTATCGCTATATCAATTGTTCAGAGGATAGTAGGCCTAAGTCCATTATGTCTTCAAGATAGAGGATTTTGTTAACGCACACGCTATCGCAGAAAATCAAGGACGAAAACATCTTTGGAGCAAAGTAACAGTTTGCGAATTTTACAAGGATTGTTATTGGAGACGAAGAACTCTGATGAAACCTTTGATTTTGGAGCATATTTAAGGTCTGTCGTGGGGCCTCGTCCTAAAGACATGCCGGATCCACATACTCTTTAAGAAGGGCTTGGGGCTGAGCAACAAGCTCTCGTTACTGAGGGCCAAATTCTTTTGAGGAAATATGGCATTGATCCAATATTTGACCACGAGAACTTAGTGTGGGCTCCAAATCGGATTGAAGGTCAGTATGATATTTATGCGTTGCGGCAGGTTGTTGATATTCTCAAAGTGACAGATAAATGTTGGGTAAACGCGGTGATATAGTTAATGCTTTAAAATTACTGGTTAAAACCGCAGCTGAGGAGATAAAGATGGCCTGTGAATACAGCGCAAAAGATGTAATGGCCGCGATTAGATCCGGTGACGTGAGTGAGGTTGAAAAAATTCTCTCAGGAGATGACAAATTACTTCATCTAATTACGCCTCTGGGTTCTTGGTTGCATATTGCAACGGAGCAAGGGCAAGATAAAATTGTAGAGCTTCTGGTGAATCTAGGTATTGATGTAAATATCAAGGGGGGGCCTTCAGGTGTAACTCCCTTAAATACAGCTGCATATGAAGGTCATTTAGACTTACTTACCTATTTTCTAGAAAGAAATGCAGTGATGGATATATCTGAACCAGACCGCAACCCATTGTTTGCTGCGATCCATGCTGGTCATAAAAATATTGTGGAGTTATTACTAAAAGCTGGTATAGATACAACGGTTAAATATACTGGTAAATCTATGAAAGACATGGATGCTATAGCGTTTGCTTATGAGTGGGGACGCAAGGAAATCGCAGAAATGATTAAAGAGCACAATAGGCACGCTTAGTAGAAGTTAATATGGTACGACAAAGGCAACCGTCTATCTGTTGAAACCAATTGGCTTCCTCCTTATCTCGTCGAGGGGCGTTGGCTAGAAGAAGTAAAAGCAGGGAAGATCATTCGATAAACTCCTTTAGCAAATCAATATATAAGCCATCTCTCATGGGGTGGCTTTTACGTTTGAGGTGGGGAGCTTGCTGCTTGTTGAGCTATATGGTGCGCATTATGTTGGTGCACTAAAACCACATTGGTGCATTTATTAGCGTGTTAAGCACCATTTCAAGAATGCATAATTTTATTAAAGTTCATACAAAACAATAAATTAAAGTGTAAGTGTTAGAAATGTAAATTATGGAATGAGAATTGCTCTGTTAGACGCTCTATAAATTAAGTTCACCAAATTGGTGATGAGCCTAACTTTGATGCACAGGATAAGTGCGCTACAGATCAACGGAGACAATCATAATGAGTGTAACTGCCAATCAGGTACACGGCGCTGTACAAACTCTCACGCAAAGTTCCGACACACTTTTCTTACTACTTGGCGCAATCATGGTTTTTTTGATGCATGCTGGTTTTGCTTTTCTTGAAGTAGGAACCGTGCGCCAAAAGAACCAAGTTAATGCTTTAGTTAAAATCTTGGCCGATTTCGGGATTTCCGCCATTGCGTATTTTTTCATTGGATACTGGGTCGCTTATGGCGGCACCTTCTTTGCTGATGCAGAGACGTTATCTCAAGGCAATGGTTACGAGTTGGTGAAGTTCTTTTTCTTGCTGACCTTCGCTGCAGCGATTCCTGCTATTGTTTCTGGTGGTATCGCAGAGCGAGCTCGTTTTTATCCGATTCTAATCGCAACATTTTTCACTGTCGGCATCGTATACCCGTTATTTGAGGGAATGATCTGGAACGGAAACTTTGGTGTTCAAGCTTGGTTTGAAAATACATTTGGTTATGGCTTCCACGATTTTGCAGGTTCAGTCGTTGTACATGGTGTTGGCGGCTGGATAGCGCTGGTTGCCGTTGTGTTTTTGGGCATGAGAAAAGGCAGAGTTCGAGCAGGAAAGCATACCAACTTTGCACCTTCGAATATTCCGTTTTTGGCTTTGGGAGCTTGGATCTTATGTGTGGGGTGGTTTGGCTTCAACGTCATGTCAGCTCAAACCGTGTCAGGCATAAGTGGCTTGGTGGCTATGAACTCATTGATGGCAATGGTCGGAGGCATTGTCGCGTCATTGTTGGCTGGTAAGAATGACCCCGGCTTTATTCATAATGGCCCACTGGCTGGCTTGGTTGCTGTATGTGCGGGTTCAGACTTAATGCATCCTATCGGTGCTTTAGCGACAGGTGCGATTGCTGGCGTGCTATTTGTTTATCTTTTTACCTACCTACAAAACAAAACCAAGATTGATGATGTGCTAGGGGTTTGGCCTTTACACGGTTTATGTGGCGCTTGGGGTGGTATTGCTGCGGGGATCTTTGGTCAAAGCGCGTTGGGTGGGCTAGGTGGCGTGAGCATTATCGTTCAGCTTCTAGGAACGCTTTTGGGCATTTCTATCGCAGTGATTGGGGCGCTTGCAGTCTACGGCGCGATCAATGCCAGTATGGGACTAAGGCTTTCGGAAGAAGACGAATTCAATGGCGCTGACCTAGCCATTCATAAAATATCTTCTACCAACGAGGATTGAGGCCAATGTGGGAGCGGCGTAAAGCCGCTCTTTTAGCAATTGCCTTTTTTTGCTTGGCCAGGGGGACAGAAATCTCCATTACCACGATGGTTATCGTCATTGGTGCTGACTCTTACTTTTACGTCGTCCACTTCGCCTTCAACATTGGTTAGTTGGCAACCTGCTAAAGTCGTAAGTAATATAAGCGCTAGAGATACTTGTCTCATTGCTGTTCCTCTTAAATTGTAATTCTAATAGTGACCATTACGACCATGGTCTAATCCATATTACTACTGTTGCTATTCTTTCAGTGTTAAGCTAATGAAAAAACAGCAAGGATGAGTTATGAATTTCCCTTATAGAAATATTGTAGTACTTACTGGTGCAGGTATCTCGGCCGAATCTGGTATTCAAACATTTCGTGCGCAAGATGGCCTTTGGGAGAATCACCGTATTGAAGATGTAGCAACACCTGAAGGGTTTGCTCGCGATCCGGACCTTGTTCAAGATTTTTACAACCAACGCCGCAAGAAACTTCAAGACAATGCTATACAGCCTAATGCAGCGCATGAAGCATTGGGTCGTCTAGAAGCTGAGTTAGAAGGTAAAGTGACCGTCATCACTCAAAATATAGACAACCTTCACGAAAGAGGTGGCAGCCATAACGTCATTCACATGCACGGTGAGCTTTTAAAAGCGAGATGCAGTGAATCAAACCAGGTTATAGAACATAGTGAGGACATTAAGACTGGTGAGCTTTGTCACTGCTGTCAGATCCCTTCACAAATGCGACCACATATTGTTTGGTTTGGTGAAATGCCACTGCGAATGGGGGATATCTACGCGGCTTTAGAAGAAGCAGATTTATTTATTTCTATCGGAACTTCTGGCGTCGTATATCCCGCAGCAGGTTTTGTTCATGATGCAAAAATGCATGGCGCACATACCATTGAAATTAACCTCGAGCCTAGTGCGGTAGAAAGTGAATTTGAGGAAAAACGCTACGGAAAAGCAAGCGTCGAGGTTCCAAAATTAGTTGACGAGATACTGGCTCTAGAAGGAAAAGAAAGAGCGTAATAATTCTTACAGAGGAGAGCTTTTGTCTTGTCATTAAGAACAAAAAAAGCGGCTCATGAGCCGCTTTTTCATATCTTTAAAACTAGCGAATTAGTTGTTCACTTTTAGTTTTTGGAAGTACTCATCGTACATTACGCTCGCTTCGCCAACTTCATCTTGCCAAGTACCGCTGTCCATCACTTCTTGTGGTGGGAAGATGCTTGGATCGTTAGCAAATTCTTTCGGTAGCAGTTCATGTGCCGTTTTCACTGGAGTAGGGTAACCAATCTCTAGTGCGATCTTAGCTGCGTTTTCTGGGCGCAGTAAGAAGTCAATCATCTTATGAGCCGCATCAACGTTCTTCGCGCCAGCTGGAATTGCCAGGCTGTCCATCCAGAAGATCGTTCCTTTTTCTGGCCAGATGATGTCGATGTTCGCGCCTTCTTGACGAGCCATGTAAGCAGAACCATTCCAAAGCATACCAAGTGAAACTTCACCCGCTAGGTAAGGGTTTGCAGGAAAGTCTGAGTTAAATACTAATACGTTTGGCATTAGCTTTTTCAGTTCTTCGTAAGCGGCTTTGATTTCTTCTGGGTTAGTCGTGTTTGGTGAGTAACCAAGCTTAGTCAATGCAATGTGGAATACTTCGCGAGAATCATCCATCAACATTAGTTGACCTTCCCACTTGCTATCCCAAAAATCATCCCACTTAGTAACTGATGATTTGTCTAGCATGTCAGCATTGATACCAATACCTGTCGCACCCCAAATGTAAGGGATAGAGTAGTTGTTGTTCGGATCGAACGGCTTGTTAAGGAAGTTGGTATCAAGATCGGCAAAATGAGACAATTTCTCTTTGTCGATCTGTTGCAGCATGCTTTCTTTACGCATTTTAGAGACGAAATAGGTAGACGGTACTACCAAGTCGTAACCAGAACCTTGGGTTTTAAGTTTTGCGTACATACTCTCGTTAGATTCATATGTAGAGTAAATAACTTTGATTCCAGTTTCTTTTGTAAAGTCTTCAAGAACTTCGTTTGGAATGTATTCCGACCAGTTGTAGAAATATAGTTCTTGATCAGCAGCCATTGCAGGGGTAGCGATGAGCGTCGCTGCACATAGAGCGCTTGCGTAGAATTTACTTTTCATTTGTTTTCCGTTTTGTTTCGCGATTGGACAAGTCAATACTAGCTGGAGTTATCAAGTTGATCCAAATCGCAGTAAGCACAAATCTGTTTATTTAGCTCGAGGGCTGTATCTCCGCTTTGTGAGAAGATAAAACTAGACATCGAGCCAGATAAACCTAGCAACGCATAATTATATCAGTCAATTACAAAAATAGGCAGCGTATTGCTGCCTATTTTCTTTTAGTCGATGACTTGTTACACAAGCTCGATTACTGTCCCGCTTTCAGCTTTAAGAAGTAATCTTCGTACTTAACGGTTAGATCACCAACCGCATCTTGCCATTCCACTCGATCAAGATCTTCTTGAGAAGGAAATAGCGGTGCAACATCTTTAAACTTAGCGTTCGATTCCTCTACCGCTGTTAAGTAACCAGTATCACGTGAGATTTGCTCTGCGATTTCTGGACGTAGTAGGAAGTCGATCATCTTGTGAGCTGCTTCTACGTTCTTCGCACCGGAAGAGATAGCGAAGTTGTCAACCCAACCGATACCGCCTTCTTTAGGAAATACGAGTTTAAGGTTTAGGCCTTCATTTTGAGCAGCTGCAGCGCTGCCGTTCCAAAGCATACCAACGCCCACTTCACCAGACATGTAAGGTGCGCCTGGGTTGTCAGAGTTGAAAACTAGAACGTTTGGCATCAACTTTTGTAGCTCAGCGTACGCTTCATCGATTTGTTTAGGGTCTTTTGAGTTACCTGAATAGCCGAGTTTACGAAGTGCGATGTGGAAGACTTCACGAGTGTCGTCCATCAGCATTACTTGACCTTCAAGCTCAGGCTTCCATAGGTCTGCCCAGCTTTGGAAGTCGTTTGGATCGTACATATCTGCGTTAACCGCTAGACCTGTAATCGCAACAACGTGTGGAATAGAGTAGTCGTTATTTGGATCGTAAGGCTTGTCTAGATAGTTCTTATCTAGGTTGCCGAAGTTTTTCAGCTTAGTCTTATCGATCTTTTGTAGCATACCTTCATCGCGCATTTTTGCTACGAAGTACGTTGAAGGTACCACTAGATCATAACCTTGGTTATGAGTTTTTAGCTTTGCGTACAAAGTTTCATTCGACTCGTAAGTCGAGTAGATCACTTTGATACCAGTTTCTTTGGTAAATTGCTCTAGGATATTACTGTTGATGTAAGGCCCCCAGTTCATAAATACCAATTCTTTATCGTCCGCTGCTGCTGAACCTGAGAACAGAGAAAGCGCACATGCACTACCAGCTAATAGAGTAGCCCATTTTTTCATTGACGTTAGCTCCAAACCAAACGTTGTCCAAATCATTTTGGACGGTAGATAGAAAAACAGAATGGCATGTAACCATTCTGTTTCGTGATGTTAACGGATGTGGATTTTACTTTACTTTTTCTCTTGCGAGCAACTGAGAAATTACGACAAGAATTAAAGAAACCACCAACATGACCGTTGCAAGAGCATTCACTTCCGGTGAAATACCCACCTTAACCATCGAGTAAATTTTCAATGGTAGGATTTCATACGTTGGACCTGTTACGAACGAACTAATAATTACGTCGTCCAGAGACAGGGTAAAGCTAAGCAGCCAGCCTGCCGCAACTGCTGGTTTTGCAAGAGGAAGGATGATCTGCTTTAAGATAACCCATTCACTTGCACCAAGATCTTTTGCTGCTTCCAACATCTTCACATCGAAGCCATTTAAGCGGCTGTATACGGTTACCACCACAAATGGCAAACAGAAGGTGATGTGGGCAATCAATAGAGTAAAGAAGCCCAGCTGTGCGCCTAATACTAGGAACAGAGCAAGTAATGAAATCGCCATGACAATATCTGGAGACATCATTACGACAAACAGCATGCCGTTTACAGCACCTTTGCCTTTGAACGAGTAACGGAATAGGGCAACAGCTGTTAAGCTACCAATAATAGTAGCCGCTGTTGCAGAAAATACCGCCACGTTCAATGAGTGCCATGCAGCCTGCATTAGGCTGTCGTTGTTGACTAGGGTTTCATACCATTTTGTGGTGAAACCACCCCATTTCATACCAAATTTATTGGCGTTAAATGAATTTACGATTAGTACAACGATTGGTAGATACAAAAATGCATAAACCAACACCATAAAGCTAAATCTAACTGTGCGTCCCATTAGTCTAGCTCCACTTTCTTATTCAATAATTTTCCTGCTCGGTAGTAAGCGTAAAGCATGACCGCCATTGCGAAGGTGAGGGCGATACTGGTCGCAGCACCAAATGGCCAATCACGAGCGTTCAATACTTGGCTCTTAATTACGTTACCAATCAGTAGGTTCTTCGCACCGCCTAGAAGATCTGAGATGTAGAACATACCCAGCGCAGGTAGTAGAACCAACAAACAGCCACCGATAATGCCAGGCATTGTCAGAGGTAGAATTACTTTAGTAATGGTTTGGAGCTTGTTCGCACCGAGGTCTTTTGCTGCCTCGATGTAAGTGTTGTCCAACTTCTCGATTGCCGAGTAAAGCGGCAGAATCATGAAAGGAAGTAGGATGTATACAAGACCAATCATTACAGCCGTTTCGGTATACATAATACGCAACGGCTTGTCGATGATTTCCATTGCCATCAGCGACTTGTTCAAAATGCCCTGTGTACCGAGAACAATCTTCAGTCCGTAAGTTCGAATCAAAGAGTTCGTCCAAAATGGTACGATCACCAAAAACAGCATAAACGGACGCCATTTTTCAGGCATTTTCGCTACGATATAAGCAAACGGGTATCCAATGACTAAACACAACAACGTTGCCACAATTGCCATGTAGAACGAGTGCATCAGCACTTTCGCATACAGTGGGTCCAGCAGACGCAAGTAGTTGTCGAAAGTGAATGTCATTTCGATTAAGTTTGCTTCATCACGCGTTAAGAAACTGGTACCAATAATCATCACGTTTGGTACCAACACAAACAGTGTTAGCCAGCCTACGATTAAGGCAATGATCGCGTTCTGAAGATTAATCTTCTTGCTTATCATTGAGTACTACCTCCCAGCTCTCAACCCAAGTGATAGCGACTTTCTGGCCAAGTGAGTGGTCCACATCAGGATCATCTTCGTTAAAGAATTCGCTTACCATTACACGCATACCTGAATCCAATTGGATAACAGAATCTAACGTCATACCTTTATAAGTACGCTCAGTCACGTGACCTACAATGCCTTTTTCTTCAGACTCTTTGATTTCTTCGATACGTAAGTCTTCAGGGCGAAGTAGTACTTGTAGTTTGTCGCCTTTCTGTGCTTCCTTATCGTAGTAAACGACGGATTCAACACCTTCAATTTCTGCGCGGATGCGTTTGTCATCGATGCGCTCTAGCATGGTTGCATTGAATACGTTGATCTCACCAATAAAGCGAGCAACAAACAGGTTCTTAGGCTCTTCGTAAATCTCACGCGGAGAGCCATCTTGTTCGATAACGCCATCACGCATCACGATAATGCGGTCTGACATCGATAGGGCTTCTTCCTGATCGTGTGTTACAAAGATAAAGGTAATACCAAGTTGACGCTGAAGCTGCTTCAACTCGATCTGCATTTGTTTACGCAACTTGTAGTCCAGCGCCGATAGCGATTCATCGAGCAGAAGTACTTTTGGTTTATTAACAACTGCACGAGCAATTGCGATACGCTGTTGCTGGCCACCAGAAAGTTGGTGCGGTTTACGCTGTGCCATTTTTTCTAGACGAACCATGCGTAATGCTTCCATTACTCTTGGTTCAATCTCTGCTGCAGGCGTTTTCTGCATACGAAGACCAAAAGCGACATTGTCAAAAACGGTCATGTGTGGAAACAGTGCGTAGCTTTGAAATACCGTGTTGACGTGTCTCTGCTCAGCAGGAACCTGTGTTACATCTTGGTCATCCAAAATGATTTGACCGTTATCCGCCGCTTCAAAACCAGCGATCATTCGTAAAACTGTCGTTTTACCACAACCAGAAGGCCCAAGAATCGTCAGAAACTCACCATGATTAACATCCAGATTTAAATTACCGATGATTTCCTTACCATCGAAACTTTTACTAATACCAGATAAACGAATAACTGGCTTTCCTGCTTGCGGTTTTGCGTTCAACGTCTGTATTTCCCCCACGTTCAAGCTGGGATAATCCCAGCTGATGTGACACTAGCCATTCACTTTTGAGGCGCGCATCATAATCACCAAAATTGTGAAATTAAAGCATTTTCTTATCTTGAAACAGAAAAAATTTTGCAGGCAAAAGTCATCATTCCTTACCATACTGTTTTTATAAGATTAATTGGCATTTAAACACAGTTTGATAGCACTAAGCTCTGTTCAATAATTGTTTTCAATTTCATAACTTTGAGAGTGGTTAATTATCAACCATACAGTTGAGATTGCAAGGATAGTACGTGAGTTGTGATGTTAGATGTGGAAAGATTTCTTTATAATAACGGCCACATTAATTGACTGGAATTCCAGTGAAAATTTTACAAGTTAATCTTGGATAAACTATGAACGACGATTTTGAGAAAGATTTCAATCTTGGGGGGAGTGTAGAGCGAGCTTTGTCTGGCAACTACGAGCTTAAAGCTGGGGCTGTTTTCAATGAAGCTTGGCGAGCAACCATCCAGCACTTTTTATCCTTTTCTCCCGCTATTATTGTATTGCTTTTTGTCCAGTTAGGTATTTTCTATATCGCGTTACAACTACAGCTGGGTGATCTGACCGTTATTCTTGATGCATTTGAGAATCCAGAATCATTCACTAACGATATTGTGTCTTCTATTTATGTCGCGAACTTTAGTTATGAGGTGATCAGCGCCCCAATTTATGCAGGGATCAGCTTGATGGCCATGAGCCATATCGCGGGCCTAAAGACTAAGTTGCGCCATGTAGGCAAAGGGCTACAGTTTACTATTCCCGTGATCCTAGCAACGCTGATGAGCCTAATGCTGCAAGGCGTAGTTGGTATGATCTTCCCTCTACTGTCCCTGTATCTTTCTTTAGCGTTTAGTCACTCTATCTTATTGATTTGTGAAAAAAGAGTGCCACCAATGCAGGCGCTACTGTTATCACTTCGCGCTATTAACAAGAAGATTTTTGTCGTCGCAGGGCTTTACTTAGGCGTGATGTTGATGTTTATTGTCGCAGCGATGTTCTACGGTATTGGCTTGATTTTTGTGTTGCCATTCTTCTTTCATTTGAAAGGCATACTCTACCGCGAAATGTTTGGAATTAAGCTCAAGATCGTTGCAACACAGAAAAACGACAATGACCACGATGGTAACTCACAGGTGTTTGATGCCTAATTCTTTAAAATCAATAAGTTTACGAGTGGCGGCTACCTGTATAGCCGCCACTTTCATTTCTATTGGACCGTATTTACACTACGAGCAACAGTTTAAATATGTTGAGAATCCTGATGTGCTGTCCGGGACAATTAAGCATGTCGATTTGTCTCATTTGCCACACATTGGTGATATCCCTGACTTCAACGCAATAAAAGACACCAAAGAGAAAAAAGCGGCGTTTTTTGATTTTTTAAGGCCTAAAATAGCACTTGAGAATCAACGAATTCGCCATGAACGAGCGTTTCTTACTTCTTTAAAGGTGGGACAAATCACTCAAGAGCAAGAAGAGTACGCTCAGCGACTAGCGGCTCTGTATTCTTTGCCTTTGAGCGACAACAAAGTCGATCACGCGTGGTTGGGTGAAATGCTTGTGCGAGTGAATGTCTTACCAGAAGCGCTGGTTCTAACTCAAGCAGCAAATGAATCTGCGTGGGGCACTTCTCGTTTTGCCACTCAAGCTAACAACTTGTTCGGCCAATGGTGTTATAAAAAGGGTTGTGGAATTGTTCCTGCGCAACGTGGCGCAGGCAAAGCTCATGAAGTTGAAAAATTCGATTCTGTACAGCAGTCGGTTCATGGCTACTTTATGAATGTTAATCGAAACCCAGCGTATGCTGAACTACGTGAAATCAGAGCTTCTCTAGCCGAAAAGAACAAAGACCTGTTATCGGTCGCAACGGCGTCAGAGTTAACTCATGGATTGCTAGCATATTCTGAACGTGGCATTGCTTATGTACACGATCTTCGCGCTATGATTCGTCATAATAACGCCTACTGGACACAATAAAATAACGGATAAAATGAAAAAGTTAAGCCTAAGTCTATTGGGAAGTGCGGCGCTAATTCTTGTATCGCCAATAACCCAAGCTCAAGAGTACATGTTCACATACTCAAAGTTATACACCCAACTCAAAAACAACAATAAAGAAGGGCATGACGACGTGAAAGTTGGCGTCTTCTTTGTGGACGCAAAAACTAAGCAAATTTGTACAATAGAAAAAGCTTGGATGGAAAAAGAAGAGCACTATGAAGAGTTTGTTATCCCTGCTTCACAAGAGTTGCCTCTGCCAGTCGATAAAAACTTAAAGTCAGCGAATCCGTTGGTTTTTGTCGATACTCCAAAAGATACTCGCTGCGATTACTCACTTGTCGTGATGGCCAAAGAACCATTACAGGGTAACGTTTCTTACGAGCAACTTAAGCCTCTTCTACCTCAAATGCAGACGATGTTGGAAGATTTAGGCGGTATGTTTGCGGGTTGGTTTACACCTGAAGTTCAAGGTGTGACGATGGAGTTTGCAAATCAACTGAATGATAAAGTGATTTTCTCAAACGGAACCGAAAAGCCAATTGTCAATGGCAAGATACAAGTCGCACTAAGTGAAATAGGGCAAGGTGGCACAATGACACTACCAGAACCGACGATGCGAGTGCTACCTTATCTGCCTAACGCAAAGAAGTGAACACTGAGAGTTTAGAAAGGGCTGCAATTGCGGCTCTTTTTTCATTTGTGACCGTAACTAAAGTATCTTTCACACTCTTTTCTTAAAGACTCAATAAGACAAGCATTTAATCCTGCGTAAAAAGCTCGTATAATCCACGCCCCAAAGAAACCCATGTTAGGAAGTCCTAGTCGATTTATCGGCGATGTGAGAGCCCGCAATGAACCAAATAGATACAAGAAAAGAAACCCTAGAATTCAACAAGCTTCAGAAACGCCTGAGAAGACATGTTGGAAATGCCATTACTGATTACAACATGATTGAAGAAGGCGATGTTGTGATGGCATGTATTAGCGGTGGTAAAGATTCATTCGCGATGCTTGATATCCTGTTGAATCTTCAGAAAGCTGCGCCAATCAAATTTGAAGTGGTTGCGGTAAACCTAGACCAAAAACAACCGGGCTTCCCTGAGCACATTCTGCCAGAGTATTTCGAAACACTGAATATCCCTTACTATATTGTCGATAAGGACACTTATTCCGTCGTAAAAGAGAAGGTGCCAGAAGGCAAAACCACTTGTGGTCTGTGTTCGCGCCTGCGACGTGGTACGCTGTACTCATTTGCAGAGAAGATTGGTGCAACTAAGCTTGCGCTAGGTCATCACATGGATGACATTGTCGAAACAATGTTCTTGAATATGTTCCACGGCTCTCGCCTTAAAGCGATGCCACCAAAACTACGCTCTGATGATGGTCGTAACGTGGTAATTCGTCCATTAACTTACTGTCGTGAAAAAGATCTGATCAAATACGCTGAACACAAGGATTTCCCAATTATTCCGTGTAACCTTTGTGGCTCTCAAGAGAACCTTCAGCGTCAATCTATAAAAGCAATGTTGATTGAATGGGATAAGAAGACGCCAGGGCGTGTGGAAGCGATTTTTAAATCAATTCAAAACGTAAGCCCAAGCCAACTAGCAGACCGCGAATTGTTCGACTTTGTTAACTTACCGCTAGATCGCGAAGGTAACCGCGAAGAGTATGAATTTAATGAGGCTGTCGTTTCTTCGACGAATATTGATGAATCAATGTTCATCGATGTTACGAACATCTAACTCGTAAAAAGGAGGTCAATTAGACCTCCTTTTTTGTATTCAACGCTTTAACTGTCCCCAAACAAAAATCCCCCTTTATTAGGGGGATCTATTAGCGTCTGTTTGAAAGCGCTCAATATAGCAATGCTAAAGAGAGATTAGGTTGCTGTATTTGGATCGAGAGGGCTAATGTAGCCTTTTGGTTTTAGAGCCAATACATCGCAATTTATTTTATCGATCACGTGCTCAGCTGTATTACCAATAAAGACAGCAGAAAGCCCGGTTCGCCCTGTGGTGCCTAAAATAACCATTGCAGCATTCAAGCGCTCTGCTGCTGCTGGAATGACATCTTCAGGTAAGCCTTGCTCAACAATCGTTTGCTCTTCATCAAGGCCGTGTTTTTGGCGTAATGCTTTCA
This sequence comes from Vibrio sp. JZG10, assembly GCF_054064075.1. NCBI lineage: Bacteria > Pseudomonadati > Pseudomonadota > Gammaproteobacteria > Vibrionales > Vibrionaceae > Vibrio > Vibrio sp. JZG10. The sequence goes on from NZ_JBSUGE010000001.1 coordinate 24,326, forward strand.
TCGCAGTTAAGTGATGACCTCGAACGGCATCGGTATAAGTCGTTGGATCAAACTCAGGAAGTTCAATGGTAATGTTCGCCGGTGTAACGGGATACGCATTAACAAGGTATGGTTTGGCATCCAGTCGGGTGGTGACTTCTTTTAGTCGCTCGACCATGGCATCGTTGAGATCAATATGAGTTGGATTTTCAGAGCCTACGTGCACCGAGGCAAGAATGCTTGCTTGTTCTGGCCAATCTGCATTTTTAATCAGAAGTACTGGGATAGGGCATTTACGTAACAAGTGCCAATCGGTCGGAGTGAAAATCACAGATTCTAACACGTCGTGCTTACGTGTGCCTTTAATGACTAGGTCATGGCTGCCTGCATAGACCTCAGCGATAATTGCTTCGTAAGGACGGTTGTGCCAGACGACACATACATCAAAGTCGAAGCCATCGTTTAGATAAGGTTGAGCAATTTTACGCATCCACTGCTCACGTTGATGGATAACACCTCGACGCATAGCATCTCTTTCATCCACTGATAGCATTGACGTCATGTCATAAGAGAAATCGTAAATGGATAAAAAGAAAGTGATTCGGCTTCTAGATACACTTTTTTGAGCTAATTGAACAGCTCTTGCAAGTGCGGGCTGCTCATCATTATTGATGTCAGCTACAACAAGGATCTTACTGTATATACTCATAACTAAGCCCACTTCTATTGCAAAACCAGATACTGAATATAAATTAAATCAGTATTTTGGAGTACTTACCGTACATTTTTACTGTAGCTTAGTTTGGGTAACTTTTTGAGGACTTTCGAAAGGAATTTATGAGAAATATGATGTAGCTCATTTTCGAGCTACATCAATAATTGGGGTGTATTATTCTTTAGTTACACCAGCAAGTTCCATCAATGCATCGTGGTCTAAGATAGTGATATATTTACCTTTTACACTTAGGATCTCGGATTTCTGGAAACGACCCAACAAGCGACTGATTGTTTCCACTGTAAGACCAAGATAGTTACCAATATCACCACGAGTCATCGTTAAACGAAACTCTCTAGGGCTGAAGCCACGTTGAGAAAAACGAGTTGATAGGTTGTATAGGAAAGCCGCTAGACGTTCTTCTGCATTCTTTTTAGAAAGAAGCAAAATCATTTCCTGATCACCTTTAATTTCGTTACTCATCAAACGCATAATTTGCTGGCGAAGCTTAGGCATTTTACCTGATAGGTCGTCTAAAATTTCGTATGGGATTTCACATACCATCGACGTTTCAAGCGCTTGAGCAAAGCTAGGGTGGGAGTCACCTGTAATGGCATCGAAACCAACTAGGTCTCCGGCCAAGTGAAACGCTGTGATTTGCTCATCACCTTGCTCTGTGATCGTATAGCTCTTGATGGTACCAGAGCGGATAGCGTACAGAGATTTTAGCTCGTCACCAGCCTTAAAAAGCTCTTGTCCTTTTTGGATAGGCTTCTTACGTTCGATGATTTGGTCAAGCTGATCAAGTTCTGCCTCATTCAGAGTGAACGGGATACACAGCTGACTAATGCTACAATCTTGGCAATGAATGGCGCAACCGCCTGATTGGATACGCTTTGTTGCAGGTTTTTCAGAAATCATAACAACCTTTCACTATTTGATATACATCAATATTTTAGCATCGCTTAATCCTAAAGGGTAGCAAAAATGTCACCTCAATAGAGTTTAACGTTATATGAAACCGAGTAACTCCATGGCTCCTACAGCAGTGTACGAACCATACCCAATAAGGATTAATGCTGAAATATTTCTAAATATTAACGATTTTTGTAATTTCTGAAAATGGTTGGCACCATATCCAATAATCAGCATTGCCGGAAGTGTTCCGAGGCCAAACGCGAGCATAATAAGGCCACCGTTTATTGCGCTGCCTGAAACCGCCGACCAAGTTAGCGCAGAATAAACCAAGCCGCATGGTAACCAGCCCCAAATGAAGCCAAATGGTAAAGCATGAAGAGGGTGCTTTAATGGCAACAAACGCTTACCAGCAGGTGAGATAAAGCGCCAAATGTGCTGTCCTAACTTTTCTATTAACAGTAAACCTTGCCACCATCTAGCAATATAAAGCGCAACCAGAATCATGAACAGTGCAGCAATCAGCCTTAACCAAGCAAGAGAATGCGTTAATCCACTTAGCTCAGATAAACCTGATATAGCCCCACCCACCAATGCACCTATTAAGACATAACTGATCAATCGTCCGAGGTTATAGAAGAGAGGGATAAGAGGGGTACTTTTATTTTTAGTAGAAGAGCCCATGGTAAGCAGAGACGCGATACCACCACACATTCCCATGCAATGACCGGCCCCGACGAGGCCGATCATCAAAGCACCAATAAAGTCAGGAGTCATAAAGGTTGCTATTTTTTATCACTATTAGATTTGTCTTCTTCATCAAGAAGAATGTTATGTCCTTGTCGTTCTAGATCTTCAAACTGATCACTTCTTACTGCCCAAAGAAAAACGGCAACAGCAACACAAACGAGAACGATAGCGATAGGAATCAATATATAAAGACTTTCCATGTTTGCTTTCTCTACTTATTTCTCTTTGAGCAGGCGCAAAGAGTTAGATACAACGATAATTGAGCTTGCAGACATGCCAACTACTGCAATGTAGGGAGCCACTAAACCAGCGACAGCTAAAGGCAAAATTAACAGGTTGTAACCCAAAGACCAAGCCAAGTTTTCTCGAATAATCTTTCTTGTACGCAGTGCAAGCAAGCGTGCCTCTAGTAGCTTTTCGAGATTATCCCCAAGTAACGTCATATCAGCAGAAGCTTTAGCGACATCTGTACCACCGCCCATTGCAACTGAAAGATGAGCTCCGGCGAGAGTAGGTGCATCATTGATGCCATCGCCAACCATCATTGTGATACTGTCTTCATCAAGACTCTTAAGGTACGCGAGTTTGTCTTCTGGTTTTGCTGACGCAACGACGTGATCGATGCCAATTTCTTTCGCTACAGGTCGAGCGTTTGAGAGAGAGTCACCTGTTAGCAGCGTTGTCTTAATTCCAGCGTCAGCAAAACGTTGAACAAAGGCTTTGCTTTCTTTTCGGATAGGGTCGCGGTAGTAAAAGCTAGCGACATGCTCGCCATCAACTGAAAGATAGACCGCATGGCTTTCATCGCTTTCCTTGCCTTGAACAAAAACCGCACTGCCTATCTTAACGATTTTGCCATTCCAGATCCCCTCAATCCCTGAACCAATCACGTTTTGCACTTCATACACAACAAAGTCGTCATTGGCGTAACTTGCAAAAGAGCGAGCGATAGGATGGTTTGCATGAGCTTCTAATGCTGCGGCTAGAGAGAGACAATCTTCTTTTGGAAGATCACTCAACACTTTTGTATCACAGATCTCAATATCGCCTTTCGTCAGAGTACCTGTTTTATCTACAACTAAGTGGTTGATCTTACATAGCGTCTCGAACACATGACCTTTACGAAGCAAAATGCCAAAGTTTCCCATACGAGAGGTAGCACAAGTTAGAGCAGTTGGAGTCGCAAGAGATAGGGCACATGGACAGGTGGCTACCAATACGGATAGCATGATCCAAAACGCATCATCTGGTTTTGTTTGATGCCAGTAAAACCAAGTACCAGCAGAAATAATAAGAATTGCTCCAACAAAGTAACGAGCAACAACGTCTGCAATTTCTGCGATTTTAGGTTTGGAGTGTTGAGCTTCATCTTGTAAACGCACGATATTGGAAATCATTGAGTCAGCTTTAGAACTCATGACCTCTAGCTCAAATGACTCATCACCGTTTAATGTTCCTGCATAAACCGCATCGCCTTCTCGTTTCACCACGTGTACGGATTCACCTGTTAGCATGGATTCATCAATATGAATACGACCCGAAATAACTTTGCCGTCAGCTGGGATATGTTCACCAGGAAGGACTCGAATACGATCTCCAACTTTTAGAGTTTTCACTGGTATTTGCTCGCCATCCAGCGTCGTGGCGATCGCTGGGATCAACTTTAATAGGTTACCACTCGCCGCTGCGGCTTTGCGACGCGCTCGCACCTCTAAAAATCGTCCGACTAATAGGAAGAAAGTGAACATTGAAATCGATTCGAAGAAGACTTCGCCCTGTTCTGTAACGGTTGCTATTAAGCTGGCTACATAGGCAAAAATAAGTGCAATCGAGACAGGCACATCCATACCGAGGGTTCGGCCTTTGATGCTTCGCCACGCATTTAAGTAAAACGGAAGAGCAGAGTAGAGTAGGACTGGCGTAGCAAAGATCAGACTTACCCAACGAAAGTAATTTTTAAACTCCGGTTCTAGGTCACCAAAAACTTCTAGATACAATGCGACGGCTAGCATCATAACTTGCATGGTAGCTAAACCAGCAATACCTAATCTGTATAAGTATTGCTTCATCATTCGATGATAAGAGGCTTCTTGCCTATCAGCTTCAAATGGTGCGGCTTTATAGCCCAGTTTATGAATGACAGATAGGAGCTCACTTAATCGCACTTGAGTGTTATCCCAGGCCAGTAACGCGCGGTTAGTGGTTGTATTCACGCGGATAGACACTAACCCAGCCGTATTAGAGACTTGCTTTTCGATTAACCACGCACAAGCTGCACATGAAACGCCTTCTAAAGAAAGAGTTACTTCAGAGACATTTTCACGATTTCGCACAAATTCTGATTGTACATCTTCATTATCATAATGAATTAAAGCTTGGAGTTGCTCTGGTACTAAATCTGCTTTTTCCGCAGGCGCAGTTCTATATTGATAGTAGGATACTAAGCCGCTGTCTACGATGGTTTGAGCAACCGTCTCGCAGCCAGGACAACACATCTTGCGGGATTCACCGAGTATATCAACTTTAAAATCCGTGTTGGCTGGTACATCTTCACCACAGTGATAACAGGATTCACACATATGCTTACTTCATTAACGGTGTTGACGAGGCAGGAAATTCAACTTTACCTTGGATCATCCATTGTTGGTCATGTGGTTGTAGTTCGATAAACCAAGGACCTTGAATAGATTCTTCTGCCGTTAGGCGGTAATTACCAGATGCATCCGCCGTTACGAGCTTTGTAAAGTCACGATCAGGAAGAGTACGATGAGTGAAAGTGGCCGTTAGAGCAGGGTAATGAGATAGCTTCCCTTTAGCGAAAACAATCACAACATTGTTATTTTCAGAAGAAATCTCTGCGTTAAGACCTAGGTCACGAGCGACATTCATTTTACTAATGTCGATGTTAATGCCTTTGCCTTTTTTATAGTAATCCTCGGCGACTAAAGAAACAGAGTTGTTCGAGAAAACGACCACAGTAATCACAGTCCAAACTACGACAGTAAGAGGAAGGATGATTAGGAACCACGGCCAAAATTGTTTATACCAAGGCTTTACCATAAAAAAGTTCTCAACAGCTAAATGAAAAAATGTAAGGCGTTAAATTTAAAGGAAAGACAGCCCCTATGAAAGGGGCTGTTATTGCTATGTTACTTAATATCTCAGTTACTTACTCTCTGAGTTACTTAAGCTCCAGACATAAGAGGCAACGAGCTGAACTTTATCTTCACCCAAAATGTCTTTCCACGCGGGCATTACACCTGAGCGGCCGTTCATTACGGTTTCGGTTACAGCTGCACGAGAGTCGCCAAATAGCCAATCTTGGTCTGTAAGATCAGGTGCACCGACTGCAGGGTTACCCTTGCCATCAGTACCGTGACAAGCTGCACACACGACGAAACGTGCTTTACCTGCCGCTGCTTCACGAGCATTCACTTTACGACCAGATAGGCTAAGTGTGTAGCTTACAACTTCTTGCACACCTTGCTCACCAAGCGCATCTTTCCATGCTGGCATTTGACCAATACGGCCATGCATGATGGTTGTTACGATTGCAGCTGGTTCACCGCCGTATAGCCATGCATCATCAGTTAGGTTAGGGAAACCTTTCTGACCACGAGCATCAGAACCGTGACATTGAGAACAGTTTTGCAAAAACAAACGTTGGCCAACTTTTAATGCTTCAGGATCTTGCGCAATTTCAGGTATTGGGCGCAAACCACTATCATTGTGCGCAAGTTTACGGAATGCTTCGCCGAAGTATGCATCTGCGTCATCCAGTTCTTTTGCGTATTGGTTTAGTTGCTTGTTCTCTTGTGCTTTAGCGATGGCTTCTTTTGACTCTTCCAGTGAACGTACTGTTTGAGCAGAACTCTGCCAGTTTAAAAAGCCCTTGAAGCTACCTAGACCTGGAAATAGGGCTAGATAAACTGCTGCAAACACAAATGTACTTACAAACAGATAAGTCCACCACTTTGGTAGAGGGTTGTTTAGCTCGCGAATACCATCGTACTCGTGGCCCATGTCTTCCCCTTCCTCGACGCCCATTTTATCTTTAGCGCACCAAGTTAGGAGAATCGCACAGCCTACCAGCGTACCGACAGTAATCACGATAATCCAGAGACTCCAGAATGTAGTCATTACTTCTTCACTCCTTGGTTATTAGGGGTCTTTTGTTCTTCGTCAGCAAACACCAGGTTGGCATCTTCTTCAAAGCGTGCTTTACGCTTTTTACTAAATGCCCACCATACGATGCCGATAAAACTAGCGAAGAGTACAACGGTATAAATACTATGAATTGTACCGAAATCCATATGATCCCCTTACTTCATTGCATGACCAAGAGACTGAAGGTAAGCGATGATTGCATCCATCTCTGTTTTACCTTCTACTTCTTTAGCCGAATTCGCGATCTCTTCATCAGTGTATGGGACACCGAACTGATCACGAAATAGCTCAAGTTTCTTCTGAGTTAGCTTACCGTCTAAAACGTTTTCAGCTAACCACGGGAAACCTGGCATGTTTGACTCAGGCACAAGCTCACGAGGATCTAGTAGGTGAACGCGGTGCCATTCATCAGAATAACGACCACCAACACGAGCTAAATCCGGACCTGTACGCTTAGAGCCCCAAAGGAATGGGTGTTCCCAAACACTCTCACCAGCAACAGAGTAGTGACCGTAACGTTCAGTCTCTGAGCGGAAAGGACGAACCATCTGGCTGTGACAAACGTTACAACCTTCACGGATGTAGATGTCACGACCTTCCATCTCCAGAGGAGTGTAAGCACGCAGATTCTCTACAGGTTCAGTCGTTTGCTTTTGGAAAATCAGAGGAGTGATCTCTACAAGAGCACCCCAGCTGATAGCAAACACGATAAAAATAGCCAACAAACCGACATTACGTTCTAAGATTTCGTGGCGATTATTAGAATTATTACTCATTCTTAAATCTCCTTATGCCGGATGTGGGATAGCTTTTAGGCTTTCTTTTGGTGCACTTACCGTTTTGTACGTGTTGTATGCCATTAGGAACATACCAGATAGGAAGATAAATCCACCTAAGAAACGTACAAAGTAGAACGGATAAGACGCTTCTACAGACTCAACAAAGCTGTAAGTTAGCGTACCGTCAGAGTTAACCGCGCGCCACATCAGACCTTGCATTACACCAGAGATCCACATCGCAACGATGTAAAGAACGGTACCGATTGTCGCTAGCCAGAAATGCACATTCACTAGACCGACCGAGTACATACGCTCTTGGCCAAATAGGCGAGGTACTAAGTGATATACAGAGCCGATAGAAACCATCGCAACCCAACCTAACGCACCAGAGTGAACGTGACCAATGGTCCAGTCTGTGTAGTGAGAAAGTGCGTTAACTGTCTTAATCGACATCATTGGACCTTCAAAGGTAGACATACCGTAGAACGACAAAGAAACGATTAGGAAACGTAGGATAGGGTCATAACGAAGCTTATGCCATGCACCAGATAACGTCATAATACCGTTGATCATACCACCCCAAGAAGGAGCAAATAGAACCAGCGACATCACCATACCTAGAGACTGAGTCCAGTCCGGTAGCGCTGTATAGTGAAGGTGGTGAGGGCCTGCCCAAATATATAGAGAAATAAGCGCCCAGAAGTGAACGATAGATAGACGGTAAGAATAAACAGGACGTTCAGCTTGTTTAGGAACGAAGTAGTACATCATGCCTAGGAAACCAGCGGTGAGTAGGAAACCTACCGCATTGTGTCCATACCACCACTGAACCATCGCATCCACTGCGCCTGAGTAAATCGAGTAAGATTTACCAAGTGACACAGGAATAGCCATGCTGTTCACGATGTGAAGTACTGCTACTGTGATAATAAAGGCACCGAAGAACCAGTTTGCCACATAAATATGTGACGTGTTTCGCTTCACCAGTGTGCCGAAGAACACCACCGCATATGATACCCATACTAGCGCAATTGCGATATCAATAGGCCATTCTAGCTCAGCATACTCTTTACCCGATGTTAAACCGAGAGGCAAAGTAATGGCTGCTGCCAGGATGATTGCTTGCCAACCCCAAAAGGTGAAGGCAACGAGTGGGCCACCAAAAAGACGTGTTTGACATGTACGCTGTACAACATAATAAGACGTTGCGAACAGAGCACTTGTACCAAACGCAAAAATTACCGCATTAGTATGCAGTGGACGTAAGCGACTGTACGTCAACCACGGCGTATCAAAGTTTAGCTGTGGCCAAACTAATTGAGCGGCAATCAAAACACCAACAGCCATACCAACTATGCCCCATAAAATGGTCACAAGGGTAAATTGGCGAACGACTGTATAGTTGTAGTTTTGTTCAAGCTGCTTTACTTGGCTCATTTGCATGCTTCCAATTTCTAATTAACTACACTTTTACTTCCAACACGACTTGCGTCGTAACACCACCCAAGTAAACTCTAGAATTCAAGTGTTATCATCACCTTATTTCCATTGCTGACTTTAATAAAAAGTGGCATTTTCAGCGTGACACTATACTTGAATTAACAATTCAATGACAGGGTAGTAACCTTACTGGCCCCCTGGAAATCATTTTTTATTTAAAAAGTTTGAAGTTTGTAACAAGGATATTAGTAATTATGCCTGCACAAAAGTTAACAAAGGCGCGACTTGCACAAATCTTAATCATGCTCAGTGTGTTAATAGGCGCATTTTTCTGGCGTACCTTTACACACGAGAGCGTTACTAGCATTGACTGTTCACAAAAAGAACGATGTGATGTAACAATTGAAGGTGAAATAATCACAATTAATCGTGACTCGGCGGGAATTTCGCTCGAAACGATGAAAAGTAGCACTCTAAAAATTGATCTAAATCAATCTGGCGAATTTATCAATCTCGATCGGGAACATAAGAAAATAGAATGGGACACAATACCTGAATCAAAAAAAATCACCTTTAAAAAAGGCGAAAACATTGTTGTAGTTCAATTATAAATACGATCTGTCACGAGATAATCGCAACTTCTTAATGAAATTTTCACCTTCTTACCTAGAGAAAATTGGTTGGAATGGTATAACAGCAGAGTGATACCCAATTATAAAATCGTATGCATTGCCAATCAGTTTTTACTCATATTAAAGATGAAGACTCAGCGATAGAAACGCTTAGGTCCGAGCTGACACAACAGAACTTGTCTTACGTGATGTGCTACTACACGGAAGAGTACGACTTCGAGTTAATTCGAGAAGCTTTTCTTGAACATTTTCCTGGAGTGCCTTTTCATGGAGCTAGTTCATGCCAAGCAGTAATGACAGACCGGGGGTTTCATACGGGCCCAGTGATTGCGGCGCTCGCAATTTATGATTCAGGCCCTCATGCTTATGGAACTGGTATTTCTAACTATGACTCAGGTGACAGTGTAACTAGAGCCTTAGATATGGCTCTTGAGAACGCTAACCGTGTAGGAGAAGTGCCAAACTTAATACTGCTTCATGCAACTCCAGGGCAAGAGGAATCAATCATTGCATCTATAGATGAAAGGTTTGGTACGCTGATCCCAATTATTGGTGGTTCAGCCGCTGATAATCATATCGCGGGAAAATGGTCTGTTATTACCGCCCAAGGATCTCAAACTGCAGGTTTAAGTCTGACATTGTTTTACTCCTCACAACCTGTAGATATTGCTTTTAGTGCTGGGCACACTCCAACCAATATTAAAGGGGTTGCAACCAAAACTAACGATAGGTGCTTACTAGAAATTGATGACGAACCAGCCCTCAATGTTTATAGAAAGTGGACAAACCATCAAGATAACCAAGTAGGCAAAAACAACCTGCTATTTACAAACTCGAGCGCTTATCCACTAGGGCGTGTCGCTGGCCACCTCTATGAGCGTCCATATTACAAATTGTCCCATCCAATTCGTGAGACGCGAGATGGAGGAATTGAGCTATTTACACGAATAGAAGAGGGTGATGAACTCACTTTAATGAAAGGAAGCAGAGAACACCTCGTTGCACGCGCTGCTAAAGTTGTAAATGCAGCCTTTAATCAAAAATTAGAAGAATCTCGAAAAATTGGGGTGATAAACATCTTTTGCGCAGGTCCTATGTTGCACTTAATGCAAGACATGAATAGCGTTTGTGAACAAATTAACCAAGAACTAGAACAGTTACCTTTTATTTGCCCTTTTACTTTTGGTGAGCAAGGTAGATTTATTGGTGGTGAGAATGGACATGGAAACCTGATGATTTCATCAGCGATATTCCATAAACCTTATGAAAGATAAATACTTAGACATATACCAACAGGAAGCGCTGCAAGAAGCGTTAGTCGAACTAAAACAGGCTAGGCAAAGAGAACGACTGCTCGCCGATGAGAATAAAGCTATTCTTTCAGCGATATCCGCGATGAGTGAAGCAAAAAACCGGCACGAGATATTTACGGGATTAAATAATGTCCTTAAGAAGTACATCAACTTTGATGATTTTATCGTTCTAACTCGTGATGATGAGAGGTACCCCTTCAAAACGTTGATATCGACAAATAGTGTATTTGATAACATATCTTGGTTACACGGTAACGCATCTGAGAGGGCGCTGAATGGCGAATGTATTCTGCTGTTCGAACCAGATAGGCTTGCTGAATTTATTAACCTAAACAGCTTTATAAAAAGCCATGTAAACTCGGTCGTCCTAACGGGCATACGCTCAGAGGTAACACAAACAGTCATCTTACTCATTGGTGCGAAGAAAGGGCACTTTAGCATAGAAAATAAGGAAACCTTAAGACGCTTTCGGCCTTTAATAGAGAGAGCTGTCATCGATATTGAGACCAAAGAGAAGTTACAACGTATTGTTGAAGTGCGGACAACTCAGCTTGCTAAAGCAAGAGAAGAAGCAGAGCTTGCAAATCGCTCAAAGTCAGAATTCTTAGCGATGATGAGTCATGAAATTAGAACCCCTCTAAATTCCGTCCTTGGAATGCTCGATATTCTGAAACAATCCACCTTATCAGAAGAGCAAATCGATGCCCTGAGCCAAATGGAATGCTCAGCGGAGTTGCTTCTCGCGATTATCAGCGACATCCTTGACCTCTCAAAAATTGAATCAGGTCGCTTTCAACTCAATGAGCAGTGGGTTAATTTAAGAGACACTGTCACTTTTGTTATTTCTCAACAAAAACAAATAGCTAAGAAGAAGAGCCTTCAATTTAAACTCAATTGCATGGTAACTAACGACAAACAGTTTTGGATTGACTCTACGCGATTATCTCAAATCCTGTTTAATCTTATTGGGAATGCAATAAAGTTTACTGATGAAGGAGAAGTAAAAGTTTCAGTATCTGAGCAAGACACCGAGCTTGTAATTTCAATATCAGACACCGGAATTGGTATATCTAAAGCCAAGCAAGAACATCTATTTACGGCATTTCATCAAGGTGACCGTTCCATCACGAGACGCTTTGGTGGCACAGGACTAGGGCTAGCAATAACCAAGCATTTAGTTGAAATGATGCGCGGCAAGATTATCGTTAAAAGTGACGAGCATGTCGGCTCAACATTTACTATTAAGATTCCCGTTTTAACTCGTTGCAATCAAAATCGTCCAGTTAAAATAGAAAACAACCAACCAACAAAAGCGATGGATCTTCTCGTAGTAGAAGATACCAAATCGAATCAGTTTGTAATAAAGCTCATTTTAAATAAGCTTGGTCATAATGTTCATATCGCAAGTCATGGAGCAGAAGCATTAACGTTCTTAGAGGAAAATGAGGATTTAATCGACCTGATTCTTATGGATGTCTCGATGCCAGTGATGGATGGGATTACTGCAACAAGGCTTCTCCGAGATAAAGGCTTCAAGACTCCAATCATCGCATTAACCGCTCATGCGCTAGAAAGTGATAGAGATAAATGCCTTGACGCAGGTATGGATGGATTCATTTCCAAACCAGTTCGAAGACAAGATATCTTTGAAGCTATACAGCCATTTCTGTAAGTAGAAAAAGCATTAATATAGATCTTAACAATCGATAGATTATTAAGATCTATATTAAGTATTTTATGGTAAATAGCCATTATGTTTAATGGTTATGATGGAGACCTTAAATTTCAAATCCACAGGGGAATAGGAGTGATCATTGGCAACATTTGGCGTACGAGTACATTCAATTTAACATAACACATATAATGCGCACTGTAATAGTGGTTCCTGTGGACTTGCAATCACTAAAGCCAATCCGGCACAAACCATTGAAATGCTTGATAATCCAAGTCCGTTATACTTTTTTGCAATGCTTTCCCACATGCTTTTTATCGCTGGGTTTTCATTGCGATCAGCGTGACAACCTCAGTCATATAACGCTTTCCTTTGCGGAAATCACTGATTCTCTGCGGCGGCACATTCATATCCGCTGCAATTTGTTTGTCTTGTACGTAACTTTGAGCCTTTTTGTAGGCATCTAATAGTTTGTTCTGATACATACCGCTTCCTCCGTTTCCGTCAGTTTAGCTTATCAATCACCATTTTTGGTGTCTTGCGCTAACCAATTTTGGTGATTACGCTACTAACCAAATTTGGTTATTCAATTAGTATCATACCGCCTTAGCTCTGGGCGTTTGCCCTTGACGCTTTCGCGCTTGGCTTTGGCGGTCGCTCTCTCAACTAGTCAAGGTGGTTGATTATGGAACGCGACAAAACATTTGAACTGTTATGTATGTTAGCTGGGCTACTAGCTATCGCGTTTGTTTTCTATGGTCGCGCTAATTTCGATGCTCCTGCGAGCACTTACGCTCAAGTGCGTATCTGGATTGAAAAAGAGCCATCCGCTATTCCAATGCTTAACGAGTTCGTGTCTGACGGCAAGCTTACACAAAACGAAGTTGATGAGCTTCGTGTTTACGTTGAAGACGCACCAAAACGCGCCCTTATTTCAAAAACGGTTGAGGCTCAATAATGCGTGAACTTGTTATTGATTTGGCATCAGGTAAACAAGAATGGATTGATTTTGTTCCTGTCCATTCTTGGGCTTCATGTGAGCACATTCCTGACAACTTATTCGACCATCGTTTTGAGTACGTCGACCACAGATTCACAACGCCTGAGGATTTCATTCCGTCGGCTGTGAAATCTGCAATGAGTTCGCCAATCTACTCACACGACCTGTCAGATTTTATTGAGCGCCCTACTTCTAACCCTTGTTTGGACTTGCCGAAATCATTACACCGTAACGGTGACTTCGCTCGACACATGGGCTTGTTCGTCAACTGCGCCGTAAATGTGCTTACGAGGTTGAATGTGTTGCGCGTGATTTAGCACTTGTTCAACGCCGTAAGCAAGTTTACTGCTCGGATTTTTCTCTAAGCCGTCAACGTGACCGCAATACGTCTAACCGTATCGCCCTAGAAAACACGATTGCTTACGATGAGGCTGACCCATCTAACTACTTCACACTCAGTGAGTTATCCGCTAAGCCGGTTTCTAAGGCTATATCGCGACTAATTGATATACACGATCAAAGGTTGGCTTTTCTAAGGCTTTCTATATTAGCTAGAGATATAACGTCAATAGAGACAGAAGACCTCGACTTATCTGATCTTGAGAAAGCTCAACTGCGCATCAGGTTAAAAACTCAGTTCATAAAGCAACACATGGATAAAGATATTATCACTCAGGCCAGTAATTACGAACTTCAACAACCCGATGTTAACAACTCTCAGTAGCCTAATTAATAGCTCTAGACAAAGTCCAGCCTCAGTCGATTAAAACTCATATAATGCTTACTCGCTGTAGAGTTAGAGGTGAAATGTAATTTACAAATTTGTTGTTACTTAAAAGTTAGATTCAGGTTTTATTGTGATTATTTTAACCTGAATCTTTTAACTCTATGTGTTAGATCAACTGTTTATCTCTTACTTTGAGGAGCAGATATGAGTACTACTACACTAGGAGTTTCACCTGTATTCAAGAAACCACCGAGGCCAACAAATCCATCGGCATTAGAGTTAGCTATATAACTATCAAGTCGAAGCTTTGAAACACTATAAAAAGGTTAGTAACTTGACCAATGCTAGTAAATCCGAGCTTGAAGAGGTTGAAGCAACAATTAAATATTTGAAACGCGAAAGAGCAAAAATTAAAGCCCACGCTCGCTTACAAGACGAGCTCTATGAAGACCTTAAGAAGTACCGTCGAGAAAACAAGGCTAAAGATGAAAGCCAACTATCTAGAGAGAAACATCATCCTACGAATTCGCTAATTAGAAACCTCTATGCCGTAGCTGAACCTCAACCTAGCCCAAATCACGCAGCACATCATATTGTGATGGGAAACGGTAAGGTAACTGCAATGATTGATGCAAAATTACAAATGTTCGAATTTGGTATAGGTATTAATGATGCAATTAATGGTGTTTGGTTACCTAGATCCAGTGCTTACAAAGATCACTACACTACTCCAAAGATTCACCTCACTCACGAATACATGGTGCAAATTATCAGAACTGGATTGGCACGCTAGGAAGAATTAGGCATAGTGAGAATGTATTTAAGTCCACACTGCTGAAAATGAAAAAGCAAATACAAGACGGCTCTCATCCTGAGAAAATTCTTGAGAAGAAAGATGCTAACTGGAAACCTACTGTATGACTGTATACAAATTAAAAAATAAGCCCCGAGAATTTAAAGTTTTAGAGCATGACCCTTATAAGCGAGCTCTCGATTCAGATGACCTTAAATTGTTAAGGCGACTTAGAAGAGATCCTGTTGACTCAACAGGCTTGAGAGATGTTTGGGTAAATGAGAATACAACATTTACTCAACACTTTAAATCTGCTGAAGCAATTCCAGACATATCTAAATGGAGAACATTCCTTGTCTTGAGAGAAAATGCATATCAGGTAGTACGAGATGTAATTGACTCTGACGGTGAGTTCTTACCGATTACAATCGATGATGAAAGTTTTACCATGTTCAACGTGATGTCTTTTGGAGAAGAAGACAAGCAGAAAATCAAATTTGAAGACATTGACGGAGAACAAGGATTATTAGAGAAACTAGTATTTATAGAAAGCGATCTTTCAAATAAATATGTCTTTAAATCAAAAGATGAAGGTTGTATGTCAATTTATTGTGATGACAAACTAATATCGTTATGTGGAGAGCACAGTCTAAAAGGACTTTCGTTCGATACAAATCTACTCGATGTATTTGAAGATTGATTCATCAGAATTATTAGTTAGACATTTACACGCAAAAGGCTCCTTTGGAGCCTTTTGCATCATATGAAATAATGCTTGTATATGTAAACTTATGGTTCTATTTTTTATGTTTGCATAATGATTACTTACATATCCTCTAACAATTAAGGATACAAAATTCAATGGGCAACCCATTAGAATGCTTGGATTTTGTGTTAAAGAAAATGATGTAGATTACGCGTATATCTATTTAACCCCTGAAACTGAACGAGGGAAAAGATATGTGACTAATTCATTCATCAAAAGCAATAGCGTCTTAGTCGAATCCGATAATGCCGAAGGATTTGATAAAATTACTGTTACAGCTCTGGGGTTTTCTAAATATTGGAATAGTGTGAATATAGAGCCGTTATAAGCCTTACTACACACCTAGCTTGGCTCCTATTGGAGCCTTTTATTACATCATCTTTCTAAGCGCTCTAGCATATTTCAGCACTTTCCCTGCAGCTTCCAAATCAGTTAACGCTCCTATCTCTAACAAAGCAATTCCGGTCAAAACCTGTTGAGCACTAACTAGCTGCCCTGTCGGAAGTTCCAATCTGTCATAGTGCATTTTAAAGTGTTCCCATTGGTCAGATGGGCTTAGTTCTTTTCCCTTTGTCATTCTCATGAACCGTTTACACTTAGGAGGAATGGTTTTCCCTTTGTCCCATTCTTTGACTGTTCTCACAGTTTTTAAACAATGCGCACTGATATAGAGGTTCCTGTGGACTTGAAATCACTAAGTCTAATCCAGTGCAAGCCATTGAAATACCTGATAATCCAAGCCCATTAAACTTTTTTGCAATTCCTTCCCATACTGATTTTATCTGCAGATTATCATTTCGAGTTGATTGGTTTATCTCACCTAGCCTGCATTCCCAACCAATTACACGAGAGCCACTTCATTTTCATCTAGTTCATCGAGTCTGAAAGCTTTGCGCTCTTGCTGCCCGGTGCTTCTAATCAACATTGCAATCACGAACCTGTGGCTATATGAAGCCGAATATACTTTTCTGGATATTTATAACGATAGCGTTTTCCTTTCCTCAAGTTGGATTTCACATACCGACAAACTTTTTTGTCACCACTACTGGTTACTCTTTTTATTACTGCTTTTTTACCTTTGTGTTCCATCTCTATCATGACATCGCAATAACCTTGGTAGCCATCAAATTTATTGTCCGCTTTCCTTTGAATCTTAGTTTTAATCTTTTTAGCCAATGGGTTCGTTTCCGAGTCGTCAGACAAAGCTGGAGTGCTTACGAAGAGTAAGAACATTAAAGTTACAACGTATCGCATAATTTAAGCCCGTTTATCTTATTGATTAATCAATGATAAATAATTTTTCTATAGATACGAAAATGGGACGCTATATTGCGTCCCATTTAACACGATTAAGTAACTGATATGTAATTAAGCTCGCTTCTTGCCTTTGCTCGCTTTGAAACCTTGATGCGGAAAAACGTTGCGAATCCGCTGTTGGATTTTTTTGGGAACGTCCTTGGAGAAGCTCAAGCGCATGCCGGTTCGTTGGCTATATACCTTCATTTCACCACTAAACGGATTATGTTCACTAATATCTTGTAAGTTATGTTTGAAAGAAGGTGGTAGATGCCCTTTTACGTTACTGATATGGCCGTTATCAAACTTTACTTTTAGCACTGGTCTATCAACTGCGATCAACCAAAAGATCACGATGGCAGCAATTAAGATTACATATAACATTTGGCACTCCCTATCCTAGCTAGATAGCAATTTACTCAAATCCTCTTTGATTGAGGTAACTTTTTGACTCGCTTTCTCACTTCTCGATGCTTCAGAAAGTAGATATTCAATTGCGTCAGATAATGTACAACCGAGCTCGTTTGCTCTACTAGAAAGCTTTTCCCAAACTCGGTAATCTAAATCAATGGATTTTTTCTTTGTATGGACTTGCTCTGCATTAAAGTGGCGTTTCCGTTTCGCTCGGATAGCCTGCTTGAGTTTATTGTCTAACTCTTCTGACATGTGGTTTTCTATCCAAGCCAAGACAAGTGTAGGCTCATGTTCAAGGCGTTTTAGCTCTGCAACCGCGGCATCTGCTTCACTTGTATCAATATGTCGGGTAATCGCTTCACCATCTTTCCATTTCTTGATGAGATACTTCCATTTCCACCCACACTCTAGATTCTCAAGCTGCTGATATTTCATTTATTCCGACCCATAAACATAACCTAGTGACAGCGTAACCCAGATAATTTACTTGGGCAAATAAAACTCTTAGAAGTATCGATGTTGATCACTCATTTGTCTAAGTATTGTTCATTGAGTGTTGAATGCCGTGAGCGAACCAAATTGGTGCTAGGGTGTTATAGTCCATTTCGTTATAATGTCGGCAAGATTGAATTACGATGAATTTTAATGAACCAACTTAATTGGCAAGACGTAACACCTTCACTTGAGCAGTACGAAGCACTTTTAAAGTCTGCACCTTCGTTACCAAAGAAGTCTTTTACTGATCTTCAACCGAGGATGTCGGCAACGATATCTCGCTTTTCCAAAATGTCGGGATTGACACGCGTGCTACTCATTAACTGCGTCGATAATTCTGTCTATAGAGAGTTCATCAGTAAAGCTCTTCAGAGTCATTCTAACGCTGCGATTGTTTTGTCGGAATCACTTGATGCCAAACGTTTATTTGACCGTTACAGTGTTGATGTAAGTGGTGATATTGCCTTCCAACCAGGCTTGATTTCACAAGCTGACGACGGTTATTTGATTGTACCTGCTAATCTCATTCTGGCTAACCCGGGACTTTGGCCGAATATAAAGTCTGCAATTCAACAAAACCTTATCGAGCCACTGAACCTAAGCCCTACTCGCTTACCTACTTCAGTACCGCCATCTAAAGCTTATGATGTAAAACTGATTGTAACTGGGGAAAGAAGTCAGTTAGCAGAGCTAGAATATATCGACGAGGACTTTTGTTCAGGCTTTGCCATGTATACCGAAGTTGAAGAAGATATTCATTTGTCAGAGCAGAATTTGACAGATTACTTTGGTTTGGTGAACTGGATATGTTCTCAATATCAGCTGCCTCACTTAACGGAATGTGGCTTTAGAAGACTGTTGCTAGCTGGTATGAGATTTACTGAAGATCAACATTATTTGCCGTTAGGTGTAATGTGGCATTCTCAACTTCTAACACTTGCCAGCCAGTTCAGTGATGGCCAAACATTAGATTACGAGTCATTAGATAAAGCGATTGACGACAAGTATTACCGCGAATCCTATCTTCCTCAGCGTGCCGTGTACGATATTTTAGATGGACAAGTCATCATTGAGACAACTGGGGAGCAAGTTGGCCAAATCAATGGCCTAACCGTCATCGATATGGCTGGACACCCTGTGAGCTATGGTGAGCCTGCCAGAATATCGTGTGTAATTCACTTTGGTGATGGCGATGTTTCCGATGTTGAGCGCAAAGCTGAACTTGGCGGCAATCTACATGCGAAAGGCATGATGATTATGCAAGCTTTCTTAAGCTCTGCTCTAAAATTAGATGAACCTCTGCCTTACTCTGCCTCGATCGTATTTGAACAGTCTTATAGTGAAGTTGACGGTGACAGCGCATCTCTCGCAGAACTTTGTTGCTTGGTGAGTGCGTTATCTGAATCTCCAATTAATCAACAAGTTGCGGTTACAGGAGCCGTCGATCAGTTTGGTCGAGTGCAAGCAGTCGGTGGCTTGAACGAGAAAATTGAAGGTTTTTATCAGGTTTGTAAACATCAGGGTTTTACGGGAAATCAAGGCGTTGTCATGCCGGAATCAAACCTTAAACACCTTGCATTACATAAAGATGTAATAGAAAGCATTAAAAATGGTGAGTTCCATATTTGGTCCGTCTCTACGGTAGATGAAGCTATTCCGATTGTTATGAATAAACCTTTCAGAGGCGAAGACGATAGCATTATTGGCAAAATAGCGGAACGTATTGAAAACTTTGAAAGACATGAGCATCCAGAAGGAATTGTGCAGCGCATCAAAAACTGGTTTGTCTAGTACTGATCGGAGTTGTTTAGCGTACACGTGTTCACTAAGATGCAGCTATCAAAAATTGGAGTAATTGATAATGCAAAACAAACGTGATTCTTATAACCGTGACGATCTACTTGCTTCTAGCCAAGGAGAACTGTTTGGGCCTGGTTACCCTCAGCTTCCTGCGCCAAACATGCTAATGATGGATCGTATTACTAAAATGTCTGAGACAGAAGGCGATTTTGGTAAAGGTTTGATCTTGGCGGAATTGGATATTACTCCAGATTTGTGGTTCTTTGATTGCCACTTCCCTGGTGATCCAGTAATGCCTGGCTGCCTTGGCCTTGACGCGATGTGGCAACTTGTTGGCTTCTTCCTTGGCTGGGTTGGCGGTAAAGGTAAAGGTCGCGCTCTAGGTGTTGGTGAAGTGAAGTTTACAGGCCAAATCCTACCGACGGCGAAAAAAGTAACCTACGAAATCCATATGAAACGCGTCGTAAATCGTAAACTAGTAATGGGTTTGGCTGACGGTCGTGTATGCGTAGATGGCAAAGAAATCTACGTTGCGAAAGATTTGAAAGTTGGTTTGTTCCAAGACACTTCAAACTTCTAATCACGACTTTAATCGATTTATAAAGGCTCCTATTTAGGGGCCTTTTTGTTTGCCTAGTCTATAAATGTAGAAAAGGCTCCGTAGAGCCCTTTCGAATCCTTCTTTTTGTATGTGGAGAGTTTATTTGTAGAGACCAGATTGTCTTTCATCTCTGGCATCACGCCAACCACCTAACCAATACGACCGAGCATCAACTTGTTGATATGGGCAAGCCTCTTGAGACCTTCCATTCAACCCAGCTTTATAGCCTTGAGATTGAGCTCGTTCTAGGCGATCACGCTTTTGTCTCTTCATAGTTAATTCCTCATACAGGTCCATTTACTAACGTACAGCTGTTATTGTGAAACTTTGATGGAGTTTTTATGACTCCACTTATAAGAATCGATCAAGTTGAGTGATTTCTCAAGGCATAAAAAAAGCAGAGGCTCAAATGTGTGAGCCTCTGCTTGATTTAAAAATTACTGACGATTTTTGACTATTTTCTACGGAACCCAAACAATCCAAGCATGGTCAAAGCTAACCAACCAAGGCCTGCACCTTGACGCTCTGTTGTCGTTGAGTCAACGCTTCGAGACACAATGTCCTTCTCAGTCGCACCTGCAATAGGCACCAATTTTACAGCTACGATTTGCTCATCAGAACTACATGTCGCATTGTTTGCTGTTGTACTGTAACCGCCAGCACATTTCATCGCGGTACCAGAAATCACACCTGCATCGTTGATATCGGTTGCGTCAAGAATACGGAACTGGTTGTTTTGTTCAGAGTAGTCACCGCCATTAGTCAAACTATCTAGGAACCAAGCTTTTCCATTAAATAGTGTTGAAGCACGTTCACTAGTCTCACCACCTACACTATATGGGTAGATAAAACCGCGCTTACGACGTGGCTTACCATCGTCTTCACGCGTCGTTTCCGCATCAAGTTGTCCGACAATTTCATTGTAAGAGTTGATCCCGCCCATCTTACCGCCCGCACCGCTGAAGAAAATTCCGGTACTTGGGTAAAAAGCGTTAATAGAATCCTTACGAACATCATTTACGATAAAGAGACGATTCGGAGCAGAGCCCGTTGGCATTAAGTATCCGCCCGAACGTTTTGCTTCACCAATAGCAACAAAATTTGAGTTAACATCGGTTAATCGTGAGTTTGTATGAACCGTATCATCGCCCTCACGCTGTCTCGCTCCTACAACAACTTTGTTTTTCCAAGTTGCGTTTTCAACGCTACCTTCTGCCTCTAGGGTTCCGACAAAAACAGTAGCATTCAGATAGTTATCATCACTGTATGTGTTGTAACCCACGCCGTAAACCGTTGTTCCCTCTGTGACAAGGTCACGCATGCTTCCTTGAGCCAGTCTTTCTCCATCTTTAGATGTGCCACTTGGCCAAGCCAACTCACTGACGGTTCCACTTTGATCCCAAATAGCTGCTTTCGATGTGTGGTGAGCGCCATTGGTATTGCTTGCTGTTCGAGATACACTACCAACGGTAAAAGTGCCATCGGTTTTCCAAGCGTGGCTTTGCACAACGCTTGCGTCGTTATCACCTGTAACAAAATTTGGTTCAATAGGTGCTACGACTGTATTTCTTGTTTCCAGTGTCGACTTGTTTTCACTGTTGACTTTACTTTGATTACCGACAGCGGCACCATCTTCGGTAAGCTGATTGATAACATTGTTATATTCATTTTTATAAGCAGCAGAATCGCCTTCTACAAATGCTAACGCATTAGAAGTAAAGTCTTTACTACGCTCTTTGTTCCATGGGGTCCAGTTTACAGAAGCCCAAGAGTCACAAGTAGAATAGCGAAGCTGGTTATAACAGTAACGTTCAAAATCTTTGAGTTCTTGGATGTAATAAAAGCCTGCGTCCAATCCAAATGGAATTTCCTCACGATAGCTATTTCCATCCACGGCTTGTGTCGCTGAAATAGGTGTTGTGCGAGTTTCCATCGCAAGCTTAAACTTTTCCGGCGTACAGTTTGCCGCAGAATCAAAACAGCCTAAAGCGAAAGGTGAATCTGTTGAAGGATCTGTACCTGCATCGCCCTGTTGAATTGCAACCCCGTAAGCCGTTTGGTAGTCACCGTTTGAACCATGATCCTGAGGTGAAACCTCAACCACTTGATACAATGCCGCCTGTGCGTTCATTGTGGTACCAACCATCATTGCAATGGCGGTCAATTTGAATTTATTACTACAATTCATTGAATTCTTAACTATCCTGTTGCATTGCTTCGAGTTCTTCCCATCTCTCGAATGCGATTTCCAACTCCTGCTCTAGTGCAGCAAGCTGTTCCAATACCGGCTGAGTTTGCTCTACAGGTTTAGCAAAGAACTCTGGATCGTTCACTTGCTCCTGAAGGCCCTCGATATCCGACTCTAATTGTTCTAGTTTAGCTGGTAGAGCTTCTAATTCTCTTTGCAGCTTATACGATAACTTCTTCGAGTTGTTCTTAGGTTGAGTTGTTTTGGGAGTTTCCTCAACCACTTTCTCTTTTTTCGCTGGCTTTTCAACCGCTTGACGAACCGCCAATGCCTGTTCACGCTGCTGTCTTGCATCGTGATAACCACCAACAAACTCTTCAATCACTCCGTTTCCTTCGAAGATCCAGCTTGTGGTAACGGTATTATCAACAAACTCTCGGTCGTGGCTAACTAAAAGCAATGTGCCCTGATAGTTGGCAAGCATTTCTTCTAAAAGTTCCAACGTTTCGATATCCAAATCGTTGGTTGGTTCATCAAGAATAAGTAAGTTGTTTGGTTTCAACAAGATACGAGCTAGCAGTAATCGGTTTTTCTCACCACCAGAGAGCGCCTTAACCGGGGTTCTTGCGCGCTTAGGTGCAAATAAGAAGTCTTGAAGATAACTCAGCGCATGACGCTGACGTCCCCCAACCATTACTTCTTGTTTCCCATCCGCTAAGTTATCGATCACTGTCTTTTCTGGATCCAAAATCTCTCGGTACTGATCAAAGTACGCGACTTCTAATTTTGTTCCGCAGTGTAAACGACCAGACTGCGCTTCCAATTGCCCTAATAGCAATTTAAGTACCGTACTCTTACCGCAGCCATTTGGTCCGATAAGTGCAATACGGTCACCGCGCATAATGTTAAAGCTAAAGTTGTCGACGATTGTCTTGCCTTCGTAAGCAAAAGATATGTTTTCTGCTTCAAATACAATTTTCCCTGAACGTGAAGCATCATCGATATTAAGGTTAACTTTGCCTTGGACATCCCGGCGATCGCGACGCTCTTCACGAAGTTTCTTCAATGCGCGTACACGACCTTCATTTCGAGTTCGGCGTGCTTTAATGCCCTGCCGAATCCAAACTTCCTCTTGAGCAAGCTTTTTGTCGAATTCAGCATTCTGCATTTCTTCAACGCGGAGCATCTCTTCTTTTTCTTCTAGGTAGTTGTCGTAATCACCAGGGAAAGAAGCTAATTGCCCGCGATCTAAATCAACAATGCGTGTTGCCATTGATTTGATGAACGCACGGTCGTGAGAAATAAAGATGATCGAGCCTTTGAAGTCTTTTAAGAAGTTCTCTAACCATTCGATAGTTGTTACATCAAGATGGTTTGTTGGCTCATCAAGAAGTAATACATCAGGGTCACAAACCAGCGCGCGAGCTAAAGCGGCTTTACGTTGCCAACCACCGGATAAATCGGTCAGTTTAGTTTCTGGACTTAGTTTTAAAGCACCAAGTACGTTCTTAACACGGTCATCAAAACGCCAAGCATTAGAATGGTCAAGCTGCTCTTGAACCTTGGCTAAACGGTTGATGTTTTTCTCACTCGGATCTTGAGCAACAAGATCGAGAAGATCGTGATAGATCTTCAGTTGTTCGCCGATTTCAGCCAAACCGCCAGATACGTATTCGTAAACCGTACCCTCTTGATTACGCGGTGGATCTTGTTCAAGTCGAGAAACAACGACGTCTTGAGTGATTTGAATCTTGCCGTCGTCCAACAAAATGTCGCCGGCAAGCACTTTCATTAACGTGGACTTACCTGCTCCGTTGCGACCCACTAAACAAACGCGTTCGTTTTCTTGAAGAGCGAACTCCGCTTTGTCCAGCAATGGGTGGTCACCAAATGCAAGTTGTGCGTTATGAATGGTAAGTAATGCCATTATTATCCAACCAATGTGTGAGTTGTTCTAAGTCAAACGGCCAGTTCAACTCAGAATCTTGATACTTTAATACGGGTATTGTGACGCCGTAACGAGAAAACAGTGCATCATCGAACGCAATATCAATGATATCTGTTTGCTCGGCCAAACCAATTTGGTCTACTAGAGCAAATGCCATCTCACAAAGATGGCATCCCTCCGTGCTATACAATATCAGCACGTATTAATCCTTTTGTTTATACTACGCGTGCGTTACTAGCCAACAGTTATGAATCTGTTTATTACGCGCAAAATCTAATGGTAACGTTTGAGAAGAAATATTCTGAGCCTTCAAACCAAGTTCAGCCAGCGACTCTTCATCCATCTTGAAGTGGCGCTTGTTATTCGAGAATACGATAGTGCCTTCACTTCTTAGTAAACGTTTAAGATTCTTCATCAGTTTAATGTGGTCACGTTGTACGTCGAATGATGTTTCCATACGCTTAGAGTTAGAGAACGTAGGTGGATCAATAAAGATCAAGTCGTACTCACCTTTCGCGTTTTCTAGCCATTGCAAACAGTCTGCTTGTTCATAGCGATGCTGACGTCCTACACAGCCGTTAAGCTGCATATTGTCTTTCGCCCAGTTCAAGTAGGTATTTGACATATCAATAGTCGTTGTGGAACGAGCGCCACCAACCGCTGCGTGAACCGTCGCACTCCCAGTATATGCAAACAAGTTTAAGAAATCTTTACCTTGCGCCATTTCACCTAAGCGACGACGAGTGATCTTATGATCCAAGAACAAGCCAGTGTCTAGATAGTCATGAAGGTTTACGATCAGCTTCACACCGTACTCGTTTACTTCAAGCGTCTCTGATACCTGACCTAATTTTTGGTACTGGCTTCGACCTTTCTGCTTCTCACGAACTTTCAGTACAACTTTGTTCGCCTCTACACCTGTCACCTGAATCGTTGCACGAATGATATCCGTTAGGCGACGTTTTGCTTTTTCTTCTGGAATGTTTTTTGGCGCAGCATACTCTTGAATTACGATTTGATCGCCGTATACGTCTATTGCCACATTGTATTCAGGAAGATCAGCGTCATAGATTCGGTAGCAATCAAGCTTCTCTTTACGAGCCC
This sequence comes from Vibrio sp. JZG10, assembly GCF_054064075.1. NCBI lineage: Bacteria > Pseudomonadati > Pseudomonadota > Gammaproteobacteria > Vibrionales > Vibrionaceae > Vibrio > Vibrio sp. JZG10. The sequence continues at coordinate 49,820 of NZ_JBSUGE010000001.1, forward strand.
ACTTGCCAATCTTGCCAATGTTTTTCTTTAAACGATTTGAAAAGTCTGGTGCGATTTGAACATTAGTATCAGCACCCTTCACCTCATCAGCACTGCGCTCCGCAATACTGTAGTTCTTTTGGTGACAAGGTAACGCACCATTATTCAATTTAAATTGTTTATCAGCACGCATACGAAGACAGCTCAGCAGCTCGTCTGAACTCGAGAAGATAGAGGCTTTACATCCACCAAACTCAGATTTTAGCTGTCCACCAAATGCGGTGTAGAGCGCAATTAGCCCCGGCTCAGTTCCTAGACGTTCACCGTAAGGTGGGTTTGAAACGATAACACCGTGTTCGAATCCTGCAGGACGAGTAATGGTTGCAGCATCACCTTGTGCGAACTCAATCAATTCTTCAACGCCTGCTCTGCGCGCGTTTTCTTGAGCAACTTTTAATACTTTAGGGTCGTTATCGAAGCCAAAAAACTTAGCGTCAACTTTCTTGACACCTCGTCTAGCTTGAACATTAGCCTCTGATTTAATCTCTGCCCAAGTCTCTGGTTCAAAGTCTTCCAACACTTCGAAACCCCATTGCTTTCGCTTAACGCCAGGAGCCATGTTGGCAGCCATCATCGCAGCTTCAATAAGCAAAGTACCAGAACCGCACATTGGATCGAGTAATGGTTGATGCCCATCCCAGCCACAACGCATGATAATCGCAGAAGCAAGCGTTTCACGTAACGGGGCACGACCCGATTCTGGTCGGTAGCCACGCTGATGCAAACCACTGCCTACCATATCGATCCCAAGCAACGCTTTATCTTTATGCAAACGAACGTGAATACGAACATCTGGGCGTTCTTTACTGATGTTGGGACGCGGCAAACCTTTATTTTCAAAGCAATCTACGATGCCATCTTTGACTTTCATCGCACCGTATTGGCTATTTCTGATCTCACGGTTTGTGCCGTTAAAGTCCACAACAAAACGTTTAGAGCTATGAAATTGGTTAACCCAGTTAATAGCAGATGTAGATAAATACAAGTCCATGTCGTTGTTACACGTGAACTCAGATAAAACACGTACAAATCGAGACGCTAAACGGCTCCACAAACAACAGCGATAAACCTGTTCGTTTGTCGCTTTAAATTTTACGCCTGCCTGTACTGGTTTCGCATTTTCAATGCCTAGTTTAGTCAGTTCTTCAACAAGCAAATTTTCCATGCCATTTGAAGTTACCGCGAGATATTGATTCATAGTGTTCTTTCGCTGATAAAAAATGGCTTCAATTATACCTGACTTTACGATCAATGCCTCGTTTTTAAAGGAATTTCCCCACCTGTTAGTTCAAATCATCACCAACAAAATGATCTGAAACTTTCAACATCTTCAATTTGAGTATTTTTTATTCACGAACGAAATTTTGTTCCCTTGGAAAGAAGTGAATACTTATTTACATGAATTTTGGTATATACCAGGCAATGGTTATTGATGTAAGTTACTTACATTTTTGCCTTATAGGGGAATAAATAGGGTCATTTTAAGCGCTAGGTTGCCTAGTTAAGGGAGTCATCAGATTGAAATAAGTAAAATAAAAGTGACCAGCTTCATGTTTGCATGCATAGAAAACATACAGTTTCATGGCTGATGGGGATCTAGTATCAAAGGAAAGGACAAAAAAAATCGACCTAACGAGGTCGACTAATGCAAACAAAGGAACGAAATAAAGAAAAAATTAAACAGGTTTACCCCACCATTGCCATAGGGGTTATTGCAAAGAGGTGATTTGCACAAGCCATGCGGTCATGCATTACTTTAATCGGCTGCCCAAACTGAAGCGCCTTATTGCCATCAAGCACAAACGCTTCTTGGTTAACATAAGCACATAAGCTCGACGTCTCGCCTGGTTCTAACACGATGAACATGCCATCAGAATATTGGTTTGTTAGAAAGACCATGTCCCCTTCTTCAGGCTCGTAACCTGAGGACTGTGCGTCAAAGAACCAGCTTTTAGGCTGTACAGGTTTATGAAAGCGCTTTGCCGCAACACAATACAGTGTTAACTCAGCTTGGCGGTATTCACTGATGTCGAGGCATCGAATACGTTCATTAAACGTTTGGAATGCACTGGCGTCATCAACGGTAAATTCATTGTTTGAGAAGGCACAGTTAACCAACAATTTTCGGGATAAATTGGTTTGGAAAATCATTTCCTCCCCCAGATCCAGCATTAAGCAAGCTTTTTGCTCGTCAAAATACCAATTCCATTTGTCGCTGGGTTTAAGCATTATTCCGTTCTCTCTTGACTAGTTAAATCAGTGGTAAAGAGGTAAGACGCTTAATTACCTACTCGTGATTTTTAAATTTTACAAACGAACGGATAAAAAAAAAGAGGAAACAAAGTCCTCTTTTTTATGTAATAGCTACTGATTTTTCAGTGGTTTTTGATGTGTATGTTAAAGATTCTTAACAATATCACGTACTAGGCCTGGGCCGTGGTAAATAAAGCCGGTGTAGACTTGAACAAGTTTAGCGCCTGCCATCAGCTTTTCTTTGGCTGCAACATAGGAATCCACACCACCAACACCGATAATTGGAAGTTTGTCTCCTAGCTCTTCATGAAGCTTACGTACGACTTCCGTAGAGCGTGATTGCACAGGGCGACCACTTAAACCACCTGCCTCATTGGCGTGTTTCATTCCTTCTACGATCGTGCGATCCAGAGTTGTGTTAGTCGCGATCACACCATCTATATTGTTTTTCAATAAAGAATCGCAGATTTGGCAGATTTCTTCGTCACTCAAATCAGGCGCAATTTTTAATGCTAGCGGGACGTATTTGTTGTATTTCTCTGAAAGTTCCGCTTGTTTCGCTTTTAATTCAGAAAGTAGTTCATCAAGCGCTTCACCATATTGAAGTGAACGAAGACCCGGAGTGTTTGGTGATGAGATATTAACCGCAATGTAGCCTGCGTACTCATACACTTTCTCCATACAAATCAGGTAGTCCTCTGCCCCTTTCTCAATTGGTGTGTCTTTGTTTTTACCAATATTAATTCCGAGAACACAGTTGAATTTTGCTTGCTTTACATTCTCGACCAAATTATCAACGCCTAGGTTGTTAAAGCCCATGCGATTGATGATACCTTCAGCTTCGACTAAGCGAAATAAGCGTGGTTTATCATTCCCTGGTTGCGGACGAGGTGTTACTGTGCCAACTTCGACAAAGCCAAAGCCCATGGCATCAAATGCTTCAATGCATTCACCGTTTTTATCTAAGCCAGCCGCAAGACCTACTGGGTTACGGAATGTTAGTCCCATACACTCAACTGGACGAGTTGGTAATTGTTGGCGGTAGAAGAGATCAAGTGGTGTGCCGTTAAAGCGTTGGAAGTTCTTGATTGCAAGATCGTGTGCCTTCTCGGCATCGAGTTGGAAAAAGCCAGTTCTGGCTAGACGGTAAAGCATTGTGCCTCCGAAAGAAAAAAGCCCCGTATAAACGGGACAATATTATTTACTGTTTTTCATCGTAATTCAATGAAAATGAATGTATTAAGTAAAAACCTATATCTTTCTAATATTTTCAAATATAAAACAAACAATTAGAGTAAGATTTCAACAATAAAATTTATAACTAACCACCCTAAAGCAATCGATTTCAGCCTATTTTAACTTCCCCTCGCCGTTACGCTGTAACTCACTCGGCGCTATAATAGAAAAGATGAGCAACAAAAAAGCCTCGCTAAATAACGAGGCTTTTACTTACAATTTGACTAACTCATCTACTCTTTCGACGAACAGTTGAGATTCAAGAGTACTAATTCTCGAAGTGCTACAGAAAACTTAGCAAATTCGTGGACAGAGCCAACTTTGAACTCATTCAAGATGCTTTCCCAACGGTGCAGTGATTGCTCGTTAGTTTCCATCCAATCTTCTAACGCTTTCATCACGTCTAGCTCTTCCGTTGCACAGCCGCAATTTAATACCTGAGCCGTAAGTTGACGTTGTTGCCAGTCCAGATCTTCTCGGAATGCAGCTCTTGCCAGTGCCTGCCAGTTATTATCAACGGCTTGGCTGTTAATTTGCTTCAAGAACCAGTGTAACGACAAACGGTCACCTAAGTTAAAGTAGAGCTTCGATGCTTGCTCAACCGTTTTACCTGTTTCACTCGCCACTGATGAGATATCCAGTGCAGATTGCAAGCTGGATAAACGAGCGACTTGATGTGCAAGTTTCTCTTCTACCCCTTTCTCAATCCACCCTTGAGCAAGTTCATTGTGTTCTTCTACTTCAGACTCAACCAGCATAGTGTCTAAGGTTTCAGTGATAATATTGACATCTTGCTTGTAGATAGCAATCAGCTCACCAACTGTGCATTTACCACTGCGGTTGCGAAGCAACCAACGTGCAATTCGACGTAGTGCTCGACGAACATAAAACATGATTTCGTACTGAGCTTGAGCTGTGGCGATATTATCGAGTTCACGAGTCTGCTTAAGAATTGTTTCTAGATCGAAAATTTCACGAGCCGCACTGTATGCGTTAGCAATATCGACAACACTTGCACCGGTTTCTTCTTGCAAACGAGTGACGAAATTACAGCCCATTTCATTAACCATCTGGTTAGCCAATGCTGTAGCGATAATTTCAGCTCGCAGTGGGTGATTAACCATCTGATCTTTATAGTTACGTCGTAACGCACTTGGGAAGTACTCAACAAGCTGTTTCGCATGGAATTCGTCATTCGCGATTTCATCCGTAACAAGTTGCTGTTTAAGTACCATTTTACCGTAGGCAACTAACACTGATAGCTCAGGGCGAGTCAGACCTAGTCCCTGTTTTTCACGCTCGATTAGCGTTTCATCATCAGGGATGTATTCGAGAGCACGATCCAAGTACCCTGCTTTTTCCATGGTATGGATGAATCGAATTTGTTCCTTAACAATGCCAACACCTTGCTGTTCAGTCACGGAGATCGACTCCGACTGACGGTAAGCATCATCTAATACAATTTCACCCACTTCGTCTTCCATAGACTCTAGAATTTGGTTACGTTGCTTAACCGTAAGATCGCCATTTGAAACCAGTCCATTAAGGAAGATCTTGATGTTGACTTCATTATCCGAACAGTCAACGCCACCCACGTTATCAACGAAGTCTGTGTTCACTCGGCCGCCAGTCAGTGCGTATTCAATACGACCAAGCTGAGTCATACCCAAGTTACCGCCTTCGCCAACTACTTTTGCTCTTAAGTCACGGCCGTCAATGCGCAGCATGTCGTTAGCGCGGTCACCAACATCCGTATGAGTTTCTGTCGAGGCTTTAACGTAAGTGCCGATACCACCATTCCAAAGCAGATCGACTTTCATTTTCAAGATCATCTTAATCAGATCATTAGGCGCTAAAGATGCTTTCTTAGTACCTAACATTTTCTGAATTTCTGGTGTCAACTGGATCGATTTTGAACGACGAGAGAAGATGCCACCACCTTGAGAGATCAAATCTTTATTGTAATCTTCCCAGCTTGATCTTGGCAGATTAAACAAGCGGTTACGTTCTTCCCAGCTGGTGGTTGAATCTGGATTTGGATCAATAAAGATGTGCATGTGGTTAAAGGCAGCTTGCAATCGAATGTGCTTCGATAACAGCATACCGTTACCGAACACGTCACCTGCCATATCACCTACACCGATTGCGGTAAAGTCAGTGGTCTGGCAGTTGATGCCCATTTCACGGAAGTGACGCTTAACAGATTCCCAACCACCTTTTGCAGTGATACCCATCGCTTTGTGGTCGTAACCATTAGAACCACCTGAAGCGAATGCGTCACCTAACCAGAAGTTGTACTCTGCAGAAACAGAGTTCGCTAGGTCTGAGAATGTTGCTGTGCCTTTATCTGCCGCCACTACTAGGTATGGGTCATCTTCGTCATGGCGCACAACGTTCTGTGGTGGCACAACTTCACCTTCAATGATGTTATCCGATACATCAAGTAGCGCACGAATAAATCGTTTGTAACAACGTTGGCCTTCAGCAAAGATCTCATCACGGGTTGTGAGAGATGGCTGGCGTTTACAAACAAAGCCGCCTTTTGCACCCACAGGTACGATAACGGTGTTCTTAACTTGCTGAGCTTTTACGAGACCAAGAATCTCTGTACGGAAATCTTCTTGACGGTCTGACCAACGTAAACCACCACGAGCCACTTTTCCGCCACGAAGGTGAACACCCTCAATATCTGGTGCGTACACAAAGATCTCGAACGCTGGTACAGGCTGCGGAATCTCTGGAATTTCGCTCGGTTTCATTTTCAAAGATAACCAAGGCTTAGATTGCTTGCTTTCGTCTAGCTGATAGTAGTTAGTACGAAGTGTTGCCATGATCATGTCTATGTAACGACGAATAATACGATCATCATCCAAGCTCTCTACACGATCCAACTGCTCTGTTAGCTTTTTAATCAGATCGTTTTGGCCTTTTTCACTGCCTTTGTGTTTCGGATCGAATCGCTTGGTGAACAGCTTGACTAGACCTGTTGCTAAGTCTGGGTAGTGGCTTAGCGTGTCTTCGATGTATTGTTGACTGAATGGGAAACCGACTTGGCGCATGTATCGAGCATAAGCACGAAGAATGGAAATCTCACGCCCAGATAGCGACGCACCTAGTACCAATCGGTTAAAACCATCACTTTCAAGGTTGCCCGCCCAAATTGCGGCAAATGCTTGTTGGAAACGATCACGAGCCTCACGAAGATCAACCGTTTTCTCGCTCTTATGCAGCATAGAGAAATCAAGGATCCAGAATGTCTGTCCGTTATTTTTCTCGATCTCATACGGTGATTCACCGATCACTCGTAAGCCAAGGTTTTCAAGCATTGGCATTACGTCAGAAAGATGGATTGGCTCATCGCGGTGGTATAACTTCAAGCGAACAGCTTTTGAATCCGCCCCCTCTTCTTGAGGTCGGTAGAACAACATGCCAAGTTTATTATCATCACTTAACGCTTCTAAGCGTTCAATATCCGCAACCGCAGAACCTGGCATCATGTCCTCTTTATATGAGCGAGGGAACGCACTCATGTATTCTTTTGAAAGAGGAAGGCCTTTGCTTTCACCAAAGTTAGCAATGATGGATTCTTTTAGTCTGTCATCCCAAGAGGTAGAAACTTCCATTAGGTTTTGCTCGATCTTTTTCACGTCTACGTCAATGTTGTTATTGTCTACACGAACAATGTAATGTGTTCTCGCTAGTGGGCTTTCTGAGAAGAACGTTGTAAATTCCACCTCTTGCTCGCAACCAAAGTACTGCTTAAGAATGCGTTGAGTTTGACGACGTAACTCTGTGTTGTAACGATCTTTAGTGACATAAACCATGCAGCTAAAGAAACGACCAAATGGGTCCTTACGAACAAATAAACGCAGTAGGTCACGATCTTGCATTTGTACAACACCCATACCCACCTCAAGCAGCTCTTCTTCATTTGCTTGAAGTAGTTCATCGCGTGGGTAGTTTTCTAAGATATTGTGCAATGCTTTGTATGAATACGATCCGTGACGATATCCGCTCGCTTCAAGGATACGGTCCACTTTTTCACGGATCAGAGGGATGCTTTGTACCGCTTGGTTATACACGGCAGAGGTATATAGACCAGTAAAGCGATGCTCACCTATTACTTTACCGTTTTCATCAAACTTCTTAATACCGATGTAATCAGTATAAGCTGGACGGTGAATACGAGATGCTTTGTTACCTTTTGTGATGATCAGAGCGTATGGCTTTTTCGCTTCTAACCGCGCTGAATCTGAAAGCTCAGATAGCTTGACGCTACGCACACGCTTGTCATCAGCAAATAGACCAAGTCCTTTTTCTTTAGCAGGAACAAGCTCGGTATCACCATTGACTTCTTCTAAGTCATAATCTTTGTAACCCATAAAGGTAAAGTTATGATCTTCTAGCCAACGAAGAAATGCGATCGTTTCGTCCATACGATCCGTTTGGATAGAAACACGATCTTTATTTTTCTCAAGTTCATCAGTCACAAGCTTAAGCTTATCAACCATTTGCTTCCAGTCATCAACGACTAAACGAGTGTCAGATAGAATTTTTAACAGCTCTTCTTTAAGCGCTTGCATCTCTTCTTTACTAGTAAGGCGGTCTACCTCGATATGGAACAGTGATTGAAGAACACCACCCTCACCGTTTACGTCGGTAACTTGGCCTTTTTTATCACGCTGTATCTGTGTTGGGTTGTTTAACATTAAGTGGCAAACAAGATCCAAACGCGCTAAAGCCATTTTGACTGAGTCCACTAAGAATGGACTATCTGGAACAACAATTTCTACGATTGTGTGTGTGGATTGCCAGCCTTGACGACTTACGGTCGGGTTAAATACTCGTACCGAAATCTCTTCTGGTTTTTTTTCATTGATATGGTGCCAAAGGCTGACGACAGCACCATAAAGATCGGATTCGTTTCGCTGAATCAGGTCATCATCAGCAATGTTACTGAATAAGTGTTGAGCAAGTTTAGTTACAAGCGTTTGGTGAGAAAGCTCGAGTTTGTCTTGAATCAGTTGGTAAACTTTTTCAAGCAGAACCGGCACTACATTTTCACGCGCGGTCATATTCACACTCCACATTAGAATTGTTGTTTTGTAGGGGGACTTAGTAGCTAGGTTGTTACCTTAGAAACTAAGCATAGGTAATGCATGTGCCCATTGTAAAAGCATAATTACAAATGTTTAACAACTAATCGTGGTGGTAAGAGGTGAAATGTCCGATTCTGTGACTAAGATTCCTATTTAACTCTCTGCAAATACAATACATCACAGAGTTTCTAACTTAAGAAACTTATTATTTTGGTCAGTTGTTAGTCTAAACTGGCCTTTAATGCCTAATTGACTAAGAAATGGTCTAAATCGTGCGGCGGGTAACTGCAAACGTAAACCATTATGTGTGACGACTTGAACAACACTTGCCGCGCCAGAATAATGGGATAAAAACGTTTGATATGAAATGTTGAGGTTGAAGTAGTAATAGTTCATGAAGTAAAAACTAAGTGACATAAACAATAAGGTGGCCTTAATGACCACCCTATTGTGTTGTTTACTATTCGTCTAGTGCTTTAGTCACTTTTTCGAATAAGTCTTTAGCAAGATTATCCATTGCTTTGAGCTTTTCAAGTTCTGCTTTGATCAAAGCTTGGCGACCTTCATCGTATTTACGGAACTTAAGCAAAGGATCAATCATTCTAGATGCGACTTGTGGGTTCGAATCATTAAGTTGGCGAAGGATTTCTCCTGCAAATTGGTAACCTGCACCGGATTTATCATGGAAACGTACAGGGTTAGCACTTAAGAACGAGCCAATCAAACTGCGCGTACGGTTCGGGTTCTTCAAACTAAATGCTTCGTGGTTCATGGTTGCTTTTACTTTTTCAAGTGCATCCTCTGCAGGATTGCTACCTTGAAGTGCAAACCACTTGTCCATAACCAAACCATCGTGCTTCCATTTATCGCTATAGTCTGCCATAAGAGCTTCACGACACTCAAGCTGAGCACTATTTGCCGCACTCATCGCTGCAATCGTATCTGTCATGTTATTTGCAGATGCGTATTGTGCTTTCACTAAATCATTACCTTTTTTCGTATGTGCTAGGTATTGCAGACAACGGTTACGTAATGCACGCTTGCCAATCGCAGCATGATCGATCGTGTACTCTGTTTGCTTCAGTGTATGATAAGTTGCACTTAGCTCATCTTCTAACTCTTGGGAAAGTGACACTGTAATGCTGTTTAGCACTTTGTCTACGGCATCGATGTCAATTTGCTGGTACCAGCCAGTAATCTCATTAATTGAAGGCAAAGAGAAAACTTGAGCAATGAAAGCTGGCTCAAGCGTCTCATCCAATAGCACACCACGGAACGCATCTATCACGCCTTCAGAAAGCGATACTTCTTGTCCGGCTTGAACGTTTTTCACGTTCTGACGAATGTACTTAGCCAATAGCATTTGGCTTGCATCCCAACGAGCAAAGTCATTCGTCGCGTGTTTCATCAAGAAGACTAATTCATCATCACTGTAGTCGTATTCTAGTTTTACTGGTGCCGAAAATTCACGCAACAAAGATGGCACTGGTTGTTCTTCGACATTCTCGAATACGAACGTTTGCTTATCTTGTTTAATATCTAGCACGTTGTGAACAGATTCACCGTTAATCAGCAACGGGATAACTCGACCTTTCGAATCGTACAGCTCGATATCAAACGGAATGTGCAGCGCTTGCTTCTCAGCCTGGTCTTGCGTTGGCTCCGTAAATTGCTCTACCGTTAGTGCGTAAGTTTTTGCATTGGCATTGTATTCGCTATTTACGCGCAGCGTCGGTGTACCAGACTGGCTGTACCATAGACGGAATTGTTTTAAATCGACACCGGTGGCATCTTCCATTGCAGAAACAAAGTCTTCACATGTGGCAGCAGTACCATCGTGACGTTCAAAGTAAAGTTTCATCCCTTTTTGGAAGCCCTCTTCGCCAAGGAGTGTATGGTACATGCGAATAACTTCGCTGCCCTTTTCATACACTGTTAGCGTGTAGAAGTTGTTCATCTCAATGACTTTGTCAGGACGAATTGGATGTGACATTGGACTTGCATCTTCTGCAAACTGAGGTCCACGGATGATACGTACGTTATCGATACGGTTATCTGCGCGAGAGCCTAAGTCAGAAGAGAATTCTTGGTCACGGAACACGGTTAAGCCTTCTTTTAGACTTAATTGGAACCAGTCACGACAAGTGACACGGTTGCCAGTCCAGTTGTGGAAGTACTCATGACCGATCACAGCTTCGATACCTAAGTAGTCACGATCGGTCGCCGTTTGGTCATTAGCCAGAACATACTTTGAGTTAAAGATGTTTAGGCCTTTGTTTTCCATTGCGCCCATATTGAAGAAATCAACGGCAACGATCATGTAAATATCCAGATCGTATTCAAGGCCAAAGCGTTCTTCATCCCACTTCATCGAGTTGATCAGCGATGTCATCGCATGGCCTGCACGATCTAAGTTACCTTTATCAACAAAGATTTCTAAATCAACACTGCGACCTGACATCGTTGTGTATTTGTCACGCAGTACGTCAAAGTCCCCTGCGACAAGAGCAAACAAGTAAGCTGGCTTTGGATGCGGGTCCTGCCATTGAACCCAATGACGACCGTTCTCTGCATCGCCTTCTGCAATTCGGTTACCATTGCTCAGCAAATATGGATAAGCGGCTTTATCTGCGATCACTTTTGTCGTGTATTTTGCCAGAACATCAGGACGATCTAAGTAATAAGTAATACGACGGAAGCCCTCAGCTTCACACTGAGTACAAAATGCGCCGCCTGATTTGTATAAACCTTCGAGTGCTGTATTCGCTTCAGGATCAATTTTGGTGACGATTTCAAGTTCAAACTCGGATGGAAGATCGGTCAGTACAAGCGATGATTCTTTCACTTCGTGATGAGCCCAATCCTCACCGTTTACTTTTACAGCGCGCAGCTCAAGCCCCTCGCCATCGAGTTCTAGCGTTGTTGTATCGCCTTTTTGAGCAACCTTTGATATCGCCGTAACGATGGTGTCACTGTCATAAAGATCAAACGTAAGATCGATATCGGTAATCGCGTGAGATGGCTCTTGATAATCTTTACGATATTTGGCCTGGGGAGCTTGGGACATGAGCATAAATCCTTGTATGTCGAACAACAAAAATACCAGACTGCATGATCAAAAATGCCGTTCTGGTATCACTATATAAGCTATTTGTAGGGGTTGTGGTATCAGAATACAAGTCTTTCCATCAAAAAACGGAGCTTTTAGTGCTCTAGCTCCGTTTTTTGATTAACATTTAAACAACATTGACAATTTACCGTATGCTCGCGTAATTTGTCGTAGCAAGATAAGCTATCAAGGCGTTACCCGATTAAGTACCGCGTACATATCGCCATTTGAATCTTCGATCGTTAATTCATTTTTGTTGAGCTTATAGGTGGTCCCGTGCTCGCCATTTTCATAGAGCAAGACTAAATATTCATCTTCTGTGTAAAAAACACCTTGCTTGATTGACTCATCCCCTTCTTCGTTGGATACCCGAAACATAAACACGAAGTCAGGTTGAAGTATCAGATCCATATGGTTGATGTTGTTTGCCACAAGGCCATCTCCGGATACATAAGAGCTAGACCATATGCCCGCTAGCGAGTTAGACAACCCTTTAGTAAAAGTCACACCATTAAGATCAAGTGTATTGTGATTATTGCGATAGGCATAAATTTGAGGCTCATCTGTGTTTAAGCCAAGAACGATGGTGTCTTCATTGGCGTTATACAATCCTTCCCAATGATCGACAGAATAATCTTTCTTTTGAATATCAATAGAAAAGCTGTAGTCGGAACCCAGTGACAGTTTTATCGCACGAAAATTTTCAGCCGACTCTTCGGGGTTTGGGTTCATTAAATACCAGTCTCCGATGAGAAACGGCGTGTCAAAGTGACTTAATTCATCTTCTCTGGTGTTTTCTCCGCTAAACACACTAAAGCAGCAAAAGCTAAGTAAAATAAAGAACCATTTCATATCGGCATCCTTATCGTTTTCTTTTAGCTTAGGCAGTAGTCCTCACTTTCGCGAAATTTTAGATGTAGATCACGTAAATTATTGGGAAAAAATAAGCGAATATCTTACTTGATACTCAATACAAACAAAGATGAAAAGACATAAAAAAAAAGAGTGAGCCTGAAAGACTCACTCTTTTTACTTTGAATTGCCAGTTATTATGACTGATTTTTCTGCTTGAGTAGATCAACCATAATCGCGACAGACTCATCTAAATAAACATCAGGCGCTTCATAATCTTTAGGTATATCATCCAATGTTTTGAATGCTTCCTTACCTAAAGCAGCTTGACGCTCATTGATGCGTTGCAAACGAAGTGCTTCCGCTTTATCCGATTCAGCCTTACGAACTTTCTCGTTCAAAGACAACATATTATCGTCTTTTTCTTTACGATACTTCTCTATGTCTTCATTGATGAAACGGAATTCCATCTCATCAGAAATACGCTTGTTATGAAGAGCGGTGAGTTTTTCAACTAGTGCTTCGTTGCTTGGGAAGGTTTGATATTTTGCTTTATCAATCTGATCCCAAGGTAGTGCATTGTCTTCTACACTTTCACCCGTTTCAGAAGCTTCAATTGGTGTTGGGTACGAAATATCGGGTGCAACACCACGATTCTGCGTACTTCCACCGTCAATACGGTAGAACTTCTGAATCGTGTACTGAACGTAGCCTAGCTCTTTATCGAATAGATCGTAGATATGATTCAGTGAACGATGCTGTTGAACCGTACCTTTGCCGAAAGAATTTTCACCTAAAATAATGGCACGATTATAATCTTGCATCGCTGCGGCGAAAATTTCAGACGCCGAAGCACTGTAGCGGTTAATCAACACCGTCAGTGGACCATCGTAGCTCACTTTTCCGTCAGTATCGGCGTTCACCTTAATACGACCATAGCTGTCACGAACTTGAACAACAGGACCTTCTTTAATGAATAACCCTGTTAATGCTGTCGCTTCCGTTAATGCACCACCACCGTTGTTACGTAGATCAACGATTACGCCGTCAACGTTTTTGGTTTTTAACTCAGCAAGCAGTTTATCGGTATCTTTCGACAAACCGACGTAGAAACTTGGCACTTCTAAAATACCAATCTTCTTACCATCTTTTTCGATGATCTCCGACTTCACTGCGCGATCTTCTAGGCGAACTTTGTCACGAACAATTGTGACAATGTAACTCTTCGCATCGTTACCTTCTGGCAAGATCTGTAGATTAACCTTTGTGCCTTTTGGGCCTTTGATTAATTGAACTACATCATCCAGACGCCAACCGATCACGTCGACAATCTCTTCACCGTCTTGTCCAACACCGATGATTCGATCCCCTTCGCCAAGCTGCTTGCTCTTCGACGCAGGGCCACCAACAACAAGTGAACGAATTACTGTGTAATCGTCAGTCATTTGCAGAACAGCACCAATGCCTTCCAGAGAAAGGTTCATTTCCGATTGGAATTGCTCAGCATTACGTGGAGAAAGGTAGCTAGTATGAGGGTCGACTTGTCGGGCGAAGGCATTCATATATAACTGGAATGCATCTTCGTTATTCGTCTGTGTGATCCGCTTCATCGCGTTGTTATAACGCTTCTCTAAAGCCTCTTTAATCTCTGGCCATTCTTTGCCAGTCAGTTTCAGATTTAACGCGTCATATTTCACGCGCTTACGCCATAACTCGTTGAGCTCCTCTTCGTCTTTTGGCCATGCAGCTTCAGAACGGTCTAACTCTATCTCGTCGTCAGTATCAAACTTGATCTCTTCGTCGAGTAGCGTTAACGCATAAGCAAAGCGCTCAAAACGCTTTTGCATTGAGAGGTTATAAACATCAAAAGCAATTTGGTTGTTACCAGCTTTTAGCTGATCATCAAGCTCAATTGACCAGTCTTTAAAAGAGTCGATGTCCGCTTGAGTAAAAATATTTCTATTATAATCAAGCAATTCTACATAGCGTTCAAAGATCGCTTTGGAGAAATCATCATTGAGGCTGAAATGCTTATAATGAGAGCGGGTAAATCGAGAGGTGACTCGTTTGCTAGCTGTTTCGTGCTGAACTTCAGGAGCGAGAACCGGCAAGTCATCTTTATGTAGTTTGGCTTCGAGAGCCTGAGCTGATGCTGCTAGCCATAAGCTAGCAGCAATCAGTGTCACTTTTGAACGGCAATTCATGCGTAGGAGTATCTCCTTTATGCGCGCAAGTGCTCCGCTTTCACAACCATTTGTAGGCCGTTAGCAAGTTGAACACGTACATCATCCTTATTGATCTCAACAATGGTCGCTGCCATGTTTCCTTTGCCCATGTTCACGTTAACTGCGTTACCTACTGTGATTTCGTCAGCATTTAGAGCGCGCGTTTCTACAGGCTTAGTTGTTTTTTGTACTTTTGGTTTGTTAGTACGACGAGGCTGTTGAGGCTTTTTAGCCGCTGGTTTCGCTTTCGCCTTACCCTCTTCACGAGCTTTTTGTGCTTGTTCTTTACGACGAGCTTGAACTTTTGCCTTGCTTTCTGCAAGTGTCGCTTTCGCGTGTTCAACGTGCTCTTCTTCTAGCTCACCACAAGGGTTGCCGTCTAGGTCTACACGTACTGCACCTGGTTTTACACCATGTAGGTAACGCCATGATGAAGTGTACTGTCTTAACGCTGCACGAAGCTGTGTTTTGCTTACTTTTTCGTCTTCACTTAGACGTTCCGCAAGATCTTGAAAAATACCAATTTTCAGAGGTTTTGCTTCACCTTCTAAAGTAAAGCACTTAGGGAAACATTCAGCAATATATGCAATAACTTCTTTGCTGTTTTTTAACTTTTCAGTCATGAGGGTTCCTGATTTGAGCGGATTTCCGCGAAGCATTAAGAAAAAATATTCTCGTATTATAGTGACATGCCAAGGAAAAACCACACTCGAGGGCTAATTTATGCGTCGTTCGCGTGTGAATTAAGCAGCTTTTCTACTTCAGCCATGAAATGAGTGAGACCTTCTTCGTCTGTTTCATTGAATCGACCAATACTTGGGCTGTCAATATCAAGGACACCAACCACCTTTCCATTAATAGAAAATGGAATCACAATTTCCGAATTACTCGCTGCATCGCACGCTATATGTCCCTCAAATTCATGAACGTCGTATACTCTTTGTATAGTGTTAGTTTTTGCAGCAGTACCACAGACACCGCGCCCCATAGGAATGCGGACACAAGCTGGTTTTCCTTGGAACGGACCAAGAATGAGCTCTTCACCTTTTGCTAGGTAAAAGCCAGCCCAGTTAAGATCGTCCAATTCCATGAAAAGCAGTGAGCTCAAGTTTGCTAGGTTAGCAATAAAGTCTGGCTCAGACTCAATTAGAGCAACGGCTTGTTTGGTTAGTCTATGGTATTGTTCTATGTTCATATTAACTTCCTACTTACTATAAAAGCTTCCATTCTCACTGTATGGCGCTAAAATGCAGCCCTACTTTATAATAGGACTTATTCTCAATTACAATGCTTCTGAAAAATGACACTATTAGCCGTTCTTGGTTGATAACACAAGTAAAAAAGCACAAGTCCAAGCTGATCATAGCGAACTTGATAGCGGTGCTTGCAACCTTGATTAGTGTTCCAATCCCCCTTCTCATGCCGTTGATGGTTGATGAGGTTTTATTGGACCAACCAGCAAAAGGCTTAGCTGCTATGAATGCCATTCTCCCTGAAGCGTGGCACACTCCGACGGGTTATATATTTTTCACCCTTTTCTTGGTCGTCCTGATGCGAGCTGCAAGTCAGGGGTTAAATATCCTTCAAAGCCGACAATTTACACTCGTTTCTAAAACGATCACGTTTGAGATGCGCAGTAAAATGATCGACAAACTTGGTCGTATCAGCATCCGCCAATACGAAACCAAAGGCAGCGGAGGCATCAACGCCCACCTTATCACTGACATTGAAACCATCGATAAATTTATTGGTTCTACGTTAGCAAAATTCGTTATCAGTTTTTTAACGGTCATTGGTACTGCCATCGTTCTGCTTTGGCTCGACTGGCGACTTGGTCTATTTATTCTGCTAGTTAACCCTATTGTCATTTACTTCTCACGTAAACTAGGAAGTATGGTTAAACATCTGAAACGGAAGGAAAATCATTCTTTTGAAATTTTCCAAAACCGTTTAGTTGAAACATTAGATGGCATTTACCAGCTGCGCGCAGCTAATAAAGAGCGAGAATTTCTCCAGCAACTCAAAGACAGTGCGAACCAAGTTCGCGTGGATGCAGACAAGTATGCGTGGCAATCAGAGGCGGCAGGTCGCGTCTCTTTCTTACTCTTCTTAATCGGTTTTGAGTTATTCAGAGCTGTCGCCATGCTGATGGTCATGTTTAGTGACCTCACTATTGGTCAAATCTTTGCTGTTTTTGGTTACCTATGGTTTATGTTGTCTCCTGTTCAAGAGCTGCTCGGCATTCAGTTTTCTTGGTACAGCGCGAAAGCTGCGTTAAAACGCATCAACGACTTATTAGTATTAGAAGAAGAACAAAGACCGGTACCTAAGGTAAATCCTTTCAAAGAAGACAGAGAAGTCGATGTTAAAGTAGAAAACGTAGACTTCTCTTATAATAATGAAAACAAAGTTCTAGATAACCTTTCTTTACATATACCGGCAGGAAAGAAAGTGGCGCTAGTTGGTGCGAGCGGAGGCGGTAAGTCGACCTTAATACAACTACTTATTGGGGTTTATCGTCAAAACTCCGGTAGCATTCGCTTTAATGATGAATTAACAGAAGATATTGGTTTTGAAGTAATTCGCGACAAAATTGCCGTGGTATTACAGCAACCTATACTATTTAACGACACCTTGAGGCATAATCTAACGCTCGGTGGGAATTTTGACGAAATGTCACTTTGGCGAGCTCTTGAAGTAGCTCAGCTGCAAGATGTTATTTCTCAACTGAATCACGGTTTGGATACTCAAGTCGGTCGTAACGGCATTCGTTTGTCAGGTGGTCAACGACAACGCCTTGCCATCGCAAGAATGGTGCTGAGTGATCCTCAATTTGTTATTTTAGATGAAGCCACGTCTGCGCTTGATACCGCTACTGAAGCGGCATTGCACAAAGCATTGACTGAATTCTTACGTGGTAGAACAACATTAATCGTTGCGCACCGTCTATCAGCCGTAAAACAAGCCGATTTGATCTACGTGCTTGAAGATGGAAAAGTGACGCAAACAGGTACTCATGGTGAGTTAGTTGAGCAAGAAGGCTTATATCAAACCTTATATGGGGGCATACAGTCCCACGCTTAAATCGTTCAAGTTAGAGAGGTCGTTATGACCTCTCTGTCTAAGCACGCCATGCAGCCAAATAATGTGCGCTTGTGCCAAGGTTGCGAATTGCCTGTCGATATCGTCGACTTACCCAATGGAAAAAATGCACACTGTCCTCGTTGTGGCACACAGTTGTATCGAGGCGGTAGCCCTAGCCTCTCAGGTAATCTAGCCGTCGCGATAACCTGTATCCTGCTATTTATTCCATCACACTTTTTTAACTTTATTAGTATCCGACTCTTTGGTGTGATGATTCCGGCAACCCTACCTTCAGGGATGATCACATTGATGGAAGAAGGCTTTGTTCTTCTTTCACTGCTTATTCTATTTTGTAGCTCTCTAGCGCCGCTGACGGTTTGTGTTTCAGTGGTTACGGCACATATCTCGCTGCATCAACGGTGGTTTCGAGGGCTTCGTGTTTCACTGTGGCTAATTCAACATTTGAAACATTGGGTAATGCTGGATGTGTTCTTAGTTAGCATCGCCATTTCCTGCTTCAAACTCCAAGATTATTCCGACATTTTTGTAGGCCCAGGGTTAATTGGTCTGGTTCTTTTGCAGATATTTACCGTTTTGTTAGTTTCTCGAATCAGTGTGCGTCGTTACTGGGAAGCCTGGAAACCAGAAAGCCTTTATTCCTTTGAACACAAAGACGTGCATTGCCATGAGTGCCACCTGTCTCAACCTGAAGGTGACCATTGTCGGCGTTGTCACCACGAGTTATATCATCGCAAGCCCAACTCCATTCAGAAGACGTGGGCTTACCTCATTGCGGCAACGATAGCGATTTTCCCAGCCAACTTGATTCCTATTTCCATCTTGCTGACCAATGGCAAACGTTTGGAAGATACTATTTTCTCAGGCGTAGCTGGGTTGGTAAAAAGCGGTATGTATGGCATCGCAGTGATCATTTTTGTGGCCAGTATTGTTGTGCCAGTTGTAAAAATACTTGGCCTTGCCTACATCATGCTTTGCATTCAATTCAAACGTTCGGTGTTTAAGAGACAACGAATGATGGTTTACTTTGTTGTTAAATGGATCGGTAAATGGTCTGTGATGGACTTGTTTGTTATTTCTATCATGATGACCTTAGTCGATCGTGGTCAGATACTTGATTTCACACCAGGATATGGCGCCGTGGCCTTTGGTGTTGTCGTGGTATTGACCATGCTTGCAGCGGAAAGTATTGATCCAAGGCTAATCTGGGACCAAACAGGCCCAACACAATCAGAAAAAGAGTCAATGAATGAGTGATCAGAACAGTTCTCAAACGTCATACGTACCAGATGTAAAGCGGAGCAAAGGCATATCTCCTCTTTGGCTTTTGCCAATTTTGACCATGGTCTTAGCTGGCTGGCTTGTGGTGAAGTCGATACACGATGCAGGACAACGGGTGCAAATCTATTTTTCTGACGCTGCTGGCTTGGTCGCTGGGCGAACCACTATCCGTTACCAAGGGCTAGAAGTCGGTATGGTGAGAGACATTAACCTCACTGAAGATCTCGGCAGTATTTATGTTGATGCCGATATCTACCCTGAAGCGGCAAAATTGCTGAACGATAAAACTCGCTTTTGGCTGGTAAAACCAACAGCAAGCCTAACGGGAGTTTCTGGGCTCGATGCGCTCGTGTCGGGTAATTACATATCGATTCAACCTGGAGATGGTCAAGAGTTTGAAACAACGTTCCATGCGTTAGACTCTGCACCAACAGATTTGCGCGTTTCACAAGGTTTGAACATTAAACTCAAAAGCCGCGATTTAGGTGGTGTGTCGATTGGATCTCAAATTGTTTATAAGAAAATTCCAATCGGTGAAGTCTACAGCTACCAGCTGGATGAAGACGCAAAATCTATCACGATTCAAGCCAACATCCAGGATCAATACCGACATATCATTAACAACCGCAGTCGGTTCTGGAACGTAAGTGGAATCGGTGCCAGCATCGGTTTTGAAGGCGTCGATGTAAGGCTAGAAAGCATGAGTGCTCTACTCGGAGGCGCGATCGCCGTCGATTCTCCGGATGACGGTGAGCCTGTAGAAGAGAATACTGAATTCCATCTGTATAAAGATTTGAAAACCGCAGGTCGAGGTATCGCTGTTAAAATCGTCCTCCCTGATGACAGTAAAATCAGTGGCGAAGGCGCACCCATTATGTATCGCGGAATCGAGATTGGCCAAGTTACAGACTTAAGCCTATCCGAAGGGCGAGAAGTGATATTAGCGTCAGCGGCAATTCAACCAGCTTTCAGTGACATGCTGACGACAGGTACCCGATTCGTCTTAGAAGAAGCAAAAGTGTCCCTCTCTGGTGTTGAAAACATTGCCAATCTCGTGAGAGGAAACTTCTTAACCATTGTGCCAGGTGCCGGTGATCGCTCTCGCCGCTTTACTGCCATTCGTAAAAACGTTTTTAACCAACAGCAAGAAAAGTCCATCGCTATTCGTTTAGTGTCTGACAACTCGTTTGGCCTAGATAGCGGTGCCAACGTGCTTTACAAAGGCATCGTTGTCGGTTCAATTATCAACGTAGGCTTAGTTGAAGAAGGTAAAAAATCGCAACATGAAGTATTTATGGACGTATTGATTGATCATGAATACAAACACCTGATCAAATCAAACAACCGTTTTTATGTAACCGGAAGTGCCTCTGCAGAGTTAACGGAATCGGGCCTCAGCGTTACCGTTCCTCCGGCAAAACAGTTGTTAACTGGGTCCATTAGCTTTGTAAGCGAAGGCAAGCAAGATATTCAAAAAGAGTATCAACTGTTCCAGAACGAATCATTGGCAGAACTAGCACAGTACAACCAAAGTGGCTCTAGAGCACTCACACTGTTTGCTTCTGAATTGCCGCCGATTTCCAAAGGCAGCCCTCTGCTCTATCGTAATCTTCCTGTTGGTAACGTCTCCGATTTCCAATTGGTTGATGGCGGTGTGTTAATTAAAGCAACCATCGAAAACCGCTTTGCTTACCTCGTAACACCGCAAACCGTCTTTTGGAACCGTTCAGGGATCGAGATAGATGCATCGCTAGCCGGTGTGAGTGTAAAAGCTCACCCTTTAAAATCGTTAATCGAAGGAGGCATCGCTTTTGACTCTGTTCCTGGCGTTGAAAACAAAATTGGAGACAACTGGAAGTTATATACAGATCAAAAAACCGCTCGCAAGTTTGGACGCGTCATTGCTTTAGAAACCGACGGCTCGCAAGAGATTGCTAAAGGAATGCCGATTGAGTATCAAGGCGTCAAAGTTGGTGAAGTCACACTGGTTGTACCGAATTTTCGTCGCAATATGGTTGAAATTACCGCAAGAATTCTACCTGAATACGTAGAAAACATTGCGGTTGAAGGCTCACATTTTTGGCTAACTGAGCCAGAGATTGGCTTAGGGGGCGTGAAAAACCTTGGCGCATTGGTGTCGAAATCCATCAGTGTTGAGCCAGGTAAAGGTAAAGCTAAATTTGATTTTCAGTTGGAAAACGGTTCAGAACGTGTTCAGGGCATGATGTTTACTTTACAAAGTGAACAACGAGGCTCAGTACAAGTCGGAACGCCTATTCTTTACCGCCAGATGGAAGTCGGCCAAGTAACCGACGTGAGCCTAGGAGAATTTGCCGATCGCGTCGTCACGACCATCAAGATACAGCCTGAATATGCTTACCTCGTTCGTCAAAACAGTGTGTTTTGGAATGTTTCAGGAGTAGATGTCTCCATCGGAATTACTGGTGCGAACATCAAAGCGGGCACATTTGATAGTTTAGTTCGCGGAGGAATTGCGTTTTCAACGCCAGAGCAATCGACTATTCCACCAGCGGCAAAAAGTGGGCAATCTTTCTTTTTATATCCACAAGCTGAAGAAGGCTGGACTCAATGGCGTACTGCGATTCCTAAGCCGTAGAATAAAGCTCAATTCACATACAATTGAAGTTTGATTACCTTAAAAGAGCAGCAATCGCTGCTCTTTTTTATTGCTCGGTCCTTGTCACTATTCGTTTCTGCTTCGCTTTCGTATATTATTTGCCACAAATTCTGCAAACGAGATCCCACATTGCATCCTAATGTTTACATCCCAGACGCGTTTCTGGAAAAAATCCAAACTATCCTTCCTGCTCACCTCAACATGGAAGACTTTATCGCATCGTGCCAAAAGCCACTGCGCAAAAGTATTCGTGTTAATACGTTGAAGATCAGTGTTGAAGCGTTTCTAGAACGTGCAGACGCAAAAGGCTGGAAGCTTTCTCCTGTGCCTTGGTGTGACACAGGGTTTTGGATTGAAGCGGACGAGTCAGTTGTACCATTAGGCAACACTGCAGAGCACATGTCAGGCTTATTCTACATTCAAGAAGCCAGTTCAATGATGCCAGTATCTGCGCTGTTTATGAATGACGAATCTTACGATGCCGTGTTAGATACAGCAGCTGCACCAGGATCAAAGACCACTCAAATCGCGGCTTTAATGAACAATGAAGGCGTTCTCGTGGCTAATGAATACGCCGCAAGTCGTGTAAAAGTGCTGCATGCCAACGTGGAACGTTGTGGTGTACGTAACGCCGCACTAAGTAACTTCGATGGGCGCGTTTTTGGCGGTTGGCTACCAGAACAATTTGATGCGGTTCTGCTCGACGCGCCCTGCTCCGGCGAAGGCACCGTTCGCAAAGACGAAGATGCAATGAAAAACTGGACGCAAGCTTCCGTGCTCGACATAGCTGACACACAGAAAGATCTTATTGAAAGCGCCTTCCATGCACTAAAGCCCGGTGGTGTGATGGTTTACTCAACGTGCACACTCAGTACCGAAGAAAACCAACAAGTTTGTCATCACTTGAAAGAAACCTTTGGTGATGCCGTTGAGTTTGAAAGCCTTGAGACCTTGTTTGAAAACGCAAATGCTGCTCTAACTGAAGAAGGTTTTTTGCATATCTTTCCACAGGTCTACGACTGCGAAGGGTTCTTTGTTGCAAGAATTCGTAAACTGGCTGCTGTTGAACCACCAAAGGTCAAAAAGCGCATGGGCAAGTTCCCGTTTACCAAAGCATCGAAAAAAGAATCGGTTGAAATTGCCCAACAGCTGCAAAGTGCGTTAGGTATTGAACTTCCAAATGACAGTTCTGTATGGCTTCGCGATAAAGATGTCTGGTTGTTCCCTAATTCTTTAGAGCCAATGATCGGCGAATTACGCTTCTCCCGTATGGGGATCAAGATCGCGGAAGCCCATAAAAATGGCTACCGTTGGCAGCATCAGGTGGCAACGGCATTAGCGACAGGCTCTGAGGCAAACGCCATTGAACTCAGTATTGAAGAAGCGCGCGAATGGTACATGGGACGTGATGTTCGCCCACAAACGATTCCTGAGGGAATGAAAACAGGTAAAGGCGAAGTGCTTGTCACCTATCAAGGCGCAGTCATTGGCCTTGGGAAATGGGTAAGCAACAGAATAAAGAATGGTCTTCCTCGCGAATTAGTACGAGATAAGAACTTATTTTAAAGAAGTAGCAAATCATAAATAAATGAAAAGCCATCGTATTTGCGATGGCTTTTTAATTCGTAAGTATGAAAGCAACTGGGCTCGCTAGCGATCCGGATACGCTGTACTAAACTAGTTGTATCAAAGTAATGCTTTGATATGGCATTTCTCTCTATGTTCACCAACAAAATTATTGTTGGAAAAAGTTTAGCGCAGGCTCTGCGGAGCCGTTTCCCCTAGGCCCAAAAAAAGGAAAAGTTTGGGCCGTTTTTTTGGCTGCCGATCCGCTATACGTGAGTTTGGGCTACGCCAGACGAATGCCGTCTTTCTCGATAACAATCTTGCCCTGCTTGTACAATCCACCAATGGTCTTTTTGTAAGTACCTTTACTTGTACGGAAAGCGTCAAAAATCGCTTCAGGAGAAGACTTATCGTTCAAAGGTAAAAAGCCGCCTTTCTTCTCTAACAGATCAAGAATCTTGCTAGAAAGATCGTCCATTTTTGCCACGCCGACTTTTTGTAGCGCGAGATCGATTTTGCCATCTTCACGAATTTGCTTAATAAAGCCTTTCAGTTTCTTACCGATGTAAAGCTTACCAAACACATCTGATGGGAAAATCATGCCCCAATGCTTTCCGTTAACAATCGCTTTGTAGCCAA
This sequence comes from Vibrio sp. JZG10, assembly GCF_054064075.1. Lineage (NCBI taxonomy): Bacteria > Pseudomonadati > Pseudomonadota > Gammaproteobacteria > Vibrionales > Vibrionaceae > Vibrio > Vibrio sp. JZG10. The sequence goes on from NZ_JBSUGE010000001.1 coordinate 73,859, forward strand.
GTTGACTGCGCTCTGCGATGATCAAATCAACTTGTTCGTTAACTTCATAATTCGCCGGAGTTTTGTCTAACCATTTGTTGAACTTAGTCGTACCAACAATGCGGCCTGACGCTTTGTCAGTATAAACATAGACAAGAATAGTTTGTCCCGCAGAGAAGCGAGTGCGTTGCTCACTAAAAGGAATAAGTAAATCCTTCTCTTTGATGCCCCAATTTACAAAAGCACCTGTCGCGTTGACGCCCTCAATCTTCATTAAGCCCCATTCACCCACTTGGGCAATAGGTCTTTCAATGGTCGCAGCAAGCTGGCTTTCTGAATCGAAGTACAAAAATACGTCTACATGATCACCAATTTCAGTACCCTCTGGTACATACTTATTAGGCAGTAGAACAGAACCGTAATCATCACCATCCAGAAATACGCCAAAATCAGCCTTTTTAATGACTTCTAAGCTGTTAATTTGACCAATTTTAATCATTGATTTTGTCTCTTTTTAAATTTACGTGGAATTATACCTAAACTAACAAGAAAATCAGAGAGAAAAGCATAGTGCTCTGTTATGCTGTTGTCGTTCAGCTATATGCCCCAGTCACTCTTTTAGCACTTTTATGCTTACCTGCTCAACAGTACGCATAAGTTAAGAATGCTTTAACAAAGTCAGGAGCTTTCTTTGGTCACCGTCGATAAACAAGACTCAATAACATTAAAAATCAGTCATGCACTCGCAAAGAGCAAAAGTGTCGACCTAGATATTTACTTTTTTATACCTGGTGAGCTTGGTTTAAACGCCGATATCATCAGTGAATCCGAATTTTATTACACTTCAATCACACAGCAACGCTCTTATTACAGTACTGAAATCCTTCTACCGCTAGTACACAGTCGACTTGCCAAACGTGGACGCCTGTCGAATCAACAATACCGAGTAAGTTTGAGTTTGTTCGCGTACCAATACGTTATCGCGCTAGACAAAGCGGTAGCAAGTTTAAACAAGCATCAGAACAACTCCGTAACGGAAGATGAAGTAGACGAAGTTATCGAGCTCACGCTTGAGATCTTAAAGCGCTTGCGACGTTCTATTCCTTATGAAGAGAACTTAAAACGGTACTACGTTAACATCGATAACTATCTGTCTTGGTATACCGAGCAAAAGTTTTTATCTCTAGTGGCTCATCTCCCGCGTGAAGGCGATTATGGCACGATTAAGAAACGCTTGATCACGCTCTGTGAAAAAGAGCAAGCCCATCGAAAACTCAACAAGTACAACTCTCCAAGAGTCGTTGAAGACGTTACTCGCCTATCTAACAAAATGCGCTTGCTAAGACGCTTGATTGAACACCCTATCGTGCTTCGTGAAGAAACCATATCAATGGGTAACAACATCAAGCGTGCTATCAAAGGTATTGCTACTGGCTTGGTGATGGTTGTCGTGACCTCAACCGTGATTCTCGCTCGCGATTACCTTGGGGAAATTTCCGCGTCCTTCATTATCGCGATGTCATTTATTTATGCTCTACGAGAAATCTTTAAAGATGATTTGCGCGATGCGATGTGGCGATGGATCCGTAAAGGCAAGCCAAAGTGGCGTAAGAAGTATGTTGATCCAACAACGAAAAAAGTGGTCGGCAGAAAATTAGAGTGGCTCGATTATCGTACGTTAAGTAGCTTGCCAGATAAGATTCAAAGAATACGTAAGAAGCGCGTCGTGCAGCGCGAAGAGCAGATACTTCATTATCACGAGAAAACCGAAATGGCGACCTCTCTATTCTTGAGTGGTTATGAGCAAACAAGAGAAACACTGAACATCAGTTTGCGCCCTATCATCCGCTTGATGGATAAAAGCTCAAACCGAGTTTACCGTTTAAATGAAGGGCAAGTGACCAAAGAGTCGGTAGAGAAACGTCATTTGCTCAATGTGATTGTCAAAGAGGACAACCACACCGATGAGCCTGTTTATTACCGTTGGAAAGTGGTCTTAAACCGCTCCAAAATCGTCTCGATTGAGCAGATTGAACTCAATTAAAGCGATATTCTTTAAAACAGCAAACCACTAAGCAGCCTCTTTTCCTTGTTGGGCTGCTTTTTTTATCGAAAGAGTCAACGAGAATTCAGCCATAGGTTCGTCACCATGTAAGCTAGGACACAACGCGACGATTTTTACATCGCGATTCACTCGTTCACCCGTTGCCAACGTATGATCGAGCATCTCATCAATGACATGACCATCGTTACACACAAAGTGTACATCCGCTTCCGGACGTTTTAAAAACTCGGCTTTGACGCCTTTAAATGCTAAAGAGATCGCTTCTCCTTTTTCTTGCGCCTTGCTCATAGCAAGAAAACCACCAGCTACATCCGCCCCAACCGCTAAAGCGCCGAAATACATGCTATTCAAATGGTTCTTTGTTCTTCTTCGCAAAGGGATTCGAACCTCAACGTGCTCGCTATCTATCGCAATGATCTTAGGATGACAAAGCCAAATCAGAGGCACTTTAGAAAAGCCAAATAGATTTAGGTACAAATTTGCACGACGTACAGCTGATAACATTTTGGTCTCCTTACCAATCTAGTCAGACCAGTTAATCAACGAAAGAAATAGATGTCAAAGAAATGTTAACAAAAGCTCGATCTCACGAGTTATTTAGCCACCATTTTAGTGACATTGTCACACAGATAAACATGAGGTTTGCCGCAGTTATCTTGATTGCCTAACGGTGAGATAGATGAAATGGTTATAAATTCAAATTTATATATATTGATTTAATGATCAAGTTTTGTCATTTATACATAAGTCATTTAAATGAATACCTACACCTTTGTATACAATTCGGTATTTCCTGGCGAAGATTCCCGTGAAACGGTTTATTCCTGCCTGTAATTCCGTTATCTTTACCCCTTCGCAATAGAGAATAAAGCTATAACATGCCTATAAAAACAGATGAATTGAGAACCCAACCTTTGGGTCCAATGCCTACCCCAGCAGAGCTAGGTAGTGTACATCCTATTACGGATGACGTTGCAGACCGTATCGCTCAATCTCGTCGTCAGATTGAAAACATTTTATCGGGTGAAGACGATCGCCTTCTTGCGATTGTAGGTCCGTGTTCTGTTCACGACACTGAAGCTGCCATTGATTACGCCACTCGCCTGAGTGAAATCCAAGACAAGTACAAAGACGAACTGTTTATCGTGATGCGTACTTACTTTGAAAAGCCTCGTACAGTAGTTGGTTGGAAAGGTTTGATTACCGACCCTAACCTAGATGGCTCTTACGCGCTTGAAGCTGGCCTCCATAAAGCACGTAAACTACTACTGGATATCAACAAGCTTGGTCTTGCGACTGCTACTGAGTTTCTTGATATGATTACTGGTCAATACATCGCGGATTTGATCACGTGGGGCGCGATCGGTGCTCGTACAACAGAATCGCAAATTCACCGTGAAATGGCATCGGCGCTGTCTTGCCCAGTTGGTTTCAAAAATGGCACAAATGGCAACGTAAAAATTGCAATTGATGCAATTCGCGCATCGAAAGCCTCGCATTACTTCTACTCTCCAGATAAGAATGGCCGCATGACGGTTTACCGTACAAGTGGTAACCCATATGGTCATATTATTTTACGCGGCGGAGAGAAAGGCCCTAACTTTGATGAAGCGTCAGTAAAACAAGCGTGTGATGCTCTAGCCGAGTTTGGCTTGCCACAACGTTTGGTTGTGGATTTCAGCCACGCAAACTGTCAGAAGCAGCACAGAAAACAAATCGACGTTGCTCAAGACATTTGTAACCAAATTAAGTCAGGCAGTACTCGTATTGCGGGTATCATGGCTGAAAGCTTTATTCTTGAAGGCAATCAGCCAATGACTGACATCAACAACCTAACGTATGGTCAATCTATTACAGACCCATGCCTAGGTTGGGAAGATACTGCTACAATGCTAGATATGCTGGCAAACGCCGTTAAATCCCGAAAGTCCCTATAACAAAATAATCAAGGAATCTTCATGCCATCGTTTGATATTGTTTCTGAAATCGATACGGTTGAACTACGTAATGCCGTTGATAATGCTAACCGTGAATTGTCTACTCGTTTCGATTTCCGCAACGTTAATGCGAGCTTTGAGCTAGTAGAAGAAAACGTAAAAATGTCTGCGGAAGGTGACTTCCAACTTAAGCAAATGCGCGATATTTTACGTGGCCACTTGGCAAAGCGTAATATTGATGCAAACGCAATGGATGCACAGGACCCAGATGTAACTGGTAAGAACTGGCACCAAACTCTGCTTTTCCGCCAAGGTATCGATACACCAACAGCCAAAAAAGTAGTGAAACTTATCAAAGACGCAAAGTTAAAAGTACAAGCCTCTATTCAAGGCGACAAGGTACGTGTTACTGGTAAGAAACGTGATGACCTGCAAGCGACAATGGCAGCGATTCGTGAAGCAGAGATGGGCATACCATTCCAGTTTAACAACTTCCGTGATTAACTCAGTCTGAGAAGTAACTTAGTTTAAAAACGCCAGCGCATAGTTCGCTGGCGTTTTTGTTGGCCTTTTAATCGAGAAGCCAAGTGCCCACTTTTTAACGTGGTTATATCACCAAGTCCTGCCCTTGCAGCAATAAGAACTCGCTCGTCCCTTTAGGGATAAACACGCAAACTCGAAGCTTTTCAGATTTAGCCTTGGTCAACATATCAGAGAGTTCAGCTGCGCTGGAGAAAGCTTCTCGCTCTGCATCTCTTCGTATTAGCTCTAACACGTTCGCTTCGCATCGAGTTGAGTAAAGTGCTAGCTCGGCTTGTTGCATGTAGCGCACGGCCTTAATTGGCAACATCTCAACGTCTTTCCCTACCTGTATCCAAGTACAACTTCCCTTTTCATCCAAAGGTGTTGCCATGGTCGCTTGGTAAATCGTTTCTAACTCTCTATTATCTCGCGCGTTTTCAACCTCAGGATTCGAGAAGAATTGCTCCCAAAACTTACGACGTAAATCGACGCTAGGTAGTGCTTCTTTAATCGAATTACGCTTTGAGTTAGCAAAGTCCGCCATCAACCCCATGTTTTGTGGCAGTATCGATTCAAGCTTTTCACGGATGTTTCGAATTAAAACTGGTGAGGCGCCGCCACTAGAAATAGCAATTTGTATGCGGCCACGATTGATCATAGAGGGCGTAATGAAGTCACAATAAGGCTTATCATCCACAACGTTCACTAGGATGCCTAATTCTTTCGCATCTTTATACACTTGGTGATTTAGCTCAGGATTATCTGTCGTGGCCCACACTTGAACAAAGTTTTTAGTGACAATGTCACTTGAATAGAAACGTTGCACCCAGCGCACTTGATGCTCTGCAGCAAGCTTAGACAGAAAATCGACCAACGTTGGAGAAACGATAGTGACATCCGCCCCTGCCTTTAGCAACGCTTCCACCTTTCTGCTTGCCACTTCACCACCGCCCACGACAAGAACGGGTTTATTGATTAAATCTAAGAACAGAGGAAAATATCGCATTTCAATCCATGATTACTCTAATTAGCTGTTGCGGACCATGCTACCAAAAATGGGGCAAGCTCATCACCCTGTTTCGGTATCACAAATAATTTTTGTTCGAATTTTTACTGAACTTCACCAAGCTCAGCTAATGACAGTTTTAATAACAACTTTTTATTCTCTTGTATTGTTCACTCTTCTATTGATTGTTCTGATGCACCAAATTGTCCATGATTTGCACTATTTACAAACAATTAACATTTCGTCATTCTAAATCTCAAGGCGCTTTGTAAGTTCTCTCAAAACTTCATTTAAATTATATATTTGAGAATTAACAGATCCTTTCCTACGCTTATAACTGGTTGATCTATCGAATACCGTTTCTTCGAAAATCAATCACGTAGGACGATAACTCTAACGAATTGGACACGTTATTTCAGGTCACTCCTGATTAAACATGGATCATACAGGAAGGATACAAATGGCAAATAAACTCACAGTTCTTGCTTCCGTCGTAGCGGCTTCTACTGCGATGATGGCAACATCAGCTCAAGCAGCAGACACTACTCTGGACAAAGTCACAAAACAAGGTTTTCTTACTTGTGGCGTAAGTACCGGTCTACCTGGTTTCTCTAACCCTAACTCAAAAGGTGAATGGGAAGGTATCGACGTAGAATATTGCCAAGCACTGGCTGCAGCCGTTCTTGGGGATAAAACGAAAGTTAAATATGTACCCCTAACCGCGAAAGAACGTTTCACTGCGCTTCAATCAGGTGAGATTGATGTGCTTTCTCGTAACACCACCTGGACACTGCATCGTGATACGGCACTTGGCCTCAACTTCGTAGGGGTAAACTACTACGATGGCCAGGGCTTTATGGTGAAGAAAGATCTTGGCATCTCAAGCGCAAAAGAGCTTGATGGTGCATCAGTTTGCGTACAGTCCGGTACAACAACTGAGCTGAACCTTGCTGACTACTTCCGTAATAGCGGTATGTCATATAAGCCAGTCGTATTTGATACAGCAGCCCAAACGTCAAAAGGTTTCGATGCAGGACGTTGTGATGTGTTAACGACTGACCAATCTGGTCTTTATGCATTGCGTCTGAACCTGAAAGATCCCTCTTCTGCAGCCGTTCTTCCGGAAATCATTTCTAAAGAACCACTAGGTCCTGTCGTTCGTCAAGGTGATGACCAATGGTTCAACATTGCGAAGTGGACATTATCAGCAATGATTAACGCCGAAGAGTATGGTATTAGTTCGAAAAATGCGGATGAAATGCTGAAATCGAAAGATCCAAACATCAAACGTATTCTTGGTGTTGACGGTCCGAAAGGCAAAGGTTTGGGTATTCGTGATGATTGGGGCTACCAAGTTATCAAGCAAGTCGGTAACTATGGTGAAAGCTTCGAACGAACAGTCGGTACTGGTTCACCGTTAGAAATTTCTCGTGGCGTTAATGCGCTATGGAATGCAGGCGGCTTTATGTACGCGCCACCAATCCGATAGAACGAGTTAATCAGGGCGGTTCATGCCGCCCTTTTTCTTGATTTTATCCATCTGTATGAGTAAGGACCGCTCATTGAATGGCAAGAAGTATTCGCTTAGATAGGCTATTTCAACTCGAATATCGCCGTTTAGCTCTGGTGAAAACATGCTTCGACCAGCAAGGACGTGACTATTTATACAGGCAGATATCTATAACTAAGGTTTGAGGTTATCGCTGTATGAAACCGACAAAAGATGCATCGCCAAGTACGATGTCCAAACCGAGCGGAAGCAAGAGCTTGATTTATAATCCCGCCTTTCGTTCTGCTATTTTCCAGATCATTGCCATAGCTGCACTGGTATTTTTCTTTTACACGATTATTAACAACGCACTGAATAACTTAGATGCTCGTGGGATCGCTACGGGTTTCGGTTTTTTAAATCAAGAAGCCGGGTTTGGTATCGGGCTGACGCTAATTGAATACGATGAAACGTACTCTTACGGCAGAACGTTTATTATTGGCCTTCTAAATACGGCGCTGGTCTCCGTATTAGGTATTATTCTGGCTACTGTGATTGGTTTTACCATGGGGGTCGCTCGCCTTTCTTCTAACTGGTTAGTGAGTCGCTTGGCTGCTGTTTATATCGAAACGTTCCGAAATATCCCACTTCTTCTACAAATATTTTTCTGGTATTTCGCTGTTCTTCAAGCATTACCCTCACCTCGTCAAAGCTTGAGCCTTGGCGAAGCCATCTTCTTGAATGTTCGTGGTTTATATTTTCCAGCACCAGAAATGGAGCCAGGCAGTGGCTTTGTTATTGCTGCATTAATCTTCGGGGTGATCGCCAGCTTGCTGATTAATGTATGGGCGAATAACAAGCAACGCCTAACTGGGCAACAAACGCCAATGGGAAGAATAGCTTTAGGCTTAGTGGTTGGCCTTCCGCTGATTGTCTACTTCCTTGCTGGTATGCCAATTTCACTAAATTATCCAGAACTGAAAGGGTTTAACTTCCAAGGTGGTATTAGCATTATTCCTGAACTTGCCGCACTACTTTTGGCATTGAGCGTTTATACCGCCTCCTTCATTGCCGAAATTGTACGTTCTGGTATTAATGCGGTTAGCCATGGTCAAACGGAAGCGGCGATGTCGCTGGGCTTACCACGCACGAAAACTTTAAAGCTTGTTGTCATTCCGCAAGCGTTACGAATTATTATTCCACCTTTAACCAGTCAATATCTCAACCTCACCAAAAACTCATCGTTAGCGATGGCGATTGGTTACCCAGATCTTGTCTCTGTCTTTGCAGGTACTACCCTGAACCAAACGGGGCAAGCGATTGAGATCATTGCGATGACGATGGGCGTGTACTTAACCTTAAGTTTGATTACGTCTGCATTAATGAACTTGTATAACCGTAAAGTCGCACTGGTGGAGAGATAATATGAGTACTCATCAATTTCAACCGGATCTCCCACCACCAGCCAATACCGTCGGTTTTGTTGGTTGGATGCGGAAAAACCTATTTAATGGACCTGTCAATTCCATTGTTACCGTAATTCTTGCTTATCTTGTCTTTAGTGCAATTTGGCATATCGTTGATTGGGCGTTTATCAACGCGGACTGGATTGGTTCGACGCGTGACGACTGCAGCCGAGAAGGTGCTTGCTGGGTATTTATCAGCGTGCGCTGGGAGCAGTTCATGTACGGTTTCTATCCTGAGTCTGAACTGTGGCGCCCTCGCCTTTTCTATATCACATTGGCTATATTTACTATGTTGCTAGCGTATGAAAAGACACCGAAACGGATTTGGATTTGGCTTTTCTTCGTAAACATCTACCCATTCATTATCGCTGGGCTGTTATATGGTGGGATATTTGGGCTAGAAGTGGTCGATACACACAAATGGGGCGGATTACTCGTTACGCTCATCATTGCGCTAGTCGGTATTGTCGTTTCATTACCGATTGGTGTGGTACTCGCGCTCGGTAGACGTTCAGAGATGCCCATCATTCGCAGTATTTGTACCGTCTATATTGAAGTTTGGCGTGGTGTGCCACTGATTACCGTTCTGTTCATGGCTTCCGTTATGCTGCCTTTGTTTATGTCCGAAGGATCAGAGACAGACAAACTTATTCGCGCTCTTATTGGTGTAGTGATGTTTGCCTCGGCTTACATGGCCGAAGTAGTACGGGGTGGCTTACAAGCGATTCCAAAAGGCCAATATGAGGCTGCCGACGCACTTGGGTTAAGTTACTGGAAAAAAACAGGGCTTATTATCTTGCCACAGGCGCTGAAGATTACGATCCCTTCTATCGTGAACACGTTTATCGGATTGTTTAAAGACACCAGTTTGGTTCTTATCATTGGTATGTTTGACGTACTAGGTATAGGACAAGCAGCAAACACCGACCCTGACTGGCTAGGCTTTGCTACTGAAAGTTATGTATTTGTCGCGTTGGTGTTTTGGGTATTTTGTTTTGGCATGTCGCGTTATTCGATATGGCTTGAAAACAAACTTCATACCGGTCACAAACGATAACTCATCAAGCTCAAGGACGTATTATGACGCAACAACAAGACTATATGATCCAATTGAAGGACATGAATAAATGGTATGGTGAGTTTCACGTACTAAAGAATATTAACCTCGATGTTAAGCGCGGGGAAAAAATCGTAATCTGTGGCCCATCAGGGTCAGGAAAATCAACGATGATTCGCTGTATTAACCGCCTCGAAGAGCACCAAGCTGGTAGCATCTATGTTTCCGGTACGGAGTTAACTGAAGATTTAAAAAATATTGAAGCTGTGCGCCGTGAAGTGGGCATGTGCTTTCAGCACTTTAACCTCTTCCCTCATCTAACCGTGCTAGAGAACTGCACGCTTGCGCCTATTTGGGTGAAGAAGATGCCAAAAGACGAAGCAGAAGCGGTCGCGATGAAATATCTGGAACGCGTTAAAATTCCGGACCAAGCAGAGAAATATCCTGGCCAGTTGTCTGGTGGTCAGCAACAACGCGTGGCGATTGCTCGCTCTTTGTGTATGAACCCTAAAGTCATGCTTTTTGATGAACCAACATCAGCACTTGATCCGGAGATGGTTCGCGAAGTGTTGGATGTAATGGTCGAGCTCGCCGAGGAAGGCATGACCATGCTCTGTGTGACACATGAAATGGGGTTTGCGAAAGAGGTTGCCGATCGCGTGATATTTATGGACGCAGGAGAGATCATCGAAGAGAACAACCCTGTTGATTTCTTTGAAAACCCTCAATCAGATCGAACTCAAAATTTCCTAGCGCAAATCTTACATCACTAAGATCTTTTCCAACTGGCATAATAAAAGCACTGATTTCAATGAAGTCGGTGCTTTTTGTTACTAAATTCAAAATTCTGTGTGACAATCACTATGACTTTGCTCTGCAGTAATATTGTGTTACAAGTTGTCAAATACATAACATCTTATTTCTATTATTATTTTATCTAAGTTACGCATGGTTAGGGCTTGATTTTTTGAACTTTCAATCCCATAAATGTACTTAAAAGAAAGTCTCTTATCGAGGAAGATTATGAACAGTCCAATGTTTACCCGCACTTCAACACAAGAAAGTGCTCTACAAACAAACAAAGTGTTGCGTAATACTTACGCACTACTTTCAATGACGCTTTTATGGTCGGCAGTCGTTGCTGGCGTAGCAATGGCATTTAACCTGCCACATCCAGGAATCATCCTAATGTTGGTTGGTTTCTACGGCCTGTTATTCTTAACAGAGAAAAACCGTAACAACAGCCTTGGCCTTGTGTTTACGTTCTTATTCACTGGTTTCTTAGGCTACACTATTGGTCCAATCTTAAACATGTACATCGGTGCTGGGATGGGCGATATCGTATTAACCGCTCTAGGTGGTACGGCGCTATCTTTCATGGCGGCATCAGCTTATGCACTAACAACAAAACGTGACCTATCTATGATGGGCGGCTTGATGCTATCGCTGTTTGTTGTGCTTGTTGTGGGTATGATTGCAAGCTTCTTTATTCAATCAACCATTTTACACTTGGCGTTGAGCAGCTTGTTTATCATTTTCTCTACGATGGCGATCCTGATGACAACACAAAGCATTATTCGTGGCGGTGAAACAAACTACATCTCTGCGACAGTAACTTTGTATGTATCAATCTACAACATCTTCATCAGCCTACTAAGCATTCTAGGTATTATGAACGACGATTAATCGTTCAACACAAGATGAATTTAAAAAGCCCGAAGGTATTTTCCTTCGGGCTTTTTCTTTGTCAGTGATTAAGTACATTACGCCTGTTCGACTGCTAACTCGATAACTTCATCAGCCTCAGGGTTTTCTCTAAAACGTCTCACTTTAATCGTATCTTCACCCAACATGATTTGCTTGGCGATTCGATGCATACCATCAAAAACGCGGTAATCATTGGTTAAAATTACGGGATACGACAAATCGGCATTGTTGATGCGTTGGCAATGCTTCGCGATCTCACGACAGGTTGGCTGTGGTCCATCATCACTAAACCAGGTCACTTCATTAGGGCCTTTGATATCATCAATAGCAATTTCTTCTACAGGTAGGGACTCCGCGATCTCCCAAATACGCTCAATAGACCAAATGGATTTTACGTTGTCATTTATTTCAATGTAACGTTGTTTCGACATGACTAACTCCTTGTCATCGTTATTGTTTACAGCCAGAATGTAGGTTGCTTATCAACCAAGAGAATATCGGTCTATAAGAGCAAACACAACGTCGTAAGCTATTCATTCACAGATAAAATTCCATATTCAGACAAGTAGCCAAGAAAAAAACAAAACAAAAATGAATAAGCCTGGATATCCATGCAATTTTATTGGTACTCACCCCGAAAAATTTCTAACAAACTGAATAGTTTCCTATTTATTTGAATAAAAGAGCATTTATATCAAAGCACCTCGCTTAGTCAAAAAGCACTCACCATTTTGTACGCTTTTGCTTCGCTCGGCACTACTTCGAGATTCTTTTGTTGAGAACATCCTCACCTGTCGCTAATCTATAAACATCCATGTTCACTTAACGGATAAAACGTTATGTTCGTTTACAACGGCAAAGAAATTGAAACTGATGCTCAAGGCTACTTACTGGATCATACTCAATGGGAAGAAGGTATGATTGAGCTTTTAGCAAAAGAAGAAGACATCGAGCTTACGGATGCTCATTTGGAAGTTGTGCACTTTGTGCGAGATTTTTATGAAGAGTTTAATACTTCCCCTGCTGTGCGTATGCTTGTCAAAGCAATGGAAAAAGCGCACGGTCCAGAAAAAGGTAACAGTAAGTATCTATTCAAGCTGTTTAAAAAGGGGCCAGCCAAACAAGCGACTAAATTAGCCGGCCTACCAAAGCCAGCTAAATGCTTGTAGAATTTACAAAATCTTAAAACCGCGCAACGGCTTATATGACGCAGACTCCTGTATCACACTCTCTACTGTTGCCGTTCGCGGGCCTTCTTTCAACCACTCGGAAAACGCAACTATTTGTGCGTCTGTTCCACACGCCATCACTTCAACATCACCATCGTTTAGGTTCTTCGCGTAACCCGTCAAACCCAGTTTCAATCCTTGATGGGAAGTATGGTAACGAAAGCCGACGCCTTGAACGTGACCTTTTACTATAAATCTCTCACACTTTACGTTCATCTTTGTACCGCTTCTTTTTACTGAGTGATATATTCTTTTCGTCTATTCACCCCACTAAGGATAGTGGGTTTTTGCACGGTTATTATAATTATGAAAGAAATTCCATTCCGCTGGATTGATAAGTATCTCATTCACTTAAAGATTCAAGAAAAGTTCTATTTGCTCTTCGTTCTCCCTCTTCTTGCTTTAGTCATTCTCACTCTCGTCCTTAATAGCGCGGCTAATACGTTGATCTCAAGTATGTACCAAGAAGAGCTCATGCTTATGAAAGGTCTGATAGAGGCAGGCAACCTTTCTCAATCGCAAGTAGCAAACCTCATAGCTAGTTCAGAAACCGTTTCTATTGGCTCAGGGCCGCAATCCGTGTCTGTTCTAAATGGTGCGTACAGCTTGGTTGCAAACCATGAACTTTCTTTATGGACTGCCCTATCAACGACTCAAGTGAGCATCATCTGTGTGAGCTTGTTTATTCTCGCGCTTGGCGTTTACTACATCATGACGTTTATCGGCGGCGCAATGTTCACGATGAATAAAGCATTAAACACCCTTGCGGGAGGTGACCTCACCGCGAGAATGAACTTCTTCCCAGTTCGCGACGAGTTTAGTGAAATTGCTATTACGATAGACAAAGTTGCAGAACGAGAGCAACAAATGGTGCTGTCGATTCAAGAGTCTGTGGCGTTAATGCAACAAATTAGCTCAGACCTGAATCAATCAATTCATCACAGTTCAGATATTTCTGCGACGCAACAAGAGCACCTCAACTCTCTTGCGAGTGCAACAGAACAGATGGCATCAACGATTCGAGAAGTCGCGACATTAGCTCACGATTCAAGCGCGCAAACCGATGATGCGCGTAGCGTGGCTCAGTCTGGACAAGTAAAAGTAGAGAATACACTGCACTCGATTTCGAACCTCTCTAATGAGATTCAATCTGCGTCTCAGGCAGTAGCGGAGTTAGATGCTAATGCCGCACAAATTGATGAAGTCGTGACAACCATTAATGGGATTTCCGAGCAAACTAACCTACTTGCATTGAACGCAGCCATTGAAGCAGCACGTGCTGGTGAGCAAGGTCGTGGATTTGCGGTCGTTGCGGATGAGGTTCGCGCTCTTGCGGGACGCACTCAGCAAGCGACCGTTGAAATCCAAGCGATGATCGAATCATTACAGCGTAACAGTCAATCACTTACTAAACTGATGGAAGTGACTGTCAACAATGCAAATGAGGGACAAAACCTCATGACGGAAGTGAGTCACGAAATCGGCTCTTTGGCAGATAAAAATCAAACTATCTCCGACAGTAGCATTCAAATTGCAACAGCAGCTGAAGAACAAGGTGTAGTCGCGGACAATATCGCCTCAAGCGTTGAAGAGATTCGAGTTCAAGCAGATAACGTGTGCAATATGATCAGCACGACTTCACAAAACGTGGATCAACTGCGTAAGCAAAGCGACACCATGGAGTCGCTCCTTACTGGACTTAAAGCGTAGCAACGTAATCTGTTACGACCAGTTCAAATAAAAGGGTTACTTTGGTGGCCCTTTTTTGTATTTAAAAGCCACTACAATGTACTGGATTGCCGAGGGATATTGCTTTTACCATTCACATCCCGGACAATACGCCCCTTTCAAAATTCAACAAGAGCTAATGAAATGACAGCTGCTATCTATTTGGTAAAAGGTCGTGAGAAATCGGTCAAGCGCAAGCACCCTTGGATCTTCTCTCGAGGCATCAACAAAGTTGAGGGCGAACCCGCTCTTGGCGAAACGGTTGATGTATTCACTCACGACGGTAAATGGCTAGCTAAAGCGGCATATTCGCCAGCTTCACAAATTCGTGCTCGTATTTGGAGTTTTGATAAAGAAGAAATCGACACCGCGTTTTTCGTAAAACGATTAAAAGACGCACAACTTCTTCGTGAAGACATTATCGAACGTGATGGCCTTACGGGTTACCGCCTTATCGCGGCAGAGTCTGATGGTATGCCAGGCGTTACGATTGACCGTTACCAAAACTTCTTTGTGTGTCAACTTCTCAGTGCTGGCGCAGAACACAATAAACAGGCTATTGTTGATGCTCTAGTTGAGTGCTTCCCTGATTGTAATGTGTACGAGCGTTCTGACGTCGCGGTACGTAAGAAAGAGGGTTTGAAAGAAACCACGGGCGTCTTGCACGGCGAAGAGCCACCTAAATCGGTCGTCATCGAAGAAAATGGCGTAAAGATTAGTGTAGATATCGTTGGCGGCCATAAAACAGGTTTCTACCTAGATCAACGTGATAGTCGCCAGCAAGCGATGAAATATGTGAAAGGCAAGGAAGTTCTTAACTGCTTCTCTTACACAGGTGGCTTCGGACTTTACGCTCTGAAAGGTGATGCAAAGCGTGTGATAAACGCTGACGTATCACAACCTGCTCTAGACACTGCGAAGTTCAACGCAGAACTGAATGAATTTGATATCTCGAAGAAGCGCGCCGTGTTCCTAAACGCAGACGTGTTTAAACTGCTTCGTGAGTATCGTGACCAAGGAACTCAGTTCGATGTAGTTATCATGGATCCACCTAAGTTTGCAGACAGTAAAGCCCAACTAAACGGCGCATGTCGTGGTTACAAAGACATCAACATGCTAGCAATGCAAATCCTAAAACCTGGCGGTACCCTACTGACCTATTCGTGCTCTGGCTTGATGGATCAAGTTTTGTTCCAGAAAATCATTGCTGACGCAGCCGTAGATGCTAACCGCCAAGTAAAGTTTGTGGAGCGCTTTGAACAAGCTGCTGACCACCCAACCGATACAGCATATCCAGAGGGTTTCTACTTAAAAGGTTTTGCATGTAAAGTGCTTTAATTATTGCCCGAACTTACTGCATTACTAAATGAAAAACGGAGCTTTCGCTCCGTTTTTCATTTTGAATCATTTACTCTCGTAATTGTTCAAGATTAGAAATCAAACTATTGGCAATATCAGAAGCAGAAGCTCCGTCAAAATTAACCTCCAACTGTTGTCCATCTTTATTGATGGTCAGAGTTGAGTTACCTCCACTTTCAGTCACCGCCACCGTGATATCATCCACGCTTCCGTGATAATCGCCCGAGCCGAGATCATCAAGTAATGTGGAAATATCAGTACCACTCATATCATCAAATACATCGGTAAAATCGAGCTGATCCCCGTCACTGAAATCCGTCACGGTGTCAGTTGCGGATTGCATTTCTGTCCATTTGAATACGTCATCACCTTCACCGCCAGTCAAGATATCATTACCTAAACCACCGATGATCAGGTCATTGCCTTCACTACCAACCAGAATATCATCGCCATCTGTACCCATAACCAGATTCAGATCCGAATTTAAGGCCATGGTTTGATAACCAAGCGCCGTAACAGCCTCTACCGTGACGTTCTCGAAATCAACCGCTACCGTAGCTTCGTTACTTACCGCACCATCAGTGTCGATTGCCTGATAAGTAAAGTCATCGTTCACATCAGTAAAGCTGGTAATTTCAGTCCCCACCAAGGTAAAGCCCGCTTTATCACTCGCGCTATCGGTTTCTGGAGTAAGTCGAATTTCATCAAAGCTGCCATTTGCTAACGCAACGGTAATAGAACCTTCGTGGTTGCTGGTATAAGTAATATCCGTTGAGTAAAACTGCTGAACATCAACAAGTGCACCATTTAGGAAGATGTATGCCGTTAACCATGCACCACCACTGTTGAAGCGGTCATTCAGACTGGCTAAGTTCAGTTTCGCTTCGTTAGCTGATAAATCCTCATCCAGTTCTAACGTAATATATTCACCAGTACTGATTTCATCACCCTGACCCGTTTCATTTGGCGAAACGACAACCAACCCGACCTGTTGATTCGCAAAATCGACTGAAATCTGAGCGTCGGAATCAAAGATGATGCTGTTGCCAATGGTGGTGATCTGACCTCCAGTGAACGTTAAGTTCGAGTTAGGAGGAGTGTAGGATCCCACCAAGATATCTTTCCCTTGTTCTTCAAGAAGGTCGGCTGAGTCAAAGCTCTGCTCCTCAAAGAAATCTTCAGTCAGACGATACCTAACCTCTGTGTTTTCAGGGAACTGTGTGGTTTCGTCTATAATGACTTCCTGTCCATTTCCATCCACATAATACAGCTCACCGTGTTCAGGAAGGCTAACGACCTGAATTAAAATATCATCATCATTTGCAGTAACTGCGTCATCTTCGAGATCTTCAACACGCTGTTCCCCAGACGTCGTTAATCCATCAAACTCAACATCCTGAACCGGGAAAACACCATTTTGAACATCGAGCGAAATGATGAAATCACGGGCTGTAGGTGGTGAGTTATCCACGATGGTCGCCAGACCAGTATCGCTGCCTTGCACTGCTCCCAAGCCAGTTACTGTAACGCTGAAATCTTCAGGGCCTTCGTACACACCGTCATCAATTGATTCGATGCGTAGATCAAATTCCGTCATACCTGCCGGCACCGTCACAATGCCACTTACAGGTACACTTACCCAACCTGAACCGGTGTTGTACTCTAGAGTGCCAAGGTCACCTACTTCTGTTTCATCCAGATTCAGCGTTAACTGAACCTGGACCGCTGCTTCTGAGGCATTACTCAATGACACGGTAAATGTAGCGAAATTACCTTCATCAATGGTACCCGCATCCGAGATAGACACAGTTGGTCGATCGTCATCCGTTTTAGTGCCATCATCCACAATGGTCGCCAAACCAGTATCGGTGCCCTGAACTGCGCCCAAACCCGTCACGGTCACGCTGAAGTCTTCCGGACCTTCATAAACTTCATCATCAATGGTCGCTATGCGCACATCAAATTCGGTAAGCATTGCTGGCACTGTTACGATGCCATCGACAGGCACAGCAACCCAACCTGCTCCGGTGTTATATTCTAGCGAGCCAAGATCATCCACTTCTGTTTCGTCTGGGTTTAAGGTCAACTGCACCTGGACTGTAACTTCCGAAGCATTACTCAATGACACGGTAAACGTCGCGATATCACCCTCATCTACGATACCCGCATCTGAGATAGATACGGTCGGGCGATCATCATCCGGGTCAGGACCAGGGCCGTTACCGCCGTCGTAAATAATACCCAACGCCGTGTCAGTACCAAGTACTCCAGTTGCACCTTGCACTGCAACCGTGAAGGTTTCATCTCCTTCATACACATCGTCGTCCGTGGTTGGGACAAACAGTTTGAGATCGGTTTCACCTGCTGGGATAGTATACGTGCCATCACTGTTGGCGGTCACCACAGTTACTCCATCAGATAATGTCAGCTTAATAGCACCAATGTCGCCAGGCTCTGCCGTATTAGTTCCTCCTGTTGATGCGCTCAACCTTACCGTCACGTCAATATCGGCAGCCTCCGACAACCGGACGGTATACACAGCCTCAGTACCTTCATTCACGCCCACGCTATCTTCGACAATATAGACACTTGGACGGTCATCGTCTGGATCGGGACCAGGGCCGTTACCACCGTCGTAAATAATGCCCAGCGCACTGTCACTGCCTAGGACGCCCGTGTCACCTTGTACCGCCACAGTGAAGGTTTCATCCCCTTCGTAGACGCCATCATCTGTGGTTGGCACAGTGACTTTCAGCTCTTTCTCACCGGCGGGAATGGTATACGTACCGTCACTGTTGGCATTCACCACTGTCACACCATCAGCAAGGGTCACCACAAAGCTACCTATATCGTCCGCTTCCGCCGTGTTGCTGCCGTCGGTTGAGGTGTTCAAGCTGACGGTCACATCGATATCGGCCGCCGCCGACAATCTAACGGTATACACAGCATCGGTACCTTCGTTAACACCCACGCTATCTTCAACGATGTAGACATTCGGACGGTCATCATCTGGATCGGGACCTGGACCACTGCCGTCATCCACAATCGTCGCCGTACCTGTATCGCTGCCTTGCACCGCCCCAATGCCCGTCACCGTAACGCTGAAATCCTCTGGGCCTTCATAAACCGCGTCATCAATGGAAGCGATACGCACATCAAACTCAGTCTGGCCGGCTGGCACGGTCACCACGCCATCGTTTGGCACTGCAACCCAACCACTTCCCGTGTTGTATTCTAGGGTGCCCAAATCTCCAACTTCGGTATCGCCGAGATTAAGACCCAACTCCACCTGCGTTTCGGCTTCAGGCGCGTTCGATAGCGTCACTTTGAAGTTAGCTGTTTCACCTTCATTAATGGTGCCAGCGTCGGTAATAGCCACACTCGGACGGTCATCGTCTGGATCGGGACCTGGGCCACTGCTGTCATCCACAATCGTTGCCGTGCCGGTATCACTGCCTTGTACCGCACCAACGCCCGTTACCGTTACACTGAAATCTTCTGGACCTTCATAAACGGCGTCATCAATAGAAGCAATACGCACATCAAATTCGGTTTGCCCGGCTGGCACCGTCACCACGCCATCGTTTGGCACTGTGACCCAACCACTTCCCGTGTTGTATTCCAAGGTGCCCAAATCTCCAACTTCGGTATCGCCTAAGTTGAAGCCAAGTTCAACTTGAACTGTTGACTCTGAGGCATTCGATAACGTGACTTTGAAGTTAGCTGTTTCACCTTCATTAATGGTGCCAGCATCCGTAATAGTTACACTTGGGCGGTCATCATCGGGATCAGGTCCAGGGCCACTGCTGTCATCCACAATCGTTGCCGTGCCCGTATCGCTGCCTTGCACCGCCCCAATGCCAGTTACCGTCACGCTGAAATCTTCAGGACCCTCATAAACGGCGTCATCAACAGAAGCAATGCGCACATCAAATTCGGTCTGTCCGGCTGGCACCGTTACCACGCCATCGTTTGGCACTGCAACCCAACCACTTCCCGTGTTGTATTCTAAGGTGCCCAAGTCACCGACTTCGGTATCGCCTAAGTTGAGGCCAAGTTCAACTTGAACAGTAGACTCTGAGGCATTCGGTAAGGTGACTTTGAAGTTCGCAGTCTCACCCTCATTAATGGTGCCAGCGTCGGTAATAGCCACACTCGGACGGTCATCGTCTGGATCGGGACCTGGACCACTGCTGTCATCCACAATCGTTGCCGTGCCCGTATCGCTGCCTTGCACCGCACCAATGCCGGTTACCGTCACGCTGAAATCTTCAGAGCCTTCATAAACGGCGTCATCAACAGAAGCAATACGCACATCAAATTCGGTTTGCCCTGCTGGCACGGTCACCACACCGTCGTTTGGCACCGTAACCCAACCGGAGCCTGTGTTGTATTCTAAGGAGCCTAAGTCACCCGCTTCGGTATCGCCTAAGTTGAGGCCAAGTTCAACTTGAACACTCGACTCGGAAGCATTCGATAAGGTGACTTTGAAGTTCGCAGTCTCACCCTCATTAATGGTGCCAGCGTCGGTAATAGCCACACTCGGACGGTCATCGTCTGGATCGGGACCCGGACCACTGCCGTCGTCCACTATCGTTGCCGTACCTGTATCGCTGCCTTGCACCGCGCCAATGCCAGTTACTGTCACACTGAAATCTTCAGGGCCTTCATAAACGGCGTCATCAATAGAAGCAATACGCACATCAAACTCAGTTTGCCCTGCTGGCACGGTCACCACACCATCGTTTGGCACCGTGACCCAACCACTTCCCGTGTTGTATTCTAAGGAACCTAAGTCACCGGCTTCGGTATCGCCTAAGTTGAGAGTCAGTTCAACCTCAACATCTATAGCTGATGGATTAGATAACGACACTTTAAAACTAGCTAACTCACCTTCATTAATCGTCCCTGCATCACTCATCGTTACCGTTGGGCGATCATCATCAGGACTTAAACCTGGCCCACTACCATCATCAACAATGGTTGCAATCCCAGTTGCAGGTGTACTTTGTTCTTCTGTGTTGCCAGAAAGCGTAAATGTTTCTGGACCTTCGAATATAGAGTCATTTATAGAATCGAGAGAAACCGTAAAACCATTTTCACCTAACGGGACCGACACAGTAAAAATACCGTTGTCATCGACTGAGATTTCTTCTGTTGTGCCATCGGAAAATGTTATGAGAACACTCTCGTTGACGTAGTCACTTCCGCTCTCGTCAGTAGATCCACCAGTCGCAGTCTGATCGAACAGAGAAAAAGTGATATTGATATTGTCTTCTGTTGGTTGGTTAAGTGTGACGTCGAAGGAAACCAGATCGCCCTCATTGACAGTTGGGCTAGAAATCTCTTGAACAATTACTGTTGCAGGAACTGATATTGCTGTTGGTTCTGGTGGTTGTATTTGGAAAATATCGAGTAGCGTCTCTACCTGAGTACTTGAAAATCCTGTTCCGTCAGTTCCCACTGTCTCAAAATTGGTACTGGCGAGTAATTCAGCACCTGTGCGATCTATAGCCCCCGTATTTTGTGGGCTAGACCCGTTTCCTTCACCTGCAGCAGGATCAAACTCTTCACCCAGCTCAGTCGGGTCTTCCCCACTAGCAATTGCTTCAATTAACGCTGTGATATCATCAGTTACGTTTATCGAACTTCCTTGTGGTGTCACCTGCTCGATCACAAGCTCAGAAGTATCTGATACCTCATCAATTATTAACTCTCCTGGTTGAGGTAGTTGTCCCTCTTCTAGGGTCCTAATTTCCCCATCCAGCCCGATAACCACGATGTTGCCCATCAATGAGCTCAAAGTTACTCGATCCATATCTACCTCGCCCCACTTCAAACCAAGTCAAAAGTTTGTCACCCCTACATTTACGTCTATAGTTTAGTCAAAATCATCATTTTTTCGTTGTATGCGCAGCTCGTGGGATGCTTGGTAACTCAAGGGGCGGAGTTATTCAAAAAGTACAGAGTTACGCTAGCTGCGAAACGCTATGATATTAAGAATTCACGCTTTTCTCTGGCCTAAACATGCTGTGTTGCTGAGCAACATTTGCCATATGTGCTAAGGTTTAAAAAGGCGAAATTCTGGAATTTTTAAACAAAAGCCTAGTTTTAACAGTAGGTTGATAAATCCCTTACTCAAGCACTGTTATTTATGATGTTTCGTCTCAGTTATGAGATGAAATAGCAAAAAGCAACACGAATTTTTAGGAGAAATACCGTGAAATGGAACCGACTAAATATTGCTTGCTGCTGTAGTTTAATAGTGTCTTTACCCGTTTTCGGTCAAACTTTAGAGCAAGCCGTGGCATTGACGTTAAAAAACAATCCTGACATTAAGAGCGCATTTAACGAGTTCACCAGTCGAAAATACGTAAATGAAGCCTCTTCGGGCGCCTACTTACCTTCTATTGATTTAGATGCGGGCATTGGTTACGAGGGATTAGACCCTTCTGACGAGGTGGGACGTGGGGATACAGATTACACTCGAAAGGAAGCTTCGGTAACACTAACTCAGCTCATATGGGATGGCAGTGCAACCTTAAATGATATCGATCGTACCGCAGCCGATGCAGAGTCAGTTAGATTTCAACTTTTGGCCGATGCATCAGATAAAGCACTTGAAGTCACCAAAGTGTATTTAGACGCAGTAAAAGCTTACGAAATACTCAAGCTTTCTGAAAATAACTTGGCGGTTCACAAAGATATTTACGAAGACATTAAAAAACGAGTCAACTCAGGTATCGGCTCTACCGCTGACTTAACACAGGTAGAAGCACGTTTGGCAAAAGCGCACGGTAATTTGGCAGCTGCTCAAAATAATTTGTACGACTCTCACACTATGTTCACTCGTTTAGTGGGTCAAACCCCGCAAGGGTTGATCTTTCCAAGAGCGGATCAGAATTTCATTCCATACACCATTGATGAAGCGGTAGGTTTGGCATTTGAACTACACCCTGTCATTCAAGTCGCGCTCGCAGACGTAGACTCTGCTAAGTTTCAATACAAACAATCTAAAGGTGTTAATTACCCAACCATTTCCATTGAAGCTTCACAAACATGGCGTGACGACGCTGATGGCTTAAAAGGCCGCAGTGATGAGACACTTGCCATGCTACGTCTACGCTACAACCTATTTAATGGCGGCAGTGACGCTGCAAACTCAGAAAACTTCGCCTATCAGTTAAATAAAGCGAAAGACTTACGTGAAGGTGCTTATCGCAATGTTGAAGAAGGGTTAAGGCTTTCATGGAGCGCACTGGATTTGACCCTACAGCAAAAAGAGTTCTTGTCAGATCATGTAGACTCGGCATCTGAAACCGTTATTGCGTATGAAAAACAATATCGCATTGGTAAGCGAACACTGCTTGATCTATTGAATACTGAAAACGAACTCTTTGAGGCACGTAAAGACTACTTAGATTCTAAATATGCAGAGCAGTACGCCAAATATCGAGTGATGAACGCAACAGGTCAACTGTTGAGTGCATTAAGGGTTGAAATGCCTAAAGAATGGCTAGAAGAAGTGGAGTATTAATTATGAAATACATAACTCTTATTGCACTCTCATTGATGATTTCGGCATGCAGTTCATCCGATAAAGGCGATGAATATGATTATATTGATACGCCAATTGCCGATCAGTGGGCAGATCATCTTGATGATGATTCTGATGGAGTCATTAATGAGCGCGATTTATGTCCGGGTACTCCTTTAGGTGCCGAGATAGATAACGATGGCTGCGGTTCGTATGTCGACTCCTCGCAAGAAATGCAAATTCGAGTTCTGTTCGCGAATGATTCCGATGTGATCAATCCTATCTTTACGGAGCAAATTCGAGAACTATCCGACTTCTTGAAAGAGTATCCAAATACATCGATAGAGATTCAGGGCTATGCCAGTCGTACTGGTACTGCAGAGCACAATCTCGACTTATCCAAGCGCCGCGCTGAGAACGTTAGAAAAGAACTCATGAAGAATGGCATTAGTGGGGATAGAGTCACCATTGTCGGCTACGGAGACACAGTACTTGCAACACAAGGCACCGACCAAGTGAGCCATGCGTTGAACCGTCGAGTCACCGCAACGGTGATTGGCCACAAAGGTGAAGTGAAGAAAGAGTGGACCGTTTTCACGACACTTCCTAAGAGCTAACATCGCGATGAACTGAGTTTAAAAGTAAAAGGTCTAGCAAAATGCTAGACCTTTTTTGATTTTCAATTTCACCTGTGGCTAGACATGCTACATGTCTTTGTATTGCGCTTCTAAACTTGCAATCAGACTTTGAGTCACATCATCGACACTTGCACCATCAAAATGGATGTCCAATGTCGAGCCACCTTTCGTAATACTCAAGTTCGCTTCCGAGCCGCCATCTGGTGCCACTTCTACGTGATACTCTCCGACATCACCAGTATGATCACCTGATTGAAGATCATTAAGAAGCTCTCCAATTTCATCTTTAGATAAGTCATCAAAGAGATCAGAGAAGTCTAGAGTGTCTTCATCTTTATTGAAGTCAGTGACAGTGTCGCGTTCATTGGACACATCAATCCATTTAAAGATGTCTTCACCGTCCCCCCCTGTCAAAATATCATTGCCGAAACCACCAATTAAAATATCATTGTCTGCACCACCGAACAGCTTGTCGTCACCACCTTGTCCAAACAAAATATCATCACCTGAACCACCAGAGATGGTGTCTGCTTGGTCGTAATAACGAGACTGTTCAAATTCTGCTTGGTTTTCAGTAATGTAGTGATGAACTTCTTCTTTCGTAACTAACGAAACATCCTTACCTAGTTGAGATGCTACGTAGTTTTGTAGCGCGGAAACTCCTTGCTCACCATCGACGTCGAAACGCATGGCATCACCAAAAATAATGTCATTTCCATCAAGGCTGTTAATCTCATCTTTGCCTTGCATCAATGAAACTTCCTTACCAAGGATCACTTCTGCTAGTTGGTTTACATCTATGTTAGCTCTTACTACACCATCAGAGTCGAAGTTTTCTAACGAATCTTCATCTAAGTAGCGACCAA
The DNA here is from genome assembly GCF_054064075.1 of Vibrio sp. JZG10. Classification (NCBI taxonomy): domain Bacteria; kingdom Pseudomonadati; phylum Pseudomonadota; class Gammaproteobacteria; order Vibrionales; family Vibrionaceae; genus Vibrio; species Vibrio sp. JZG10. The sequence goes on from NZ_JBSUGE010000001.1 coordinate 98,444, forward strand.
GACCTATCGAACGAACCTCACTAAATTCAGCCAATGCTTGATATGCGTTATTCGCTTGAGATAGAACATTATTTCCATAATCATCATAGACATATGAGTTAAGCATTCTCCCCACCTGTTCACCAGTAGAGAGCGAATACACCGCCCCGCGAAAATCTATGATTGTTTTATTGTTGTATGTGACTGTATCACCAAACCTGTAATCACTTGGCAAGACATCCGCTAGCGTCACTAACTTTTGTTCTGACACGCCAAGTACGACACCCTCCCAACCACTAAACCAACTCGTATTGTTATCCGTAGCTTGGTTTGGTTGACCATCAGATATGAAATAACTTAGGTTTGTTGCGCCACTATCGGCATTAGCAAACCAGTCTAGTGCAGATTGGAACCCGGCTTCATAATTTGTATTACCATCACCGATTTGTAAAATTGCATCCAATGTAGACTCTATTTGCGATGTTGCGTTGTCAGCACTCAAATCTAATTCAAGTACCTGAGAGCTCCCAGTAGCAAATGTGGTCAATAAAACGTTCACTTTGCCCGAATGAGGGCCACTAGCACTTTCGGTAAGAGTATTCAGCACTGTTTTTAGCTCACCTAGCGCTAGACCAACGTCGTAACCCATGCTGCCTGATGTATCGAGCATAAAAGCAATGTTGTAGTCCTGCCCCTCGACAATCTGTAATCCTTGAACATCGCCAACAATCACATCATTGCTATCAGATCCAGCTATCTTGTTATCACCATGCGTACCGGAAACAAAATCATAATCTCGAACTGAAACAGAAGCCGTGTCCGTTCCCATTTGAGTATTGTTATTAACTTCAACACTTCCTGCCGTCGCTGTTACATCAAAATCTAACGAACCATTGTAATCGGCTGGTACAGTAATCGTACCGCTTAGTTGATGACTGGTTTGATTTGGTTCACTTGAAAGGTCAACCGTGTAAGAACCATCGCTGTTTTCAGTAACCGTTTTGCCATTCACCTCTAATGTTAGCCCTGAAGGAATTCCCGTTAAGGTGACGCTATCGTTAATGAATAACTCACTGCCATCCACATCGATAAGATCAAGGTTCAGCTCAAAAGAGACTTGCTGCTCTGTAAGTACAACATACTCTCCTGTGTTGTTATTTAGCTTGATAATGGCATCTTGGAAGATAAGTTGTTCAATTTCATAAAGGTGGTCACCCGACTCTTTATGAGTGCTCGAAACAACATCTTTTGTATCAATAAATCGGCTATCTTCGACAATCCAATACGGGACCTCTGAGTGGTCAGATGCAGGGTAATAGTTGAAGTTGTAATCAGACAACTTGCCAGAGTAAACAACTGTGTCCGTCTCCGCTTGATCATCTAATGAACCAATACCGCCATAGATAGAATCATTACCTCCTCCAGTCACAAAGATATCACTGCCTTGAGCATCAACGTTCGCACCTGCTTGTTGATCTCCGACAAAGCTCAGTGGCGATTCAGTGTCACCGCTTAGCATTAAGTCATTACCAACATGTCCGTTATTAAACGTTTGTGTCACCACATGTTCAAAGTCAAGCCCTGGTAAATTACTTGCCTCAAGCAGATCTTTAAGTTCTTCGTCCGTAGACCAGCTTCCGCCTAGTGTCACAGGTACAGACGTTACTGGACCGAAAGTAAGGTCAATCTTAATTGGGTCCGCGACAGGCTCTATGTCGATACTCAACGTACCTGAAGCAGAAGAATTGCCATCACTAACCGTGAAATGAATCTGCTCGTAAGTATCCAAGCCGTTCCCAACACCATCTTTATCGAAAACATCTGCACCAGATTCATGTTCAGCAGGAACGTAGCGAACAAGACCATTTTCGATATCAGAAGCGAGCACACTGCCAGAAACCGCTTCCCAACCATCAGAACCTTTTACTTGCAGTGAGCCATTTAGAACAGAAGTGTCAAACTCAACACTTATACTACTATCAACGATGCCTAAATGTTCTAGTGTTATAACAATAGCTTCGTCTTCTAATCCGGAAATTTCGTTGCTTTGAACTGCTGGCGGAACATCATTATCATCAATATAGCCAACGCCAGATACATCTCCGACTTTAATCACAAGACTCTCTGTTGATTCAACCAACTGATCATCAATACTTGGAATGGTAATCTCAAAGCCATTCACTCCGGCTGGAACAATAAGGTATCCGCCCAAATACTTCACGCCATTAGTAAAAGTTGCGTTCGACAAATCAATGTCTTGAGAGCTCGTACTAGAATCCTCTGCAGAGAAATCCACTTGATACTTAACGGTCTGATCTGTTGCGTTATTTAGAGAAACAGAAAACGTGACATCGTCACCCTCAACAACAGTAACACCTGCAATGCTCTCCACCACAGGTCCATTTTCCGCAACATTACCATCTAGTATTTCGTTAACGATATTGACCGTAGATGGATCACTAACACCACTTTCAGAATCGACTGCCACATATCCAAAGCTATCTCCGGCAGGAATACCTTCTACATAACGTAACTCCCAGTTCCCTTCATTTTTCGTAGAAAAATCTAACTGAGTAATGACCGAACCTTCAGGAAGAGCTAGATCTTGCCCAAAACCAACGCTTGTTTCTTGGAATAGCATGAAGTTGCCTTCAGGCTTCAAGAACTCGAACGTTTGAGTCTGTTCGATATTATTTGAATCTAAATACGTAACCGTAATAAGCGCAGCGTTGTCATCACCGTAATCAAACAATCCACCTAATCCATCTAAGCCAAGGTTTACGCTGCCCACAGGGTTATTAGACAAATCGATCGTAATTGTCTCGCCTTTCTCAATACCCTGCCCATCATTGTCAGCAATACCGTTTCCGATATGTGACACTTGGCGGTTGTATTGAGCAAGTTCACCACTATCAGAAGATATAGTGATGGAGGAACCATTAACTAAATGTTCAGTACGGGAGTGTGATGGACCTCCGTCCTCACTTAGCCCCCAATTATTGAAATCTGTTGTAGACTCGAAGCTATTTGGTGTATCTGGGCGATCCTTGATACCTAATAAGAAACCCACATTATCAGCTTCATAGTAAAGGCTATCTTTTTCATAAAGAGTGTCACTGACTTCTTTTATTTCATGCAGTTCACCGTTGTTATCTCTGAAGAACAATGTTCCTGAGGTCGGTAGTTCAGTAATCCGCACATGCAAATCGTTGCCATTTAAGTCATCTTCAATATCCGCTATATGATCCTGAGAGTCGCCATCACCTAAAGGTTTCGTATCAGTATCAAATACAACTTGCGTCAAAGGCTTGTCAGTAACATGCGTAAAGTCCTCACTGTCAGGCCTGTCATTCACTGGTGTGACATCGACGTTCACCGTGGTGGACTCTGACACCCCACCTGACGTAACGATGTAGGTGAAGCTATCTGCCCCGTGGTAGTTGTCGTTTGGCGTGTAAGTGACGCTGCCGTCCGGGTTGACCGAGACCGTGCCGTTAGCTGGACCGTTGTTGGTATCGAGCGACACCACTTTATCGTCGCCTTCGAACGTGTCGTTACCTAAGACCTTGATGATGGTTGCCGTGTCTTCCACAACCGTCGCTTTGTCTGCCACGATGTCCGCCACAGGCGCAACCGTGAAGTTCACCGTTTGGCTGACGCTTTCACCGCTTGGATCGGTAGCAGTAAAGGTTAACGCTTCTGAGCCGTTCCAGTCCGCAGTTGGGCTAATGGTCGCGATGCCATTTTCAATCGAAACCAACACGTTGCTGTTGCCGGACACTGAGAAGTTCAGTGCGGAGTCGCTGTCTTTAAATGCGTCGTTTAAATCAATCGTGTAGATCGTAAAATCTTCTGCTAACACTTGATCTGAAATCACATTATCGACTGTTGGTGCATCGTTAACGCGATTCACAATCAAACTATCACTGTCGCTAACCGTTGGATTAACACCATCCGATACTGATGCGCTGATCGTTAGGTCTTTAAGGTTGAGTTCGTCGTTGTTAACCGCGTCAACACCCGCTTGAGTCAGTTTGACTTCATCGCCAACTAGCGCAAAGTAGCCGTTTGAGTTGTTTTCTAAAGAAACGGTTAATTGCTCTTCTGGCGTATCGGTATCAGCGACTTCCAACGTTGCCATTGAAGTCCTCGGCCGGTGTGAAGACCAATTTACCGTCAACAATTTCAACTGTACCTTGGTCACTCGGCACAGATGCCGAGTCAATCGACAGCTTATCGCCATCAATATCGGTGTCGTTTGGCAGAACATCAATCGTGACAGCGGTATCTTCTTGTGTTGTTGCCGCATCATCTTTTGCCACTGGCGCATCGTTCACTGGCGTGACATCGACGTTCACCGTGGTGGACTCTGACACCCCACCTGACGTAACGATGTAGGTGAAGCTATCTGCCCCGTGGTAGTTGTCGTTTGGCGTGTAAGTGACGCTGCCGTCCGGGTTGACCGAGACCGTGCCGTTGGCTGGACCGTTATTGCTATCCAGCGACACCACTTTGTCGTCGCCTTCGAACGTGTCGTTACCTAAGACCTTAATGATGGTTGGCGTATCTTCCACAACCGTCGCTTTGTCTGCCACGATATCTGCCACAGGAGTAACTGTGAAGTTCACCGTTTGACTGACGCTTTCGCCGCTTGGATCGGTAGCCGTAAAGGTTAGGATTTCAGAGCCATTCCAGTCTGCCGTTGGAGTGATCGTAGCAATGCCATTGACGATCGCCACTTGAATGTTGCTGTTGCCAGAGACACTAAACGTTAACTCGCCATCCACGTTATCCACATCACTGAACGCGGTATTTAGATCGATGCTGTATGGCGTGAAATCTTCCGCCAAGGTTTGGTCTGCGATGCTGCTTTCAACCACAGGCGCGTCGTTCACCGCATTCACGGTGACGTTGACCGTCGCTTGGTCGGTCAGCGAACCATCGGTCACGGTGTAAGTGATTTCAGCGTCGCCATGGAAGTTCTCAGCCGGTGTGAACACTAGTTTGCCGTCAACAACCTCAACCTTACCTTGTGCTTCAGGTACGGACGCTGATTGGATAGACAGCGTATCGCCATCAATATCGGCGTCGTTTGGCAGGACATCAATCGTGACAGCGGTATCTTCTTGTGTTGTTGCCGTGTCATTGGTTGCCACTGGCGCGTCATTCACTGGTGTGACATCGACGTTCACCGTGGTGGACTCCGATACCCCACCTGACGTGACGATGTAAGTAAAGCTGTCTGCCCCGTGGTAGTTGTCGTTTGGCGTGTAAGTCACGCTGCCGTCCGGGTTGACCGAGACCGTGCCGTTGGCTGGACCGTTATTGCTATCCAGCGACACCATTTTATCGTCGCCGTCAAACGTGTCGTTACCTAAGACGTTAATGATGGTTGGCGTGTCTTCCACAACCGTCGCTTTATCTGCCACGATGTCCGCCACAGGCGCTACCGTGAAGTTCACCGTTTGGCTGACGCTTTCACCGCTTGGATCGGTAGCAGTAAACGTCAGCGCTTCTGAGCCGTTCCAGTCCGCAGTTGGAGTGAACGTAGCAATGCCATTGACGATTGCCACTTGAATGTTGCTATTACCAGAGACACTGAAGGTCAGATCGCCATCCACGTTATCCACATCGCTGAAGGCGGTATTTAGATTGATGCTGTATGGCGTAAAGTCTTCTGCCAAGGCTTGGTCTGCAATGCTACTTTCAACCACAGGCGTGTCGTTCACCGCATTCACGGTGACGTTGACCGTTGCTTGGTCGGCCAGCGAACCATCGGTGACGGTGTAAGTGATTTCGGCGTCGCCATTGAAGTCCTCAGCTGGTGTGAACACCAACTTGCCGTCAACAATCTCGACTGTCCCTTGCTCACTCGGCACAGACGCCGATTGGATAGACAGCTTATCGCCATCAATATCGGTGTCGTTTGGCAGAACATCAATCGTTACTGAGGTATCTTCCTCTGTAATTGTTGCGTCATTAAGGGCAATAGGCGCATCGTTAACTGAGTTTACTGTTACCGAGACTTGAGCTTCATCCTCTAGCTCACCATCTGAGATAGTGTAGCTAATAGTTGCATTACCATTGAAGTTTTCAGCCGGAGTGAAAACAAGCTTACCATCGACAATCTCAACGATACCTTGCTCTTCTGATACAGAAGCAGAAGTAATGGATAAATCGTCACCTTCAATGTCACTGTCGTTAGCGAGCACATCAATTACAACCTGGGAATCTTCGTCAGTTTGAATCGCATCGTTAGTCGCTATTGGCGCATCATTAACAGGCTTAATATCTAAATTAGCAGTGCCATTAATAACACCCCCATCGTCATCAATGATGTCATAGGAGAATGACACTTCAGTATCATCATCAGCTTCTGGTATATAAGTCCAAGATCCATCGCTGTTATCAATTAAGGTGCCATTCCCACTCTCAATAGTGACGTTTGTAATGACAAGAGTATCGGCATCATCAATATTGACATTCGATAGTAATTCTTCAGTAGTTATCGTGATTGGATCGCTATCTTCCTCAACAGCGCTTAATGTCACTGGAGAATTAGTAAGTGGCTTACTTGAGCCATCCCCACTTGTCTCGATACCTGTTGTGAAGAAGTCATTTAAGGTCAACGCTTGTGTTTCAGATAAGCCGAGGGATTCTAGACCAATAGTTTCAAAGTTTGTTGAGGCTAGCACTTCAGTACCATCTCGTACAATCGTGGCACTATTTTGCAAACTGGAGCCACTATTTTCACCGGCTGCAGGTGCGAGTTCTTCATCAATAGCAGAAGGGTCTTGACCTTGCTCAATAGCACTAATAATCTGTGCCACATCGTCTGAAATATCTTTTAAACCTTGCTCTTGAGCAAGCTGAATTTTCAGGTCTTGAGGCGCAGCATCTGTCATTGCCACTATCACTTCACCTGGTAGAGGCTGCTGTCCTTCTGTTAGGACTCTCAGCTCCCCATCTAAACCTATTACGACGACTTGATTACCGAGTGACACTAACGCTGTACGATCCATATAAATCTTAACCCTAAATAACTGTCAAGTTTTTGACTAACAATACTAATTTGCTATATATTGCCTGATTATATAGTGCAATAACAGCAATTTGATGCTCAATTAAGTAATTATGTGTCATACATCAATAGGAATCTATGCGCATATTTGTCTTGTTTTAATAAAAGCCACTCAACTCTTGTTAAACATCAATTTCACTTTAAAATTGGGATCCTTATTCAAAATTTATACCCACCAAATGAATTGATTTATCAAGAATGAAACAAATGAACAATGAATCAACAGGTTACTTCATCGTGTATTAATGTTATTGTGCGCTAAATTATTGACGCCCTTATAGGTATCCCACTTATAAGCCCTCTCACCTCGAGAAATTTTATTATTATCTAGGAGAATCACAGTGAAGTGGACTCGTGCCAACGCCTTTTGCATTGGTGTGTTCGCAGCTAGTCATGCTTTTGGGCAAACACTAGAGCAAGCGGTTGAAAACACATTAAAAACCAATCCTGACATCAAAAGTGCGTTCAATGAATTCGTTAGCAAGCAGTATGTGAATGAAGCATCTGGCGGTGCTTACCTCCCATCCGTAGATTTAGACGCCGGTATCGGTTATGAAGGCATTAACCCAGCAGAAGCAGGGCGAGATTCAACGGATCTGACAAGAAAAGAAGCCACCGTGACACTAACCCAGTTGATATGGGACGGTTCTGCGACACTTAACGATATGGATCGAACAGCAGCTGACGCAGAATCAGTTCGTTATCAACTGCTCGCTGATGCTCAAGACACGGCACTCGAAGTGGCAAAGGTTTACTTAGATTCAGTAAAAGCTTATGAAATTCTTACACTTTCAGAAAACAACTTGAAGGTTCATAAGAAGATCTACGAAGACATTAAAAAGCGAGTTAACTCAGGACTTGGGTCTACTGCTGACCTAACTCAAGTAGAAGCTCGTTTAGCAAAAGCTCACGGTAACTTGGTGGCGGCTCAGAACAACTTATATGACAGCCACACCACGTTTACACGCCTTGTCGGACAGTCCCCACAAGGATTGATTTTTCCGCGAGCGGACCAGAACTTTATTCCCTACACCATAGATGAAGCAATTGACTTGGCATTTGAATCGCATCCAGTAATCAAAATTTCGATGGCAGATGTAGACTCAGCTAAGTTCCAATATAAGCAATCTAAGGGAACTTACTATCCAACGATATCTGTAGAAGCGGCTCAAACGTGGCGTGATGATGCAAGCGGTATCGAAGGAAGCAGTGATGAAACGACAGCGATGCTGCGTATGCGTTACAACCTCTTTAATGGTGGTAGTGATGTCGCCAATGCTGAAAACTTTGCCTATCAACTAAACAAAGCCAAAGATTTACGAGAACGCGCATACCGCAGCGTTGAAGAAGGGCTTCGTCTATCATGGAGCGCGTTAGATTTAACGCTTCAGCAAAAAGAGTTTCTGGCGGATCACGTAGATTCGGCATCTGAAACTGTTATCGCCTACGAGAAACAGTATCGCATCGGTAAACGAACCCTTTTGGATTTGTTAAATACTGAAAACGAGTTATTTGAAGCGAGAAAAAACTACTTGGATGCTCGATATTCAGAGCAATACGCGAAATACCGTGTAATGAATGCGACCGGCCAATTGTTAAATGCCTTGCGAGTCGATGTGCCTACGGAATGGAATGAAAAGGTGGAGTACTGATCATGAAACCAATGAAAATTCTATTTGTATTAAGTCTTCTCGCCGTTACTCAACAGGTTGTTGCTGAAGACGAGTATGACTATCGACCTGTACCAAGTGCAGAACAAATTGCTGACCTTCAAGATGAAGATAACGATGGCGTCATCAACGCTCGAGATATGTGCCCTGGCACACCTGGAGGCTCAGAAGTCGACAATGACGGTTGCGGCGAATACATTAAAGCATCAGATAACATGCAAGTGAGAATACTTTTTGCCAATGATTCTGATGAAATCAATCCCGTGTTCAGAAGACAAGTACGTGAACTGTCCGATTTTTTAAAAGAATACCCTACTACGTCGATCGAACTGCACGGCTACGCGAGTAAAGTTGGTGGCTCTCAGCACAACCAAGATCTATCAGAGAGACGAGCGCGCAATGTCCGTGAGGCGCTATTGAGCTACAACATCGAACCGAGCAGAGTTCGTATTATTGGCTTTGGAGATACTCACCTAGCGCAACAAGGTACCGATGAAGTCAGCCACGCTTTAAACCGCCGAGTAACTGCTTCTGTCGTTGGTTATAAAGGCGAGATTAAAAAAGAGTGGACAATATTCACTACTCTCCCTGAAAGGTAAAAATATCTGTATTAATGTTTGTTCAAACAAGCATTAATAAACCTAGAACGACATAAGAAAAGGAGCTTCGGCTCCTTTATTTTTACTCATTTCAATAACCGTATTATGCTTTAGGAATCGGCACTTTAGTGTTACCCTAGCGGCGTCATAACAACGAGAGTTTTGAAATGAGCAAACTTACATCAGATATCCAAGCAAACCTTGACCTTTTTGTTGCAGAAACAAAAGAAAACCAACTGGTTTGGGGTTTACGCAATGAAGAAGGTTGGCTATCTTGCGATTCAACTGAATTCGAAAACAGTGAAGTCATGCCTTTCTGGTCTTCGAAAGAAGATGCAGAAGCGCACAATGTTGAAGAATGGGCTGACTTCACTGTATTAGAAATCCCACTAGATATCTTTGTTGAAGATTGGCTTTTAACTCTTGCAGAAGATGGTGTTCTTGTTGGTACTAACTGGAACGATCAGCTAGAAGGCAAAGAAATGGAGCCTCAAGATCTAGCAAAGCTTTACATTGCATAACGACTCCTAGACCTCAACTTTATGTTGGGGTCTTTCTTTTGATGCTCTTTTTTTGATATATCGACCAAGTGCATAGTTTTCCTATTCTTTTTCTTCGTACACCCAACTCAATCACAACGCTGATCAATTAATAGCGCTATGATTCTCCAATTCCAAAGCAACAAAAGAACATAAGGCACGTTTAAATATGCGCACGCTCTATCCTTTGCTTGCGTCACTCTTACTCGCCCCGGTACATGCTAGTGACACTCAAGATATTGAGCCAGAACAAAATATCACGCAGTGGCACGCCGTTTATCAAACCACATTGAGAAGTAATCCTGACTCAGCATTAAGCATGCTTCAAGATCGATACCACACCGCGAAATCGCACAGCGAAAAACTCTACGTCAGCGGGCTGATTTATGAATACATGTCGAACATAAAGCAGCCGTACTATGGAAGCAGCCAAGTTCTCAACAATAACTTTGCTCAGTTAGAGTCAGAGTACATTCTTGCCTTAAATGAACGTAAGCATGGTAGTTATGACGCCTCAGTAAATAGCTTTTCTTCATTGCGACAAAAAATGAAGCAGACTTCAGATTCTGAAGGCAAAGCTTTGATGAACTATCAGCTCTGTTATACGTTGAATCAACAAGGTCGTTATCACAAAGCAAACTTTTATTGCTCGTCGTTAGAAAGCCATCTAAGTCAACAACACCAAGAAAACTTCCCTATTGATCTCGCGTTACGTGTGGTAGCGAATAACTATAACTATCGTGGTGACTATGAAAAAGCGCTGAGCCTTTATCGAAAGCTGCTGGCCAACATGTCTGCTCAAAGCGATCCTTCTGGCATTTACAATGACGTCGGAAATTTGCTAGCAGAGCTTGGGCAGTTTGAACAATCAGAACAATATCTCATCCAAGCCCTACTTGCTCGTCAAGATGAAGGGACACCACTCAAAGTCGCCCAGGTCGAACATAGCCTTGGGGCAATGTATAAGAAATCCAAAGAATTCGATAAAGCCATCAATCATTATCAAAATGCATTAACAATACTCAACCAGCTCCACTACCCATATGGTCAAGGGTTAAGCTACTTAGGGCTGTCTGCGGTTTTAGCCGAAAGTGGGCAACTGGATACCGCAGTAGATTACATTAGAAAAGCTTTAGACATTGCTGAAACGTATGAAAATACGCACCTCGAAACGGAAGGGCATTTAGCTGCTGGGTTCGCGTATTTGAAAAACCATGCTACTGAAAAATCGATTGCACATGGCAAAGTCGCGTTAACACTAGCGATCAATAACTCTAGGCCATTATTACAGGCACAAGCTCAATTACTCCTTTCCAAAGCGTACCAAGCCCAAGGTGATTATAAACTGGCATTAGAGCACCACGAAGCCTATTCAAACATTGAATTGGCCAACCGAGACGCTAGCAATATTAAAGCATTAGAGGCATTAGACCTCACAAAGAAAGAGTACGAATATGATCTTCAAGTCGCTCGGTTGAATAATGAAAAAAGCTTAAATCAGCATCAATTTGAGAAGCTTACCGATCAAAAGCGCACTTATAATTTTGTGGTTTCCTGTTTGTTGGTCTTGCTCATTCTGGCATTGATACTTCAGCGACAAACACGACAAAAAGCCAAAATAGATAGTCTAACATGTGCGTTGAATAGAGCGGCAATTATAGAGACCATCAAAGGTCAAACCTCCAAAGCGGACGAAGACTTCCGCTATGTTTTAGCATTAATCGACCTTGATGACTTTAAGACGATAAATGATCAATACGGTCATCCGACTGGCGACTTGGTGTTACAGCAAGTTTGCCAAGTGCTTAAAGCTAAGCTCAATAAGGGAGAGTATATCGGCCGTTTGGGTGGAGAAGAGTTTATCTTATTATTGAAAAACGTCGATGAAATTGACGTTCCTTTCCGGGTGCAAAGCCTACACAAAACGATTTCAGAGAAGTGCGTACGCACGGTAAATAATAGTGATTTGAGTGTAACTGCTAGCTTGGCCTATCTCTCAACATCAATGCCGCTTACCAACTTTGATGAACTTTATTCGATACTAGACCAAGCTTTATACCAGGCTAAAAAGCAGGGAAAAAACATCATTATAGACGCATACAATGAGCCAATTAGCCTAAGTTCTGACTATGTTAGCCAGTAAAGCAAGGCACGACTAAACGTCAGCAGCCTGCTTGTTCACAAGAGACTGCATTACGGTCTCTTTATTGTTTAGGTAATCATCTAAGCCAGCTTTGCGCAAATCGCACGATGGGCACTCACCGCAACCATCACCAATGACCCCGTTGTAGCAGGTCAACGTATTTTCACGAACCAGTTGCAACGCGTCATATTGATCAGCTAACGCCCACGTTTCTGCTTTATTTAGCCACATTAGCGGTGTTTTGATCGTCAGGTTACGGTCCATCCCTTGCACCAAAGCCGTGTTCATTGCTTTCACAAAATCGTCACGACAATCTGGATAACCACTAAAGTCGGTTTCACACACGCCAGTAATTACGGTTTCAGCCCCAATTTGGTAGGCGTAGATTCCTGCGAGCGTTAAAAATAGGATGTTCCGGCCAGGAACAAAAGAGTTTGGTAGGCCGTTTTCTTGCAATTCGTGTGAGACAGGGATGTCATCACGCGTGAGAGAGCTAATCGCAAGTTCGTTTAAAAGGCCAACATCCATCACTTTATGCGCTTTGACGCCAAGATCCTTTGCGATCTTTTGTGCCACTTCTATCTCTAACTTGTGGCGCTGACCATAATCAAAAGTAATGGCATGAACTTCATCAAACTCTTTAAGTGCTTGAACCAGACAAGTCGTGGAATCCTGACCACCACTAAAAACAACAACGGCTTTTTTCATTTCTCTCTCCGCTCTTAAGCAATACTTAAGTATTTATGAGTTTGAACAGACAAACGCCAATTGCGAGCAATGCACGTTTCAATACACAATTGCGTTGCACGAGGCTTTTGGCTAATAGGCTGCAATGCAATGACAGTCTCAACCGCGACATTCGCATTTGCCAATAGCTCATCAAGGTGGTCGATGTCTTTTTGCGTACCAACTGGGTGCTTAATCTCATTCGCACGCTCTAACGCGCTATTGAGAACTGGCAGTTTACCCTTCATCGCCACTTTTGGTGACACGGTCACCCATGTATTTTCTGACGTGATGACTTCTGATGTGCCACTCGTTTCGATTTGGCATTGGCAACCCATATCCTCAAACGCCTTTGTTAAAGGGCGTAGATCATAAATACAAGGCTCCCCACCAGTAATCACGATATGTTTAGCATTAAAGCCTTGCAGTTGATATTGCTCTACGATGTTCTCGGCAGATGCGACGCACCATGTCGGAGAATCTTCCGTCTTCACCAAAATATCACCAATTTGACGTTGGTCATTTTCATCTGCATACCACGTTTGTTTGGTATCGCACCATGAGCAACCAACCGGACACTCTTGAAGGCGAACAAAAACAGCAGGAACTCCAGTGAAAACCCCTTCCCCTTGGATGGTTTCAAACATCTCATTTAGCTTATACAACGTAGAACTCACTCAACTCATAATACTTCGAGGCGAAGACCTTAATGGACACACGTGTCTAGGTCAATTTAAACCAAAAATTAATTGTTAAAATAGACCATTTTGTAGTTTCATAGTCGCGGTGAGCGTAGGTTTCTGGTTAGCGTTATACCAAACCTTATTCACTTACAGTTCCCAAAAACTTTAAGGTAAGAAATGATGTATAAACTGATCGCATTAGATATGGATGGCACACTGCTCAATAGTGATAAAGCAATCTCTGAAGAAAACAAACAAGCGATCGCAAAGGCTCGAGAAGCAGGCGTTACTGTCGTTCTCGCTTCTGGTCGCCCATTAGAAGGAATGCAAGGCAAGCTCGACGAACTGAATATCCATTCCGATAAAGATTTTGTCCTTTTCTACAATGGCTCTATGGTTAAGAACGTAGGAACAAATGAAATCATCCACCAGCAAATCATTGATGGTAAGGCAGCTAAATTAGTCGCTCGTAAAGCGAAAGAATTAGGCGCTTATGTGCACGCATTCAGCCAAGTACATGGCTTGATCACCAATGAGAAAAACCCATACACTGACATCGAAGCCAACATTAATGGCTTAAATGTAACAGAGATTAATTTTGAATCGCTAGAAGATGATCATCCAATCATCAAAGCAATGATGGTTGCCGAGCCAAGTAAGTTAACTGAGGTCATCGCTGCGCTTCCGTCTGAAATACGTGAAGAGTTTACGGTGGTTCAAAGCGCCCCGTTTTTCCTGGAATTTCTTAACCCAGCGAGCAACAAAGGTATTGGTGTTGCTGCAATTGCTGAGTATCTAGGTATTCAACCGGAAGAAGTGATCTGTATGGGTGATGCTGAAAATGACCACCACATGCTGAAGTACGCTGGCCTTGGTATCGCGATGGCAAATGCGATGGAAGAGACCAAACAAATCGCTGATTACATTACGGCAAGTAATGATGAACACGGTGTAGCTAAAGCGATTGAAAAATTCGTCCTTAACGCTTAATTCTCTCCGCCGCTATGGCGTCAACGTTATTACCTTTAACTCAGCCATGGCGTCAGATATACGCAAAGCCACATTGTTGAGCTACTCAACGTACAAAAAAGCCTTGCTGTAAAGCAAGGCTTTCTTTTTACTCGTATGCCTGAGAAAGAAAGCATACAACCATCAATCTAGCACTGTTTCTCTCTGTTGTTTTTCATGAATCAGCTTTCTTGCAAGCAAGATAAACAGCAACATCAACAATGGATAATGCAACGTCGACAATACCAATGACCACAAACCACTAAACGAGACAACAGAGCTTGAGTATAAATAAAGTTGCTCAACGAATACCAACGCAAGCGTTACAAAAATCATCTGACGAGAATCCAAATGCACTTTTGACTCTCTAAACGTCATAACCAACGCTGATGCCGTAATTAAAATAGCTAACCAGCGGCCAAACACAGGTAATGGCCAGATAACAGAGATGACCGCCGTTACCGCAGTCATAATGAACCAGACGCCTTTTGAGCTCAGCACTTGATCAACATTCACGTCTTGATTTGTTTCCAATCGCAGAACATGCCAGGCTACCAAGCTTCCTAACAGCGCACCAAACAACATATCTAAGAAAAAGGCGCTACCAAGGAAAAACTTACATAACATAATAGTAAGCGTGACGAGCATCATGACAGCGGTCGTACCATTCAAACCGAAATAATGTGTTCTCTGAAATAAAAAGGTTAAAACACAAAACCAAACGGCAATAGGCAAACTTGGAAAACTAAATCCAAAGCTGTGTGTTAACTCCATCATTGGTATATAGACATGCGGGCGAGGAAGCGCAAAGCCCTGTTGAGCTACAAGTACCATCAGGGACGTCGCGCTAATAGCGAAAAAGAGTCGGAATACAAATCGACTGCCAAAACGCATCATTACTAACGGAAATAGAAAAAGCAGTATCGTAGGTTCTGTCAGTTCTATAACAAGATTTGAGATCTGATTCGCTACCTCGAAACTCGTTTCTGATAAAGCCCCTACCCAGCTTTGTAAGTCTTTCATCCACCTCAATTCAATCTGACGAAATGAAGGCGCGGATTCGATCAGCTGAGTCACATAAGATGCGGACTGCTGAGTAGCTTGTTCAAAAAACTGAATGGCTTGTGGCCATTGAGCGGGATAGCGGTACAAAAATGATGGCAACTCGGATGGTCCAAGTAACATTGCTGATGCGATTTCTACTCCGTAGTGAGGAGCAAACCAAATAGGTAACTCATTCCCACCTAAGGAATTGTTCATCGAAAAAGCAATAATCTCAGAATCTGATATGCAATCGTAATAAACCGCGGTGTCTGTTCTGCCAAGTTCCTCCCCAACCGTGACCACTAAACCCGTTTCTTCCCACGTTTCTCTTTGCGCAGCAACTTTGGGGGATTCTCCATCAATAATTGTCCCACCAGGTAGAGAAATCTTATCCGTCAATATTTCATGAACTAGCACTAACTTGTCGTCAGCACGAACAACGCAGAGTGCCCCTTTTACTTCGCTCACGGCAGCTTTAGCCGTAGAGATTGGTGAAACAGGTAACAAAATAAAACAAAGGATGAGTAATAACAGCTGTCTCAACACAAAATATGACCTTAAGTAAACATTATGATAACCAATGAATAATGGCAGTTAATCTTATCTTTTTCGATAAAAATTAAGTAACGAGTTATGCCAAACAACGTTGATCGAATAAAGCATGATCTTGAAGCTCATTGGAGAGTAATTTAATGCAAACCTGACAAAAATCAGACAAAACATGAAATGTTGATCGCAATTCTGCCAGTTATATGAAGGTAGCGTCAGGATAAAGTCATACACATTTTATGGGTTCTCAAAGGTGGAACAATAAAAAAGGGCTTATTATTCGAAAACAATAAACCCTGCTTATGATAACTATGCGCTGTTCGTTGAAACCAAGAATGAATTCTACCTCAAGTCACCAACGAATCAGCTTTTGAATGCCTGATGGTTAGTTAGAGTTGCAATGTGCGTCGCGAACTTCTTGCCAAACACCCCAAGGTCCAGAGTCTGCTGGGTTATCGCCTTGAGTCCACCACTGCGCCTGCCACACTTTGCCATTCCAAGTAACGTTATCCCCTTTGAGATACACCGTACTCGCTTGCCATTCTGCTGCGCAGTTATCTGTTGGAGGCGTTGTCACTGTTTTCGCTTGAGCCGACACTAGCGCCTGATATTGTGTACTGGTCTTATCAACGTTGAAGTTCAAAGCAACTCTTGCTTCTCCCGCCTGAGCTGCTCCAAATTCGACATCGACACGACAACTTGCATTCATTGCTAACGTCGCCTGAGAACACTGATCATTAGCAATAACGGCAGCATCAGCAACGCCAGAAGCAAGCGCGCGAACGTTTTCTACAGTGAACGTCGTGTTACCTGAATTTTTGATAACAAAACTATGTTGCTGCAACTCGCCAACATTAAATGATGCCAATGTCTGTTCGGTGGTATACCCAACAGAAACATTCTCTTTAGGAGGTGTAGTCGTGCCAATGACACCATTAACAAAATTACGCATGGCGGCGATATCGCTATAAACACCATACATACCCGGACGAGCACAACCTATCCCCCAACTGACCACACCAAGTTGAGTAATTATGCCACCACGATTAATAACGATTGGACCACCGCTATCTCCCTGACAGGAATCTATCCCACCTTGAGGAATTCCCGCACAGAATGACACTTCTCCAACGGTTGTGTAATTGCCACCGGCTTGACGACAAGTCGTGTCCGACACGAGTGGAACGTCAACCTCTTGCAACCGAGATGGAGAGCTTCCTCCTTCAGAGGTTCTCCCTAAACCTGCGACTGTAAGCCAATCTCCGATGCTGGCGTATTGCGTTAGACTGCCATCGGCAATTTCAACCGCAGTAACACCTTGAGGTACAGAGTCTAACTTTAAGACTGCGAGATCATGAGAAAGCGTTGCTCGGCGATATGCCGGGTGCATGTGGATTTCACTGACGTTAGCTCGAACACCGTCAGTGCCATTGTAAACGACGCCACCGATTTTAACCGCAATCTGATTCGGTGAATCACCCTCGACACAGTGAGCCGCAGTCAGGACGTAGCCATTCCCAATATAACTGGCACCACAATATGATCGGTTACCATAACGGCTAACAATTTGAGTGTAGAATCTCCACTCACTAGGATCAGCAGTGATGCCGCCTACGATCTGGGGTTGTATAGTGTGATTGTGTGTCTGTGACAAATCATCAGCACTTGCGAACATTGGCAAAACAGCCAACGCAAGTAACGATTTTGTTAGTTTCAAAATATTGTCCTCTTGTTTTTGTAAGCACGATCCTCGTGCTACTAATAAACAAGCAGACAAAAACGCCAATACCAATGTGGGCGCATATTAATTTACTAACATTGCGAGCAACTTATAGAGAAAAGTCTATTGACGAACTGAATGATTTCAATTCGCTAGAATGTGTATCACAATATTAAAATTAAGCATGGTCATTAGCTCAACGGCTTTCTTAGATAGTGAATATGGTGTGCAAACCCTTGTTTTTCATACAAAGAGATTGCACCCTGGTTAAAGTGCCATACTTCAACAAACATCTGTTTTGCACCGTAATCAGAGAACGTTGACTCAATTTTGTTAATCAATGCCTGAGCTGTGCCTTGTTTCCGAAACTCAGGTAACACATAGAGCTCATCCACACTTCCCATCATAACCGGCTGACTGACGGTAGAAACAAGTTCACAGAAATGACCAGAGATAAAACCAATAATTTCATCTTCTTGTTTTGCTACATAAACAAGACATTCAGGATCATCAATGTATCGAGCAATACTTTTTTCTTGCTCTATCTCCTCTGCAGTTTTGAACAGCTCCGGAGATTGAAGATGATGCTCATCATGCAGCTCAAACATAAGGTCGTTGAGCGACTCAAGGTCGCTAAAACACGCAGATTTAATTACAAACGTGGTCATACAAAGGGTCACTAAAAATTGAATGGCTGTAGTTTGTGAGGAAAATGCCGTATTGGCAAGTCACAAAATTGCCTGCACGTGACGTTTACGCTATCTACAAACAAAAAAGCCCCTGTACTTAATAAGCGTACAGAGGCAGAACCAACCTACAGAGTTCGAGGATCAGGGGTTAGTTAGAATTGAGTTTTAATTAACGTCTTAACACTCGTTCAATTTCGTTCAAGCTACTTGGGTCATCAATCGTTGACGGAACGGTGTATTTTTCACCATCGGCTATTTGACGTATGGTTCGGCGCAGAATTTTACCCGAACGTGTTTTCGGTAAGCGATCCACAACCAATGCATGCTTAAAGCAGGCAACCGCACCGATCTCACTACGTACCTTGCCAACAAGCTCACCTTCAAGATCAAGCTCGTCCACTTTTACGCCGTCTTTCAGTACCACAAAGCCAAGTGGGAGTTGCCCTTTCAGATCATCGTGAATACCCACCACTGCACATTCCGCAATCGCCGGATGACCACCGACAATTTCTTCCATTTCGCCTGTCGATAAACGATGCCCCGCGACATTAATCACGTCATCAATACGTCCCATAATGAACAGGTAACCGTCTTCATCCAGATAGCCACCATCACCTGACACATAGTAGCCAGGGAATTGGCTAAGATAACCGGTTTCAAAACGGTCATGGTTACGCCAAACCGTTGGCAGACAACTCGGTGGCAGCGGACGTTTTAATGCGACAAAGCCTTGTTGGTTAGGCCCGACCGACTCTCCAAGTTCATTCAGAATCTCGACCTGATAACCCGGAATTGGCTTCGTCGAAGAACCCGCTTTAACTGGCATCATTTCAACACCTGTTGGGTTGCCCGCGATAGCCCAACCCGTTTCCGTTTGCCACCAGTGGTCAATAACGGGTTTGTCTGCTTTGCTCTGAACCCATTCCAGTGTTGGAGGGTCAAGGCGTTCTCCTGCCATAAAGATGGTTTTCAATTTAGAGAGATCATACTGTTTTAAAAACTCACCTTCTGGGTCTTCTTTCTTGATCGCACGGAACGCTGTCGGGGCAGAGAACAACGCATCTACTTTGTATTCGTCACACACTCGCCAGAATGCGCCAGGGTCCGGTGTTCGGACGGGCTTACCTTCGAATAGGATTGTTGTGCAACCGTGAATCAGTGGAGCGTAAACAATGTAAGAGTGCCCTACTACCCAGCCAACATCAGATGCCGCCCAAAATACGCCATCTTGAGGAATGTTGTAGATTGCGCTCATGGAGTACTTCATCGCGACGGCATGGCCACCGTTGTCACGCACAACGCCTTTTGGCTTACCTGTCGTACCCGACGTATAAAGAATGTAGAGTGGATCGGTTGCCAACACCGGAACACAACCGTGTGGCAACGCTTGGTTGTACTCTTGTTGCCAATCCAGATCTCTTTCTTGGTTTAGATCGGCTTCGCACTCAGGACGCTGGAATATAAATACTTTTTCAGGCTTCCATCGGCTGTCCATAATGGCCTTGTCTACCATTGGCTTATATGGAATAACTTTGTTGATCTCAATCCCACACGACGCCGTCATGATGACTTTCGGCTCTGCATCTTCAATTCGTACAGCAAGTTCATTAGGTGCAAAACCACCGAATACAACGGAGTGAATCGCCCCCAAACGCGCACAGGCTAGCATCGCCATTGCGGCTTCTGGAATCATCGGCATGTAAATAACAACTCGATCGCCTTTTTCAACGCCTTGGGCAGACAGCATGCCGGCAATTTTTGCCACTTGGTCACGCAGGTCACTATAGGTATACGTTGTTTTATTGCCGGTTACTGGCGAGTCATAAATGAGTGCCGTATTATCACCGCGTCCTTGCTCGCAATGGTAATCCAATGCTAACCAGCACGTATTCATTACACCATCTGGAAACCAACGTTCTATGCCGTTTTCATCAGATTTCAAGATAGTTTTAGGAGATTCGAACCAATCGATATTCTCCGCTTGAGCGCGCCAAAAACTCTCCGGTTCGTTTTTCGCCCATAAATATTCTTTTTCGTATGAAGACATATTGCTTCCTCCAGTATGTCCTGACATTGCTCTCGTTCTATTCAAAGACCATTCTTTTCACTCAAAGACATCAGAGGGTACACGCACAAATCCCTCCATTAGTATTCTCGCACTTCGGCTCATGATGGCTTTTTGCACCACCCAGCCCTGCTCAGTTTGCTTCGCTTGTGCTCCAACTTTTAACGTTCCTGAGGGGTGGCCAAAAGTCACTGACTCTTTTTCACCGCCACCAGCAGCCAAGTTAACCAACGTACCCGGTACACACGCCGCTGAAGCGATAGCAACAGCTGCTGTTCCCATCATTGCATGGTGAAGTTTGCCCATCGACAACGCACGAACCAACACATCAATTTCCGACTCATTTACCGCTTTACCGCTTGAGGACTGGTAACTTTTCGGCTTGGATACAAACGCGATTTTTGGTGTGTGCTGGCGTGTTTGAGCTTCTTCAAGTTCAGAGATCAGCCCCATTTTTAATGCGCCATGTGCACGGATGGATTCGAACATCGCTAATGCTGTGTCATCGTTGTTGATATCGTCTTGCAGCTCAGTGCCCTGATATCCAATCGATTCAGCATCAATAAAAATGGTTGGTATGCCCGCGTTAATAAAGGTCGCGTTGAACGTACCCACATCCGGCACCACTAAATCATCAACTAAGTTGCCTGTTGGGAACATGCTGCCTTCGCCATCAGAAGGGTCAACGAAATCGACTTGAATCTCGGCGGCCGGAAACGTCACGCCATCGAGCTCAAACTCGCCGGTTTCTTGGACGAATCCGTTCACAATCGGCACATGCACCAAGATAGTTTTGCTGATGTTCACCTGCCAAACACGCACCGTCACAATGCCATTTTCTGGAATGCGATCTTGTGGAATCAGCCCAGCATGAATGGCGAAAGGACCGACAGCGGCAGACAAGTTGCCGCAGTTACCACTCCAATCGACGAATGGTTTGTCGATCGACACTTGTCCAAACAAGTAGTCAACATCGTGATCGGCTCGGCTACTGCGAGAAACAATTACTGTTTTACTGGTGCTTGACGTCGCACCACCCATGCCATCAATTTGCTTTGCGTACGGATCTGGGCTGCCGATAACACGCAACAAGAGTTTGTCACGAGCTTCGCCTGCCACTTGTGCTTCTTGTGGCAAATCGTCGAGGTTAAAAAAGACCCCTTTACTTGTACCGCCACGCATGTACGTCGCCGGCACTTTGATTTGGCTCATTTGATTCGGAGTTTTGCTTTCCATACCCACTCCTTATTGCGCCAAGAAATCTTGCGCGAAACGCTGCAAAACACCACCTGCGTTGTACACGTGAACTTCGTCAGCGGTGTCTAGGCGGCAGGTAACAGGAACGTCAACTTTATCGCCGTTGCTACGCGTGATAACCAAGGCCAGATCCGCACCCGGTTTAATCTCGCCAACTACGTCGTAAAGTTCAGTACCATCCAGCTCTAGCGTATTGCGGTTAACGCCTGGCTTAAATTGCAGTGGTAGTACACCCATGCCAACCAAGTTAGTACGGTGAATACGCTCAAAGCCTTCAGCAACAATGGCTTCTACGCCTGCCAATCGAACACCTTTTGCTGCCCAGTCACGGGATGACCCCTGACCGTAATCCGCGCCAGCCACCACGATCAATGGTTGTTTACGATTCATGTAGGTTTCTATCGCTTCCCACATGCGTACAACCTGACCTTCTGGTTCGATTCGCGCCAGAGAACCCTGAACCACTTCACCGTTCTCTTTCACCATTTCGTTAAATAGTTTCGGGTTAGCAAAGGTCGCACGTTGCGCCGTTAAGTGATCGCCACGGTGAGTGGCATAAGAGTTGAAGTCCTCTTCCGGAACGCCCATTTTGGCAAGGTATTCACCCGCCGCACTGCTCGCCATGATCGCGTTGGATGGTGATAAGTGGTCGGTGGTGATGTTGTCACCAAGAACCGCTAAAGGGCGCATGCCAGACAGTGTTCTTTCACCTGCAAGCGCTCCCTCCCAGTAAGGTGGACGGCGAATGTAGGTACTCATCGGACGCCAGTCGTAAAGCGGGTTAGAGCTTTTCTCTGCGTCATCCAGTTTGAACATCTGGATATAAACCTGATTAAACTGCTCTGGCTTAACGTGTTTGCCGACCACAGCATCGATCTCTTCGTCGCTAGGCCACAAATCATTTAAGTAAATTGGTTTACCGTTTTGGTCAGTACCCAAAGCATCGCGTTCGATATCGAAACGAATCGTACCCGCTAGCGCATAAGCGACAACCAATGGTGGTGATGCAAGGAAAGCTTGTTTTGCGTAAGGATGGATTCGGCCATCGAAGTTGCGGTTACCAGACAGAACGGCTGTCGCATATAAATCGCGATCAATGATCTCTTGCTGGATTTTTGGATCCAACGCGCCACTCATGCCGTTACAAGTGGTACATGCGTAACCGACGATACCAAAGCCAAGCTTTTCTAACTCTGGTAATAGGCCCGCTTCTTCCAGGTACAAGCGTGCAACTTTAGAACCCGGAGCAAAAGACGATTTCACCCAAGGTTTACGTACAAGGCCGAGCTCATTGGCTTTCTTCGCGACAAGGCCAGCAGCGACGACGTTTCTTGGGTTACTAGTATTAGTACACGATGTGATAGCAGCGATGATCACTGCGCCATCTGGCAACTCACCTTCTTTCTCTTCCCACGCACCAGAAATGCCACGCTGCGCCAACTCCGATGTTGGTAAACGGCGGTGAGGGTTTGACGGGCCGGCCATGTTACGACTTACTGATGATAAATCAAATTCCAGTACACGCTCGTAAACCGCTGTATCAAGATCGTCTGCCCAAAGACCAGTTTGTTTTGCGTATTTTTCTACTAGAGCAACTTGCTCTTCATCTCGACCAGTTAGTTTTAAGTAATTGATGGTCTGCTCATCAATATAAAACATGCCAGCTGTCGCGCCGTATTCTGGTGTCATGTTGGAAATGGTTGCGCGGTCACCGATTGTTAAATCACGTGCACCCTCACCAAAGAATTCAAGATATGAAGAGACGACACGCTCATTACGCAGAAACTCAGTAATCGCGAGGACAATATCCGTTGCGGTAATGCCTGGTTGACGTTTACCCGTTAGTTTTACACCGACAATATCAGGTAGACGCATCATTGATGGTCGACCAAGCATTACGGTTTCAGCTTCCAGACCACCAACACCGATCGCGATAACACCCAATGCATCAACGTGCGGCGTGTGACTGTCCGTACCCACACAGGTATCTGGGTAGGCAATACCCTGCTTCGCTTGCACCACAGGAGACATTTTCTCCAAGTTGATTTGGTGCATAATGCCGTTACCCGCAGGAATCACACTGACGTTTTCAAACGCTGTTTTACACCACTCGATAAAGTGGAATCGGTCTTCATTACGGCGCTCTTCAATCGCGCGGTTTTTGTCGAAGGCATCAGGTTCAAAGCCCGCATGCTCAACCGCTAAAGAATGGTCAACGATCAATTGAGTCTCAACCACAGGGTTCACTTTTGCAGGATCGCCACCCTGATCCGAAATAGCATCGCGCAGACCCGCTAAATCGACTAGAGCAGTCTGACCAAGAATGTCATGACAAACCACGCGTGCTGGATACCAAGGAAAATCAAGATCACGTTTACGTTCAATTAACTGTTTTAGGCTATCCGTCAATGTGTTCGGTTCACAGCGACGGACCAGTTGCTCAGCTAGCACGCGGGAGGTGTAAGGGAGTTTTTCATAGGCTCCAGGAGAAATGGCATTGACGGCTTCGCGTGCATCAAAGTAATCCAGTTGAGTTCCCGGAAGCGGCTTACGATATTGGGTATTAATATTTGTGTTCATGGTTTGCTTCCATTCAGTCTGTACATCTTGCCTTCATCAACGTTTTTCCATTGCTCCAGAAACATCGTGATGAGAGGAGCTCCTTCCTCTGTCAGAGAGAGGTACAAAGGAAGGAGGTGGTCAATCAAAGCGTATGTGCCCTAATTGACCTTCGCGCTAGCGATTCTCGATAGGTACCCATTCTTGATGGTCTGGGCCCGTGTAATCAGCACTTGGGCGAATGATGCGGTTATTGGCACGTTGCTCATAAACGTGTGCCGCCCAGCCCGTTAAACGACTCATCACAAAAATTGGTGTGAACAGCTTGGTTGGAATGTCCATGAAGTGGTAAGCCGATGCATGGAAGAAGTCCGCATTACAGAACAGACCTTTCTCTCGCTTCATCACTGATTCAACACGCTCAGAAACCGCATATAGATGTGTATCACCGACTTGCTGTGACAGCTCTTTAGACCAGCGCTTAATCAACGCGTTACGAGGATCACTTTCGCGATAGATGGCATGGCCAAAGCCCATGATCTTGTCTTTGTTGGCCAGCATTTTCATGATGTTCGCTTCCGCCTCGTCTGGCGTTTGCCAATCTTCAATCATTTCCATCGCTGCTTCGTTTGCGCCGCCATGAAGTGGGCCGCGAAGCGTACCGATTGCTGCCGTGATACAAGAATGAATGTCTGACAACGTTGATGCACAAACACGCGCTGCAAAAGTTGATGCGTTGAATTCATGCTCAGCGTAAAGGATTAAGGAACAGTGCATCACTTGCTTGTGTAGCGCTGATGGCTCTTTATCTGTAAGCAATCGCAAGAAGTAACCGCCGATGCAGTCTTCGGTTTGATCTTCTGTATCGATACGAACGCCATCGTGACTAAAACGATACCAGTAGCAGATGATAGCAGGGAAAAGCGCTAGCATACGTTCCGTCGAATGTAATTGCTCATCGAAGCTCATTTCTTGCTCTAGGTTTCCTAACACAGAACAACCAGTGCGCATCACATCCATTGGATGAGCAGTAGCAGGAATAAGCTCTAACGCTTGCTTAAGCTCAGTTGGTAAGCCGCGAAGGTTTAAGAGATGTGTCTTGTACGCATCCAGTTCTTTCTGAGTTGGTAAGTGACCGCGTAATAGAAGATGTGCAACTTCTTCAAATTGAGCATTATTGGCAAGGTCAGTAATATCGTAACCGCGATAAGTCAGACCGGTCCCCGTTTTTCCGACAGTACATAAAGCTGTGCTTCCAGCGCTTTGACCGCGTAGGCCTGCACCACCTAACTCTGCTTTCTTTTCTGCAGTTTGAGACATTGTTTGAACTCCTTTTCTGTCTGGCTTTGCCCTCTTTGGAGCGTTTTTTTAGCCAGACGAATTTCACGTTATTGAATTAGATAAATTCCGATTATCTTTTCTTGGGCTTCCGTCTATCTTTTCTTTTCCCGCTATTTTCCTTCAGAGAATAGCTGGTCAAGTTTGTCTTCGTAATCGTGGTAGTTCAGGTGCTGATACAACTCTTTGCGTGTTTGCATTGAATCAACCAAAGCTTCCTGATTGCCCACTTCTAGCAAATGCTTGTAAACCGTTTCAGCGGCTTTGTTCATGGCACGGAACGCACTTAATGGATAAAGCACCATATCGACTTTCGCTTTTGCAAGCTCATCGCAGCCGTACAGTGGCGTTGCGCCGAACTCGGTAATGTTCGCCAGAATAGGAACGTGCTTTCCAGTTGCTTGCTCAAGTGCGTTTGAGAACTGAAGGTACTGATCCAGCTTGGTCATTGCTTCTGGGAAGATCATATCTGCGCCTGCTTCCACACAGGCAATCGCACGCTCAATTGCACTGTCCATACCTTCAACAGCTAGCGCGTCAGTACGAGCCATAATCACAAAGCTTTCATCATTGCGTGCGTCAACCGCGGCTTTTACGCGATCAACCATCTCTTGCTGGCTGACTATTGCTTTGTTCGGACGATGCCCACAACGTTTCTGTGCGACTTGATCTTCCATATGAACCGCAGCAGCACCCGCCTTTTCCATTGCTTTGATCGTGCGAGCAATATTAAATGCGCCTCCAAAACCGGTGTCGATGTCGACCAATAGCGGTAAATCACACGCGTTAGTGATGCGGTCAACATCGACCAGTACGTCGTTCAATGTTGTAATACCGAGATCCGGCAATCCGTATGACGCGTTTGCAATACCGCCGCCAGACAAATAAATCGCTTGATGCCCCAAGTTTTTCGCCATCATGGCGCAGTAAGGGTTAATGGTGCCGACAATTTGCAGCGGATTGTTTTGTTCAATGGCGAGTCTGAACTTCGCTCCCGGTGTTAAGCTCATGACGAATTCCTTCTAGTCTTTGTCTAAACTTTCTGTATGTATAATTTGCGATTGGATGAGCTTTCGACTTCCTGAGATGTGTCTTCTCATCAGCATTTCTGCAAGCTCTTCATCGCGATTACGGATGGCTTCCAGAATGAATTTGTGTTCAGTCAGCGCTTCGTTTGGACGAGATTGCGCGCGCGGTGACTGATAGCGGTACATGCGTAACAAGTGGTAAAGCTCGTCGCACAGCAGAGAAATCAGCTTGCTGTTTCGGCTTGCTTGGATGATGCGATAGTGAAAATCAAAATCTCCATGCTGATGGAAGTAAGAGGCTCCTTCCACTTGATCAATGTGCTTAGAATGTGTCGACAATAGCATTTCCAAGCTCAAGAGCTCTTCTTGCGTAATATGTCGCGCTGCTAACCTTGCCGCCATACCTTCTAGCGCTTCGCGAACCGCATAGAGTTCTATCAGCTTTTCTGGAGAAAAAGTGGTCACTCTAGCCCCGACATGAGGAATACGTTCAATGAGCCCTAGCCCCTCTAAACGCATTAATGCTTCACGCAAAGGGCCACGGCTGACTTGATATTTCTTCGCCAGTTCAGGCTCCGAGATTTTATGGCCAGGCTTAACATCGCCATTCACAATGACTTCAATCAGTGTTTCTGTCAGTGTTTCTGACTTGGTGTGTTCTTTCTCAGAACCCAGTACTTTATAACGAGTTTTCAACTCAGAGTTCATACTCAGATACTCACGTTACCGACATCAAAATGTCTACAATTTCTTAACCTGAATATAAAGTAGTCGATCAAAGTGTCGACAATCAAGTAAATTGTCGACAATTTAGACTAAGGTCGTAATTTAAATCGAAGAAAATCGTCTGTTACGGGCTTAATGGAGGGATAATTGCGAAGGAAAAAATAAATTGTCGACAGCAAAACACCTCTTAACATCATGATATAAAAGAAAAATAATTAAGCTGTCGAACAATTAAGGATACAAAAGGCTATTCTTTAGGTGAAAATTGCTCAAAAACTTGCTGCGATGTCATCTTTTGTGAGGTGGGATTGAGGTCATAATACGCGGGCTTTTCATCGGTAAAGATCTCTAATGAGAGTTTGAAATCTGGATTGTCGAACAAACCAGCGGAGAGAATGTACTCGCCTGTCGGTAACAAATGATAGAAAAGGTTTGTGCCGCATTCGCCACAAAAACCTCTCACCGCCCAGTCAGACGATTGATAACGCTTTGGCTCGGCCCCCTTAAACGTTACGTTAGGACCACAATGCACAGCATGGAGTGCTCCACTCGACCATTTTCGACACATCGAGCAGTGGCATAGACTCACTTCATTCTTAGCATCTGCGATCACTTCAATAGCGCCGCACAAACATGTCCCTTTCATTCTCTGTTTCCTTATTCGTTTGATGTCATTCCATTATGACGCAATTGTTAGCACGCACGCGTGATGTGCAACCAATTTTTCAGCGTGAACTTTATGAACAAAATACCCGTTATGCTCAATATTCTCTTTATCGACGTTTTAAAGACATCAATTTAACACTTGATTAACCTTTGATACATCAGCATCCAGTTCGAGTTAAAGGCTGAAAAAAAAATAAGACTCATCAAAAAATAGAGTCACCAACATAAGGAACGTGAACATGTTAAAGGTAATCAAACCAACGCTCGCCACATCTATCATCGCAGCTTCATTTTCATTTAACGCTTTTGCTGCTGATGTAGAAAAAATGCATTTCTTGATCCCTGGAGGTGCCGGTGGCGGCTGGGATATGACCGCACGAGGTACAGGTGATGTGCTACTCAAATCAGACATCGTTGAGACGGTATCTTTTCAGAACCTTTCTGGTGGCGGCGGCGGTAAAGCCATTGCGCACTTGATTGAAACGGCAGATCGCCAAGAAGATACGCTGATGGTGAATTCAACACCGATCGTCGTTCGCTCTCTAACAGGTATTTTCCCTCAATCCTTTAGAGATCTCACTCCCGTTGCAGCCACCATTGCGGATTACGGTGCCATCGTAGCCTCTGTTGATTCGCCATACAATTCTTGGGAAGACGTAGTAAAAGCATTTGAATCTAACCCTCGCAAAGTGAAAATTGCGGGTGGCTCTGCTCGTGGCTCGATGGACCACCTCGTCGTTGCCGCCGCATTTAAAGGCGAAGGATTTGATGCGCGTAAAGTTCGTTACATCGCTTACGATGCGGGCGGTAAAGCCATGGCAGCCCTTCTTTCAGGCGAAACTCAACTGCTCTCTACGGGCCTAGGTGAAGTACTGGAGATGTCAAAATCTGGTCAAGTCAAAGTGCTAGCGGTAACTGCACCAAAACGCCTAGAAGCCGCACCAAACATCCCTACGCTAACAGAATATGGTAACGAAACGGTCTTCGCTAACTGGCGTGGATTCTTTGCTGCACCAGGTACTAGCCAAGAAAAGCTGGATGAATGGAATGCAGCATTTACCAAAATGTACAACACTGACGAATGGCAAGTCGTCCGTGACCGCAATGGTTGGATAGACAACTACAAGGCGGACAAAGCGTTCTTCGCGTTCCTTGAAGAGCAAGAGCAGCAAATGGGTGACTTAATGCGCGAGTTAGGCTTCCTAAAGTAACAGTCGAACTGGGTCCCTCAGATTCCAACCTCACCCAATAACGTGGGGTTGGTATTTCCCCAACTGTATTTGCACTCTAAGTTTCACCGTATATGGATATTGTCGACAATCGGCATGCACACTCCTTTGTTTATATACCCAAAGCAGCTCGACTAGTAGCGAAATGCTTAATTGTTAATGGTTTAGTTTATTCATTAACGTCCATATGCGGTCTTTTTTATTTTTGTTAGGAGTTGAATATGTCTCGTTCAACCAACTTTTTCACCAAAGAATATTTGCTCTGTCGTGACCGTGTCGGCGCAATGATCTTTCTACTCTTCTGTCTTTGCTACGGTTATCAAACCTCACAAATTCCATTGTTCCCTGGTGATGAATACGAACCGTTCACCGCACGTACTTTGCCAACCATCCTGACTTACGTTGGTGCAGGCCTTTCTTTGTTATTGCTGGTAACAGGACAACCAGATAAACAAAGTGGCGCGGTGCTGAACTTTAATTGGAAGTTACTGATCGCTTTCTTGGTTTTGATGGCGCTTTACGGCGTAGGCCTGACTTACCTAGGCTTTGTTATAGCTACTGGCTTCTTTTTATTGGCTGGCTTTTATCTGCTGGGGGAAAGACGTAAACCCGTTCTGTTCGGCGCGTCGTTTCCATTCGTGATCGCGTTCTATTTATTACTCACTCAAGGTTTGGACATCTATCTCGAACCGGGTTTGATTTTCACCATCTGGTAGTCAAAGAAAGGACTGAATTATGTTAGATGGAATTCTACAAGGTTTATCCACTGCAGTAATGCCAATGAACATCATGATGGTGATCGTTGGTTGTTTCGTCGGTACATTTATCGGCATGTTACCTGGGCTTGGGCCGATCTCAGCCATTGCTTTGATGATCCCAATTACTTATGGCCTAGAGCCCTCTTCTGGCCTTATTTTGATGGCGGGTGTTTATTACGGTGCGGTATTTGGTGGCTCTACATCGTCGATTTTAATTAACGCGCCGGGTTGTTCTTCAACCGTGGTGACAGCATTCGACGGCTACCCGATGGCTCAAAAAGGCCAAGCAGGTAAAGCATTAGCTTTGGCAGCTTATTCGTCTTTCACTGGCGGTACGCTATCTGCCATTATGTTGCTTGTCGCAGCACCAGCATTGGCTAGCGTTTCACTTAGCTTCCAATCGTCAGACTATTTTGCGTTGATGCTACTTGGGTTATCAGCAGTCGCGGCTTTTGCGGGGAAAGGTCAGGTAATCAAAGCGTGGATGATGACCATTCTTGGTTTGATGCTATCTACCGTTGGAATCGATAAAGGCGTAGGCGTTGAACGCTTTACCTTCGGTTTAACGGATTTAATGGATGGCTTTAGCTTCTTGTTGCTTGCAATGGCGACATTCGCACTGGGTGAGACGCTGATGGGCATCCTTAAACCATCAAAAGACACCAGCGATGAAGAACAAGAAAAGCTGAGCAACATTGGCTCAATGAAAGTGACGAAGGAAGAAATCAAAGACGTTGCGCCTGTTTCAATTCGCTCTTCAATATTAGGTTTCTTCACTGGCGTTCTTCCTGGCGCAGGAGCAACCATTGCTGCTTTTTTAAGCTATGGTATGGAGCGCAACCTCGCACCTAAAGAGAAAAAGGAAGAGTTCGGTAAAGGCAGTATCCGTGGTTTAGTCGCGCCAGAATCAGCGAACAACGCAGCGTCTAGTGGTTCATTTGTTCCACTGCTAACGCTTGGCATTCCAGGTTCTGGTACAACAGCAATAATGCTCGGCGCGCTGATCGCTTACGGTATTCAGCCGGGCCCTCGCCTGTTTGTTGAGCATCCAGATGTGTTCTGGTCAGTGATCATTTCCATGTACTTCGGCAACATCGTACTCGTGATCCTGAACTTACCTTTGATTCCGTACATCTCAAAGCTTTTGGCGGTTCCTAGAACGGTACTTCTGCCGATGATTTTATTCTTCTCAATCACCGGAGTTTATTTGGTCTCCTTTAATACTATGGATGTGTTCGTGATGCTGATTGTCGCTATGGCTGCCATTGCACTTCGACTCGCTAACTTCCCACTTGCGCCTTTATTGCTGGGTTTCATCCTTGGGGGATTAATGGAAGAGAACTTACGCCGCGCATTAATGATTTCAGACGGCGAATTGAGTTTCCTATGGGAGCGCCCTATTACCCTTACCTTTACTGTTTTGGCCGTATTGGTACTGGCAAGTCCACTAATCGTAAAGCTGATTCAAAAGTTTAAAGCACAACCAGTGAGCGTTGAGCAGTAATAACTGTCTCTTACAACCTAGATAAAGCCATCCATCGCGATGGCTTTTCTTTCTCCTATCAAATCGTTCACTTATTAAGCAAAATAATATTGACAAGTAATCGCCTATATATAAGAGTAGTTGCATGAACACACACTTAGCGCAACTTAACCAACGAATTATCATCATTCCATAGGAATGGTGGGATTTTTGATGCGCTCAGTATTTATCGAACCCACCCATAGCGGTGGGTTTTCTGTCTCTACCGTATGGGAAATACTCTCTTGGAGGCGGTCACATGCAAAAAGTAGCGGTTTTTGGTAAGCCCGGCAGCGGAAAATCGACGATAAGTAAAGCAATCGCGTCTGCTACCGATCTCCCTCTTCATCAATTAGATTCCATAGTCTATAAACCAAACGGTGAGCCCGTTGAGCGTAACGTTTTTGATGAGGCACATAGCAATATACTTCACTCAGATCGTTGGATTATAGATGGTCTGGGGCCTATCAGCTCCTTTAATGCTCGTTTAGATGCAGCCGATACTCTCGTTTATATTGATCTACCATACTCCGTAAGCTATTGGTTTGTGACGAAACGTCTCCTTAAAGGACTATTTATTAAACCCGAAGGGTGGCCTGATGGCAGTTCGGTATTGAAAGGAACTTTACAAAGCTACAAAGTTCTTCAGCAATGCCCTGCATTCTGGAATGATGACTTCATGTCTCGTCTCGAAGGGTACTCTCAAAGTAAAACCGTTCATGTCATCAAAAACGTCACAGAACTGAACAATTTTGTTTTAGAGCGGGTAAAGTAAACTTCATATCAGAACACTAGAGCATGTGGGATGGGTCATCTAAAGCTCTAACAATGAAAAAGAACATAACAAGGATTGTTTATGCTTTTAGAACTAGCGCTTTTATTCGTTGCCGGCGTAGTTGGTGGGATCATTAACTCCATTGCGGGAGGCGGAAGCTTTATTACTTTTCCGGCCCTATTGGCGGTTGGTGTGCCTCCAATTATGGCCAATGCAACAAATACTTATGCTTCATGTGCGGGGTACATTAGCGGAGCCGTTGGCTTCAGAGAAGAGATCATGAAGAACAAACAAGAACTGTTGTTCACAGTCTCATTCAGTTTAGTAGGTGGCGCTGTCGGAGCATATCTGCTGCTCAACACACCAGAATCGCTATTTTTGGAAGCCATTCCTTGGCTACTCTTGTTTGCCACCGTGCTTTTCCTGACTGGTTCTCGTTTAACAATGCTTATCAAAACTGTCGCGAAAGAGCACAAACACGCAGGAATACTCGGAGCAATCGCTTTGGGTCTATTACTTGTTGGTGTCTCTGCTTACGGTGGCTTTTTCAACGCAGGTTTAGGGGTTATTGTTCTGAGTTATCTGGTAGTAGCGGGTCACCAAGACATTAATTTAATGAACGGTTTGAAATTGCTGGTATCTACGTGTGTTTCACTCATTGCTATCGTGATTTTTGTTGCGAATGGTTCCATTGACTGGCGCACAGGTAGCGTTGTTTTGGTCGGTACGTTGGTGGGTGGTTATCTTGCAGCTCGTGTATCTCGTCAACTTAATCCCAATCATGTTAAAGGGTTTGTTGCTCTTTCTTCTATTCTCATCACTATCTACTTTTTCATTGATGTTTATGCTTAAGTAAAACTTGCACATGTAGATAACACTCCTATAAAAAACGCCATCGCGAATGATTAATGCTGATCGCTGAACGAGGTTTTTGTGTCATTACAGCGAGCCTTGGCGTGACTAGGGATCGGCTAATGAAACAATTTTGACCATAAAGGGCTCGGATAGAAGATCCTGTATCACGCTCCTCCGTCGCTGTACAGGATGACGAGAGATAGAAATATGCCACTCGCTGTTAAACGAGTGGCATTAATCGAGAAAGATGGCGTTTTACATCAATAAGAAGAGAAAGTAACGGTTACTTAATCAGCCCTACTTCTTTGTAGTATTTGAGCGCACCTGGGTGAAGAGGCGCAGATAAACCGTCTTTTACCATTTCCTCTTTCTTCAAGTTCGCAAACGCTGGGTGGAGACGGCGGAAATCATCGAAGTTTTCAAATACCGCTTTAACCACGTTATAAACCACATCTTCTGGTACAGCAGTAGAGGAAACAAACGTCGCACCCACACCAAAGGTTTGAACATCACTATCTGTGCCACGATACATACCACCCGGTACATTTGCGACACGGTAGAAGCTATTGTCTGCAACCAATTTTTCTACATTAGGTCCAGCTACCGTTACGATATTACTATCACACGACGTAGTGGCTTCTTTAATCGCTCCACTTGGGTGACCAACGGTATAAATCATCGCATCAATTTTGTTATCACAAAGTGCTTTTGATTGCTCTGCTGCTTTTAACTCAGACACAAGCTTAAAGTCATCGTTACTCCAGCCATACTGGCTCATTAACACTTCCATGGTGCCTCGTTGACCTGAGCCAGGGTTACCAATGTTGACGCGCTTACCTTTCAAATCATCAAAAGTTTTGATGTTCGCGTCTTTACGTGCAACGACAGTGAACGGTTCTGGATGAACGGAGAATACGGCGCGTAGTTCTTTAAAAGGCCCGCTTTCCTTAAACTTACTGGTTCCTTTGTAAGCATGATACTGCCAGTCTGATTGAGCGATACCGAGATCCAATTCACCAGCACGAATAGTGTTGATGTTATAAATCGATCCCCCAGTACTTTCTACCGAACAACGGATACCGTGATCTTCTCGCGATTTGTTAACCAAGCGACAAATTGCTCCACCAGTCGGATAATAAACCCCTGTTACGCCACCAGTACCAATCGTGACAAACGTTTCTTCCGCAGACGCAGAAAAGCCAGTTGTGAGTGCCGCTAAAGAAGCAGCAAGTGCGATTTGCTTAAACTTAAACATTGAACATCCTTTTTACCTGTGTTGATGACCGTTTAAGTATAGCAACCGTTAACAATTTGATAACGTTTGAGTTCTCATCCTTGCAGATTGGCTTAGCAATCACCATTTTTATCAGCATATTCTGCCATCATACAAGGCTCTATATAAGATGTAAGCGCAACCCGTATCGCATAGAAAATTAAATCTTTTTAAAATTTTTCATTTATGAAATGTTTAGACAGACATATCTATTCGAAATTATCTATTAAATAGAAACAATCAGGTCAATTACAATAATCTTGTTAAACAACCTTTATTCTATATAAATATGATGAATTATAACTCCAGACAAAAGACATGAGGCACTTGAAATAAACAAGACGAAAGAGAGAACAAATAATCGTTTAATATGCTTTGGAACTTTATCTCTCTTCTCTAGCATTTTATACCGTTTCGCATGAAACTTGCTCAGAAAGACAGTGCCATATTGTAGGACACCTTGACCTGATAAGAATATATTCAGAGTGTAGTATCGGACTCCATTATCAAGAGTATCTTCAAGATACTTCAACCAGTTGGATTTCAAATAAATAACAAACAAAACCCAAGTGAATATACCTAAAATTCCAACCGTAGTCAGATAAATAACTAAATCTGATGCTAAACTGATATCTTCCATCTTCGACTACTTATTAAGTTGAGTTTTATATAATTCTGTTCCCAAATACTCACCAGTCGAACCGCCATATTTTCCTTTTAAGTACTCCCACTACAAAAAACACTTTTTGTGAGTAGTAATGACACTCTAACTCAATTTTATGCAACAAAGCCACTATGGAGTGATAACTTTGAGCTGAGTTCAACAAAAACAACAACTTCTATGCAAGATAAATCTCTTTTAGCATGATGATCAGATCATTGATGATTACTAAGGAAGCGGGATAGAGTAAATGTTTAACTACGTTATATTGTGTTACAAACCAATTCCTCAGTAAGTATCAATATCTAGTTGTTAGCTTAGATAACTGAAACAAAAAAAGCGTTGTATAAACAACGCTTTGTAGTTAATGAGATGGACGGTTACACCGTTGGGACTGACGCTCGCCACGCTTGGTTCTGACTATCTGAGATAGAACGGAACAAGTCACGTAGCTCTTTCAATAAACCTTCTTGGAAACCAATGTTTTCATCGGCTTTCTGTTTGGCTGCTTGTGCGCGAGTCGCTTGTACTTCATCATCTTTGCTGCGCGCTTGCGCTTTGGTTTGCTCTACATTCGATGCTGAGTTTGCCATCTGGCCCAAAGCTTGAAGAATAGCGTTCTTCGCTTGGTTTGAGCTCATCAACTTATCGAACTTACGGCCACCACTTGTCAGCTGCGCTGTCGTGTCTGCGATATTGTCTTTCGCTAGTGAGTGCGCACGCTTAACCTGATCTTGCTGAGTTTTAGACAAGCTATTGTTATTCAATAACTCTTCTGCTTGATCGAAGCCAGCTTTTTGCGTTTTCAGTACATTATTGCTCGCCATTTCATTCTTGATTTCTTTCCCTGCTTTGAAAGAACCAAGGGCACCAATAATTGCGGTAGCACCCGCTAATACACCCGAAACGACTGCCATCGCGATCATCGCACTTGCCGAGTTGTTTAGTTCTGCCGCTTGGCTTTCTAAACTCGCGACGTTTGCTTCAACAGCAATTTCACGTTGTAGCACTTGCTGCTCACGGCTCAGCTTTGATACTTGATACAACAATGTTAATAGCGTCAACGATTGTGATACCGCATCTGATGGTGACTTGATCACCTCCTCACCGTTAAGCGCTTTCATCGTTGTGCTCATTAATGAGCTCACCGTCGGTGCAAGAGCGCTCATTAGGTTTGCAACAACTTGAGCTTGGTTACTCACTGTAGGAGCTTTAGGCGTCTCTAACTGGTAGCGTGCTGCACCAGAAACACCTGACTCACTTTGGCTTTTAACGGCGCCTGCTTCAAGCTTTGTTTCTGGTGTTTTTTCTGCTTTGGTTGTTTTGATAGTGTCGCCTAAACCATACAGTTCGCCGCGTCCCGTTCCGCCTACTTTATCTAGCATAATAAACTCCTTATACCGTTGCAGGACGGCTTAACACCGTTTGCATGGTTTCACTTTTCGCTTGGATCATTTGCATGATGACGCTCATCAGCTCTTGGAAATCTTCCATCAACTTGCCAATTTCTTCTTTAAGCTTGTCGATGACGGCCTGGCTTAAGGTCATTTTGGCGCGAAGGTCTGTGATATCAGCCTGAATCTCTGTCACGTGAGCATTGTTAGCTGCGTGGACACTGTCCGTTGCTCCTTTACCCACGTTGACGGCAAGATCGACGGTTTCTGCGCCATAACGAATCGCTTTCGCTGTTGTTGTCGCAGCTTTTGTGCCCATATCCGCAACTTTCGCCATGTTTGCAGCGGCTTTCGTAGCGATTTCTGTGACCTTTTGAGCTATCTTACCAGCACCTTTTGCTGCAAGTTTCGCGATACCGCCAGCTGCTGCACCACCAAACGTCACAACAGCTCCGATAACCGCGACTGCGATTTCTAATGCCATTACGACTTTGTTTAGCACATCGACATTTACGCCCGCTTCTTTTAGCGCATCTTGAACGGCTGGCTCTTGCAGCGCCATGCTCACTGCTCCCATGACGCCACCAGCGATCATAAGAGCACCAGCTGCTGCACCAACACCCGTTGCCACCATTACGGCACCAACAACAATAGAAACCACCGCACTGATCCAACCAAAGATCTTCGCTGCTAAGCCTGATTTTTGGGCTTCTTTTGCAGCGGCTTCCGATTCTTTGATTTTGTCTTGGTTTTCCACCATCTCTTTTTCGTGCTTAGCTTTTGCGACCTTCACTTCCTGAATTTTCAGCTCGTTTTGAGCACTTTTCAGTTTATCCGTGATAGCAGCAAGCTCTACTTCAAAATCATCAGCAGAACCTGCGATGATTTTGACTGCAATCGAACATGTTTGGTCTGCAACTGCATGGAGAGATTTTGCAATGGTATCGACGATCTTTTGCAGCTGTGCCATGGCTTTTAGCGTCAAATCATTCACTTTGTCGCTAACAGCTGCGTTAGGTGCATCTAACTGAACTTTTACTTTTCCGGTGTTCAGTACATCTGCATCTTTACTCTTCACGTTTTCTACCGTCACAGAAGGCGTCGCTTTAGACGCCGTTTTCTGCACGTTATCTAACGTGGCTTGGCCAGATTCAGGGCTATAAACCTGTGTCTGGATGCGGTCAAGTGCAATAGAACTCATAGTCTAATTACTCCTTTTTATTTCTCACCGCTTCTAACATGATGGCTGCACGCTCATGCAAATCTGCATATTGTGATTTTCCGGCAGACATCTCCTTCGCGCTGTAAAACCCACTCTCTGCTTCTGTCAGTTGTTCCAGTTTCAGGTGACATTCAGCAGAGTGAAAAGGTGGACGTGGATCATTTACGTCCACTAGCGCTGCGTAGCTGTAGGCGTCTATTGCCTGCAGATACTCACCCAACTCCTGACGAGCCGCGCCAAGGCCAATGAAAAATCGCGCCTGATAATGATCAAGCATGCTGAGTAATTGAAATACTTTCGCTGCTTGCTCAATCTTTCCCGATTGGAAAAAGTTGTAACCTACGGCATAAATATGTTCGATGGTGTCCTGAGACACATCGTGCAACATTTTTAGCGTGCCTCCCTCTTCCAGAAAAGACAGCAGCTCTTCTGCTTGCATTTGGGATGGATCGGTCGCATTTGTTTTAGTCATGGTTGGTTATCCTTAAATGGCTCGTAGGATTTCTTGTAAAATACTGTGGTACTTCTGAACAAACTTGTTCATTGCTTCAACGGTCGAGTTGTATTGGGAGCTTGTATCATTTAGCTCTGTCGTTTTGATTTGAACTTCGTCGTTGAGTAGTTTGGATTTGTCACTGACCGAACTGGAAAAGTTAGATAGTTTTTTAACCTTTTCACCATCTTGATAGCTCTGATCTTTTACATCGACACCTTCATACTTTAAAAACATAAGGTGAGTGACCCTTACATCTTCAGGAGCGGGATTTACTCCACCATCAAGAGCTTGGTATTCGGGCTTAATATATTTCTCAATGTTTTCTTTGGTAAAAACAAACTCTACCCCATAAGTGTCGGCACTCTTGTAGACACTATCGGTATCAACGTTGTCTCTGCGTATTGCATCAAAATCGATGTAACTGTTGTTCAGTCTTAGAGTCTTACCTGGTCCAGGGTATCCCCACCCTTTATCACTACGGAAAACTTCCGCTAGATGTTTTAACTCAGGTGATTTGTAGAACTCTTCTCTTGAACTGTAGTTAAAACTGCTATAGTCAAAGGTATAATCTTTAGGGTTATAACTTTCACCATATGTACCGCCTCCGCTTTGTTTGCTATGAACCAAAGACTGCACTTCACCAAAGATTTTTAGCCTCGCTGTAAAAGATTGAAGCTCCTCTTTTTGCTGATTACGTTTCTCTAAACGGTTAACACGACGCTCATTTAGTGCAAGCAGCACTTGCTCATCAAAACGATCACCAATACTAGATTCAACAACGGCCAACAAATCGCGAGCCGTCAATGAGTGCTCTGCTCTCACCTCGCGATCCGCTTTCTCTTTATCGGTGATATTGAGTAGACGCTCTTTCAATGCCCCTAAGTTCTTGCGCAATGCCTCATATCGCTCAGTAAATGAAGCCCCGGTAGATTCACCTTTTACTATTTTTTCAAACTGTAATCGGATATCTCGTTCGGTGTTTTCTTTGATCAAAGTAACTTGAGCTGACGTTATTTGTGTCTTTTGGACATCGGCTATCGCGCTGTCCTGGTAAAAGTCGTCGATTTCTATATTTGTTAAACTCACCGCGAAGTTGGCGAACAGACTAGAAAGCGTCAAAGGCTCGGTTCCGCCAATGACGGTGTTAAGTGCTGCTTTTAGGTTGTTTGTTCCAGCCGCATCCCCATAAGCTGCGCTATATTGGCCTTTCACTTGAGCGGCCATTTCATTTAGCGCCTCTTTAAGCTGCTGTTTAGAAATACCGGGAGTCCAAGTGATTCGATTAGCTAGCGCACTTGCGTCATCGGTGCTTAAAGTAATACCGATGCCTTGAAAACTACTTTTTAATTGAGCTGAGACTTGAAGAGCGAAACTCTCTTTAGTCAACAGGAAATCCGAACTCTTCAGTTGCGCGAGATTAACGGAACCTAAGCTACTAAAGGCATTGCGAAGAAAAGAAATAGAAGCATCTCTCACTTCACGAGAGCTCATTTGATTAGCAAGCTCTGCAACAAAAAAAGAAATTTCTTTGGTGGCATTAGCCAAACCTGTCTCGGAGAGGTTGGCGATCTGCTCCGCTTGGTTACTCTGAGTGCCCAAATTAAATTGACTAACAAACTCAGTAGATAACGAGCTATCTACGTTTTCCGTCAGGAATTTACTAAACCAAGACTGAAACTGATTTGATAGCGTTTGGTTTGTTTGAGCATTGAACTCGGCTGCGGTTAATTCGCCATCTGAGTTAGCACTTTGTAGCGACTTTATCCAAACCGATGCGGTGTCGGTCAATGATATACCAGCAAACGCGTTATTTTTCGCTTTTAGGTTTTCAAGTGTATCAACATAAAGCGCGATGCTTTGTGATTCCGTTTGTCCCGAGATAGTTGGCAATGAAGAGATTAGAGAGGCAAGTTGCTGAGTCTCTGCTTCACCCAGTACAGGGGTAAATGCCTCTATCAAGTTTTGTTGGAAAGTGGGTAATGGTGCACTACTCGCAGCTGTGTCTGTTGCTCCTGTCGTAGAGCCAGTCTTTGTCGTATTCGTCATTTCCAAACCTCTAAATCATCATGCCGCGCATCACTGTGGGACGCTTTCTGCGTTTACCTGACGTACCTTGTAGTTGATTTTGTTGTTGCCGGCGGCGCTGGACTTCGTCTATTAGCTCTTGCTCTGCACGTTTCATGGTATCTACTGGCGCTTTTATGCCGCCAAGTAAAACATCACCCGCAACAGGACCAACACCTAAGCCTTCCAATAGCTCGTTAAAAATATCGGTTCTGTCTTCAGCTTTTCTAATGGCGAGCTCAGCGTTCTCAATCGCATCGGTAAACGGTTGCTTCATCTTGATTCCTATCTTAAAGCGGGTCATCTCATCTGTGCTGTCAGTAACAGTCGTGAGTTTTTACTTTTTCAACTTTTTCAAAGGTCTATAATCTGCTAGGCGTAAACAGTACCAGTCTTCTAGCTCATCATGGCTTGCACCGCATGCTTTTAGATAGAACTGTGCCAATCGCTGGCTGCTCATGTTGCTACCACGTAACACATCGACGTTGCCGCGAATGACCCAATCGGAGGGATAAAGTTGAATGGCATGTTCAGCCAAGAGAAATAAGCCGGCAAAGGGGTTACTCAACCCCAATTTTGGACGAACGCGTTTCAGAAGAACGATGATGATTTCACCGTCCTCCACCCGAAAAACGAGCTCTAAGCCCTCAACTTCAATTCGATAACCAAGTTGAATTTCACTTTTTTGCCAAAAGTATGGCGTCACTTCGATCCCCGCTTGCGCAAGCGAGAGTATTAGTTTTGTTTTCATTACATCCCCACCCTTCCAAGTGGCTGAATATTGATTTGCTGGGTTAGTTCTTGAAATGACAAAACGGGCAGATCGTAGTATTCCGATTCAATAAGCTTTCGCACATATCGGCGTACATCCATAGACACAACTAACACAGGCTTATTCGGCATACGGCTTAAGTCACCAACGGTCTGTTTCACATCACTGACAAATTGTTGCGTTACTGACGGGTCTAACGCCAAGTAACTCCCTGCTGAGGTTTGACGAATACCGCTGCGTATTGTGTCTTCGAGGCTTTGATCCAATAAGTAAGCGGGCAACATGTTTTGTCCGCTCGCGTATTTGTAGCAAATGTAACGTTTTAAGCTGGAACGAATGTACTCAGTCAGCTGTACAACATCTTTCTCTTTTTGGCCCCACTCAACCATGGCTTCCAAGATCACGCGAAGGTTTCGGATGGAAATATCTTCAGAAACCAAGCGTTGCAAGATTTCCGTCATTTTTTGTAACGGGACAATGCGTTGAGCCTCTTTAACAAGCTCCGAATAACTGCCTTCCATCTGCTCCAACAGATAACGCGTCTCCTGAATACCAATAAAGTCTTGTGCGTACTCCTTGAGAACATGAGACAAGTGGTACGTTAAAATCCTGTCGGGTGTGAGAAAGCCGACATGGCTAGTGGTGAGTTTTTGCTCGTAACTTTGTGCCACCCAAATGCTAGAAATACCGGGTAGAAAATCTTCATCTTGCTCATAAGGCACGCCTAATAAGTCGATCTGCTCATTCCCTTCTGTCACCAAGAGTTGGTCTTTTACAATTCGTCCTCGTGCAACCGGAACTTCTTGTAACTGAATTAAATATTCGCCATTTTGCATCCCCTCGTTAAAACGCAGGTGGAT
This sequence comes from Vibrio sp. JZG10, assembly GCF_054064075.1. Lineage (NCBI taxonomy): Bacteria > Pseudomonadati > Pseudomonadota > Gammaproteobacteria > Vibrionales > Vibrionaceae > Vibrio > Vibrio sp. JZG10. Next base: position 140,394 of record NZ_JBSUGE010000001.1, read on the forward strand.
ACCCGGGAAAGGCACGCCGAGGTCTAGATATAGTGCGCGCCTAACCCTTGCTAGCTCTTCATTCAATGCGACCGCTTCCAAGCTTTCCTGAAGGCTCGAGTCAAGATCGATCAAGAGTGGGACCGTCATGGCAAACTCTTCTTGCTCACCTAACTTGCCTTTACTGTTTCTAGATGGGGTTGGTTTGCTTGGCTTCGCTGCTGGTGAACCCGCCCCTTGCGAAACAAAGCTTGATAAGTCGGTACTATCTGATTCCGCCTGTTTTTTCTGTTGATAGAAAAGGAAGAAACCACCACCACCAACCACTGTGGCCAAGACCAGAAAAGTAATTTTTGGAAAACCAGGAATCAGTGCGAACAGCACCAAAAGCACACCGCCAATAAGAAGCGCACGTGGCTGAGCAATGACCTGCCCACCAATATCCGAACCAAGATCAGAAGAGTCTTCATGAGAAACACGCGTCACGATAATACCGGCCGTAATCGCGATAAACAGAGCCGGAATTTGCGACACCAAACCATCGCCAACGGTCAAAATCGCAAACAACTCAAGCGCTTCAGAAGCACTCATGCCTTTTTGCGTTACCCCGATCGTGACGCCACCTAAGATGTTGACCACAATGATGACCAAACCAGCAATGGAGTCGCCTTTAACGAACTTCATCGCGCCATCCATCGAGCCATACATTTGGCTTTCTTTTTCAATCAGTGATCGTCGGTGCCTAGCTTCGTGTACGTCAATCACTCCGGCACGCATGTCACCGTCAATACTCATCTGCTTACCAGGCATCGCATCGAGTGAGAAGCGCGCACTAACTTCTGCTACCCTCTCAGAGCCTTTGGTGATCACCATAAACTGAACAATGGTAATGATCAGAAACACAACGATACCGACCACCAAGTTACCGCCCACAACGAAGTTACCGAATGTATAAACGATTTGACCAGCATCGCCTTGCAGCAAGATCAAACGGGTTGTCGTGATAGATAAAGACAGACGAAACAATGTCGTGATCAGTAGCACCGCAGGAAACGCAGAGAACTCAAGCGGCGTGGTGATGTAAATCGCTAACATAAGCAGCACCACCGCAATGCTCATGTTGGTGCCAATCAGCACATCCACCAGCGCGGTAGGCAGTGGCAATATCATCATAAAGACGATCGCGAGCAACATCACGGCAAGCATAATGTCTTTACGTTGCCCTACCTTGTTTAAAATATCGATCAACTTATTCATGTGGTTCACTATTTAAAGATTGCAGATAGCGTCGGTGCGCTTGGCGTGCCCCATCGACGTCATTTTGTTTCCAACGAGCTTGGCTTAAGCAAAACCAGAGTCCTGCCGAATCAGGTTTAAGGTCGGATTTTAATAAGTGCTCACATACCTCAACAGCACGGGCATATCGACCACTTTGTAAACACGCCACGGCGAGCGTTTGCATCGCCTCTTTGTGTTGCGGGTCTATCTCTAAAACCGCGTCGAGAATAGAGATGGCATGCTCTGGCTTTTGGTATTGAACTTGTAGTGCAGCGTGAACAAGCAACAGTTCAATGTCTTTGGATCTCAACATGTTGGTTAGACCTGGATAAGGAGATTGAGCGCCATAGTGAGGTAACGCTGATCAAGTTGCGTACTTTGTAGCGTTTCGGATGCTTTGATAAAAGAAGCGGAGCCTGAATCCTGTGCAAGAACTTGCAACTGAGCCAACGTTTCATCGAACTGTTGGCGGTACTTTTCTGGACGCAACAATTCTGAGTGCAACAATTTTGGCTTGGTTAACGCGATTAGGTATTGGTCTGAAGGCCTGAGGTCATAGAGCTTCTCTAAATGCGTAGCGACCGCCTGCCCATCAGGAAGTAATTGAAACCGCTCAGGGAAATCGGCCTTAACCTCACTATGCGTAACATGCGTGAAGGCTTCTATGCCTACGTTTAAAGTGCTTACTCGAGTCATGAGCTTGCCACATCGTTATGTAGACGAACCAAAAGCGTAAACGCTTGTTCTAAAGTCGGAAGCGTGACCTCTTCTCCGTTTAACCTCGCGGAAAAAACCAAAGTTTGCTCATCTAACAAACCAGTTTTAATTTCGAAAGGCCAGCCTTGATCGGCATGACACAAACTGAGGGCGCTTTGAATGATGTCACTGGTTTGATGCCAAGATAACGCTTGAGACAACATCAAGAATAGCTGTTCTCCGTGTCGCTCAATATGTAGTGTACCGCTTTGCTCAAAATCCAGCTGCACCCGTCCAGCTGATGAGAAATCGACGGCATCAAGCCCCATTCCTCGGCAAAATTCATTGACGGATGCATCAATCCAACTCATCTTCCCACGCTTCCTCTTCTTCTATATCAATGGCTTCGTCTAGCGCCTTTTGTACCGCTTGTATTAAATTCTGTCGTTGTTCTTCATCGGCGAATACGTCAATTGGGATTGCGCGGACTAACTTGTGGAACTCTCGAAAAAAATCGATTTTTTGTTGTACCGCCGTCAATTCCATTGCGTTAGCGACTTTCCAAATCTCATCACTGCTTACCCATCGCTGCTCTACCAACGCAATCACATCAGCCATCAAATTAGAAACTTGATAAGCCATAACTCGTCCTTTCCGGTTTAAACATTTGGAACAACTGACTCACGCGATCTTGCAACGTATTCAGAGTTTTGAGTTTTTGCATATCGGACATCAACCACTGCAACTTGACCGAGTCGATACTGCTGCCTTGAACACTAAGATCTGCACTCATGCCTTGCAGCATAAAGTCAACAGCGGTCGATACCTCCTGCTCACCAAAGCGCGCCACTACGTCTTGATAAGCGGCTCCGAGCCCTTGATAACTATGAACGGTATCGCGATAGAAACCGCGCAGCTGGTGTAATGAGCTAAACTCTTGCTCTTGGCTGTACTCATCAGCAAAGTTTGAGACGCGAATTTCCGTATCAATTTGAGCCCAAGAGTCTGGGTTTTGCTCGATTCTCAGAATCGCTTGATCAATCAGCGCCAGTAGATGTTTACTTTCTGGGCTCGCACTCAAAAACTTTTTAACGGCTTTTAACGCAAGGTATTGATGGCTTTTCTCCTCGGAAAACCCATTCAAATAAGCTTGCAATTGAGCAATGGTCGAGATATTTCCTCCCGCCATTTTTGCAGCCAGATCTTTGATCTTTTGGTTCTTTTCAAGATCAGGGACTTTTCGCAGATAGTCAGAAACGAGTTCGTGCGCTTCATTAACTCGAACGCCACTGTCTTTCACTTTACGCTTGGTCAAATCTTTTTCTGCTTTTTCGGAACCGAGTGAAGTGAGCTCTTCCATCGCATCAAAAAGTGATTGTGTGGCATTGTGAACACGGACCGTTTCACCGCGGTAATTGCCTTTTCGTGAAGCGTCGGTACGAGACGATTCCAACCCGTTTTGGATAGACGCATCAAACTTCGGGTTTGTTGCGATATGATTGTTGATAATACTCATTCACTTGCACTCCTTCCGTACAATACAGGCGAATTATAGGAAGTGCGCTTTCTCGAAGCTGTCAAAATCAGACGTGTTTTTTTAGTGCGTTTTCAGTTTTCTAAAAACTCCCGACTGATATTCACTATAAATACCCCCTCATCCTTTCTATCCTCCCAACATCAATCATTGCGCATATTTTTACCTTGAACGATTTCTCATACATCACTGATATCCAACAATCTGCGATCAGGCAAACTCGTCTGATCCAAATTCGCGGGCGCGTTACGCAAGTAACCGGCACCATCATCAAGGCCGTTGTCCCCGGCGTTCGTGTTGGTGAGCTGTGTGAGTTGCGTAATCCTGATCAAACTCTGTCTTTATTAGCGGAAGTCGTTGGCTTTCAACAGCATCACGCTCTGCTCACACCGTTAGGAAATATGTTTGGGATTTCCTCAAATACAGAAGTTAGCCCAATGGGAAAAATGCATGAGGTCGGCGTTGGCGATCACCTGTTAGGTACAACGCTTGACGGACTTGGGCGTCCTTTCGATGGTACGCAAAGCCAGGAACCAAGTGCTTGGTATCCGGTTTATCGCGATGCACCGCCACCAATGCAACGTAAACTGATTGAAAAGCCAATCTCTCTTGGGGTTCGATCCATTGATGGACTACTGACCTGTGGTGAAGGTCAGCGCATGGGCATTTTTGCAGCGGCCGGCGGTGGTAAAAGTACCCTACTGGCAAAATTGATTCGCTCCGCAGACGTTGACGTGACCGTTCTCGCCTTGATTGGTGAACGCGGACGCGAAGTACGAGAGTTTATTGAGCATGACTTGGGCGAAGAAGGAATGGCTAAGTCGGTTTTAGTGGTCGCGACATCCGATCGCCCAGCCATGGAGCGTGCCAAAGCCGCTTTTGTTGCCACCTCTATTGCTGAATATTTTCGTGACCAAGGTAAACGCGTGTTACTGCTGATGGATTCTGTAACGCGTTTCGCCCGCGCACAGAGAGAAATTGGCCTAGCCGCAGGCGAGCCACCAACACGACGCGGCTATCCGCCTTCCGTTTTTGCCGCTTTGCCAAAGCTGATGGAACGAGCCGGTCAATCTGACAAAGGGTCAATTACAGCGCTGTACACCGTGTTAGTGGAAGGTGACGACATGACAGAGCCTGTCGCCGATGAAACTCGCTCCATTTTAGATGGGCACATCATTCTCTCGCGCAAGCTTGCGGCAATGAACCATTATCCCGCCATTGATGTACTCCGATCAGCAAGCCGCGTGATGAATCAAATCGTTGAACCTGATCATCAGGCGTCTGCTGCTCACCTTCGCGAAATGTTAGCCAAGTACGAAGAAGTTGAGCTACTGATAAAAATTGGCGAGTACCAGCATGGGGCAGATAGCCGAGCAGATATGGCGATTGCACAAAGTGATGATATACGCGCCTTTTTACGTCAAGGAACGCATGAGCCAAGTGATCTTGATGGTGCTATCGCTCAACTAAAAGGGATGGCGAACCAATGATCGAACGGTTATTAGAAATCAAACAAATTCGAGCTGAACGTGCGGATAAAGCCGTTAAGCGCCAAGAATACCGAGTATCAAATTCGGCAGCACAGCTTCAAAAGGCCGAACGTTCCGTAGCGGACTATCACGTTTGGCGTCAGGAAGAAGAAGAACGACGTTTTGCCAAAGCAAAGCAACACACACTCGTTCTCAAAGAGTTGGAAACATTGAGACAAGAAATCGCGTTGTTGAGAGAGCGAGAAGCCGAGCTTAAACAGCGCGTTGCCGAAGCAAAAAAAGCGCTTGAGCACGAACGCTCGGTACTTAAAGAAAAACAAAAAGAGGCACGGCAAGCCCATAAAACCAAAGAAAAATTCGTTCAGTTGCAACAACAAGAACTCGCGGAACAGTCGCGAGAAAGACAATACCAAGAAGAACTCGAACAAGAAGAGTTTCGCACTGTCGATATTATCTAAAGGTTCATTATGCGCATTACTCCAACAGAAGAAACACCGAATACGCTGTACAAATCAACGCCAGAAAAAAAGCCCCTGGAACGAGAGGTTGAGCTTCAATCACAGTTCGAGCGTGCAATGACGGAGAAACCTAGCAAGGAAGAAGAATCTACCGTTGCGAGCAAAAAAGACACTCAGAGCAGAGACGAGAGCCTCCCGTTAAGACATGAAGCATCTCAAAGCCTAGACAAACAATCGAAACTTTCTAACCAAGAAGCCAGCACTTATAGAAATACCGCTACATTAAAAGACAAAAGTGACACTGTGACAAAAAATAATGTAGAGAAGCACGAAAGCTCTTCACTAAATCGAGAAGAAAGCCTGATTGAAAACAGTAAATTGCATGAGAAAGATAAGAAACTTGAGAGCGATCAGGCTCCAAGCTCATCCTCGATTGAGCGCGTTGGCCCCCATTCTCAAGCACAAGCTTCTCTCGACGGTTCTCTACCTAAAAAGGCCGTAGGGAAATCGCTCGCTCAAGATGCAATTAACCATGCTAACTTCACGACGAAACAAACCGAAACGACACACAATAAGCGTGCAACTCAGCGACTACAAGACACAGGCAAACTAACAGACAAAACCGATAGTCGTTCTGAAACTAAATCGCTTGAGAAAATCGAGACGAAAAGCGCAACACTGTCCGGTAAAGCGGATGACGAAAAAGCAGATCCTCAACACCTTGCGAGCGCGGCAACACAAGGCGATGTCATTTTAAAGAGTGTCGCTTCACAGGCTCAGCCGGCCCCTGCTCGAGAAGTAAACACGTTACTCCAACAATTGGTGGACAAAATCTATGTTTCGCTGCCAACCGCATCGGACAACAAAGAGGTTCGGCTGTTTCTGAGTGAAGGACAATTAAAAGGTGGCGAAATCCACATCAAGTTGGACGCACAAGGTTATAGCGTGACGATTCGACAAGAGCATGCCCTTTCCATTATTAGCCAGCAAGCTAGACAAGATCTTGCCGAACGCCTAAACCGATTTGGCGGTGATCAGCCACTTCGTCTAGCGATCAGCGAACAAACTCAACAGCTCGATCAACAACAACATGAACAACAACACTCACGCCAGAAACGTAGCGTGTATGAAGAATGGCAAGCGGAGAATGACCTATGACGCCGTTAACGATACCCAAAGTCGATTCAGACAGTATTGCGCTCAGTAATCAACTTTGTGCAAAGCAATGCCATTTCCAAGGGGCTGATAGTCAGAGCGTATCGATTACTGTTTCTCAAATCCCTTCATTTGAAGGATTCCGTTTAACCACGTTGATTGGAGGGCAAACGATCCAAGTGGATTTTTGTCGTGCGCAACTCCAGAAATGGCTTGAGTCTACTCTGAATGCTACTGCGTTTGAGTCACTGCCCAACTCGCTCCAGTTAGCACTTTTGAGTTCTCAGATTGAACCGCATAGTGAGGCATTCAAAGCACTATTTGGTCAGTTGCCCATTCTTAGCCAGTTACAACCGTTAGAGTCGAGCCAAGTTCAAGAGCATACCTTGATGTTAACCCTCAATAAACCTAACGGCTCTCTTTGTTTGTGGGTTAGCGAAGGAGCAAACGTGTTGTTGGATGCACTACCAAACAGCGCTTCTCTTCAGGCGCGACATCTCGCTTTACCTTTGTGGTTAAGCCTTGGAAAGACCCATTTAATGTTAAGCGAATTTAATTCGCTCGAACTGGGAGATGTGATCTTTTTTGACGATTGTTATATCGCCCAACAACAAGCCATTTTTCAAGTATCTAACCAGAATCTCTGGCGCTGCCAACTGGATGACCAAATTCTTCACATTATTGAAAAAGAAACCAATATGAATGACGTAAACACTTCAGAAATGTTAACCGACCACCAGCAGCTGCCCGTGGAACTCACGTTTGATATCGGCCATCAAACCATCACTCTAGAACAGCTTAACCAGCTTCAGCCTGGGTACGTATTCGAGCTAAACCAACCTGTATCTAAGCCGGTAACATTGCGTGCCAACGGCAAAATCGTCGGTGAGTGTGAACTGGTTAATGTTAATGAGCATTTAGGTGTGCGCGTACTGGAACTGTTTGGTGGCACACAGGAGCCAGCATGATCCAGTTACCTGACGAGCTCAATCTCATTGTCAGCTTAGCACTGCTGGCATTGATCCCATTTATCGCGATGATGGCGACGTCGTTTGTAAAACTCGCCGTTGTATTCTCGCTGCTGCGTAACGCTCTCGGTGTACAGCAAATTCCACCGAATATGGCACTGTATGGCTTGGCGATCATTTTGTCTATTTTCATCATGGCTCCCGTCGGGTTTGAAACCTATGACTACGTGAAGCAGCATGATATTTCTCTTGAAGACTCTGCAAGTGTGGAAGGCCTCATTGAAAGCGGTTTACAGCCTTATCGAGAGTTTTTGAAAAAGCATATTCGGGAAACCGAAGCCATATTCTTTACCGATGCTGCGCGCACATTATGGCCGCAAAAGTACGTGGACCGTTTAGAGTCGGACAGTTTATTGCTTTTACTACCAGCGTTTACGGTCAGTGAGCTTACCCGTGCTTTTGAGATTGGCTTTCTATTGTACTTGCCGTTCATCGCTATCGACTTAATTGTTTCGAATATCTTGCTCGCTATGGGCATGATGATGGTATCACCAATGACCATCTCTCTCCCTTTCAAATTGTTGCTTTTTGTCTTGCTTGACGGCTGGACGAAACTCACTCACGGCTTAGTACTGAGTTACGGTTAATCACGGAGAAAGTATGCATTCTGCTGAAATCATTCATTTCACGACTCAAGCATTAACCCTAGTTTTGTACTTGTCGTTACCGCCGATTTTAGTCGCAGCGTTGGTTGGTACATTGGTGTCGCTTATTCAGGCGTTAACTCAGGTCCAAGAACAAACGTTAGGCTTTGTGGTCAAGCTTATCGCGGTCATTATTACGCTGTTCGTCACAACGCAGTGGCTAGGGGCAGAGCTCCACGCCTTCGCCTCGCTTGCCATGGATAAAATTCCTCAAATACGATGAGTTATCACGACTTACACCAGGCTTTATTTTTGTATAGCCTGACGTTACCTCGGTTAATGGCATGCTTCATCTTTTTGCCTATTTTGAGCAAGCAAATGCTAGGCGGCACCATGGTGAGAAATGGTGTGCTTTGCTCACTCGCACTGTTTATATTTCCGATGATTAATCAGCAAAGCTTGCCCGCAGAAACCGACGGTATTTGGCTGATAGTGATTTTGGGTAAGGAGGTATTAATTGGGCTATTGATCGGGTTTGTTACTGCTATCCCCTTTTGGGCAATAGAAGCGGCTGGCTTTCTGGTCGACAACCAACGTGGTGCTGCCATGGCAAGTATGTTTAACCCAACGCTAGGCTCGCAATCGACGCCAACCGCAGTGTTGCTGACCCAAACGTTGATTACCCTGTTCTTCTCTGGCGGGGGCTTTGTCACTTTTATCTATGCGTTATTCAAAAGCTACACATCTTGGCCGATCGTGGACTTTTTCCCAACCGTTAGCGATGCATGGGTAAGCTTCTTCTACGCACAGTTTGAACAACTCATGTGGCTTGGTGTGCTGATGTCTGCCCCATTAGTGTTGGCAATGTTTCTTGCTGAGTTTGGTCTGGCTCTTATCAGTCGTTTTGCACCGCAATTGAATGTTTTTTTCCTTGCCATGCCAATAAAAAGTGCCATCGCGAGTGTTTTACTGATCGTGTATCTCGGGTTAATGATGGATCACTTTGAAGTACAGTTTTACGGCATTACCAGATTCGCAGAACAACTCAATACCATTTGGCAATAACGCTTAGGATTCTTTATGAGTGCAGAAAAAACAGAGCAACCCACCGCAAAAAAGTTACGCGATGCCCGGCAGAAAGGTCAGGTAGCCAAAAGCCAAGAAATCGTATCGTCTGCATTAATTTTGGCGCTCATAATTGTACTGTTTGCGTTCGCCGATTATTACATGTCGCACATCTCAGCGCTTATTCTCCTACCAAGTAAGCTTGCTTATCAGGGCTTCCAAGATGCGCTAGTCGATGTCGCTATTGCCATCGCAAAAGAAATTGCCTATCTACTCGCCCCGATTATTCTGGTTGCTGCACTCGTCGCCATCTTTTCCAATATGGGGCAGTTCGGCTTCCTATTTAGTGGTGAATCCGTTAAACCAGATATCAAAAAGATCAATCCCGTCGAAGGTGCCAAACGCATTTTTTCGCTTAAGAGTGTGATTGAGTTTATCAAGTCGATCCTTAAAGTCTCTCTTCTTTCCTGCATTATCTGGGTGACCTTACGCGGTAACATCAACGCTTTGATGCAAATTCCAACTTGCGGGCTAGAATGTGTCCCGACCATTACTGGTGTCATGATTAAACAATTAATGATTATCTCTTCGGTAGGCTTCATCGTCATCGCTGCAGCTGATTTTGCGTACCAAAAGTTTGACCACACGAAGAAGCTCAAAATGAGCAAGGACGAAGTGAAGCGCGAATACAAAGAGATGGAAGGCAGCCCAGAAATCAAAAGTAAACGTCGTCAGCTACACCAAGAGCTACAGGCCTCCAATCAACGTGAAAATGTTAAACGCTCCAATGTGTTGGTAACAAACCCAACGCATATCGCGGTTGGTCTGTACTACAAAAAAGGCGAAACGCCCCTGCCCGTCATCACCTTGATGGAAACCGATGCGGTAGCCAAACGTATGATCGCAATCGCCAAAGAGGAAGGTGTGCCTGTGATGCAAAAAGTCCCTCTTGCTCGCGCACTATACGCGGACGGCAACGTCGACCAGTACATCCCAAGTGATCTTATTGAAGCAACCGCCGAAGTGCTTCGTTGGTTGGCATCATTGGAGTCGGATAAGACGCTGAACTAACATGATTTCGAGAGTAAAGGCTATCGTACGAAGAACGGTTATCACTTTTCTATACGTAATGATATTTTTAAATGTGTCATCCTTCGCTATAGGTTTCAGCATATCGAATTTGCCTACTTTTGCTTGTCTCAATGAAGCACTTGGTTCATGAAAAGTCGTGTTTACTAACGTCAATAGTGGTACTGTACTGGACAGTTTTATTTTCATCTCTAAACCACCTAGAGCTCGGTAAGAAACCACACCAGCCACAACAAAGGTGGATTTTTGCTTGGGTTGATTTATTTATGCGCATATCTACCGAAAAGAAACGAACTCGAATCATCAAAGTTGCCACTGACCTTTTTATAAAACAAGGATACAAAGACACATCACTCGATCAAATCGTCGCGATTTGTGGAGGCTCAAAGCAGACGTTATATCGCTATTTTTCGAACAAAGAAGGGTTATTTGTTGAAGTTTTAGCATACAATACCAAAACCAGCTTAGAGTCCGTCTTCCAGCTTGCCGACAAGCAATCGGCGCCTTTACAAGAAACATTGAATGACTTCGCCAAGAAGTACCTAAAAGGTGTATGCTCCAATCCTATGCTATCACTTTATCGGATCGTTTCGGCTGACTTCAACAAACATGATTCCGTACCAAATCAATTCTGGCAGACAGGGCCGCATCGCATTCATCAATACCTCATCGACTTTTTAAAGAGTGAAACTGTCAGCTCACAACTCGATGTTGAAAATGCCGACCTCGCTTGTGAGCAACTACTTGCATTAATTAAACTTGATTACCAGAACATGGCACTAATTGGCTTCGATTTTCTGACAGATGAAGAGTTAGATGCACATACGAAAAAAGCGGTCACCGCCTTCCTAAATCTATACCAAAGATAAACTCACTGAATATAAAAGGGAGCATCATCGCTCCCTTTTTGTTTCTATGGCTTAGTGAATCTCTCGCTTCGCCGCTAGCTTTTTACCGATTATTAAGATTGGCGCGAGAGCAAAGACCGAGATAATAAACATCAATAATGAATTACTCAGTGCTAGAGTGGTCGCCTGCTCTTTGACAACAGAACTAATTTGGCTCATTCCTAATGCCGAATTTGGCAAGTGTCCATGAGTCAGAATCGTACTGCTCAACGCATTTTTATAAGCACCAAAAGCATGATTCACATCATCTAGCGTTCGGCCAATCTCTCCAGCAGCTTGCGCACTATGGCTTTGCATTACCCGTGAGAACACGGCACCAGCGATCACACCACCAATGGTACGAAAGAGGTAGAAATTGGCGATGCCTTCTAAACGCTGCCCGACCTGGAAGTACATCAAGACTGCAATGGTCACAGACACATTCAATAAGCCGACACCAAACCCACGCAACATCATCGGAACGGACAAAGATTCCGTACCAGCAAAGCTAGGTAACTGACTAAACTTATGTACCGAAAGTATAATCATCACCACACCAAACGGGACGACTGCATCCGCTAATGGACGGCGGAAGTAATACACCAGCACACTGACTAGCATACCACCTAACATGGCATAAAATGCCGGCAATTGGGCATATCCAGCATTAAGGTTGTTGTACTGCAACGCCATTTTCAAAAAGCTAGTAAACAACACATTGCTCGCCATAACAGCAAAACCTGCCAAAAAAGCGTTGTACATGAAAACATTAGTTTTCAACTTACTATGCAGCTGTATTGATGCTGTATTTAAAGGACTGGTTTTCACAAAGTAATACACCACTAATAAAGTCAGAGCCGCGGCTATCGAAGAGGCTTTAACAAACCATTCCGAGTCAAACCAGTTGTAATAACTGCCTCTCATCAATAGAAATACAACGAGGCTTATTGTCAGGGCAAAAACTAAATAAAACCAACAGCCCGACTTGGCTTCGGCCTCGATTTGAATCGACTTAGGATTGTAGATGCATGCAATTACCAAGGCAGAGAAGTACAGCCAAGCCGACACAACACACAACAGTGACCAATCAAAGATTTCGACAATATTGGCCACTACCCAAGGGTAAGCGCCGATCGATAGCAAGGTTGAGAATACTAGCGTTAAAGCGATAATGGCAGGTAGCCAACGCTGTTCAAAGAAGTGGAGCAAGTAAAGGTTTAATACCACCATTAACATGCTCATAAAAAAGCCACTCGAGAGCCAAGTCAGAGTGAACACCAGTTCTTGCTGTCCGCCCCAGTAAAGGACAAGATTGCTCGCTAGACCTACCAATAAAATGGCATGTAAGAGCATTAACGTACCCAATCTACGCACCAATATTGGTGTGAATATAAAACCTAATACCTGGGTAATCATAAAGCCGACTTTAACCAGAGCAACTTCATCGACAGATAAGCCTGACGTTGCCGCCATCTCATACGATAACTCGGTAAACATCACGGAGTTAATACCAAAAGCAGCAATCGCAAAAAGCGTCAAAATCAGCAGCGGTGAACGTTTTTCCATTGCAGTTAACCTTGTGCCGCGGTCTCGATCGATACTTCTGCAGACAACCCCGGATAGACTCGTTGACTCAACTCTTGAGGGATCTCTAGCTCGATACGTACTGGTATACGTTGTACTACTTTTACGAAATTGCCTGTCGCATTTTGAGGTGGCAATAAACTAAACTGTGCACCAGTCGCCGGGGTTATCGAAGAAACACGGCCATGCAATGGATGGTTTGGAAACATATCCAATACCACTTCAACCTCTTGCCCAGGCACAACGTTCTCAAGTTGTGTTTCTTTAAAGTTTGCCTCTATCCAAACATAATCTGGCACCATCACGATGAGCCCCATTCCTGGTTGTACAAACTTGCCGACTTGCACTTGTCTATCTGCCACATAGCCATCAAATGGTGCACGCACTGTGGTTCTTTCCAGTGAAATATTAGCCAGTCGTAAGCTTGCTTCTGCTCTTTTACGCTGTGCTGTCAGTTGCAACTTCTCAGTCATCAATGTGTCGAGCTGTTTTTGCTCAGCAGCTAAGCCCAATTTAGCGGTTTCAAGATTACTGCTTGCTTCAATAGATCGCGTTTTTTGTGCTTCAAACTGATTTTTGCTCACAGATTGCTTTTGTACCAAACGAGAAAGACGTTGAAACTCCGCCGCTTGGTGTTCGGCATTTGCACTCGCGCGGCGAATACCTTGCTTCGCCTGCTCAATTTTCATTAACTGCATATCCGTTTTGATTTGATTTGCAGTAAGCTCAGATTTCGCAACATCTAGTGCTGCTCGAGCAATTTCTTGGTTGGCAATAAAGTCTTCATCATCAATGACAAACAAAGGAGTTCCTTCTCTTACCCACTGGTTATCTTTGACAAAGATTTCGCTTACTTGCCCCCCAACCTCAGGTGAAATGGCCGTAACGTCTGAATGAACATATGCGTTATCCGTCATTACAGTATTCGGCTGGTATAAGGCACAGCCAGCAGCAAATAACGAACCAACAACAAGCGACAAGGCGATAACTTTCTTCTTCATGTTTGAAACCCATTTTATGATTTTCACAAACTGTACTGTACCGTACAGTTTTAGTAAAGATACATTTGATCATTGCCAATCAAAAAGATCAATCTCATTGATTTATCATGAACTTCTTGAGAAAAGTGTTTCGAATGAAAAGAATTAAAATCTAACCATTTATAATGTAAACAAAAAACACATTTAAACTAAATAAATAAAGAGAGGACTACAACTCCCCTACCTTTAATGAAGCTTGCTCCCCAACTCGGTGCATCAGGCGCAAACATTTGACTGGCCGAAGTTTTCGAAGCTACCTCACCAATTTTCATTAGCACCTCAATCTGACACATCAACCCAACGATAAGCACAAGCTAGTAGCATTTTCTTCAAACGAATTTGACATCGCCCAATATAGTTGTGTATACAACCATATTGTTCGTTCATGTTATTTGGTGAAATTTTCCATGTCCCAATACAACCATCATCAGTCTCTCGGTCACCTTACGGGGCTTGCTAGTCGTCTGTTTAACCGATTACTCACTACCCGTTTCAAAGATGCTGGTATTGATATGACAGCAGAACAATGGGGTGTCGTGTTGCTGTTACGAAACAACGGTGCCCTTTCTCAAAGTCAGATTTGTGAACTGTTGTACTTAGAAAAATCGAGCGTCAGTCGATCAATTGATGGGCTTGAAAAGCGCGGTTGGACAGAGAGGAAACCTTCGCCAACGGATAGTCGAAGTAAGTTAGTCGTGCTAACAGAAAAATCTTTAGACACCGTTGATACATGTGCAAATATCGCTTCGCTAGTACTGCAAGAAGCCCAACAGAACCTTGCTGATGCCGACCTAGACAACAGCAAACAGCAACTTTCTAACGTGGTAGCGAACTTACGCAAGCTTAACGGACAAATTTAACTTATCAGCGTACGTTGCGACAGAAGCTGATTTAACAGTCAGGCTCAACCTTGGAGAAATACGATGACAAAACGCAATGCTTTAATTACAGGTGGCGCTCGTGGAATTGGTGCAGCAACAGCAAAAGCACTCGCTGCAGATGGTTACCGAGTTTTTATCAACTACGTAAATAGTGCTGCGGTCGCGGAAGCGTTAGCTCAAAAAATTCAAAACGCCGGTGGTGAGGCGTACACTTTAAAAGCTGACGTTCGAGATGACGCACAAATACAAGGGATGTTCGACAGCATCGCAAATGAACATGGTGGCGTTGATGTTCTTGTCTCAAACGCAAACATGAGCTTTACCGCTAAACCTTTCACTGAGCAGTCGTGGGAAGAGTTTTCACAAAAGCTAAATGACGAAATGCACGCTGCATATCAAACGGCAAAATTGGCGGTAGAAAACATGAAAGCCAACCACTTTGGTCGCTTAATTTTTATCTCTAGCACCTTATCAGAAGCCCCTGCACCAAGCTTTATTGCTCATGGTAGTGCAAAGGGTGCACTTGATAGCTTTAGTAAATACCTCGCTCAAGAACTTGGTCCTTTCGGGATTACGTCTAATGTCGTTGCTCCGGGCCTTGTAGAAACAGACGCAACAAAAGGTGCTCCTGAAGAGTTTAAAGAAACCATTCGAATGTTCACACCAACGCAGAAAATTGCCACACCTGAAGACGTAGCAAACACCGTGAGCTACTTGGCAAGTGAAAAAAGCGGACATATCACGGGCACATACAATCCAGTATGTGGCGGCGCCTACCTACCATAGCGCCATTTGTGCCTCGCACACATACAAAGGCATGTACGCATGCCTTTGTATCTTTAGGTATTGCTTTGCAACGCGCAAGCTTCCTTCATGGGCAGTTTTGTCTGAAGAAAAATAGAAAGTCCTATCTATTTCTTATAATCGGTGTATAGTGAGCTCAGCTCCTAACCGTGAGCTATTGATGAAATATTTAGTTCGAGTCTCTTCTTAGTTTTCTTTCGAGTCATTTCGTTACTCAACTCCTGTAGCAACTTATTCTTTATCTTCCATTAAATAGCCTCAGTTTTGATTTAAATACGAGCGAGAGTTAGCTCTCTTAGCATGGTTACCACAACGCGCTGTCTTTACATCGATAGGTTTATAAGGAATTTAACCTTATAAAAACAATCAGTAAGCGTCAAAATAAGACATAACGCGCATAGCCACTTTGTGTATATATCATCACTATTTAGGAATAGTCATTAGCGGTGAAATATATTAATCAGCGCGATGACAATGGAATATTTAGACTTAATTTAAACCATTTTGACTTCGTTATTCCTATAAAAGTAGAGGTTAATTAGATTGACCTTTAATAAACACGCTCTAGAGGAATAAAAATGAGAAAAAAACGAGATAGCTTTCAAAAAAAGAATAAAAAAAGCAATTATGAAGATAAGTTTGAGTTGATGGTAAAAGAATACCACAGCGCAAAAGAAGTATTAGACGCAATGCCAGAAGGTTCGGCTGACTACGACAAGCAGAAAAAGCACTGTGAATCTCTATTTGCTAATGCCGAGCGCTTTTTTAAGCGAAATCAGTAGGCCAATTTAACGCCTAGATAAACATCCAGCAAAACACCATATACGGTAAGGGAGCAAATGCTCCCTTACTTTCAATTAAACCCAACCTTCCGCTAAGTACATCAGTCGCAATTGACTTGGTGAGCCCAGTTTATCTAATGCATCCAACTGAGCGTCACTCAGGTTTGGGCATTTATCAAGGTATACTCGTCCATTTTCTGCATCAAGTGGCAGTTTGTAAGTCAGCTTTTCATTGATTTGACTCGCCTCACCTTTATCGATCGCTCGAACTGCAGGCATGAGCCAATCCCAATCTTCGCCCAATAGCTTTTTAAACGCACTATGAGCAGTTGCCTCAGTTTTACTTGGCGCATCTTCTGGACTTAGCTTCAAGATAGAATCAACGTCAGGGACTAAGTGTTCACCTGGCTCTGAGCCCAACATCTTTTTCAACGTTAAGCGAGCAGCTTCCATCTCTTGTGCTTCTTTAGGCGCTTGAGGTGATGTCATCGCCGTGTTCTCTTTAGGGCCAAGGTACGCCATCAATGCGCGTACAGAAGCTGGATCTTGCATGCTGAAGGTAAAGTCTCCTTTGGCATTAGAAACTTCAAGCCTTGGTAAAACACCAGACATCTCACCTTGCATGAGTTGTTCTTTGACTTCTGTATTTAGTCCGTATGCTCCAGCTTGGTTCGCAACAAAACCACCACCACTGATGATGCCGGTCGTGGCAGCCGAACCAATGGCTTCTTTTGCTATCGGCGTAACACCCGCTGTCGCTACAGAGCTCACACCAAAAGTACCCAAGCTCCCTGTCGCCATGGCCAATGTTGCCCCAACTGCACCTTCAGCTGATAACATTGCATGACCTTGAGCCAATGTTTGTTGCATCGGCATAGAGAGACGTTGGTCTCGCCCTGGAAGCTGCGAAATTTGCTCCAGCTGATGGTGGTAAGCTTCAGCATCGCCATTGACTGCCGCTTTGTGCAGCTCACGTCCTGTTGAAATTAATAGCCCTACGCCAGGCAAAGCTAGGTTGATGACAGCATTAACGCCAGAACCTTTCAGTTTCTCTTTGCCCATCTGTAACAGTTCGGCACCAAAACCATCCATTTTCCCCGGGTACTGAGCCTCTAAACTCACCTGCATACGCGGATCTTTGCTGATCGCGTCAAACGTATTTTTAAGCTGCTGGTACGTATCGCTGCTCACCTTGACTTCATCCAACAAGCTGACAACTTCTAAGATTTTGCGCTCAGTAAGCGGCTCACCGCGATAACCAGAAGGACTCACTAGGGAGTAAGCCAACAGCGCAACCTCAGGTTTTTCTTGCTTAAGTAGCGCCTGCTTTAAATCAAGGTGAGTTTTGATGTTTTCTTGGAAAAACTTAGTGTATTTGCTTCTCAACACGCCTTCGTGGATAGAAGCAAACTTGTGACCTTTGTGGAACGTTGAAGGTTCTTTTACCTCACCTCTTTTACTGATCACTCGGTCATCTTTTTGCGCAGCGACTGCACGAAACTGTTCTAGATCAGGTACTGGGCTTTGGCTGATTTTTTGCGTTGTATTGACCATTTTTCTCTCCTACACACGAAGTGATTGAACATGAGCTTGTTCATGATTAGGGGTGGTTGGAATCGCTTGATCCAACATTGCAAAACGCGCTTGCCACAATTCAGTCTGTTCAATAACCTCATGAAACCAAGCAGTAAGATTCGTCGTGTTTAGGTGCTCAACGGGTTTACGTCCCGCTAAGACAAGCTGTCGACCATTTGGGGCTAAAGCAAGTGCCAGGCTGCCACTACCGATGCCCTGATAATTAGCATGAGCAAGAAGCTCTAAACCTTTTAGTCTTTGTTCGCCCGACTTTTCTAATCCTCCGAACGTCACGGACAACATTAAGTCATCCGTATCTGTCGCGATGAAATACAGCATGTAGCGGTCGTCGACCAGTAGCTGACAACGTTCATTGTCTTCAAAATTCAGTTCGGGTAACTCATTGAGTTGGCAAAACTCCAAGAGCAGTTGTTGAATCGTGTTCATAACTTTTTCCTTTTGTTTCAATAACTCTATTGAACAACGATTGCAGATTGAACGATGTCGGTAATGGCTTTATTTTTGTCACTTTCTCGTCTTCATTGTGAGGTTTTCCGCAGAAATCTCGCTGTAAAAATGAGTTGCCAGAGTAATAAAAAAGAGCAGCTCAGGGCTGCTCTTTCAATAAAGGTTAGAAGATTAGTATTATGTGTTTGCTCACTTCTTTTGCAGAGCGACTAACCCAGTTTATGGCTATCAAAAATGACTTCTGTTGGCGGGAACATATTCGAAACTGGTGGTCGTTGCGCATCTCCAAACATTGGTGCACCGAATGCGGATGTTGCCCAAGGGTCAACAATTTTCACATCCTTACTCCATGTTGATGGATCTTTGATATCACTCCCCTCTTGTCGACCAACCAGTACATAAAGGTGTGTACCTGAATGACCCTTTTTAAACGCAACCACTTCGACTTTAGGCTCACCTTCAGGTGTGCCTGACATGCCTTGAATCATCTCCGCAGCGGCAGCAAAGGCAAATGTAGTACAGCAGCCGGCTTTCGCGTTTTGTACTGCCTTAGCAATGTTCTGTAGAGTGCTTAATTGCGGTGCGGTTCCTCTTTGTGCTGCAGCTTGAACTCCGTTTGCGGACATAGTCGCTCGTTGATCTTGCATGATTCGCGCTTGATTCGCGTGAAGCGCTTCTAGTCTAGGCTTTCCTTTGGTTTCATAAAACTGCGAACCTTTTACACCAAATGTATTTAAGTCTGTACAGGCAAAATCACCAAGCTTTTGAAGGTTAGCTTTATGTTCGTTGATCAGCGCTACACTCGATGAGGTTTTATTCGCTTTAGAAGAAGAGGCCGCCGTTTGCGGGGCTGGCCAATGTGAGCTCGGACCAGACGACAATCTCTCAAGATTTTTCAGGCTACCAAGCGTTAACTTGTTTTCACCGTTCAACACATTTTGCAGCATCAGCTTCGCAACGTCTTTAGGAATGCCCTGCTTCGTGAGCAGATTCACCACAATGTCTTTCGCTTTATTCTGGTGGCTAATACGCGCGCTGACGCTTTTGTTTTTAGGCGCCCCTTCTTTAACAAAAATATCTTTGCCATTATGCGCTCGAACCTCTTTATCGTCAGCTTGATTTTGTGTCGCCAAATGGGACGTTAACTGACTCAACGAATGCATGTGTGATGTATTAATATTGACCATGTTTGATGCCTTAAACCTGAATAAATGCGTGTACGTCTGTTTGGCTAAAATCTACGACCGTATTGTTCTGAAATAACTGAGCCCAAGTATCCACTAGCTCATTCAGTTGAATCATCAAATTAGCGATGTTGGTGAGTTCACTTTCGGCCGCAATGGCAACCTGAAGAACCACATCTTTAGTGGTTGGATTAACGCAAAACTGCACACCGCCGGTTTCTCGATATAAGAAGTTGTATTCAAGTAAAACTTGAAGTTTGTCTAACGTAATATCCTCTTGTTCTATGTGCAGGTTTTTAGAAATCAACAACTCGCCTTTTTCTTCCACGAGCAGAACATCGACACTGTTATTTTCAGCAAAATGCAGTGACCACATTTGATCGTCATACGCTGTCACGCGCTCAAGGTTCAGCACTTCTCCCAATTCAGAGAGAAGCATATTAATCTTTCCTGTATCCATGTTGTGTCCTGTCTAATTTAATATACCTAAGTAGCCTCGAAATATCTGATGCAGCGAGACGACTTGGGTATAACGGCTTATTTAAATAAGCTCATAAGGATAAGAGCGATTTTATGGCGTGATAGACACAGGAGCTTTATTTAAACGTCTCAATTTTATTGCTATTAGCCGTTTTAGCGAGGTAGAAAAATGAAGAGTAAGTTGGATAAAGAAATAAGAAAAGAGCGGCAATCGCCGCTCTAAAATTTGAATAGAAGAGAAAGATTACTTGATACCGTGAAGGCTGTTCTCTGCGTTCATAGCTAAAGGATTGAATGAGTCGTTACGAAGTTCTGCTATCGCGTATAGCATGCGTCCCATGCGACCGTTTCCATCGGTGAACCCGTGATACCCAATGACTCCTGCAAACAAGTGTTTACCCAGATCTTTATCCGCCACTGGGTTTTCTTTCAAAAATCCTTCAATGTGCTGCTTTAGCATCCCCTCACCGCCAATACTTGAAGGCAAAGTACCACCCGAAATATTTGGCCCTCGGTAGTCACGTTCAACATCAGGTACCAATCGAGCGTGTAGCTCTTTTAAGTTGTCCATATTCAATAAGTCTTTACCATTAGACGCGTACTCTTTAAGTAAAGACGTAATGTTTTCGGCATCGTTTCCTTTAGAGTTAGAAGCATTAATGATCCACGCCGCAGCTCGTTCGACATTATCGGTGACGCCACTTTTGTTAAACGCGTCCTCTGCCAGTCCTTCAGCGTATACACCTTGGCTTAGATCGGTGCTTGCTAGACCTTCGATATGGCGTTGCGCCGATTTAAGATGCATCACCTCCATATCAAACACCGCTTGCATTTGATTGATGCTACCTGCTGGATTTTTTTGCGCTGCAGACACACCACCGCCGTAGTCTTTTACTACACGTCCAGCAAGCGACTTCGCTGCACTTTCTCCAATCAGTGATGTGAGGTTTTTACCAGAGTCGGTTTCTAACATTGCCTCTGTCATTGCTCGCTCCGCTAACTGGTTTAGCTCAGCAGAGTGCGATTGGACCGTTTTGCTATCCAATTTTGCGAATGCATTTAATACATCTGATGCGGTTTTTATGTTTCCATCTTTGAAGAACATTTGTCCATGCTCAACAGAAGAAGCAGCTCGTAAACGCTGAGCTTGGCCTTGCTCATTATCAAATACGGCTTTTGTAAGGGCTTTCGCTACCGATTGTGGGCTACCTTCGCGAAACAGTTTTCCTGTCGCTTCAAAAAATCGCGCTACCGCACCATTCGTAGGATTGGTACGAGTAAATTCTTGGGTCGCTGCGTTGATTTGGTATTCTTTGCCACCAATACTCAGCTTGCCTTCGTTTAGTATCTCGTTGCGAGCTTGCGGCATGGCAGCCTGCAATGCGCTAACACTTCCAAAACTGATCATGTTTTAAACCCTTAATGTGGAAAAATGAGTAGTACTCGTTACCGGGACTTCGGTTGTTTTATTGGTTACTTTTTGCGTGTTCGCACTTTTTAGCCATTCGATGAAATTCGCTAATGATTCATCAAGAAAAGAAGCAGTTAACAGTTGCTGGTGCAGGTGTATGAAACCGATGTATCCCGTTTCTGCCTCCCAGAATACCGCTGGAGAGCCTTGCGTTAAGGCATCTTTCATATGTTGATGCAAAACATCATCACTCGGCTTATCGCCTGAAATCAGCCCAATAAGTGTCAGGCGATCTTCTTGTGCGCGAATTGTGATTGCTGTGTTTTGGTCAATGAGCAGATGACAACAATCATCCTCATCAAAAACCAGCGACTCCAGTTGGCAGCGGCTGGCAAAATCTGTCAGTAAAGAAGTTATAAATCCATTAGCCATTCGACTAAATAATCCTATTTTTGTTGTTTTAGAGGCGCTGCTTGGTTGCAACACTTATCACCTAAGCAGCTTTCTTAGGTGTATTCTTAAGGATTTATGGCAGTGAATATTTTAGAAATGGTCGGATTTTTTTTGTTTAAAGGCATTAAAATGAAAAAACTCAGCAAGTACTGAGTTTTTAAGATTTATTCATGAATCGTAATTTTACGCTCGCTGAGTTGCTTCACCATCGCTTGCTTTAATGCATGCAGCTGTCCATCAATACTGGCGTCAATGATCCCAACTTCTGTTTCCAAAATGCAGCCTCCATTTTTCAAGCGCGCATCTGCTACCACGTCAACGTAACCGACTTCAGGGTAATCACTCAATACACCAGCCACTTTTTCCCTCACATCAACAACCTGCTCTGGATGGACATGTAAAATCACCTGCTTTTGGTTGCTCACCAATTGCAACGCTTCTCGCACGACGCTCACCGTGGTATCGACATCATCAAAGGTATCGATGATCTTACGCACCGCTTCTAACACCACACCTGTCATTTTTTCTTCGACTTGCTGATAGTAGTCATTACAACGTGCTAAGGTTTCAACCATCGTTTGCGCATTTTCAATCTTAGCTTGTGCAAGGCCATCTTGATAACCACGTTGTTTTTCAGTTTCGTAGGCTTGTTGGGCATTAGCAATGATGCTTTCAGCTTTGGAGTTCGCGGCTTCAACTAAGTGTTGCGAATCCAGATAACTGGCATAATCTTTCGCTTTCAGCACCTTTAAGCCAGGTGCCAGCTGCAAGTTGTCTGTTTTTATTTCAACAAATGAAACCATTGGGGAATAACCTGTTTTGCGATTTTTTTTGTGAGTCGATACGCCAGATCTCGCTGATCTTTTGCCAACCAGCTAGCCATTTCCGTACTCTCGCTGAGCTGCTGTTCTAGTTTGAATTGCCAACGCAGGACAATGTCTTCTGGCGAGTTAACTAAAACAAAGCTTATCCAGGAGTACCCAAGCGCTTGCATTTTTGCTTCAATAGACCGCTCATCCAATGATTCTGGCAACGGATGTTGCCAACCTTGCGGCCAACTGGATAACAACATCGGCCCGTTTTGAATCAAGAACCGAGCGCCTTCCAATCCAAAGACGTTGTTCAGAACCTGTTTCGGATGTTTTAAAACAACGCCTCGCATTGCCACACAATGTAAAGCTCCGCCCACCATCAATACGAGTTGATTCAACGCATCCGCTGGGAGCAACGCCAAGCTATGGCAAGGTTTGTTAAAAGCCGTCTCTGGAACTGGAGATAACGCCCACTCATTTATGCACCATTGGTTAAACATGGGGTTATCTCTCCAACCTTCAATATTTAATAACCAAGGCTGTTTCTGTTCTATCCAACTTTTATGGATGTATTGGCAAGGCGCGTAGTTAAATTGATGTTGTACCTGCGCGAGTGGTGTTTCTGGTTTAACCACGCTTTGTGTTCCTGCGGCACCAAGTAAAAGTAGCGATATTTGAACCGATAAGCGCAGCTACCAAGAACACCAAAATGGCGATAAGATTATTCGCCGTCTCTTTGGTGACCTGAACCGACAAAATGCTTTTAAATTGATTGTTTTGAGTAGCAACTCGAACCTCTGATGAGGGTACCATCACTACGCTGATTCGATCGTAGTTCAACCCCTCAATACTATTGTTCACCAATAATTTGATCTGCGGAACATACGAATCAAGCGCAATATCCGCCGCGTGTTTAATAAACACAGAGGCAGATGCAGGCGTTGGACGCTCTCCTGGACGTAGATCTTGATCTTCCAAAACAACATGAACACGTGCCACCAGCACGCCATCAATCTGAGATAAGGTTGAAGAAAGTTCTTGAGATTTCGCGTACACCAAACGTGCTCGTTCTGCTAATGGCGACGAGATCAAATCGTCTTTGGGAAACACCTCTTTCAATGTAGAAAACTGCTCTCTTGGATACCCTTTTCGCTTCAGCGCGTCTACAGCGAAGGCGATTTGAGAACTGTCTACCATTAACTTGACGGTGTTGTCTTTGTCAGGTTCTTTTGTTGCAACGACACCTTCGGATAATAAGATCGACAACATCTCATTCCCCTCTTTCTGAGTTACGTTGGTGTACAGCTCGGTCTGACACCCCACCAGAAACAACGTGAGCATGATGAAAACCGCTCTCATTTTATTCATCATCACTATTGTGCCTTCAATAAGGTTTCTACATTTTGTGTGGTTTTACCCACGGTTTTCGCGATCAGCTCTTCTTGAAAAGTAATGCGCGTCAGTGCCCACTGCATTTGCAGTAATTGCGCCGGATCATCACCCACCATCTTCATGTTGTCTTGCAGGTTACTTTTCGCGTTATCGATAGTATTTTTTAACTCGCTGATGTTTTCGAGCAAACCGCCCTCCAAGCCATTATTCGCCTCGGGAACCGACATAGCTTGTTCGAAACGTTCACTTAAACCGTCCTCGACTTGTGCATCCTGCAACTTATCAATGTTGGTTTGCATCACCTCGGTGTACTGCGTGTTTATCATATGTACTCCTAAGACAAATCTAACTTGTGACTATGAGTCACGATGTTTTTCACCATCGCATTTTTTTGAATCATGAAGCTAAGCTCATCACGAACCATGTCCAGTGTTGATGCCATACCAGGTAACGACTTCAACTCAGCCCAGCAGTGCCACAAGGCTTGTTCTTTCTGGGCACCAAGTGGAAAATGCTGCGCCAACATTTCTTTAAGTGCTGCTTTATCGACAGGTGGCTCGGCAATAAGCTGGCCCGAAAAATCCCCTAGCAACTCCTGCTTCAACACCTTTAATAAATCGGCTTGCGGGTGTTCGGTGCCCTTTGCACTCTTCGCCTCATAAAAGGCGTACCACATTGCCTCTCGTTTAACTTGAGGATCGGAGAACGCTTCATTTAACGATGATAAGACGCTTTGTTTACTGACAACATCTGCGTCTTTTAGTGATTCATACCACGCTTTGATGTCCGCCAGTTTCGCTTCTGTTTTCTCTAACGTCTCTTTTGGAGAGGCGTGTGAGGCTTCCGCTTGCTTGGCATTACGCTCCATGAGCACATTCATCTTATCTTCATCGCTCCGCTCATAATGGCGCGACTCCGATTGGCGCAGAGGTTGAGGCTGAAGAGTTAGATTACTTGAATCAACGATCATCCAAGGTTCCTAATGTCCTGAGAAAAGCTTGCAGCAAATGCTTGGCTTTCTTCGCTTCCCTGTGATGCGAGTTCTACCCAACTTTCCGCTTTGCTCAATAAACCAGCTTTGGCGGAAGCAAGGGCCGCTAAACTGATCAGATCTGGATAGGCGTTGCAAAGTGGTTCGAGCAATTGATGAGCCTCTTCGTACAAGCCTTTATTCATGAGGCTCATTGCACGAATCATCACCACGGTCTCTTCAGAACCGGAGCTTGCTTCAAGGCCGTCCGCAATCGTGTTAGCTTCTTGATGACGATGCATACCGGTTGCCATCAGCGCGATTTCAGCCAGCAATTGGCGCATTTCTCGTTCCATGCTTTATACCTTCTGGAGAATCGACTGCATCACATCTTTAATCGCACGAGTGGTGGTCGCATTGATGTTGTAAACAACAGACCATTTGTTGATCGCGTGCTGAAGTTCAGCCAGCTTAGATGGATCATCGGCGTTTGTTTCTAGGTTCTTGATGGCTGTCGTCACTTCTGTGTTGGCATCTTTCGCTTGTTTTTCTAACTTAGTTTTAACATCATCAAGGTTTACACTGTTACTAGCATCGTAAAATGACATAAGACTTCCTCGTATTTTTAGTTCGCTTCGTATGATTCAACGACCGCATGTGCGGCGGTGTAAGCTTCATACTGTTTGAGTAGCAATTGGTACTGCTGTGGTGAGCACCCTAAATCCAACTGACGTTTCACCACCGCTTGTGCTTCTAAGAGCTTGCTCTTAATCTTGTGCACTTCCGCACCGTTTTTGTCGTTATTTAAAATTTGTTCAAGATTTGTCATTGTTCGTCTCGCCCTCGTATCCGAGTTCTATTGTTATCACCCGCCCACCTTTGACCAGCTCAATGCCAGCAGGCGTAACACTGGATATGCGGTAGCCTTGAGGCGTTCTTGCACCAACCATGTAACGAACGTTATCGGTCAGAATCACATATGGAACCTGACCAAAGTTAACGCTACGAAACGGGAAATCGATGTTGGTGCCTTTACTCACCTTAGGTATGGATTTCAAAACTAAATATGGTTTTTCACCATATTGTTCTCGGAAGTCTCGAGTCACACCGTAAAATCGAGTCGTTTCGATATCATCAAGTTCCCCGCGTACTTCGATGCGATCACCGCTGGTAACCAACTGGACTTTTTTCAGTAGCTCTGCATCCGTCAATAAGGCTTTTAGCGTATCCATGTAGGCACCCGCTCTTTGCAGTTCAACCTTCCACGCTACTAGGCCCGGTACGTCTCGCTCTAAAATTTGCTCAACTTGGTTCCAGCGGCTTGCATCATCGATATAACCCGTCAGTAACAGTGTGCCCGTCTCATCCCCATTTTCGACTTTCACCTGGTGATAGCCGAGGTTTCGCAAAATAAATCGAACCCCGCGACGGATTTCTTCCATCGTTCTTAAGTCACTTTTGTAATTGATACCTAGTACATCAATTCGACCAAGCAGATCGAGTTTCTGAGTTCGATCTTCAACATAGCCTTCCAAAACCGCTTGGCGTGCGGCGGCATTCCATTCCACACGAACGTCGCTAAGTTTGAGCTCGCCTAAGATGTTGCGCACCAAAACAATGGGTTCTGCTTCTGTGACAGTCTCATTATTGTTTCCGTTAGCTTGGCTGTACCACATACCAGCAAAAATGACACTCGGGACAAAACTACAAAGCAAGGCGATGAGCGTTGTTTTTTTCCAGCTAGAGCGTTGTACAGCAACAACAGGTGTATCCTGTTCGCTAGATTCGTCGCTGACGTTACTCACGATTAACGCATCTTCTGCGTACCCCAGTGCGAACTTCACAACGCCTACAGATACAACGGCATGGCGTGACAACTCGATCCCATCATCTTCAACAGAGATGTTTTCACCGTTAATATTTGCCTCTTTGCAGCCTCGTAAAATGACCGAGTCTTGCTGGCAAACCAACGTGAAATGGTTAGCTTCGACCCCAGCATCAGACAGCACGAGATCTGCGATAAAGTCGTCACTGCCAAGCACAAGAGCGCCCTCAGGTAAGGTGACTTCAACTCCGGAATGCACGCCTGATAAAATACGAATTTTCCATTGCTGCATCGCGGTTAAGGCTCCTCTGATGGACGCACACACTCACTTTGTGAGTCATCGCATTCCAATACTTTTACACGCCAACCCTTTTGCCCTGTCGGCAATTGGCACTGCGTCAATTGAGACGACTGTTGCTGTGACAATAAGTCTTGCTGATAGCGCTCTGCTTGAGTCTTTGATGTGCAGCTATACACTTCGACGACCGATTTAAATTCAGCACTGTTGTTGGAAATGTTGTTGAGCTTGCCAATGCTTGGTCGCAGATCGTACTCATTACCAATCAACACACTATCGCCAATACCATCCACAACGATTCGCGGTTCTAGAATAAACATGCGCACCGTGCGGCGTTTAGTGTTGGTATTACTTCTAAACAACGCACCTAAATATGGGATGTCTCCCAACAGTGGTACTTTACGTAACTGATGACTCACTTCATCTCGATAAACACCACCGATGAGCAAGCTCTGTCCTTGCTTCACCGTCGCCAAAGTACTGATTTCAGTTTTACGAACGGAAGGAAGGTCGTCGACACCACCATCGGTAATCTTTGCCCCGTCTTCGAGATGAAGGCTCAGATTGATTTCTGGTCGGGCAGCAAACCTGTCACCAACGATACGCGGGACAATTCTCAGTAACGTGCCATACGTGACCTCTTCCAGTGCTGCGGTCTCTTTACCAACCAGCTTGACGTAAAACGTGCTGCTGTTGTTCAGTACCGCTTCGACATTTTCTTGGGTTAGCAGTGTTGGTCTTGAAACCACTTGAGCACTGCCTTGAGATTCCAATAATCGGATTTGAGCCAACAGGTAATTCAGATTGGTTGAATCAAGCAAAGACTTAAAATTTTGTCCGCTGCCGAGAGTCACATCACCCGAACTCACATCCCCTGTTGTTTTGATATCAACAATTCGATTATTTCCGACAGACACTCCCGCTCGCCAATCCACGCCTAACTGACTTAAATCGTTGGCACTGATGTCGACAATCGATAATGCAACTTCAATTCTTGATTGCGGTTGGTCCAATTGAGCGACCAGTTTGCGATAGAGCGGTAATCGCGCTTGAGTATCACGAACAATAATCGCATTAAGGCCCGGCTCTGCTTCAACCGTTGCTCCGCCATGAACTGAGGCGGTTTTATTGCTTTTTACAGGCTTATCTGAACTGGTAACTTCTTTGTTCGACGCACTCGCCACTTGAGTTTGAACACCAGACACGACTCGCTTTAAAACCGACGCGATACCCGGAACCGTAATGGTCTGATCTCGATATGCAATTTCTCTATCCGTTGCAGAAGCGTACTTCAAAGGAATTATTTCAACGAATAACTCGTCGGTTGAATTCGATTTCTGCAGCAGGCGCGTTTCTAATGCTTCGGCCGTTTGTACAACTAAGTCGACATAACGTGGAGGACCTGCAAGATAAACCAACCCTTTACTTTCAGCGGCTCTCCACCCATAGCGCGAATCCCACACTCCAGTGGAAATTAACGTGCTTCGTAGCTCTCTGGCGGTCAATAATTCTAATTGGAGTAAACGTGAGCGCGTTTCTGTCGCCTTATAGACATGTAAGACGGCACCATCGAAATACCACATCAAGTTATAGACTTGCGATAAGTAGTCGAGGAACTCAGCCGGATCATCAGGAGTAAAACGTCCACTCACTCGATCATTAACTTTGTCACTCACCGAAACCGAAACGCGATAGTTTGCGCCAAAGTTATTCAACAACTCTTTTAATGAGTCGTTATCTGCATAGTATCGGAATGGTTGTTCGGGCCAGTGTAAGTCTGTTGCTTGTGCGAATCCCAACGGAGCAAAGCTCACAGCACACAACAGTATCTTTGTGGCAGCACGTCTGATGTTCGGAAAGACTTTTCGCATCATGGCAACCACACATTATGATTAATCGTGTGGTTCACGCGCTCTTGCTCCAATAATGCCATATAACGCTCACATAGATTAACGTGCTTGGAAAGCAAAGAAGAGAACAGCTCAATCGAACAGTCCTCGATCCTCACTTTGCTTTGTAAAATCAGCTGCTGATCATCATTCGCTGTTAGTACGCAGCCATCTTCACGGATTGTTTTTAATGAGAGCTGCATGCAACGTTGCAACGCTTGTTCTTGTTGATAATCTAGATGCTCTTTAAACTGGAAAGGTAAAGCCGCTTCCCATAAAAACCATGATGCGTGTTGTTTGATGGTCAGTGACAACTGATCAACCTCGATGTTGTAAGAGCCATTTTCTGAGGCAATAAAATCCCCTACCTTTAGCGTTTCCGCTAAAGATTTCATCATCTTATCTAACATTTAACGCCCTATTTAAATCTGGCTGAGGTGATTGCAAGCCTGGCCACACTGGCCGCTTTGAGTGTCAAAATAGTAGTGATCGATGTCGCCAACAATTTGCATGCTCTTGAACCACTGCCATACTTTCGCAACCGCATTTTGGTCGTTGTAAACCACATCGCATGCATCCCAGACTTCGTTCAGCTCAGGAGCTTCAAGTCGAACTTCCGAACACCACTTTTTCCACTCAGAGATAAACTGAGCAGTCGTAGAAGTGTACTCTGCGAACCCTTTAAGCTCGTCTAGGGACGGTTGCCACTTCTCAATTAACGAACGATGACATTCAATCACTTGCATCTGTTGTTCGCTCAACGTCCCGAGTTGATCTTTCAACTGGTGTTGTTGGCGCTCAATTAAATCGAGTTGCTGTTGTACAAACACCGCACTGGTGTCCTCTCCAGATAGTTTCGACCAATATTCCTTTTGAATATCGAGCTGATTGATAAGCTGTTCCACTTTAATGGAGGCATGCAAAGCGCTTTGGTCAACTTGACGGTTAATCCACTCGTTTAGCGATAAATGAAAACAAAGCATCAACGTTTTTGGCACCGCTAAATTGAAGCGAAAACCAAGACGCGCGTTGATGTATTCCAGTCTTTGTTCAAAAGTCACGAGTGTGCGGCTATCACTGAGCTGCGACCCAATTTCCAAAAATAAACGCATGGCGAATCGGTCAAGCGACGCACCGAGCTTTTGATACGTTTTCACCAACTGGCTTGCGCACAGGCTATCGACGACGCTTCTATCCAACAAGCGCTGAAGTAAAGATAACTGTTCATAATTAATGACGCCTTCACTCAACAATTGTCGGTGATTGACGTGCACAACATTGAAATCCTGCGTTGTTCTAGAAGCACTTTCATATCGAGCCCCTCTCTGCAAAACAGTCACTTTCCGTTGTGTCACAATGCTGTCTGGAAAAAGCGAACGGCGTCGCCAATGCTGCTTTTTCATTTATGTTCGTCTCCGCACCCCTCTCGAACGCTCCAGAAAGAAAGAGGTGTAATAATTTTTAATCGTTCGTTGTTACATGACGCATAATAGAATTTACGCTGATGAGTGACTTTCAAAATTAGTCAGAAAATTTTAGTCTCAAGTCATTTCATTTCGCGATAGCTACTTGATCGTCTCCCGAGCGTACACGGCTTGGCGTCGTTCCAAAACGACGGCGGTAACTCTGCGTAAAGTAAGACTGACTAGAAAACCCGGCCTCCATCGCCACATCCACGATGCTCATCTTGCTCGTCAACAGGAGTTTATGAGCGTGCAACAATCGGCGCTCACTGATCCAAGCTCTTGGAGAAATGCCATAGTGCTCATTAAATAGCTCTTTAAAAGTCGTTAAGCTAGCACCAAACTCTTGCGCATAGTCAGTCAACTTCCACTCTTTGAGATAGTGTTGTTCCATAAATCGACGTAACCGTTCCGATGTTCGGTTAGTTTGTTGTGACAGCAACGCATAGAGTGATTCGCCCCCTTTGCCGTGCAGCAAAAGAATGAGTAACTCTTCATATTTTAGGCACATGATCGCATCTGGATACGCCTGTTGCTCAAGCGTCTGCATGCTGGAAAGCACTTGCTCTACGAGTATGTTCAAACCAAAAGTAAACAAGCCAGAACAAACTTTATCTACCTTGGGCAGCATCATCAAAAGATCACTGTGCTTCTGTAATAGCTGACTAACGAGTTCGTTGTCGTAGGTTATAATCGACGCTTTGTATGCCCCGTCTAAGGGCGAGTACTCGAATAAGTAATCCCCTTGGGATAGAAACACCCCGTTTTCTGCCGCAACATCGATTGTGCAATCACCTGTTTGAACTCGAAGCTGACCATTGTGAACGACAACAATGTGAGATTGGTCTGAGTGAAATACTTCGTCAGATTTTTCATAGCGGGAAAAACTACGAATTTTTCGCGAGCTCGAGCCGACCTTTTCTGTGTTTAGTTGGCCTGACACATCCATTTTCTACCCTTCATTATTTTGAGTTTCTCAGTACGAGTGTTGAGAAACTTTCAAAGCAATACTTTGATTGTTGTTATTTCTAAGTACTGCTATATCAATTAAAGAAGCAAAGAAAAGAGCATAGAAGTTCATATCACTTACCATACCCCCCGAATAATTAGCGAATATCCTAAGCATTACCCTTACCTAAAGGTAAAAGTTTATCTTAGTAAACTCTGCTGTCCGTCTTTATTATTTTTATCAGATAGCGTTTATTATTAGCCAAAACTTAAATATCCTTTCGTTATTAAAGTTTAGGATTTTTGTTATACATTAGAATAAAATTAAATAGATTATGGTATCGTTTATCGAACAAACTGAAATTTCCAAAATCTTAAAATTGTATGTTTTATAGCCTAAAACGCCAAGCCAACGTGTTCAAGGAGCGAGATATAATCATAAAGAATGCTATTTTTGCAACAAGTATAAGTCTAAAAAACAACTGACCCGATGACTTAAACCATGTGATTAATGTTTGTAAAAAACAACAAAACTTTCACAACAGGAAAGTGCAAATCTTTATTTTTAATAATTTAGTAAGGTCTAATTAAATGTAACCGATTACTTTTCATCTGGTTATTTTTTTGGCACGAGCATCAAATTTTCCTGCTTTCCCTCCACTGAAAATAAATAGTTCTTTTCTTTTTCCGCTACAAGTTCCCCATTCGAGTATAGCTTTCCAATTATCTTCATGTTTCCGTCACCAGCTTGAATCGGTGCAATTAAAAATGAATACTGTACGGGTAATTGAACGCCTTGGTAGTGCTGTGATGCAGACCTAAGACACTGATTTTCAATCACTTTGCATATCTCCACATCAAGAGACGTAATCGAAGGTGGAAAGTATCCATCGACAGAAACCCAACCATAGAGTGTCGCCTGACTCTTTGTGTCAAAGCTACCTTCCCTTACAATCGGCACAGATTGACTACACCCACTTAGTAGGAATAGTCCGACAAAACCAGCCCACATAGAATTGTTCATTATGACACCATAAACTTATTTTATAGACTTAGTTCATTTTAATTTCACACAATTCTTTATGTAAAAATATAAAAGATCAACTTATATTTATACTACAAGTGGACAATAAATCGCATTCTTCAACAACACATATTTAACATTAGATTTAATTTAACTCATCGTGACTGCACCTTAATACACTTTCAATTAGGCGGGTATATTAGAGAACAAAGATATTTAAATATCTAAGAAGCACCACAATATGCATCAGAGCACATTTGTTATCGCTGTTCTATTTAGCTCACCGAAATTAAAAACCAAAATATAATAACAACCGACCAATATTGATAAACACGAAGAGATACATCTAATATTTTCCTTGATAAAATTTCAAAAGGGACTATTCCTATGTCAGCACGCCAAACTATCGATGAGATTTTGCTAAAGTTTGCTCATCAAATAGGCTTGCCTGCACTGCATCTAACGGAAAATGAAGTAAGCTTAGCGTTTGATGATAATCTAAGAGTGCATATCATCTTTCATCCTGAATCGACAACCCTCCAGCTCGAAGCTGAGATTGTTGGTCTTCAAATCGTTAATTCCGATCTCTATCGTTCTTTCCTAGCCTTTAATTATCACTGGCCTGAGCATCAATTATTCTTTAGTTTAGATAATCATCGACATGTACTCTGTTTAAACCGACTCATTAACATTAAGCGACTGGATTATGAGTATTTTGCAACAGCTTTGGCGGAATTGTTGACGCAAAGTGAGTCGTGGGAGTCGTTATTGTCTGCTCATGTCGCCACTGCTGAGGTAGCTCCGATGTCACAAACTTTAGACTTAAGAGTTTAGGTGTCTCTATGTCCAACGACATCCAATCTAAATACACTAACTTACCGGTTCATGAAGTAAAGCAAGCACAGCAAAGTGATGCTCTGCCACAAGGAACGTTTCATGGCCGCAAAGTGACCCTACTCTCTTCATCAGAAAGCAGTTTGGCTCGAATGAGCTCTAAAAGAGAACTTAGCGAATGTTTAAACCAGTTTGCGAGTCTTGAGTCTTGTAATCGCGTCTTGGATTTTGATCAGCAGTTTAGTCTTGAAAAGCAAAACACCTCGGTCGAAAAACTACTTGAACGAAAAGTGACCGTAATTCAACGTTCCTGAGCACGCAATATAGATGGGTTCAAAATATAAATTTCACGTATATACACCCTCCCACCCGCAAGCCCATGCAATAAAAAACCCCGAAGGCTCGGGGTTTTGGTTAGTACTGCTTTTTCTTTGTTAACTACTTCATTTAGAAGAAGCCTAGTGGATCAACACTGTAGCTAATCAATAGGTTTTTCGTATTTTGGTAGTGATCCAGCATCATCTTATGTGTTTCACGTCCAATACCTGACTTTTTATAGCCACCGAACGCAGCGTGTGCAGGGTAAGCGTGGTAGCAGTTAATCCAGATTCGACCAGCTTCGATATTACGGCCCATACGATATGCGACATTCGCATCACGTGTCCAAACACCTGCGCCTAAGCCATATTCCGTGTCGTTCGCAATTTCCAGTGCTTCCGCTTCATCTTTGAACTTAGTGATAGCAATCACTGGGCCAAAGATTTCTTCTTGGAAAATACGCATCTTATTGTGGCCTTCCAACATCGTTGGCTGAATGTAGTAACCCTGATTGATTGACTCTGGCTGTTCAGATACGCCACCACCAAAGACCACTTTTGCGCCTTCTTCACGGCCGATTTCGAGGTAACTTAAAATCTTATCAAACTGTTCTTGAGAAGCCTGAGCACCAACTTGAGTATCGGTATCGAGCGGGTTACCTTGCTTGATTAACTGCGCACGTTCCGTCAATTTCTCTACGAACTTATCGTAAATCGCTTCATGAACCAGCACGCGAGATGGACAGGTACAAACTTCGCCTTGGTTGAAGAAACCAAGTAACGTACCTTCAATACACTTGTCGAGATACTCATCTTCATAGTCAAAAATATCTGAGAAGTAGATGTTTGGAGATTTACCACCCAACTCAACAGTCGAAGGGATCAAGTTGTCCGCCGCACATTTTAGAATGTGATTGCCAACTTGTGTTGAACCGGTAAACGCTAACTTCGCAATGCGGTTGCTGGTTGCGAGCGCTTGGCCCGCTTCTGAACCAAAACCATTAACAACGTTAATAACGCCCGGTGGCAGTAGATCACCGATCTTTTCCATAAGAACCAGAATCGACGTTGGCGTTTGTTCTGCTGGCTTCAATACCACACAACAACCTGCCGCAAGTGCCGGTGCCAGCTTCCAAGCCGCCATCAACATTGGGAAGTTCCATGGAATAATTTGACCAACAACGCCAATCGGCTCCGGGAAGTGGTAGCTTGCGGTGTGCTCATCCAGCTCCGCCGCACTGCCTTCTTGTGCGCGAATACAGCCAGCAAAGTAACGGAAATGATCCACGACCAGCGGTAAGTCTGCAGCTAAGGTTTCGCGAACTGGTTTGCCGTTTTCCCAAGTTTCGGCAACTGCCAACTCTTCTAAATGCTGCTCAATACGATCAGCAATTTTCAGCAAGATGTTCGAGCGTTCAGTCACACTGGTTTTTGCCCATTTAGTTCTGATGTTGTGTGCCGCATCCAATGCTAAGTTGATATCCGCCTCGCCAGAACGAGCAACTTTACAATACGCTTGTCCGTTGATTGGTGAGATATTGTCAAAGTACTCACCGCCCGTTGGTTTTACCCATTCCCCACCGATAAAGTTATCGTAATGCGATTTGAAATTAACGATGGCATTTTCACTACCTGGCTGTGCATAGATCATAACTCTTCCTTTTGTTTCTCGTTCAATGTGTTATTGCAGTGTCGTATCGCACTGTTCACAAAGAGCATTACGCAAGTCACACGCCAACTACACCACACTTGTTGTTAATTAAATGTAAAACTATGATTACCAAGCGATAACAAACCAAGTGAGCGATGTTTGAGCGGATGTATGGTGTGAATACCAATGTTCAAGTGTTCCAAAATGGCACACCCTCACTGTGACAAAATGGTACAGTCATGGAACTTCAACACATTAGCGATAACAATTGGCTTTCAACTTCATGGATCCGAAGTGAACAGGCGGGTTTAAAACAGCGTCGACGCCCTGAAGATATTCGAGTGACACCAGCGACGCTTCAAGATAGGCGTCAACAACTCAACTTCTTATTGGAAACCGTCACCCAGTTTGCTCTCCCGCTGTTTAATCAGCTTTTTGCTCATAGTGACAGCCGCTTAATTCTGACGGATGCCGACGGCGTCATCATCGGCAGTTGGGGACAACCTAAGTTCCGCGAGAAGTTGACCGAAATTGCGCTAAGCTCTGGTGCGTGCTGGCAAGAAAAGGTCAAAGGCACCAATGCGATTGGGACTGCGATAGTTGAAGCAAAACCAGTCTCAGTCATCGGCGATCAACACTTCATCCAACATCATCGTTTTATTAGCTGCTCGGCCAATCCTATTTTCGATCATCTTGGTCATTTGATTGGTGTGCTAGATATCACCAGCGAACAAAAGAAACATGATTTCTCAACGCAAGTGCTGGTACAAAACATGGTTCAGCAGGTTGAAAATCAAT
The DNA here is from genome assembly GCF_054064075.1 of Vibrio sp. JZG10. Lineage (NCBI taxonomy): Bacteria > Pseudomonadati > Pseudomonadota > Gammaproteobacteria > Vibrionales > Vibrionaceae > Vibrio > Vibrio sp. JZG10. The sequence continues at coordinate 176,520 of NZ_JBSUGE010000001.1, forward strand.
TGCTTAACTTGATTCCACAAGGGCATATTCGTGTGGATTTGGCGTGCGAAAAAGGCTTACTAAACAGTGGATGGCAAGGCATTATCATCGCTAATGAAGATGGACAGATTCTCGCGCACAACCAAGTTGCTTCTCAGCTCCTCGCGCAACAAAACGTCATCGGGCAATCGCTCGACGACATTCTTTCTATCCAAAGTGCCGACCATCCTTTCGTGTTCAAAACAAAGCCGTTGACCGACAAAAAAGTGAAGTCTCGTTCCGTTACCGCTTCCAATGATCTGCATTACGGCGATTCTACTGTCGAACATTGCTGGCAACAAGCCAATCGCGTTATCGATAAAGGCATCAGCTTACTGATTCTCGGAGAAACTGGGGTTGGTAAAAATGAGTTTGTGAAAGCGCTACATAAAAACAGCCAGAGAAAAACGGGGCCGTTGGTTTCCGTCAACTGTGGCGCACTACCGAAAGATTTGGTTGAGTCCGAATTGTTTGGCTACGTGGCTGGTGCATTTACTGGCGCAAACAGCAAAGGCTATCAGGGAAAAATTCGCCAAGCGCACAAGGGGATTTTGTTTCTGGATGAAATCGCAGATTTGCCCTTGGAAGCTCAAAGCCGCTTGCTGCATGTATTGCAAGATAAAACCGTGCTTCCCGTTGGTTCAAACCAAAGTGTTCAAGTCGATACGCAAATCATCGCGGCCACGCACAAAGATCTCGAGAACTTGGTTAGCGAAGGATTGTTCCGTCAAGATTTATACTATCGCCTCAATGGTTTGATCATCGAATTGCCTCGCTTTGAAGAACGAGATGATAAGCAACAACTGATCGCAAATATCCATCGACGTCATGTTGAGTCTGAACAACAACTTTGCCCTCACCTACTTTCTCTGCTGCTTTCTTACTCTTGGCCAGGAAACTTGCGTGAACTCGATAGTTTAATCAAAGTATCCGCATTAATGGCGCAAGGTGAAGAAACGTTGGAGCTCGCTCACGTACCGACTCACTTGAGTAAGAAACTCAGCCAGGCTCAAGACGTAACAACCGCCACCGAACCCACGTTAGAGCTGCGTGCAACCGTCGAAGACAAACTGCTCAAAACATATCAAGCCAATCAGGGGAACATCAGCAAAACATCTCGTATGCTTGGCGTCAGTCGAAATACGATTTATAGAAAGCTGAAAAACCTCGGCATATTGGGTTAATCCATAATCTCAGATACAAAAAGAGCACCTTTGCGGTGCTCTTTCTATTTGAAACCTAGCTTACAGGCCGCCTTGTTGTTGCGCCTGTTTTACTAATGCCTGACGTTGAGTTTCCTTCTCAGAGATCACTTGGTTGTCCTTGTGTATTTCCTGATCCAATTCTGCCGGAATGAAAACAAAGTACTTGTTAAGAGTCATCTTAGAACCTCAATTTGTTGTGTTAATCACCTTCTTGGTCAACGTAAACAACACCAGAAAAACACGTTTTACTGGCTCCTTGTTGCTGGTTTCAAAAAATAGAGGATGTTCATTTATTAAACATCCTCCATGTGGGCGCTAATTATAGGCGTAGTTCAAAGGCTTACCTAGCACTCTTTTTCACCTTTTGTGCAATCTGAGTTTCATTCTCAAACCTGATGCAATCACACATATTCAATAAAGTATTGTTAAGCAAAGAAAAGTGATTTTCATCGTGACTGATAATGAGGATGAGCTTCCCGGAATTATTGACTTGAAATTACGCCTAGTAAACTCGAAGGCTGCAATAATAGCGTTAAAAGGCCTTAATCTGCACAGCAAAAACTTTGAAGTGATAGACAAATGCATTCATATATTTGTAAATCCGTTTATGGATTTGTCTACCAGTTCAATATTTCACCTTTTTTGAGAAATCTTTAGCCACTTTTTTGTGTGAAACGCCAAAAAAGAACAGACAATCAAAGCGTGGTATATGACCACACTTGTCTATCCCCACTCAGCTTTGGGAGGCGTTTATGAAAAGTAACAAACTTGGCCATGTGATGTCTTTCAGCAGAATGTTTTCCTTCATTGCGTTTTTGACGGCTACATTCGCATGGATTCTTAGCATGTATGCCCTATTTACTGTTTCTGTAGTGGCTCTTGTGGTCAGCGCAATTCTCTACCTCAAAGACAGGTTTTATCAAAACAAGAAAACGACCACAGAAAAGAGCGCCTAGGCGCTCTTTGAGTTTCATAAAGCCAGACACAAAAAAGGATGCCAATTGGGCACCCTTTTGCTTTTATCCGTTTACTGACTGCGGATTACACGTCGTAAGTTGTAGACGCTGTGTCACCGCCTGTACCAGTCCAGTTAGTGTGGAAGAATTCACCACGCTCACGGTCGATACGCTCGTAAGTGTGAGCACCGAAGTAGTCACGTTGAGCTTGCAGTAGGTTCGCAGGTAGACGAGCTGTTGTGTAACCGTCTAAGAACGTTAGTGCAGAAGTCGTACATGGCATTGGGATGCCTGCTTCTAGAGACTTAGCCGCCACTTTACGCCATGCTACTAGGCTGTTTTGTAGGATACCTTTGAAGTAATCATCAGAGCCTAGGAATGCTAGTTCTGGATTCGCTTCGTATGCATCACGGATGTTGCCTAGGAACGCGCTGCGGATGATACAACCACCACGCCACATAAGAGCAACGTTACCGTAGTTTAGGTCCCAGCCATTCTCGTTTGATGCTTCGCGCATTAGCATAAAGCCTTGAGCGTAAGAGATGATCTTAGACGCTAGAAGCGCTTGACGTAGTGCGTCAACCCACTCTTGCTTATCACCTTCAACTGGTGTGATTGTCTTACCGAACAGTTTCTCAGCTTCAACACGTTGATCTTTCAATGCAGATAGACAGCGAGAGAATACAGACTCAGAGATTAGCGTTAGAGGAATACCTAGGTCTAGAGCGTTGATACCCGTCCATTTACCTGTACCTTTTTGGCCAGCAGTGTCTAGGATTTTCTCAACTAGAGGCTCACCGTCTTCATCTTTGTAGCCAAGGATGTCAGCCGTAATTTCAACAAGGTAGCTGTTTAGCTCAGTGTTGTTCCACTCAGCGAATACCGCTTGCATCTCGTCTGCAGACATACCAAGACCGTCTTTCATGAACTGGTAAGCTTCTGTGATCAGCTGCATGTCGCCGTATTCGATGCCGTTGTGAACCATCTTAACGAAGTGGCCCGCACCGTCGTTACCAACCCAATCACAACAAGGCTCGCCTGCATCAGTTTTCGCAGAAATACCTTGGAAGATAGGCTTAACCGCTTCCCAAGCTTCTGGAGCGCCGCCAGGCATGATAGATGGGCCAAAACGTGCACCTTCTTCACCACCAGATACGCCAGTACCGATGAAGTGGATACCTTTTTCACGTAGTGCAGCAACGCGACGGTTTGTATCTGGGTAGTTCGTGTTACCACCGTCGATGATGATGTCGCCTTTGTCTAGTAGAGGGACTAGAGCGTCGATGAACTTGTCTACCACGTCACCCGCGCGAACCATTAGCATCACTTTACGTGGCGTTTCTAGCTTCTCTACTAGTTCTTCTAGAGAGTATGCACCGATGATGTTCGTGCCTTTTGCTGGACCTTCCAGGAACTCGTCTACTTTAGCAGCAGTACGGTTGTGAGCGACCACTTTGAAGCCGTGATCGTTCATGTTTAGGATAAGGTTTTGACCCATTACCGCTAGGCCAATTACACCGATATCACCTTTCATTGTTTCTCTCCAATTTTGTTTCATTGACGAGCAGCGTTTAAGCAATTTTTGCTGCTGCGTCCAAATCTAAATACCATTCCGTCAGACCAGATTTCGCTTGAATCTTAGCCGCTGGGTATGGCAGTGCGTGTGCAGGTGAACTGTTGATCTCTTCAACGATGTCCGCTTTTCCTGCACCAAGCACTAAGTAACTGATGCGTTTTGCTGCTTCTAAAACGCGTGCCGTTTTTGACACACGAAGCTGGCCCGACTCAGGATGAGACGCCACAAGAGATAGGTTCGCATCATCATAATTCGTTTGGCCAGGGAACAGAGAAGCTGTGTGACCATCTGCACCAACACCTAATAAGATCCAGTCAAACACAGGGGTTCCGTTTTCAGTCGGAATCACCTCTGACATCTCTTTCGCAAAGCGTTCCGCTTCCACTTTAGGGTCATCTTCACCGCGTATACGGTGGATGTTTTCTGTTGGAATGTTTACTTGGCTAAACAGTAGCGCGTTCGCTTCTCCGTAGTTGCTTTCCGCATCGTCAGGTGCGACACAACGTTCGTCACCCCACCAAAAGTGGAGATTTTGCCACTGAATAGAGGTTGCGTAAGCCTCTGAAGCCAACAGTTTGAACAGCATTTTAGGAGTGCTGCCGCCAGAAAGAGAGATGTGAACAGGTCGGCCCATTTCGCTGAACGCTTTCATGTCGTTAGCTAGGCTTTCAACTACCTGCTCTGCTGTTTGGTAGATCTTATGGTTGATCATAGTTCACAGTAATCCGTATCTGTTAAGTTTTTACATGGGAAGCGCCAAGCGCGACCATCACGCTGTAGCAGGTCGTCTGACTCTTTAGGACCCCATGTGCCGCATGCGTACCCGAAGAGGGATTGTGGATCTTGTTTAAAATCTAAAATTGGCTGTACGTACTGCCAACACGCTTCCACCGCATCACTACGTGCAAATAGCGTAGCATCACCATTCAAAGCATCAAGTAGAAGACGCTCATACGCAGTTAGCATTTGCGTTTCTTGTAGGTCAGCGTAATGGAAGTTCATTTTCACTTCTTTCGCTTCAAAACCTGCGCCTGGCTCTTTCAAGCCAAAGCTCATTTGAATGCCTTCGTCTGGCTGAATGCGAATGATCAGCTTGTTTTCTGGTGCGTTTTGACCAAACACTGGGTGCGGTGTTTGTTTAAAGTGGATAACCACTTCAGTCACGCGTGTTGGAAGACGCTTACCAGTACGCACGTAGAATGGCACGCCATTCCAACGCCAATTGTTAATGTATGCTTTCAAACCGATGTAAGTTTCGGTACGTGAGTCGTCTGCAACCCCCGGCTCTTCACGGTAGCCACGTAGACTTTGTCCACGAACTTCAGAAGCGGTGTATTGACCTAATACTAGATCGTTACGCAGAGCGTTTTCGTCCAAAGGTTTTAGACACTGGAGTACTTTAACGACTTCATCACGCATCGAATCTGCATTGATCTGTGCTGGTGGCTCCATACCCACCATCGCCAATACTTGTAGCAGGTGGTTTTGGAACATATCGCGCACGGCACCCGAGTTGTCGTAGTAACCACCACGCTCCTCTACGCCGAGGAATTCTGCGCCCGTGATTTCAACATAATCAATGAAGTTACGGTTCCAAAGCGGCTCAAACATCGCGTTTGAGAAACGAAGTACAAGAAGGTTTTGTACCGTCTCTTTACCTAAGTAATGGTCAATTCGGTAGATTTGATGCTCTTGGAAGTGCTCGTGAATTTCTTTATCCAAAATACGCGCTGATTCAAGGTCATAACCGAATGGTTTCTCAATAATCAGGCGTTTCCAACCATCTTCTTCTTTGTTTAGGCCGTGTGCTGCAAGACTTGCAGGAATCACACTGTATAAACTTGGTGGGGTTGCTAAGTAGAAAAGCGTATTGCGCTGATCGAAACGATATTCGTCAGCAAGTTGGTCTAAACGAGAAGATAGCTTACTGTAATCTTGTGTGTCAGAAGTATTGATAGCTTGGTAGTGCAGATGGTTAATAAATGCATCAAGCGTTTCTGGCTCAGTCTTTTCCATTTCCTGAAGCGATTTTTTCAGCTTCGCGCGGTAAGACTCATCACTGTATTCAGTGCGACTTACACCCAGAATGGCAAAATTTTCTGGAAGCTGCTTGTTCGCATAGAGGTGGTATAAAGCAGGAATGAGCTTACGGTATGTAAGGTCACCTGAAGCACCAAAAATAACGATGCTGCTGTTTTCTGGTATTACCATCATCTTTCCCTTAAAAACGAGGTACTTATTGTGTGCCCGGATACGGCTAAAGGATGAGCCAACCCTATCAATGGCACCTCAAAATAGAAAATTGGTCTTACCTATTACGTTGATAGGTAAAGTCTATAGGCCCAAAGAACCTCAAGAAGTAGCACTCCCAAATCTGTTGGAAACACGACGTATTAAGGTCATTTAGGTCACTTATGTCTCAAAAGTACACACTGTACTCGCTGGAGGAGAGTCCGACACGGTGCAGTATTGTCTACGACTATTTGATTTACATCAACACTTGCCAGTGCAAACGTTTAAATAAGTTGCACAAAACATCATAAATATTTGTATTTTATGGATAAAAAAAGTTGCACTCACGTAAGACAAAAATTAAGCAAAAACTCTAATATGGACAATCCTTATCCACCCTTGCAATCCATTACAATTTTATTGTGATCTATGTGGCCTGAATTTTATCCTCCCACCCTATTGATAATGATACTCAATTAAAGATAATGAGAATACTATTAATGCGAAAGTAGAATGTCATGAAACCAAGCACAAAGAATCTGCACCCGATAAACCGAATACACTCTGTGCTTGATTACATTCACAACAATCTAGATATCGCACTTAGTGTGGATGAAATCTCGAAAGCAAGCTGCTGGTCACGTTGGCAACTGCAACGCGTTTTCCAGCAACACACTGGCGTATCCGTCGCTCACTATATTAGAGAGCTTAAACTAAGCCTTGCGGCTGAACGCTTAATCCATACATCAGATCGCTCGTTAGATATTGCGATAGAAATGGGGTTTGCTTCTGAACATGCATTCAGTCGAGCGTTCAAAAATATGTTTTCAAAGAGCCCTCGAGATTATCGTAAAGCTCAGCAACTAACGGGCTTGAGGCAACCTTTAACGTTGCGCGATACACCAGAAGACGAAAATAGACATAAGTGCTTTATCGAAGTTCGAATAGAAACAAAACCTGCTTTTGTGCTTGCTGGTTATCATGAACCTATTTATGGATTGTTTTCCGCAATGCCCAACTTCCAATCCAAGGTGCCCTCGCTGTGGTCACAGCTCTACTCATCTGAAAACCATACTCACCTGGAAAGAAAATATCTTGGTGTGATTGACGTAACAAAAGCGTATTCAAGCAACCAGCAACTCGAGTATTGGGCCGGTTATGAGTACAACTCAGCGTCAAGAACTTCAATATCCAAAGGCTCTACGCAAGAACCAGATATTCTGGTTGTTCCTAAGCAAACCTACGCAGTGATTACGCACATAGGTAAAGCATCAAATCTAGCGGCGACGCTTGAGTGGTTCATTTTGCACTGGCTCCCCTATTCCAATTATCACGGCATTGATGGCTACGAGTTAGAAGTTTATCCAGAAGACTATGATGTTGAGAGCGAGAATGCCCAAATGCATTACTGGATACCTGTCAAACCGAACGAAGCCATGTCCATTAGATAGAAGCCTAAGCACTTAGGTTCTGGCTTTGCACCAAATTGTTAACTTTTCCTATTTTTTTCGCTATAGAATGCAAACAACAATCATTATCAATAAAAGTAGTGGAATTAATAAATATGGAAAGTCCGAATCGATTTCATCGTTCTGCGGTTGCAGTCGTGGTATCCGCGCTTATTGCTGGTCACGCCAGTGCCACTGAGAGCACTTCTCAGCACGAAACTATCACAGTACTTGGCGAAACATACCGAAACACCGCAACTAAAACCGTTTTAGAACCGGAAGAAACGCCGCAAGCGATCACGGTAATCACTAAAGATGACATGGACCTGCGCGGCGTAAACTCGGTGAGCGAAGCATTGCGTTACGCGCCTGGCGTAAATACAGAGCTGCGTGGCGGTGCCGTTTCTCGACTTGACCTATTCAATATTCGTGGTTTTATCAACTACACCAACTTTTATGATGGTCTTCCTTTGCTGTACAACGGCTGGAACCTTCAACCTCAGGTCGATTCCGTTGCCCTTGAACAAATCGAGGTTTTTAAAGGGCCAACGTCTGTTCTTTACGGCAATATTCCACCAGGAGGCATGGTCAATATTATCGCCAAGGCGCCTCAGTCAACACCTTCGCACTCTGTCTCGATTAGTACTGGGACTAACAGCCTAAAAGAACTGACGTTCGACACCACAGGACAAATTGGTGATTCTAATGTTGATTACCGTATTATCGGCCTCGCAAAACAGCGAGATGGTCAAGCCGATACGTCTGAAGACGAACGTTATGTCCTCACTCCATCTTTCAATTGGCAAGCGACAGAAAGCACCTTAGTCAACGTGAATGTTTACTATCAAAATGATCCATCAGCAGGTATCTACACTACCGTGCCAGCGTCTGGCTCAGTGATTGACAACCCACTTGGTTCGATGTCGCCAAGCACTTATTTGGGGGATGAGGACTGGAACACTTACGAACGCGAAGTTCTGATGATGGGTTACAAAGTCCAACACGACTTTAACAACAATTGGCAATTTCTACAGAATGCCCGCTACATGACCGCCGATGCCTATCAGGAAAACACATATAACGGTGCACTTGAAGCGGATAACCGTACCGTTGGTCGAAATGCCTATTTAACCGATGAAAAGTCCAAATCCTTTGTGATTGACAACCAACTATCGGGCTACGTTAAAACAGGAAATTTTGAACATAACTTATTGTTCGGGCTTGATTATCAGTATCTAGATTCAGATGTAAAATACAAAGACACGCTTGGGTATTCGCTAACTCAGGACATTTTTAATCCTGACCACAACAGCATTGATCGTAATGCACTGAATTTTCAATACAAACAAAACTTAGATATCAAAACGAAGCAAATTGGCGTTTATTTGCAAGATCAAGTTCGTTACGACCAACTTGTAATGATTGCAGGTCTTCGTTGGGATAAATACGATTCAAATACAGACGCCGTTAGCGATTATCTAGGAACAGTATCCAACAGCAAGGAAGAGTTAGACGACACCAACGTATCTTTCCGAGTCGGCGGTTTGTATGAACTCGACTTCGGCCTATCCCCATACCTTACTTACTCCGAGAGTTTTGAGCCGATTGCGGGTGCAGATGCCACAGGCAAAGCGTTTGAACCATCAACCGGGCATCAGTGGGAACTCGGTTTTAAGTACGCGCCATTGTCTGGCGATATTTCGGGTAATTTAGCGTTCTTCCATATTACGAAGAAAAACGCGATCTTGACCGACCCGAATAATCCTTATGCACCGAACTATCAAGCGGGCGAAGTGGTATCACAGGGTGTTGAACTAGAGGCAAAGTGGCAAGCCACAACACAAGCTGATTTCACTCTAGGCTACACGTATACCGATATGGAGATTACCGAGGACAGTTATTACAACCAAGAAGGTAAAACGCCAGTTTGGGTACCTGAGCAAACGGCCTCTTTATGGGCCAATTACTTCTTTGAAGGAAATCTTTCAGGCCTTCGTACCAGTGCTGGCGTTCGCTATGTCGGAGAAGCACAAATTGATGCTCAAAACAGCGAAAAAGTGCCTGACTACACCTTGTTTGATTTGGCAGCAAGTTACGATTTCTCAACAGTATCTGAATCAATGAAAGGGGCTAGCGTCACCCTTTCTGCAAGCAATCTATTCGATAAAGAATACTATTCTTGTTACGACAAAAATAACTGTTGGTTTGGCGCTGAGCGCTCTATTGAAGCGAAGTTAGAATACAACTTCTAGTCTCTTGCAATAATTTGTAAAGCGATGGTTTCTACAATAAGCCATCGCTTTTTATTTTGCATAGAGCATCAATATAAACGCTACCGCGTCACTTTTTTATAGCACCTTTCAGGCCTACCTACCGACCCATAGTTTAAATCAGCCTCTAGTTCACCAGTGCTGATCAGATACTCCAAATAGCGCCTTGCCGTTGTTCGGCTAGCACCGATCTTTTCGCCTGCCTCATCAGCGGTAAGCACACTACCATTTGGGAACAACTCTCTGATCTTATCTAAGGTTACACCATCAATCCCTTTCGGTAATCGGTTCGGCAAGTTGTCTTGATTGGCGTGAGACTGCAGCATTTTATCAACGAGGTTCTGATCCAAACTCTCTGCGATGTCTAGTTGTTGGCGTTGGGACACATACTTTTTCAGTGCGGCATCTAAGCGTGGAAACATCACTGGTTTTAACAGGTAATCGACAACGCCACCTCTCATTGCCTGTTGTAGCGTATCGACATCCCTTGCCGCGGTAATCAAAATGACATCACAAGTTTGGTTGTTCGCACGTAATGTATTGAGTATCTCAAGCCCTGTTCCATCAGGAAGGTATACATCCATCAACAAAAGGTCTGGCTTAAGAATATCGAGTTGCATTTCCGCTTCCATTCTCGTGGTCGCAATGCCGACCACTTCCAAACCTGCCAATTGGCTTAAGTATTTGTGGTGCAGCTCAGCAATAGCCAGATCATCTTCAATGATCATTACGCGAGTCGCCATACTCATAATTGTTCTTCCTTGGGTAAATACACCGTTATTCTTGTTCCATAATTTGTGTTGGGCATCATCTCAACATGGCCGTGATATCGAGTAGCCAACTGGTTGACAAGATGCAATCCTACCCCCCGATTTTGACGAGATTTCGTCGACACCCCTTTTTTAAATAGCGCCTGCGGCTCTATATCGCTTGGTAAACCACAGCCTTGATCTATCACCTCAAGTATCACTTCATTTCCGTAATCGCTCACTGACACATCGATATTTCTGCGCTCCGATGCGACATTCGATTCATCACGAATCGAGGTTAACGTTGCATCAAAAGCGTTATCAATTAAGTTGCCCAGAATGGTGACAAGGTCTTCCGAATTTAGCCACTCAGGCAGAGGTTCCAAACGGCTGCCTTCTTCAACCACCAGCTGTAAGCCTAACTCGCGAGCACGTTCAGTTTTTCCAAGCAACATACCTGCAATTAACGGGTCTTTAACGGTGTCTCTTAAAAATTCGATCATCGCTTGATAGTGTGCGGTTTCTTGCCCAATTAACTTTTGTACGGCATCCAGCTCCCCCATCTGAACTAACCCGCTAATGGTGTTTAGCTTATTTCGATGCTCATGGGTTTGCGAACGTAATAAATCTGCATATTCTTTGGTTTGTGATAACTGCTCGGTTAGGTCATTGATTTCATCCCTTAAACGGAAACTCGATACTGCCCCCACTATTTTTCCATCCACATAAATTGGCGAACGGTTTGCGATCAGACGTTTATGATTAAGGAATATCTCAATATCATGCTCTTCCTGTCCGGTTTCTAGCACCGTATATAAGTCACTATCGCGTAACGTCTCAGTCAACGGTTTATTAAGAGCTGACTCTCTATCAATACCGAGAATCTGACAGGCGCTACGATTGATCGAACGAAGTATCCCTTGGGCATCAATACTTAACACGCCCTCTTTTATGGTACTCATCGTCACTTCTAATTCGCCGTACAACCGCCCTATCTCTTCAGGCTCGAACCCCAAAATGGCGCGCTGAAACTTTCTCGACGCATAATTGGATACAATGGCATTAGCGACAACAACTACGATGACCATGAAGATCAAAAAGGCCAAAAATGGCTCGATGCGGTCTTGCAGCCGGTCGAGCAAATAGCCAACCGAAACCACACCAATGATGTTCCCTTGCTCGTCAAAAATCGCAGCTTTACCACGAACTGAATAACCTAACGAGCCCTGTGCCGTCGAAACATAAGACAATCCCTGCTCTAGCGCTCGACGATTGTCGCCACCTCTCATTGGTTTACCCAACCGCTCATCAACGGGGTGAATTAAGCGCACTCCCTTATGGTCGCCAATAACGATGAATGCAGCACCAATGGCTTCGGTTAATTCTCGGAAACGAAGTTGGTATGGCTGAGGATTTTGGGTTGTGACCATTTCGCGAACAACGGCGGAGTCTGCTAAAAAACGGGCAACACCCAGTGCTTTTTCTCCCATTTCTTGCTCTTGATTGATTTTGAGATAAGTGAATCCTGCAGCGACAAGTAATAGAAGTTCTATCAACCCCGACAGCGTCATAATAATGAGCATTCGCTTACGAAAGCTGATCGTTTTCCAACTCATTGATACATCCTTATGATTCACTCCCAAGCGATTACGTTAACACTCAGTTAACAGCATGGCTTTGTTGCGGTGATAAATCTGTGAGGAAGGCAAGCAAACCGCAGAGTTTACGGTTAATTAATCGACGAGCTGAAACATAAAATTACAACCATTCACCAAATTCAGCATTCCTCTCTGATACTCAATTCCATACATAAATTGCCCTTTAAAACATGATCGTGATCACATCGATTTTAGCGGTTTTTGAGGCGTTTTTAGACTTTCCAACGTATAATTTTTAATCAACGAAACCATTGAGAGTTTCGGTTAGAAAGCAGTGAAGCTGGAAGTCTATTAAAAGCTCAACATTGATGTCAGTGATTTGGAAAAAATAAAACAAAACACAAATACTGACTATATGACAAACACTTAGACACCATCTGAAAACTGGAAAACTATAAACAGAGGTGCATTTATAGTTAGAAGGAACACCAAACATGGAACGCGATACCTTTGGAATATGCCTGAATAAGGCCATGCTGTCAGAGAATATGTATTCAACATTTACACACGTCAGGGCTTATGAAAAAAACGGAGGCGGTACTTCTGATCTCAAGGTCCTGTTATCGTTCCCTCAAATGAGTGGAAAAGACCTATTGAATACGATGCGAGGTTCTCGTCAGCTTGAGTGGAGAGCAGAGTTTCACTGTCCATATACGAAGTAAACTTGTAACATCTCCCGCGCCCAGCACAAACATAACTGGGCGCATACTACTATCCAATTTCCCCTCCTACTTAACACCAAGTTACGAATCCTTTATATTAGAGCTTATACTCTACGACAAAGCAGCCATTATGAAAAAAACAGGAAAGTTTTGGATACTGGGCTTACTTAGCAGCTCGATTTCCCTTGCCTGTCATGCGGCACCGATCACTTTTGATACCGCATGGCAGCTATTGCTAGAAAACAACTATTCTCTTAAAGCTCAACGCTCAAACGTCGAGAATTACCAATACCAAGAGAGTGCCACCAGCAATCTCAACTTACCTCAGGTTACCATTGGCGCGAATTACACGCGTTTAGATACCGATATCACGCTGTCGGGAAAACAGATCCTAGACAGCACAGGAACACACATTAACGTACCTCCTGCTTTTCAACCTATTTTTGGTACCTTAGCTAATACCACTTCGACCATAACCGAACGCGATATTTTCTCTTCGTCTATTCGTGCCATTTGGCCAATTTTTACTGGTGGTCGTATTTCTGCGGCTCAATCAGCAGCAGAAGGCAAAACAGATGAGGCTAAAAGCCAGCTTCTAATGGAACAACAAGCGCGCTTTGAAGATTTGTCGAAGTACTACTTTTCTGTCGTGCTGGCAAAGGAAGTACTCGCAACGCGGCAAGCGGTTGAAGCTGGACTAAAAAAGCATAGAGATTTTGCCATTAAGCTTGAAGAGCAAGGACAAATCGCACACGTTGAGCGCCTGCAAGCCGAGGCTTCTCTAGATAAAGCATCAGTAGAAACACGTAAAGCCGCCAGCGATTTGAGTATCGCTCAAGCAGCATTAGGTAAATTACTTGCGCAAGATGACGCCGTAGAGCCCGCTGAATCTTTGTTTATCAACGACAGTCTTCCCCCTCTAACCGCTTTTGTCGATCAAACGTTGCTTACCTATCCGGGGTTAGACCTTCTGAGCGCTAAACACAAACAAGCCTCTAGCTTAATCAAAGCAGAAAAAGGGAAATACTATCCTGAAGTTTACCTTTACGGCGACTACAGCTTGTATGAAGACGACTCTCTCGCAAGCCAAATGAAGCCTGACTGGTTAGTTGGTGTCGGTGTGAGCATTCCACTGATTGAATCAACAGGGCGAAGCGAAAAAGTCAAAGCAGCTCAAAGCGTCGTCTCGCAGGTCGATTCATTAAAGTCCCAAGCCAAACAAGATTTATCGCTGCTAGTACAAAAGACATACTTGGAGGCTCAGCAAGCCATTGATGAAGTACAAGGGCTCGAATCTAGCATTGAACTCGCTAACGAAAACCTGCGCTTGCGTGAAAAAGCATTTACTCAGGGTCTATCGTCTTCTCTGGATGTTGTGGATGCACAGCTTTATGTCGCTAGTATAGAAACACAACGTTCAGCGGCGCGTTTCCGCTATTTAATATCTTTAACCAAGCTACTCGCATTGAGCAGTGAAATGAACAGCTTCGAACAATATCAAAATACCGCTTATATCCCTGCTTCAACATCCAAAGAGGTGAAATAAATCATGGCAGCTAAATCACTAAAACCCGTTTTACTCTCACTTTGTGCTTTGGGTGTTGTCTCTTGGGTTGGCTACCAATTTTACCAAGCCTATCAACCAGAACCGATCCGCTTACAAGGATTGATTGAAGCCCAGCAGTACAGCATTTCCTCAAAAGTTCCAGGCCGTATTGACGAGGTCATGGTACGTAAAGGCGACGATGTAGAGAAAGGCCAGCTTATTTTTACCCTTCATAGTCCTGAAATTGAAGCGAAGTTAGAACAAGCAAAAGCAGGTGAAAAAGCGGCGGACGCCTTAGCTCAAGAAGCAGAGAAAGGCGCACGTGAGCAACAAATCCAAGCAGCAAAAGATCAGTGGATGAAAGCTAAAGCCGCCGCGAATTTAATGGAAAAAACCTACAATCGCGTGAATAACCTCTATAACGATGGCGTGGTTGCAGAACAAAAGCGCGATGAAGCTTTAACTCAATGGCAAGCAGCGAAATACACAGAAAGTGCCGCATTTCAAATGTACGAAATGGCAAAAGAAGGCGCGAGAAGTGAAACCAAAGTAGCTGCGGCGGAAAAAGCGCGCATGGCATCAGGTGCCGTAGCGGAAGTAGAAGCGTATGCGAAAGATACTCAGATCTACAGCTGGTTTGACGGCGAAGTCTCTCAAGTTCTACTTCAAAGTGGTGAATTAGCACCTCAGGGCTTCCCGGTTGTTACTGTGATAGATACAGAAGATGCCTGGGCGACACTTAATGTGCGTGAAGATTACCTTCAACACTTTAAAAAAGGAGCAACCTTTAATGCCTATTTGCCTGCCTTAAATAAAAATGTTGAGTTCAAAGTAACGCATGTTGCCGTTATGGGTGACTTTGCAACGTGGAGAGCAACCGATTCTTCTCAAGGTTTTGATCTTCGTACCTTTGAAGTAGAAGCTCGTCCAGCTCAACCCGAACCTGAACTGCGTATGGGAATGAGTGTTGTCGTTGAACTTTAATCACAACCACTAGGTTAATGCTATGACGATTAAGATTTCACAGCGGCATATCTTACGACGAGATAAGTGGTTGCTTTCGTGCCTTACTTGGATACCGATTTTGCTCGCGGTGATGATTTGGGGAGTGTTCTCTGCGGGTATTGCCCGGGATCTGCCAATCGGTGTGGTTGATCTACAACATTCCCAACTTTCTCGAAAGCTCATTCAATCTTTGGGTGCGTCGTCGAGTCTGGCTGTTAACTATCACTACACCAGTGCAAGCGAAGCAAAAAATGCGATGATTGAAGGCGATATCTACGCTTACGCGGTCATCCCATCTAAGTTCGATCAGGATATTCTCCAACACCGCCAACCTCAACTTTCTGTCTTTTACAACAGTCAGTACATTTTGGTAGCGAAATTGATCAACTCTGCCGTTGCGCAAGCACAAGGCTATTTCGACGCTCAGGTTGAAGTAATGAGCAACTTGGCTAAGGGTAACACCACAACGTTAGCAGCGGCTGGTCAGGCTGTACCCGTGTCGACACAAATAACCGCATTATTTAACCGTAACAATAACTACGCACAATTTTTGGTAACGGCTATCGTGCCAGCCATTTGGCAAATATGTATTGTAGTAAGCACTATCTTGATTCTTACCGCGCACTTTCGCATTTATGGTGGAAAGAATGGCTTTGCATTTTTGGGCGAAAAGCCATACGCCAGGCTCACTACCCTATTAAGTCATTACATTCCGGTCTTTATGGCGCAAGGTGCGTTGTTCTTGTACTGGTTTTATTCCGTGCTTGATTGGCCAATGGAAGGCAGTTTTGTGGTTATGCTATTAGCACAATTGGTGACGGTTATCGCCTGTATCATTATGGGAGCGTTGTTCTTCTTCTTGTCGATGGATCCTGCACGTGCGATGAGTTTTGCTGGCGCATTTACGGCTCCAAGTTTCGCGTTCATGGGAATTACATTCCCAGTTTCTGACATGAACACGCTCGCTTATGCATGGCGTTCATTATTGCCGATTACCCATTACATTGAAGTACAAGTGAGTCAAGCAAGCTATGGAGCATCGGCCGCACAATCTTTAAGCTCGCTATGGCCTATGATTGGCTACGTTGTGCCCCTACTCATTACCGCAGCCTTGATGGGTAAACATCGAACAGCTTCATCAACACGCCAAGCGAAGGAGGCGGTATGACATTGTGGCAACTGATTAAAGCGGAACTGAAGGCCGTTCTAACCAATCCAGTCGTTACGTTGACCGTTTTTGGTGGTGTCGTATTTTACTCGTTTTTATACCCTTTGCCTTATGCACAACAAACGCCTCGTGAACAACCAATCGCGATTGTTAATTTAGATGGTAGTCAGACGAGTTTAAAGCTGGAACGTATGGTTGATGCCACTCCACAAGTCAACGTAGTTACTCGACTTCACACGATTGCCGATGCAAAGCAAGCATTTTTACAACGAGAGATCACCGGTTTTTTAGTCATACCAGAACACTTTTACAAAGACCTAATACTAGGTAAAAGCCCGACTCTAGCCTACGCTGCGGACGCCTCGTATTTTCTCGTGTACGGAACCGTGGTAGAGGGATTGGCCCAAGCGGGAGGCACATTAGGGGCCCAAGTGAAAGTCAGTAAAATGGTGATAGATGGTGTGCCCATGAGTATGGCTAGCCATAATTACTCTGCTATTAAGCTTAATATGAAACCGACGTTCAACCCAACCATGGGTTACATCGAATACGTAGTGCCAGCAGTATTTGTTCTGATTTTACAACAAACGTTGATCATGGCGGTTGGATTACAAACGGGAACACAGCGTCATGGTCGTGGCTACTGGTCTCAAGTATCAACGGGATCGCTGCTGCTTGTGAGAACGTTAGTATTTGTGGCAATTTATTATTTACTCGGCGCCTATTATTTTGGTTTTAGCTTCGAACGTTTAAACGTAAACCATATCGCCAATGTGAGCGAACTACTTACCATGTTGTTCCCGTTCTTTTTAGGTTGTTGCGGACTAGGCTTCTGGCTAGGTTACTTATTACCTCGGCGTGAACTTGTCACCTTAGTCGTCCTCGTGAGCTCTATGCCGCTCATTTTCTTGGCTGGTTTTATTTGGCCAGTTGAAGCTATTCCTGCTCCCCTACTATGGATTGCTGATTTAAGCCCAAGTACTTGGGCGATCAAAGCTTTCTTAGCGCTAAACCAAATGGGGGCAACCTGGCAACAAGTCGCACCACATTGGACGGCACTTTGGGCACTCACCGTGCTTTGGGGTAGCGTTGCGTACTGGATTGCTAAGCGCAATAACAAGCCAGTTGTAACAGAAAGTCTAAGTTGATTTCTCTCTACAGCTCAAAGATATAATCACAAATCAAAAACCTGATGGACGATCTGAGGGGCGAAGTATCGCCCCTTTTTTGTATTTGAGCACCTCACAATCTCAGATTGAAATTAACTTTAATCAAGGATTCAGCCGATAAATAACTCTAAGCGTCCGTAACAAGTTTGCAGCAGATTTATAACCAATAATCACAAAAGCCCGCACCAGCTTAACGTGCAGAAATCAACCACCTTTATTAACATCGTTTTTTGCAGTTTATCGAATAATACCTTTCCTATACCGTAATTTTCGAGCGTACCAATAGCTTTTTTATCAGCGTTTTCATAAGAAGTACGACGCTCTAGTGAAAGTCGAAAATCGCGTCAAAGGAAGTTATTATGAAAAGTCTTATCTCAGTGAGTGTTTTATCTATATTGTCTTTCGGTGCCCATGCTAAGCGTCAATCCAGTGAACCCATCAAGGTCATCGAACCCATTACTGAGATCGACTGTAAAAATATTGAATTGGGTAAAACGCTATGGTTTGAGCCTTGGCTGTCGACGTCGAACATCATTTCTTGTGACTCTTGCCATAACATCGCGAAAGGTAGTGTTGATAACTTATTAAGCTCAATTGGTTACCAATGAACCATTGGCCCGATTAACTCACCTACGGTGTTTAATTCAGATTTGAATTTCGTGCAGTTTTGGAATGGACGAGCAAAAGATCCGCAATAGGGCCTGCGGCTTGCTGGTCGACACTCTTCAATCTATCCCTCAATATCGCGAGTGGTTTCAGCAAATCCATGGAAGCGACAACATAACCATTGATAACGTAACCGATGCTATCGCGGCATTTGTACGCCAAACGCGCCATTTGATTTATGGTTGAAAGAGAACACACGATGCGCTCACCAAAGCACAGGTTGAAGGCTATCAACTGTTTAAACCGCTTGTCATAGCAGACCATTAGCTAGTGGAAAAATGTATCAAAAAATAGGGTTAGTGAAGCCATTTGCCACAGACACCCCAAATGTTGACCGCAAAGCCATTAGTTCGTATTCAAAGTCCCATCCTTACGTAACGTAGAATTCACCTACCCGTACTTCCATGATGGCTCAGTTTGTAATCTTCAGGAGGCGGTAGAAATGCTAGCCGATCTGCAACTTGGTCAAAAGCTAACGAAAGAATAGTCCACCAAAATCACTGAATTCTTACGTTCTCTAACAGGTGAGCAACCACGAATCACTTTACCCCACTTACCACCATCCACCCATGAAACTGCAAGGCCGAATATTTAAGATTTGCTCTATCTAATTGAAACTAATGGCATTCAGTAGGCAACATTTAAACGCTTTGTCTAACCAATATATGGAAAGGTACTGGTTCTTGGGGAATCTACAATCACCATCATCAACGCATGTCCCTACTAGTCGA
The DNA here is from genome assembly GCF_054064075.1 of Vibrio sp. JZG10. NCBI lineage: Bacteria > Pseudomonadati > Pseudomonadota > Gammaproteobacteria > Vibrionales > Vibrionaceae > Vibrio > Vibrio sp. JZG10. The sequence continues at coordinate 195,579 of NZ_JBSUGE010000001.1, forward strand.
AAGACCTTGTAGAGCCGCAGAATGGATTTATTGCAAACCTATCACTTTCTTGCTCTTTTTTTAGTGGCAACTAGCCATGAAGAGGGAAGCCCCCCTTCATGGCTAGACAAAAAATAAACTAAGCCACATTAACCGATTTAGTTAAACTATTGCTCTGAAAGAATTCATCATGTAATGCGCAAATCGCACGCTGATATTCTTTATCACCCACTACGAACTGAACGTTTACATTTCTCATTGATGAGTGAAGTGCAACTGGCGTTACGCCATTGTTCATCAAAGAAAGTACACCCTTCGCTAGTGTCTTGTTAGTGTCAATTTGAGAACCGATGGCTGAAATCAGCGCGACCATACGGCCTTTAATCGACGCATTCGGATAGCGTTTTTCAGCTTTATACAATACTTTGTTCAAGCTATCAGTACTGCCACCTAGATAGTAAGTAATAGAGTTCGCGTTCATCTCTTTACCAACTAAACTTACGCGAGCATCAGAGATAATTTCCATTAATTCGTAGCTAACGTTATCGGCTTTTCCCACCATCGCTTGGTCAAACAAATGCAGTGCAAACACTTTTTCTTTACCTGCGATAATTTCGACTTTGTCTTCTTCTGGGCGGTAGCTTGAAGAGATCAAAGTGCCTTCGTGTTCAGGTTCAAATGTATTTTTGATCTGTAGCTCAATACCACTCTCGCGTAAACCTGCGGCTGCATTTGGGTGAATCGCTTCCATGCCAAGGTTAGCAAGTTGGTCTGCTACGTCATAGTTTGTACTACCAATTGGCAAAACTTTTTCAGGACCAACAACACGCGGGTCTGCAGAGCTCAAGTGATATTCTTTGTGAATTACCGCTAAATCCGCTTTTGTTATCGCTGCAATTCGGCTAAATGTCATCTCACTATAACCTCGGTCATAAGTGTGCATTAGGCCTTCCTTACAGTAAGCATAACCTGTAACGATTGGCAGTTCTTTTGACACATCGATATCAGCAAACGCATCACTGATCGATTCATCAAGGCTTCTTGGCGCTTGATTGTCCCAACCGGACAGGTCAACGAACTTAGCGTTAATACCCATATTTTTTAGTTTCAGTGCCGTGTTGTAAGCACTGTGCGCCTCACCGATAGACGACAGAAACTCTCGAATTTGAGGCAAATACTGACGTAACGAAAACTGACCGTACTGACAAGTTTCTAAAATGTTCGCAATACAGTTTTTTGCTTCAGCAATACGTGAGCGAATGAATTTATCTGCACGGATACGATTCATTGGGTCCGCGAAAATATTTTCATTTGTGAGCAGCATACGGCTTTCTACATATGCTAGCGCTTCTTCCCATTTGTCATCACGTTTCGCGATAAGCTGATAAACACCTGGCTTACTGGTTTTTTTACATTCGAGTAGCGCGTCGGTCATACCGCCGTATGCAGAGACGACAAAGATACGATTGTATGGCGATTTAGGACGAAGAATAATGTTGTCGAGAACAGCATCAAATGCTGTCATTGATGTACCGCCGATTTTTTCTACGGTAAATGTCATGATAAGCCTTTTTTGATTGGTAACTTTAAAAGAAAAAAGAAGAGATAGTTGATCGTGGGGTGACAAGCACCCCACCTCTATCTTTTAGTCAACGAGAGGATAAACACCGTTTTCATCGTGCACTTCAGCGCCGGTAATTGGTGGGTTGAATACACACGCCATTACCATTTCTTTATTCTTATAAGCTCTCAAGTAGTGCTCATCGTGTTTATCAAGGATGTATAACGTACCCGGTTTAATCGGATAAGTTTCTCCACCAACGACTTCAATTTCACCTTCACCGCTCATACAAAAAACCGATTCTAGGTGATTTTGATAGTGAATGTGTGTTTCAGTACCTTCATAAATCGTAGTAATGTGGAAAGAAAAACCCATGTTGTCATCTTTCAACAACATACGGACACTTTCCCAGTTATCTGAAACCACACGTCGCTCACTGTTGCGACACTCATCGAGTGTTCTGACGATCATAATTAATAATCCTTATTAAGATGCTTGTTTGAAATGTTTCGCAGCGATGGTTTCCACTGCACTTTCAAAGATGCTTAGTCCTTGGTCTAGTTCTGACTCGCTAATCGTAAGTGGGCAGAAGAACTTAACGACTTCGTCGTCAGGGCCAGCTGTCTCAATTACCATTCCGTTTTCGAAACAGTTTTTCGCGATTTCAGATGCCATATCACCGTTGATACACTCAATACCAACCATCATGCCGCGACCTTTTTTCTGTACAAACATTTGTGGGAAGCGACGAACGCAGCGATCAATAACAGCACTTACTTTGTCTGAACACTGCTTGATGTGTGTTTCAAAATCATCATTTGCCCAATAAATTTCTAATGCTTTCGCCGCGGTAATAAATGCATGGTTGTTGCCACGGAACGTGCCGTTATGCTCACCTGGCTTCCACTGGTCTAGCTCTGGTTTAAGTAGAACGACGGCCATTGGCAAACCGTAACCACCGATCGATTTCGATAGCGTCACGATATCTGGTTGAATACCTGACGGCTCAAAGCTAAAGAAAGTACCTGTGCGTCCACAACCAGCTTGAATGTCATCGACAATCACAAGAATGTCATTGGCTTTACAGATTTTGCTCAAACGTTGTAACCACTCGTTTGAAGCAGCATTTAAACCACCCTCGCCCTGCACAGTTTCAAGAAGTACAGCGGCTGGTTTATCCATACCTGCAGAGTTGTCGTTTAGCATGGTTTCGAACAATGCTAGACCATCAACGCCAGCGTAACCTTCAAATGGAATACGAGTGACGTTACTTAAGCTAGAACCGTTACCTTGTCTGTGATGCTGGTTACCCGTTGCAGCCAGTGCGCCAGCTGTACAACCGTGGAAACCGTTGGTAAATGCAACAACGCTGTCGCGACCTTTTACTTTTTTCGCTAACTTAAGTGCTGCCTCAACGGCGTTAGTACCGGTTGGGCCAGTAAACTGAACTTTGTAGTCCAAGTTTCTTGGTTTAAGGATGTAAGTATCCAACGCTTCAAGAAACGATGCTTTCGCTTCTGAGTGCATATCCAAACCGTGAGTAATACCGTCCATCTCAATGTACTCAAGCAGTGCTTGCTTAAGTACTGGGTTGTTATGGCCGTAATTTAGAGATCCCGCTCCAGCAAGGAAGTCTAAGTATCGTTCACCTTGTTCTGTTTCCAGCCAGCAGCCTTTCGCTTTACGAAAAACGACTGGGAAATTGTTTGAATATGAGCGTACGTTGGATTCCTGCTTTTTGAAAATATCCATGATGAGACCGTTTTTAATTCCTATTGTTTGAGGATTATTTGAGAGGAATGCGATACAAATATTCTGTATCGTGTTTGCCTTTAAAGTGGGCTTCTTCGTCCAAAAATGTGCTTACTTGGCCAGAGTTGCCGTTCATCGCATCTAACTTTTTGAACAATGCCCAAGAGGCTTTATTATCTTCCGTGATGGTAGTTTCTACCGATTTAACACCGCCCAATTCCTCTCGGGTGAGAAGTTCTTTCAACATGCGGAATGCTAAACCGTGACCTCTAAAGCGAGGTGAGACTGCAACTTGCCAGACAAATAAAACGTCTTGCTCGTCTGGTTTCTGATAACCGGAAATGAAACCTGCGATTTCGCCTTTTTGCTCAACCAAAATACTGGTTTTGCTGAAATGCGTAGACTGTAGGAAATTGCAATAAGATGAGTTCATGTCCAATGGAGGACAGTCTGCAATTAAGCTGTAAATGTCGTCACCATCAGAGATTTTAGGCTCACGAAAAATCCATTTTTTACTTGAGTCTTCTCCAATCTCTGGATAAAGAACCCAAGGTGCTGATGTGATCATGTGGAAATACATATCCTTTGAGGTCTAATTAAATTTCCTTTTTATTATGGGCATTCCTCGCGACTAAAAATCAAATAATCCGCCTTTTTATCGATATTTTTGTGATAGAGATCACAATAATATGCCATTTAACCAAATCTTAAAATAGTTCGAGGTCTAATTTATTAAAAAATCACTTAAAGAATAAGTATAAAAAACGAACAGAAAAAACTGTCCTCCATGGTCTTCATTTCTCAGCAAAAATTCAAAAATAAAAAAAGCGGCATGCTTTCGCATGCCGCTTTATTCAAATATTTAACTGCTGATGTTGGTTATTTCGATTTCTTCTTAGAAACCGCTTTTGGACGAGGTTCATCCATCAGGCCTTTTACTAGGGAAACCGTTGCAACAAGCAGAACAATCGTAAATGGTAGGCCTGTGGTCACGGCCATTGCTTGAGCTGCCGCTAGGCCACCACCAAGCATCAATGCAATCGCAACTAAGCCTTCAAACGTACACCAGAACACGCGTTGAGGCGTTGGCGCATCGACCTTACCGCCCGCAGCAATAGTATCAATAACCAGTGAACCAGAGTCTGAAGAGGTAATGAAGAATACCACCACCAAAATAATACCGACGAAAGATGTAATTTCAGCTAGCGGCATCACATCTAACATGGCAAATAGTTTTAACGGTAATTCCGCGTTGAACACGGCTTCATAACCATCGCTCACGTATTGGCTTATAGCGTTACCACCAAAAGCGGTCATCCATAACACACAAACAGAAGAAGGGATAAGGATAACGCAAATAATGAACTCACGAACTGAACGACCACGAGATACACGCGCAATGAACATACCGACAAATGGTGACCAAGAAATCCACCAAGCCCAGTAGAATGCTGTCCAACCTTGAGAATAGTTTACGTCTTCTCGTCCAAATGGCATTGATAGGGCAGGAATATTAGCCACATATGACACTATATTTTCGAAGAAGCCCGTTAAAATCGCGATCGTCGGGCCGACAACAATAACGAAAAGCAGTAAAAGCGCAGCGAGACCCATGTTGATCTCAGATAAGATTTTCACGCCTTTGTCTAGTCCCGCAACAACTGAGATTAAAGCGAGTGCGGTGATGCCAATAATCAATAGTACCTGCGTAGTATTCGTCATTGGAACATCAAATAGGAAGTTCAAACCCGTTGCGGCTTGAGACGCACCGTAACCTAGGGACGTTGCCAGACCAAAAACTGTCGCTACAACGGCAAGAATGTCGATAATGTGACCAGTCCAACCCCATACACGCTCACCAAACAGTGGGTAAAAAATGGATCGCATGGTAAGTGGTAAGCCTTTGTTAAACGAGAAAATCGCCAAACCAAGGGCCAATAGCGCATAGATTGACCACGGATGAAGCGCCCAGTGGTAAATCGTCGCCGCCATGCCTAGTGCAGATGCAGCACTTGCATCGCCTTCTGCACCACCTAAAGGGGCCCAGTCAGTACGAACACCATTCTCAACGTTCACGCCACCAATAGCAGAACTAAAATGAGACATAGGTTCTGATACACCAAAGAACACCAGACCGATACCCATACCTGCTGCAAAGAGCATTGCCAGCCAACCCGCATAGGAATAATCTGGCGTCGCTTCTGTACCGCCGATTCGTACACGACCTAGCGGTGTAAAAATCAACCCAACACAGACAATGACAAAAATATTACCAGATGCGAGAAAGAACCAATCCAAATGGTGTAACAAACCCGCTCTTAGATCTGCGAAAAACGGCTCTACCTGTTCTCGAAATAATAGTGTTACTACAACAAATAGGATGATTGCTAAACCAGAAATTGCAAAAACACGGTTATGAATATCAAGGCCAAACGGGCCTACTTTTAACGCGACGTTATCCTGACCAATTTGATAGTCAGTGTCTATCGCGTTTACCTTTCCATCGGGGCGTTGAATGCCACCGTTATTATCGGTGCTCACGGATAATCTCCTTAAAAATACGTGACCAAATTTAAATTACTTTCGTCGGAGTTTGAGTGATGAAACCTCCCATCACTACCAAGCACATGTTCAAAAAACATAGTTCTTATAAGCGGTTACTCAGTCCGCCATCATAATCGCAAAGCCCCCTACCTTTCATTGCATTTTATTGTCTTCATCATAAACAACGCTTATTGCCAAATCGAAGAGATTGGCATGCTTCGATTAAAATGATATTGCAACTGTGCTTGAAACAGTTCAGCAGTTGCCAGCGCATCGGTCAAAGCATGATGAGGTTGATAAGCAGGAAGGCGATACCTTTCACGAGCATGCCCCAGCCTGACAGAGCCTGGCTTCTTACCTTTTAACTTATTGAATAGGCCACTGCATTCACGGCGCTGTATCGCGTGTTCAATGTCTAGCGTATCGACAACGGGAAACTGTATCCCCTCCCCAATGCTATTTAGCAACGCGTTATTAAAAAACTGCCTTTCGATATTTTTATAATGAACAAGCACAACTTTGCCTGACAGCGCATCCAATATTTCCCCTAAAATGTGGGTTAATTGGGGTGCGTTTTTGACTTCAGAATCAGTGATGCCATGAATCACGACTGACTCTTCGTTTAACTCACGATTAGGGTTAACAACCCAATGCGCAGAGCCACTACATTGAACACGATCAATGGTAAACGGCACAAGTCCAATCGTGAGAATTGCATCCTCTTCCGCATTCAAACCTGTCGTTTCAAAATCTACCGAGACAAATGGCACTTCCTCAACTGGGGTTTCCCCATTAACCATCGGTGTCGAGTAATAACGTTTGAGCCTCTCGTCTCTTGCTTCTTTCTCGAGCTGTTTGAATAACGTTGACCACTCTGGCGTCCGAGACGTATCCAACAACGGCTGATCTTTTGCTGCCTTTTTTGAGAACCACATTACTTGCTACTTCTCTGGTATCGGAACTTGATGAAGTTCTGTGCATTACTAAGGATTTGGAAAGCAGCTTTTAAGTTTCGGCGCTCAAACTCTGACATGTTCTCTGGCTCAATGTTGTTATCTGGTTCATCTCCATTTTCGATATCGAGTGCTTGATGACGAATTCGAACCATGTAGATCAATTCCATTGCATCCCTCAAGTCCATTCCTCGACCTTTAGGTAAAATGCCCGCATCATTGATATCGTCTAAACGGTCAAACGAGTTTTGCGAACGGGAACCAATTGCCAATGAATGTACTCGAATCAAATCTGCCAATGGCGCAGTTCCTCTTCTTTTCAAGTTAATAGAATTGCGGTGACGACCATCTTTTTCCATAACAAAATCTTTGAAGAAGCCCAATGGCGGTGTACGACGTATCGCGTTGTAAGCCATACATGCAAGGAAGCGGTTATTTCTTTTCGCGCGCCTAACAATAAAGCTGCTTAATTGTTCCGCCCACTTCACTCGCCCATGAACACCTAATAAATCAAAAAAGATATTACTGTTTAACAACCTTTCAGGAGTTGGGTTATCTATCCAGTTGCCAAAGCACTCTTCCCACTCCGATCGGGTTTTTCGCCACTCTGGATTGGTTGCCATAATGTCGCCAGTACAGTAAGCATAGCCGCATGCTGCTAAACCATCACAAACAAATTTGGCAAACTTTTCAAAGTACTCCCCGTGCATCTCAACATCATAACTGTTGTCGAGAATAAGGGCGTTGTCTTGGTCCGTTACAATTAACTGCTCATCCCTGGCCATCGATCCCATAGCGACCAAACAATACGGAATTGGCGCAGGGCCAAGCTCTTGTTCTGCTAATTCAGCCAAACGCTGTTTAAAGCTACTACCAATGACCGACATGGCTCGACCAATCATATGAGCGTTGGCATCTTCATTCACCATTCGTACAAAGCAGTCTTTCACTTGTTCAGAAACTTGTTTGAGATCTTCAACGCTGGTTTGTTGGAAGATAGAGCTAACGAGCAGCAAGCTGTTTTGAGATTCATAACGGACAATATCCGTCATGCCAATAATTCCTATCGGCTTTTTATCTTTTAAAATTGGGAGATGGTGCACGTTGTAGCGCAACATGGTTAACATGGCTTCAAAGACATAAGCGTTGTAATCCAGAGACACCACGTCATAACTCATGACCTCACTCACTGGGATATTGGTATCAATGCCCTGAGCTAATACGCGAATACATAGATCGCGATCAGTCAATATTCCAAGTAGTTGTTCATCGTCTTCTTCTGTGAGTTCTTCTGCTGGGCGAACAATAAGCAAAGAGGTGACATTTTCCTCCGCCATCAGTATCGCGGCTTCTTGAATCGATGCCGTCGCCTCCAACGTTACCGGATCTCTCGCTAAGATCTTACGTGCTTTGGCAGTGGTAAAGTCATTACTTTCTGAGCGGCTGGATATTGCGCTTCGCAAGCGCGCGCTGTCTTCCAGTTCCATATAGTCAGCAAAGTTTTCAAACTCATCACAAAGCTCGTTGAAAATATCCTCCGGAATACAGTAAACCAAGGTGTCTTCTATCGCTTTGGCAGGCATACGCACACGGTTGTTCATTAACAACCCCATCTGTCCAAACAGTCCACCAGCGTCAATCCTGTTATAGAGTTCGCCTTTACGTCGGTAGATCTCCACAGCGCCGCTTCTCACCATATATAAGTCGCGGATCGTGTCTCCAAAATTGAGTATCTCTGTGCCTTGCCGAAAGTATGCAACCTCGGCATTTAGAGCGATCTTTTTTAACTGCTCTTCGGGTAGATCATCGAAAGGTGGGTACTGGCTAATGAAGTTGAGCACTTCTAACTGTTCGGCTTCCATCTTTTATTCCATACGTTGCCTAAACTACAGCGATAAATATCACCAAGATTGAAATCAATCAATGAATAAATCTAAGAATAACAACACCTAACCTAGTTCGCAGAATAAAACTCCAACCAAAAATTAGAGCTCTAATGTTTTTAAATATAGACCTCTAATCTATTTCTCCTTATAGCTATGCAGATGGGCTGAGTTGAAATGTACTAAAAACTTCAAAATAAATTCAAACCAATGTCATGGAAAAGTTACGCAAAGACAAGACTAACCATAAGTATCTATTTTTGTTAATAAAAACACCATTTAGCCACACCTACTTAATTGTTCATTGTATGCACATAAAACCCAGTTAACCGAACCCCATTCGTTGAAAGTTGAACTAAAATTAATTAGAGTACAAATCGTTAAACAGTTATAAACACACAAGAAAGGACAGATAACATGGATCCCATACTGGAAGTTAAGGGACTGTATAAAGTGTTTGGAGAAGACCCAGAAAGAGCCTTCTCGCTTATCGAAAAAGGTATCGATAAGGATGGTATTTTTGAACAGACAGGTTTAACAGTCGGCGTAAACGATGTATCTCTCACCATTAACGAAGGTGAAATTTTCGTAATCATGGGGCTTTCTGGTTCGGGAAAATCTACTCTCGTTCGACTCCTAAACCGACTCATTGAGCCAACGAAAGGCAGTGTTTATCTCAAAGGGAAAGATATTGCCCATATCTCTGAAGACGAACTTCGAGAAGTTCGTCGCAACAATATCTCAATGGTGTTTCAAAGTTTCGCACTTATGCCTCACATGACGGTGATCGAAAACGCTGCATTCGGTTTAGAACTTGCTGGCATTGATGTTAATGAACGTCAGAAAAGTGCCCTTTCCGCCTTGGAAAGAGTTGGCTTAGACCCTTATGCAGAATCTTTCCCTGACGAGTTATCCGGTGGTATGAAACAGCGCGTGGGTCTAGCAAGGGCATTGGCTTGTGACCCAGACATTCTATTAATGGACGAGGCGTTTTCCGCTTTAGACCCATTAATCCGTTCTGAGATGCAGGATGAGCTTATTCGTCTACAAAACGATGACAAACGCACAATTGTCTTCATATCTCATGACTTGGACGAAGCAATGCGTATTGGTGATCGTATCGCCATCATGCAAAACGGTGAGGTTGTTCAGGTTGGCACACCTGATGAAATATTGCACAGCCCAGCAAATGATTATGTCGAAGCGTTTTTCCGCGGCGTAAACATCGCAAGTGTCTTGACAGCAAAAGATATCGCTCGCAAGAAGCCAGCCGCCGTCTTTAAGAAATCGGAAAATGATGGTCCAGGCTCTGCGATGCAGATTCTGATGGATCATGACCGTGATTACGGCATTGTCGTGGATAAATCTAGCCGATATTCCGGCATCGTGTCTCTTGACTCACTACGTTTGGCTCACAAAGAAAACCGCTCTCTAGCCAGTGCTCAATTGACGGATGAAGTCACTCTTCAGCCAGAACAGTCAATCAATGACATTTTGGGGCTAGTTGCAGGCGTTCCTTATGCCGTACCTGTCGTTGATGAGCAAGGTACTTACTTTGGTGTCGTGACTAAATCACGTCTTCTACAAACACTAGATAAGGATTAACACGATGTCTTCAGAGCAAACTAACAATGATCCCTGGTCGAATACCGCTCCTGCACAAGATGATCCTTGGTCACAAGGTGCAGGTGCTGACGCTGCCCCAAGTAATGACTGGTTAAGCTCAGAAACTGTAGAGCAAGCGCCATTCGACATTATGAACCCATTCCAAGATGCGGTTCTACCACTTGATAGCTGGGTAGAATCGGGATTGAACTGGTTGGTGGAACATGGTCGCCCCGTTTTCCAAGCAATTCGAGTTCCAATCGACTTTATTCTTACCTCGTTTGAAACTGCTTTGGTGTCCACACCTGCGCCCATCATGGTGCTCATTTTATTTTTGCTGGCGTGGCAGTTTTCCAATGTAAAACTCGGTTTTTCAACGCTTGTATCCCTTGTTTTTATCGGCCTAATTGGTGCTTGGTCACAGGCGATGACAACGCTCGCACTGGTTTTAACCGCCGTCTTCTTCTGTTTGCTTATCGGGCTACCGATGGGGATATGGTTGGCGAGAAGCCAAACCGCAGCCAAATTTGTTAGACCAATACTCGATGCAATGCAAACGACCCCCGCGTTCGTTTATCTAGTGCCAATCGTTATGCTATTCGGTATTGGTAACGTTCCTGGCGTTGTAGTAACCATCATTTTCGCACTGCCTCCCGTTGTGCGCCTGACTATTTTAGGGATTCAGCAAGTACCTGAAGAGCTGATCGAAGCGGGCCACTCTTTCGGGGCAAACAAAAAACAGATGCTTTACCGCATCCAATTGCCATTGGCGTTACCAACGATTATGGCAGGGGTAAACCAAACCTTGATGCTTTCACTTTCTATGGTCGTGATCGCTTCAATGATTGCGGTTGGCGGCTTGGGGCAAATGGTACTTCGTGGTATCGGCCGACTTGATATGGGTCTTGCTGCTGTCGGTGGCTTAGGCATCGTAATTCTTGCCATTTTATTAGACCGTATTACCCAAGTATTAGGGGTTAATGCGGGTAACACCAAGCTTCGCTGGTATCACACAGGTCCTGTTTCATACCTATTAAAACTGAAAACAAAGACGAACCAAGACGATCTAAAACTTAGGAGAAACATCAATGAATAATTCATGGAAGAAAGCGCTCTCTGTTGGAGCTCTAAGTACTATCGCATTTTCAACTTATGGTGTGGCAAGCGAACTACCGGGTGAAGGTGTGACTGTTCAGCCAGTTCAATCAACCGTTGCAGAGGAAACGTTTCAAACATTGATCGTAAACCGTGCACTTGAAGAGCTTGGTTACGATGTAAAACCAACTAAAGAAGTGGATTACAACGTAGGCTATACCTCTATTGCTAAAGGCGACGCCACTTTCTTAGCAGTAGGTTGGTTCCCTCTTCACGCCGATAAGTACACGATGTCTGGCGGTGATGATAAGTTTTTCCGCAAAGGTCAATATGTAAGTGGTGCTGCGCAAGGTTACTTGATCGATAAAAAAACCGCTGAAAAATATGGCATCACAAATATTGGTCAATTAAAAGACCCAAAACTGGCGAAGCTTTTCGATGCCAACGGTGACGGTAAAGCGGACTTAACAGGTTGTAACCCAGGTTGGGGTTGTGAAATGGTCGTTGAGCATCAGTTGGATGCGTTCAAGCTTCGTGACACAGTAACGCACAACCAAGGTAACTACGCTGCGATTATCGCTGACACGATTTCTCGTTACAAAAAAGGCGATCCGATTCTTTACTACACTTGGACACCTTACTGGGTAAGTGGCGTCTTAGTTCCGGGTAAAGATGTTGTTTGGTTAGAAGTGCCATTCTCTTCACTTCCTGGTGAGCGTAAGGACATCGACACAACACTAGAGAACGGTAAGAACTACGGCTTTGAGATGAACTCTATGCGCATCGTTGCGAACAAAGAGTTTACTGAAAAGAACCCAGCAGCAGCGAAGCTGTTTGAAATCATCAAGCTAAACATCAATGATGTTAGTGCGCAGAATATGATGATGAGCCAAGGTAAGAACAGCTCAGCAGACATCGAGTCTCATGTAAATGGCTGGATCAAAGCGAACCAGAAAAAGTTCGACGCATGGGTAGACGAAGCTAAAAAAGCAGCCATGTAATCGGCACAACCATTAAAATACGTGACACCTAACTTTAGAGCCAACCGATCACATCGGTTGGCTCTAATTTTATTCACCGTAGTAAAAAGGGTTACAACAATATTGAGCCCTGCTCCTAAGTATTTTCTTAAAGTTTCTACTTAATTTCATTCCTTAAGAGTTTCTTAAGTTTCGCGTTTTATTTTGTTGATAACCAATCAAACAAAGGAAGCGCTCATGAAACACCATGCACAAATTTCTGTAGATGGCTTTACTTTAGACATCGTCTATCCAATGCATCCGCTTTGGAGCCAAGTTATCGAGCATGTTTCTCAGCGTTATCAAGAAGCATTCTTTGCCGAGCTCAAACAGTTTATGCCGGCGTATTTAACCCTCATTGACGGCGGTCAAATTATTTCCGTATGCGGCTTTCGCATCGCCGAAGATGAACCTTTGTTCCTTGAACAGTATTTAGAAGACGACGCCCAAAAGCTGGTTTCTAACGTATTTAACTGCGACGTAAAACGTTCGAACTTAGTGGAATTCGGTCACTTGGCATCTTTCGCTAAGGGCATGTCGTCTCTGCACTTCTACCTCATCGCAGAAATGCTGGTCAATCTCGGTTTTGAATGGTGCATCTTCACCGCGACAGACCCTCTTCACGCAATGATGGCGCGTCTAGGATTGGAGCCTCATATCATCGCGCAGGCCGATCAAAATAAAGTCCCCGATGCCGAGTCCACTTGGGGGGCGTACTACGAGCATCAACCGCGTGTGTTAGCTGGCAATTTGCAAAGAGGACTCGAACGCCTTCGATTAGTCCAAGAAAAAAAACGTAAACAAGCCTAGATAGAAAAGTAAACGTCGTTAAAACCGCAAACACAACCAGAACAACTTGGTTAAAAACCACGCCAGAATATAGGTGACGTATGAATATTCTCCTCGATGCCATTACAAAATGGGCAAAAACGACACCAGGCCGAGTAGCACTTGTCGGCTACGAAGCAAATCAAACCGTTGAACTGACTTACTCTGAATTGTTAAACAAGATCGAACTCGTTGCCGCCGAACTTATTGCACAGAACATCAAAGCACTCGCGCTACGCGCAGAAAACAGCATTAATTGGGCCATTGTTGATTTGGCGGCGATGGCGGCAGACATAGTCGTCGTACCTATTCCGACTTTTTTCTCTGATGCACAGGTTGAACATACGTTAGAGCAATCACGCGTCGATGCTTTAGTCGGCGATTGGCAAGCATGGTTGGCTTCTAACCCTAAGCAAAGCTTTAATCAGCAAGACCATCCGTTTTCCATTACCAATTTGCCTTTGCTGCGTCGTAACCAGTTGGGAGATGAAGATACACAGGCAGCTTATCTACCAGAAACCGGAAAAATCACATTTACGTCTGGCTCGACTGGTCAGCCTAAAGGCGTGTGTTTAAGCAATGATCATTTGTGTTTGGTGGCGAAATCGCTCGCCGATGCAGTAAACGGCACGGCGCACTCGCACTTAGTGCTGCTTCCGTTATCGACACTTCTCGAGAACATAACCGGCGTTTATGTTCCACTCATGTTGGGCGTGACGTCATATATTTTACCCGGAGAGCAAACCGGCCTACTCGGTTCGAGCCAACTCGAACCGGGTTTGTTTGCACAAGCATTAGCGACCATCAAACCAGAAAGCCTAGTGCTAACACCGGCTTTATTGCTTGCGCTCATTCACATCGCGAAACAACAGCCCTCTCTTGTGGATTCTCTAAAATTTGTCGCCGTTGGCGGCGCAAGAGTGTCGTCGCAACTGATTAACACCGCGCATGCGCTGAACATCCCTGCGTTTGAAGGTTATGGCTTGTCTGAATGTGGCTCCGTCGTTTGTTTGAATATACCAGCCGCATTTAAAGCAGGAACGTGTGGCAAACCACTTCCCCACGCTCAGATTCGTATCGCGGAAGATGGTGAACTGCTCGTCAAAGGCAACGTTGCTCTTGGTTATTTGAATGAGCCGTTTACTCAAGAATGGTTAGCAACTGGCGACTTAGCCCAAATCGACGCGCAAGGTTTTGTCACTCTCTCGGGGCGCAAGAAGAACCTTATCGTCACCGCGTATGGCAGAAATGTCTCACCGGAATGGATTGAATCAGAAGCGTTGGCGTTTTTGCCGATGACGCCACTGATCGTTACAGGCGATAGCCAACAAACATTATGTGCTGTCATTGCCAATAGCGAAGACGTCGAAGCAAAGGTTCATGTATTAAACCGAACCCTACCCGATTACGCTCAAATCCGAACCTTATTGCTGCTGGACAACCCACGAGCCATCTCTGGTTGGTACGCGGATAACGGCAAGCTCAAACGAAATCAAATCGAACATGATGTGGCTCAGTTATTAGCGAGCACAACGCCTGAATTAACGCTGCAAGCGCAAAAGCTCCAACGCATCGATTTGCCCTTCCAGCAACACATTGCGTCTTTCCAAACTGCATCTTAGTTAACGGCTTCTTAAGGAGAAGGTTATGACTTTATTTTTCGAACAACTCAAACAAAGCACTGCCGCTGCTCAACAAGCAATGTTAACTGCGCCAGTCATCGCAGAAGTTCAACAAGGCAACATTTCCAAAGATATGTATATCGCCTTTCTAACCCAAGCTTACCATCACGTTAAGCACACTGTTCCCTTGCTGATGGCGTGTGGAGGCCGACTATCTGGCGAATACGAATGGGTACGAGATGCCATTGCCGAGTACATCGAGGAAGAGAAAGGCCATCAAGAATGGATTTTAAATGACATCAAAGCGTGCGGCGGCGATGCCGAAGCAGTGCGCAGTAACAAAGATGTAGGTCAAGTAGGTGCACCGATTGAACTGATGGTTTCCTACCTTTACCACAACATTGACCGCCACAACCCACTCGCGCTGTTTGGCATGGTGTGGGTATTAGAAGGCACCAGCGTCGGCATTGGTGGCCAAATGGCAGAAAAAATCCAGTCAACGCTAAGCCTACCGCCTTCAGCAATGACTTACCTAATTTCACACAGCGTGTTAGACCAAGATCATCTGCAATTTTTTGAATCACTGATGAACAAAATCACCAAAGTGGAAGATCAACAAGTCATCATCGACTCCGCAAGAATGGTGTTCGCATTGTACGGACAAATGCTGCGCTCTTTGCCTTCCTTCTCAACCCAACAAGCGGCGTGAGGTGAGGCATGAACATTAACAACAGCACCATTCTCCTGACAGGCGCAACGGGTGGAATTGGGCAAGCCATCGCGCAAGAGTTAGCAAAGCGCGGTGTCAGCCTCATTCTTGTTGGACGAAACGAAGAAAGCTTGCAAGCACTACAGCGTGAACTGTCAAATCCAGAACGTCATGACGTAGTCGTTGCAGACATCACCTCATCAGAAGGATTAACAACGATTAAAGATCGAGCGCGTCAACATCAAAAAGTGGACGCACTGATTAACAATGCGGGTAGCAACGATTTCTCGTTGTTAAGCCACAAACGACCAACGCAGATTGCAGACGAAATCCAACTCAATCTCGTCGCGCCGATGCTGCTGTGCCAGTCGGCGTTAACGTGGTTAAAACAGCCTGGGGTGATTCTCAATATTGGTTCAACATTCGGCTCAATTGGCTACCCTGGCTATACCTCCTATTGCGCGGCAAAAGCGGGATTGCACCGGTTTACCGAATCGCTCGACAGAGAGCTGTTCGCAACCGGAATCCGTGCGCTGTATTTGGCACCAAGAGCGACAGAAACCTCACTCAATAGCGATGCCGTCAATGAAATGAATCGACAACTGGGTAACAAAACGGACTCGCCGCAAGTTGTAGCCGATCACGTTGTCACCATGTTGGAAAAAGAAATTTCCGCGAAATGGATTGGTTGGCCAGAAAAGCTTTTTGCTCGCATCAATCAATTGCTTCCAAGTGTGGTTTCTTCTGCGATTCGTAAGCAACAAGAAACCATTCACCAGTACGTAAACCGAGTCAGTCACTGAAGAGGACATGGACGATGAATACCAAACAACTACTTTGCGCTTTGACGATTTGTTCAACGTTAGCTTCGACCGCTGCGTTGGCAGGTAATGCTCCACTGCAACAGGTTCAAAAGAAATGGGCGGAATGTCAGTACAGCACGCCTGACGATGACGAAAAGGAACAATGCTTCCATCGCGCGATTGCCAAAACCAGTATTTATCTCGACAGAGAACCCGGCAATCCCGAACTCACTGTTTGGCTGGCAATCAATAAAGCATCGCTGGCTGGTGCTCAAGGTGGCTTAGGTGCACTATCACTCGCCAAAGAAGCCAAATCTTTACTCGAAGGGGTAATTGCAACGTCTCCGCAAACGCTTGATGGCTCTGCATACACCAGTTTAGGTTCTTTGTATTACAAAGTTCCGGGGTGGCCAATTGGCTTTGGTGATGACGATAAAGCCGAAGAAATGTTGAAAAAAGCGTTAGAGATCAATCCAAAAGGCATCGATCCGAACTATTTTTATGGAGACTTCCTTGCAGAAGAAGGTCGAGACAAGGAAGCGAAAGTGTATTTGACTCGCGCAATGCAGGCGTCACCTCGCCCTGACCGACCTTTGGCGGATAAAGGTCGAAAACTGGAAATTGAAGTGACTCTTGGGAGACTGAAATAAACCATGCGCTTATTACTCGTAGAAGATGACAAACTACTCGGTCAATCCATGGTGACTTCATTAAGTCGCCATGGGTACACCGTGGATTGGGTGGAAAAAGGGTCTGGCGTGACTAGCGCACTCAAAACAGAAGCGTTCACTGCCGTGATTTTGGATCTCACTCTCCCCGATATCGATGGATTGGAAGTTCTGCGTAATATTCGCAAAGGCGGATTTAAGCTCCCAGTGATGATACTTACCGCCCGAGACGACATTCGCGATCGCGTTCAAGGCCTCGACGGCGGCGCAGATGACTACCTCGGAAAACCGTTTGCACTCGAAGAGTTGCTCGCTCGCTTGCGTGTGTTGATTCGCCGTCAATCCGGTAGTGCAGAAGAAATCATTCAAGTTGGACAGTTATCTTTATCCTTATCGGAACAAAGCATTCGCTACGATGACGCGCCGCTTAAACTCACACGCAATGAATTTAAAATCCTCACCAGTTTGATGACGAACGCCGGACGCGTGCAAAGTAAGGAGCAATTGCAACAATCACTGCACGGCTGGGATGAAGGTTCAAGCGACAACGCTATCGAAGTTCATATTCACAATTTGCGTAAAAAAGCGCCCAAAGTGGTCATTAAAAATATTCGCGGTGTGGGGTACATTCTTGAAAGATAAGAAATCGTACTCGATCAAACGTCAGTTAACTCTATCAGTAGGCGTGTTAGTAAGTGTTCTCTTACTCATCTCACTTTATTTCAGTTTCCAATCTGCGAAGCACGAGGTCGAAGAAGTTTATGACGCTAGGCTTGGACAATCCGCAAAATTAATGTTGCTGACGCTCTCAATTTCAACGGAAGAGAGGACTCTCGCTAACCATCGAGAATTATTTAATGAGTGGATGGAAAACATTGAGTCAATGTCAAAGTCTGACGATGACAATGTCACAACGTTCGGCCACCCTTATGAACAAAACTTGGTTTTTCAATTCTATCGAGACAACACACTGCTCTGGAGCTCTGATCAAACCTTGCACGCACTCTCTACGTCCTTTGATAATAACGGCTACGCTGATATCGTAAAAGACGGTACACAATGGCGTACATTTCAGATTTCACTACCACAAACAAAACATGATAATGAATACGTCGTGGTTGCAGAAAAATACAAGATACGTAAAGAGATCATCCACGAAATTGCCCTATCCACATCAATAGAACAATTGCTGATACTACCAACTTTGTTGCTTTTGCTGTTTTGGTTGATCGATAAACATTTCCGACCGATTAACGACCTGCGCACCGCCATCACACAAAGAAACGTACACCGATTAGATCGCATTCATGTAAAAGACAACACCGTTGAACTCGCACCACTTGTCGATTCGCTCAACTCTCTCCTTTCTGAACTAGAGTTAGCCTGGCAAAGAGAGAAACGCTTTACACGTGCTGCAGCGCATGAACTAAAAACCCCACTAACAATCCTTCGTCTTAACGTAGAAAATGCACTTGAAAGTAATGATCCGGAGCAACTGAGAGGAGATTTACACAACATTTTGCAAGGCATTGAACGCACTGACCGCCTTATCCATCAGCTACTGACTTTAGCTAAAGTAGATAGCTTATCAGAACGTGTATTCGACACCGTTGAGCTAACCCCTTTGTTGCAAACCGTTGTTGCTGATTTGGCACCGTTAGCATTGAAGCATAAGCAAGACATCAGTTTATCATCTTCCAACATCGCTATATCCGGTGATCGAATGTTGTTAGAGGTGTTATTTCGTAACCTCGTCGATAATGCGATTCGTTACTCCGGCGAGCACAGTGACATACAAGTCAGCGTCACTGAGAACAATAATACAATCAAAGTCTTAATTTCCGATACTGGCCCAGAAATCCCGAAAGAAACTCGTGAAAGAATCTTCGAACAGTTTTATCGGGGTCATTCTGAACATGGCGACGGTGCAGGTTTAGGGATGTCAATTTGCAAAGACATTACAGCACTACACCGTGCAACACTTGAGCTCATTCCCAGAGAAAATAGTAGGAATACGTTTGTCGTCACTTTCCCAAAGTGCTAACAAAAGCGATACAGACCATAACCTGTTTAATTTATGTTCCAGCCGAACATGAGCTTCATTCCACACTTACATAGACATACCAACACTTACACTACTCGACCATAAACCCACATTATAATTCACGTTTATTTCACGCTTGCTTTGTTAAAAACAACACAACATAACAATTAAACTATTCGAATAAATATGAAAAACTTATCTAAGGGCTCTGTGTGGGGGCCTTTGCAGCCAATTGCTGCTTTTTCTTTGTTTTCACTTATATTTTTGTCTATCTCACGCGTTTTGCTCGCCTTTTGGCAACTTGATCGAATTGACTCTTTCAACGACTTAATTTACATCCTAGGCCAAGGCCTACGCGTAGACATTGCAACACTGTGCTGGTTATTCATCCTCCCTGCACTGCTTTCAGCCCTAATGCCATTAAACGGCAAGATTGGGCATTGCTGGAAATGGATATTGCGCATATGGATGGTTGTAGGGCTTTGGATTCTCGTGTACATGGAACTGGCAACGGCACCATTCATTCAAGAATATGACCTACGCCCAAACCGTCTGTTTGTGGAATACCTTATCTATCCGAAAGAGGTCATGGGCATGCTTTGGACTGGCTATAAGCTAGAGCTGTTTATTGGCGCGTTAGGCACGGCATTAACTCTAGTTTTGGGTTGGAAGTGGAGCAAAAAACTGACCGACAATGCACAGCAGATCAACTGGAAGTGGCGCCCACTATTAGCAATTTTCGTTGTGCTTCTTGGTGTTGCAGGCGCACGTTCGTCTTTAGGACACCGCCCGCTAAACCCTGCCATGGTGGCGTTTTCTAACGATCCACTGCTTAACGACTTAGCATTAAACTCATCTTACTCACTGCTGTTTGCTGTCAACAGCATGAAGTCAGAAAAAAGCGCAGAGCAGTTCTATGGCAAGATGGATAATAAAAAGATGCTGGAGCTAGTTCGCGCTTCGTCAAAAAAGTCCGACTTTGATCCTACATTGCTTCCAACCATGAACAGTAACCCTGCGACCTACCATGGTAAACGTAAGAACTTAGTGATCTTGCTACAAGAGAGCTTAGGAGCGCAATTTGTGGGTTCTTTGGGTGGTCTGCCTCTTACGCCAAACCTGGATGAACTCATGGCTGAAGGTTGGCAGTTCACGCAAATGTACGCAACGGGTACTCGTTCTGTTCGTGGTATCGAAGCCGTAACCACGGGTTTTCCACCATCCCCTTCTAGCGCAGTGGTGAAACTAAGCAAAAGCCAAACAGGCTTCTTTACCATCGCAGACTTACTCAAAGCACAAGGCTATCACACGCAATTTATTTATGGCGGTGAAGCAAACTTCGATAACATGAAAACCTTCTTCTTCGGTAATGGTTTTGATCAAATCGTCGAAGAAGATGATTACAATAACCCAAGCTTTGTTGGCTCTTGGGGGGTCAGTGATGAAGACTTATACAACAAAGCAGACGAAGAGTTTGAACGCCTTTCAAAAAGCGACAAACCTTTTTTCAGCTTAGTTTTTACGTCAAGCAATCACAGTCCTTACGAGTATCCGAAAGGTAAAATTGAGCCATACGATTCCGAACACATGACGCGTAATAACGCGGTAAAATATTCAGATTACGCTTTGGGTACGTTCTTTGACAAAGCGAAAAACTCATCCTACTGGGATGATACTATTTTCATTGTCATTGCAGACCACGATGCCCGCGTGTCTGGTGCTAACTTGGTTCCAGTTAAGCACTTCCATATTCCTGCATTGATCATTGGTAAAGACATTCAACCACGTAAAGATGACCGTATCGCAAACAACATAGATATGCCGCCTACGCTGTTGTCTCTTATTGGCGTAGACGCCAAAACGCCGATGATTGGTCGTGACTTAACGAAACCACTGGCTCGCGAAGATGAACGCGCAATGATGCAATACGACAAAAACTTTGGTTATTTAACGCGTGACAACCTAGTTGTGCTTTCTCCTGGTGAAAAAGTATCGACCCTGGCGTACGACTTTGAAAGCCAAACCATGAAACCGCTAGAAGTCGATGAATCCGTTATTGAACGCGCAAAAGCAAACGCATTGTTTGCATCTAAGGCGTATCAAAACAACTGGTACGCTTCGAAACGTACCAACTAATATCCGCTGATTCAGTTAAAAAGGAGCCAAATGGCTCCTTTTCTTTATTCTGTAAGACTCTTCACTCTTAGAGTACATGGAGGAACGCACACTTTGTATCTAGAAAATCATAGTTCATATGTAGAGAATGAACTTTTCAGGATTATGTTCGATGACTAAGGCCAACACGTAAACAACGAGGCTTGTTGATATCAAGCCAAACAGAAAACTGACCCGAAATACCATCGTTGTTATCGTGATAAAACCATAGGCAAATACACCACTATTAATCATAGCGTACAAATTATCCAGGCCAAAACTTGGTAAGGGTGCGCTAATAAATAGGAGTGAAAACATCATAATATTTGAAAATTTTTTAACCCAACTTGGTTTTTGTAGATAAAAACCCGAAATAGAAAAGGACAACAACAGCAATGGCACTAACCCATAATAAGTAAATTTGTAATATGGCGTAATCCAATCTGAACTCTGGTTTAAGAATAGTATTATGCAAGTAACAATGGTCGATGATAATGCTAAAGAAAAACACTTTGTTCCTTTGTAAGGTTTGTCTTCAAAGTTAAATAACTTAAAAATTCCCACTGCAATACCAAGAACAACCCATGAAAATGTCACTAGCTGTAAAAATGCGATCTCTTCGCGGATGGCAAAAAAGCCAAAGTAAATAGCATGATAAAAAGACCAAACCATACCAATTGGTAAACCCAAGGAGAGTTTTTCTAGGAGAATTTCTGACTGCTCTTCGTAATGAATAGTCCACCATACTAGTGCGACATAAGCGAGCAACACACCAAAAATGACAACATATTGCGCTTCTGAA
The DNA here is from genome assembly GCF_054064075.1 of Vibrio sp. JZG10. Lineage (NCBI taxonomy): Bacteria > Pseudomonadati > Pseudomonadota > Gammaproteobacteria > Vibrionales > Vibrionaceae > Vibrio > Vibrio sp. JZG10. The sequence goes on from NZ_JBSUGE010000001.1 coordinate 217,600, forward strand.
ATACTGATAATCATTGGAACTAAGGCTAGGGTTAAGCCAATGATAACAAATAGAATCTGGTAACAAATCGCGGGTAATGTGCAAATAAGTCGCCAAAATACCCTACCGATATCTTGAAGAAGTTCGTAGGTTTGAGCGATAAAATAAGCAACAGCAGCGATAAGAAGCAACACTCCACATAGTTTCATCAAGTTAACTAAGTTAAATAGTTTCACCCAGTCACTGCTTTCTTCGGCTTGCTTCAGTTCTTTTTGAGCGTCATCAATGTGAGCGAGTTTCAATAAGGCATTTTTTCTGTCTTCATTTTCGAGAAAGTGTCCAAACTCTTGGTTTGCTTCACTCTCCGTTATCACTCCATTTTTGTAAAGAAGATAGATAGTTGAAAGGCTCACTCTTTCTATTTCTGTAAGATCACGAATTTTTTCTTTATTATTGATTTCATTGATAGTTAAAGTTTGACTTTCTTTCTTTTCTATATTTTTTGCTGAAATACTTAATGAACATGTAACACAAAAAATAATAATTAACAGTGAACTAATCGTTTTACACATATGAACGGGATTGCTTTTGACAAGGAAATGTCGAGAAGATAAATGGAATCAAATACAAAGCAAACGATATGTTCATATGCTCGATCCTGAGCCAATAAAATTGAAACTGATACTTCTCACTATTTCAAACAAGGTACTTTAACTTGGTCTACTGACAAAGCCTGTCTTACCCTTCCGTTAGATTCAACCTCATACTTCTAGTAAATTGAGAAACAGACCATGCTAACTATCAATTCATTCGTTCTCTATGTTGAGGACATCCAAGTAAGCCAAGCTTTTTACTCGAAACTGTTTGATTGTGAGGTCACGTTTTTGTCTCCAACATTTGCTTCTATGCCACTCGCAAATGGCTTAAAACTGACACTCAAGCAAAGTGATGTTCTTTCCCCTTCCAGCGACATCAAAGGTGGTGGCACCGAGTTATCATTTGCAGTGCGCAACCGCCATACGTTAGAGCACGTTTACAACAGTTGGAAAAACATGGGCGTTGAGTTTGCTCAACCACCAATGACTTCGGTGTATGGCTTAAATTTTGTGGCTACCGATCCGGATAAACATCGCATTCGCGTTTTCATTAGTGAATAAAAATGCGTTAAAAATGCTTTTTACCCATTCCCAATGTGACTTCAATAAATTAGACTCAGGGAAACATCAAAAGCTGCGTTGTATATAAGAAGGAATGCCCATGAGCTCAAGTATGATCCTTAGCGAATCTCTAATCGAGAGTGGAAGAGATATCCCCCTCAAAGAACTGCTTTACGCAAAGCGCGTGCTGGATAACTACATGGCGGTAGCAAAAGAGAGCAGCCCACTTGAGCTGTTGACAGAGATGAAATCGGCAGCAAAGCAAGTGGAATACTTTACCACTACGAGTAACCCGTGTGAGGCTCGTAATGTCATCAGTCAGATGATTGATAAAATCGACACCGCGGAATCTTTTGAGTCGTTCAAGGCTTTAGCAGGCAAACCCTCACTAGCTCTCAATGAACTGATTGAAGATCGCGCCCAACTGATTAAACATGAGCGAGAGTTGCTGCTTGCTTCAGGCTATGACGCCTCGCGTATCTAAGAATAAACGCTAGCTCCCGAGTTTAAAGCTAGCAACGAAAAAGGAGCTCTTAAAGAGCTCCTTTTACTTTCCAAAATCAGGTGTAAAAGATCTAGAGGCCGATATCTTCAGTTATTGCTTTGATTTGCTTGAGATCCATTTTATAAACTTCAATCATTTGATCGACCTGACTTAGTCGTGAATTGGCTTCATCGTGTTTATCACACGCGTCCGATTTCACGTCCCAAGATTTACCTTCCAAAAATACATCACACTCTTTTTTGAGTTTCTCGATCTTAGGCAATAATTTCGCCCTTTCTTTCTCTAGAGACTCCAATTCTTGCGAAATTTTCAGCTCTTTTTGAAACACCTCGCGTGATCGTTCAAAGATAGTCGCTTGCATATCCGCTTGACGACTCAACTTCTCATTTTCCGACTTCGTCGTATTGATCTTATCTGCCTGTTGTTTCAATTGAGACTCTAGCGACAGGTTAACTTTCTCGACCTCAGTCAATTGCTTTTGTAGCTTCTTAAGCGCTTTCTCGTGCGCTTCATCTTTCGCAGCGAGCAGTTCAGTGACTTTATCTTGTATTTCTTGGTCGAGCGCTTCTTCGCGCACTTTTACTTGAGACACCAACTGCTTTTTATCTTGCGTCAACGCTTGGTATTTTTCCTCTAGCACATGATAAGTCGATTCCCACTTGTTCGCAGTGACAATCGATCCAACAAGGCCACCAAATGCCAAGCCTAATACCGCAGCAATCGCGATATAGATATGAGTACGTTTGTCACGCTCTTCAATGACAACAACGTCGTCTTGTTCTTCCATCTTGTTCTGAGAACTCACCGTATACTACTCCAAGGACTCTTTTACTTTGCTAGCGGATCAATTCCGCAAACATAATCGATGCTGTATAAATCAGAAAGGCGCCAATTAATGTTATAACGGTCGCTTTTTGGACTTTTTCATTGGTTCGATAACGAAACAGCACAAATGCTACTGCAATCAACACCGCAATGGCTAATAATCTGGTCATACCGCCTCCTTGTCCACTCATGAAAAACTGCCTAGGTCCATAGACGGTTTCACAAAGATTTATTGTAACTCATTTATACGCCCCATAAGGTCAACTTAGCGTAGATTTTAAAATAAGTGCTTCGATTTTAATCAAATTTGTGTTCTCAATTGAATAACTTATGCCGTAATAATCGAAACATATTTATCGTTCTGAAGTGTGTTCTTGGTTCTATTCCCTAGCCCAATGAGTTTTGTTTATGCAGTTGCTCGCACAAAAAGATTGGCAAACATACCTTCATGAAAATAGATGAGGTTATTTCATTGAAAATAAATTGACATAGGGTGTTGAAATGGACCAAAAACATGATAGAGTTCACACGTTAATGATGACCAGCATCATTAACTAACCTTTACTCATTTAATTGAGTAATTGTTCCGATGAAGACTGCAGGAGAGTGGTTATTAATCAAATTTTAACATTTGATTAGCATAACTCGCCGAAGAATTAACTATTTCAGGTGCTACCTAGGTAGCGGGGACTGTAGTTGGAGGAACCTCTGGAGAGAACCGTTAAATCGGTCGCCGAAGGAGCAAGTCTTGCACTCACGCAAGGTGAAACTCTCAGGCAAAAGGACAGAGGAGTGGAAAGTTACAACCTAACTATTTTGCTTGGCCTTCCCGCCTACAACCAATAGCTTAGTTCTTTTAGAGATCGTTGATCTCGTCCTTTCCCTCTTCTCCTTATTAGTTGTTTTATTAAGGGGAAATCATGAACGACCTACAATCTTTACTACAAACCGTCGATAATTTTGTATGGGGTCCACCACTGCTTATTTTGCTAGTGGGTACCGGTGTTTACTTCACTTTTAGCCTCGGCTTGATCCAGTTTAAACATCTCCCAACAGCGCTAGCGATGGTATTCAGTAAAGATAAGTCATCTGATAAACAAGGTGACGTTTCTAGCTTTGCAGCACTTTGTACTGCGCTCTCAGCAACGATTGGTACTGGTAACATTGTTGGTGTTGCCACCGCGATCAAACTTGGTGGACCAGGTGCCCTATTCTGGATGTGGCTCGCCGCCCTTTTCGGAATGGCGACTAAATACGCCGAATGTTTGTTAGCGGTTAAATACCGAAGAGTCGATGATAAAGGCCAAATGATTGGTGGCCCGATGTACTACCTGCAATACGGTGTTGGCTCAAAAGCCCTCGCGATCATGTTTGCAGTGTTTGCTTTGGGTGTTGCTTGTTTTGGTATTGGTACGTTTCCACAAGTAAACGCGATTCTGGATGCAAGTGAGATATCTCTCGGTGTTGACCGTGAGCTCTCTGCCTTTGTACTAACCCTTTTGGTTGCTTTCGTAACTTTGGGTGGCATCAAATCCATTGCTAACGTTGCAGGAAAAGTGGTTCCTACCATGGCTGTATTTTACGTGTTGGCGTGTCTAAGCGTGATCATCATGAATGCAGACCAATTGTTCAATGCCGTTGAATTAGTGTTGGTCTCAGCCTTTACATCAACAGCAGCGACCGGCGGTTTCTTAGGTGCAAGTATCATGCTGGCAATCCAATCAGGTATCGCTCGTGGCGTATTCTCAAACGAATCTGGTTTGGGTAGCGCGCCTATGGCAGCAGCGGCAGCGAAAACAGACTCTTGTGTGAAACAAGGCCTGATTTCAATGACAGGTACCTTCTTTGATACCATCATTATTTGTACCATGACGGGCCTAGCCTTGATCCTTACTGGCGCATGGCAAAGCGACTTTTCTGGTGCAGCAATGACGACTCATGCCTTTGCGGTAGGTTTGAATGCGGATACATTTGGCCCAATGCTGGTTTCAATTGGTTTGATGTTTTTTGCATTCACAACCATTCTTGGATGGAACTACTACGGTGAGCGTTGCGTTGTGTTCCTCTTTGGTACAAAAGCGGTGCTTCCTTATAAGCTGATTTTCGTTGCTTTGGTGGCATCAGGCGCGTTCCTCCATCTAGACATGATTTGGCTACTCGCCGATATCGTAAATGGTCTGATGGCGATTCCTAACCTAATCGGTTTGATCGCACTGCGTCACGTCGTACTGGCAGAAACCAAGCTGTTCTTTAGCTCAGCATCGCAATCTGATGAAATTGAAGCAGTAAAAGCTTAGTGACATGACAAGTGTTCAGTAATAAACCGTCAATCGCTGAAAGTAAAGTAAATTGGAAATGGTAAAAAACATAAAGCCCGCTGGTATTCAGCGGGCTTTATTTTATCTTAAGCTAAGCGGTTAATCTCTCAACCATTGATGCTCAACCTTTTCTCCACGTTCTTGAAAAAACTTCGCATTTTTTTGCTTGAATTGATCCGACTTCAGCTCTGATAGCGGCCAGTCTGAAAACGCCTCTGTCACGAACGAATCTCCAACCCCAACTTCAATCGATTCAAGATGCTTCCCGATGTAGCGATAAAAGTAGCTCTGCCCCAGTGCATCACAAACCATCAGCACATGTCTCATGCGTTGATGGTTGACGGATACTGAAGCCCAAGTTGTCGTTTTAGGTTCGCAACTTTGCTCTTTTACAACATCAACTTCAAATTTATTGTCCATTGTTGTCGAGACAAAAACGACAATACCGTCATTCATATACACACGTCGAAGTAATAGCTGTTTCGTGTCTTGAGTTCGCGTCTGTTGTATTCCATTGGAAAATGGCTCGAAATAGCCCCAGTGCCAAGACCAGGTCATGCCACGTTGCGCAAACTGTACCTGTGGCCATGTCTGCCAAACAATGGCACCAACCACGCCAGTAATAAACACAACGAGCAATATCAAAAGGTGGTAAATATTGCGCATTACACGGGCTTTTCAATCAATAACTTTACGCCAAGTGCGACTAAGACAGCGCCCGTCGCCCCTTCCATCCACTTCATAAAGCTTGCATTCTTTAACAGGCTCTTAGCTGAGTTAAGTGCGCCAGCCAAACCACACTGCCAAACCATCGCAATAATAAAGTGCACGGATGCCATCATCATTGATTGAAGCAAAGGAGAACCTTCTGGATTCACAAACTGTGGCAAGAACGCCAAGTAGAAAACTGCCGTTTTTGGGTTCAAGACGTTAGAAAGAAAGCCCTCTCTAAAAGAGCGTTTGCCATTAAACACTTCATGAACCTGCTCAGTCACTGACAAACCATTCTTCGACGACATCAGGGCTTTTAAACTGCTCAGACCAAGCCAAATAAGATAAGCTGCACCAATCATTTTTACGATTTGGAACAACTCTGCAGATTGCGCCAGAATGGCCGAAATACCAACCGCTGAAAAGAAAGCATGCACAAATAAGCCAAAGCAAATCCCTAAACTGGTTGTACATCCGTCTTTTAAACCCGCGCGACTGGTATTACGGATAACAAGGGCCGTATCTAAACCCGGCGTTAGCGTTAAAATAGTGATGGCAATAATAAATGCCTCAAAATTCAAGATATCCATATTATCGTGATAATTAATTGTTAATCCGTCATCAATACCGTCAATCCACGAGATTCGCAAGCTTCTTTTTTAAGAGAGCTATACAACTGGGTGAATTTATGGACAATGAGTGACGATTAATTGTTAATTATTAGTAAATTAACGCAGGTTGTTTCGTGCAACTCGACGTAAAGGACCCGTTATCGGGTGTTTAGGGAAAGAACAAAAGAATAAGAGTAGTCACATGAAAGCATTTACAAAACTCATTGAACATTCCAAAAAAGTGGCAAATTTTGAGCACCTCTCTGCCATCATAGGTTGGGACCAAGCAGCGGTCATGCCATCTGGTGGCGCTGAAGCGCGCTCCAATGCTATGGCAGAACTTGATGTACACATCCACTCATTGATGACTCAGCCACACTTGGGCGAGCTTTTCGCTCAGGCAGAAGAAGAGACGCTATCTGCGAGTGAAAAGTCCATCCTACGAGAAATGAAACGTGAATGGCAACAAGCTAACTTGCTACCAGAATCATTAGTTCAAGCTCAATCTCTTGCTGGCTCCAAATGTGAACATGCATGGCGTACGCAACGAGGAGAAAATGACTGGTCTGGCTTTGAAAAGAACTGGGCAGAAGTCGTCAAGCTATCGCAAGAAGAAGCGCAAATTAGAGCCGAAGCAAACGGCACAACGCCTTACGATGCCATGCTTGATATTTATGAACCAGGCACAACGTCTGCATCGTTAGACGCGCTTTTTGCTGACGTAAAAACGTGGCTACCTTCCTTGATAGACGAAGCGCTTGAAAAACAGCAATCAGACAACATCTTATTGCCAACTGCGCACTACCCTGCGGAAAAACAAAAAGCACTAGGGCTGGAAGTCATGAAGCTACTTCAATTCGATTTTGAACACGGTCGGCTTGATGAAAGTGTCCATCCATTTTGTGGCGGTGTGCCAACAGATGTGCGTATTACAACACGTTATGATGAAAGCGAGTTTGTCCAATCATTGATGGGGATCGTCCACGAAACTGGCCATGCCAGATACGAGCAAGGACTACCAAAAAATTTAGCAGGAACGCCAGCTGGTCAAGCCCGCTCTATGGGAATTCATGAGTCACAATCGCTCTTCTTTGAAATGCAAATAGGACGAAACAACGCATTTATCGACCACCTTGCTCACATGGCTTCCAAGCATTTTTCTGGGGATGAATTTGAAAAAGACAATCTAGCCAAAATCTACACTCGCGTAGAGAAAGGCTTTATTCGCGTAGATGCGGACGAATTAACATACCCTGCCCACGTTATTCTTCGATATGAGATTGAACGTGATCTTATGAACGGTGCCATCAAGCATACAGACGTACCAGAGCTCTGGAACGAAAAAATGAGAGCGTATTTGGGACTCTCAACGGAAGGGAATTTCAAAAACGGTTGTATGCAGGACATTCACTGGACGGATGGAAGTTTTGGATATTTCCCGTCCTACACTCTCGGTGCGATGTACGCAGCGCAGTTCATGGCAGCAATGAAGCAAACGGTAGATGTGGACACGGTTATTCGCTCTGGCGATCTGACGCCGATATTCGATTGGCTGTCGAAGAACATCTGGAGTAAAGGTAGCTTATTAACAACAGATGATCTCGTAAGAGAAGCAACGGGTGAAACACTAAATGCTAAGCACTTCCAAGCGCACCTAAAAGGCCGCTACTTGTAAATAGAAAAAGAATAGAACGTAAAAGCCCAAGGTTCGTATGTTCCTTGGGCTTTTTTAAGCTCTTTCTATGCTATGCCAAGCTAGGGATAAGTCTGGGCTTGTACAAACAATCCTCGCCTTCAGGCCTGGTTTTAAACCGACGGTGAAGCCACATATATTGGCTCGGACTTGCCATGATTGACGTTTCAACTATCTTATTCACGAAAACTGCCGCACCTTGAGGATCTTCTTTCGGGAAACCGTCGACTGGCGCACTAATCGTCAAGGTATAGTGTCCGTCCTTTCCTCTTACCATCGTAAAAGGCACGATGGCACAATCTGTCGAATCAACCAGCAGACTTGTACCTGTCGTCGTGCAAGCATTTTTAACGGCAAATAATGGCGCAAACGTTGAGCGTCGGTTTCCATAATCATGATCCGGTGCATACCAGACCCGCTCACCCGTTCTAAGCGCTTCAAGCATGGCTTTAACGTTCTTGCGATCAATAAGCGTACGATTAGAGCGAGAACGCCCCTTGTATTGAAAGTAATCAAAACACGGATTGTTGTTTGGGCGATAAACACCAGTTCCAGACTTTTTAATGCCAAAAGCACGAGCACCTAACTCTAAGTTCATCGAGTGTACGGCCAACATTAATGCCCCCTTGCCTGATTTTTCTAAAGCCTCGAGGTGCTCCATTCCTTTTATCGTAACGTGTTTGTTTACCCGTTTATCAGACCAAAACCATGCCATCGCCGTCTCAAATAGCGCAATACCTGTATTGTCGATATTGTCTTTTAAAATTGCTTCGCGTTGGCATTCTTCCATCTGAGGAAAGCAAAGCTCAAGATTGCGCCTAATCGTAACTTGACGTTTTTTCATGATTCGCATAGCTAAACGGCCAATGCCACGTCCTAATGCTAACTGAACTTTGAAAGGAAGGAGACTGAGTAAGTACATCACGCTGATGATAATTAAGGTTCCCCAGTAACGAGGCAAAAGAAATTCAGCCTTGAATTCAGGCTTTTGGTATTTATTCATGTGAGTATTGTCAGATGTGCCCATCTATAAGTGATAAAAACAATGATAATGGACTGCACTTTTATCATTGATAGCGCTAATAACATAAATTAAAGCGCGCGGATTCTATGGTTCTTCGACACACTACACAATAAGAACTTTGCAGAAATATGTAGGGGGATGAAAAAGCAGCAAAGATGAATCACCACGTTAACATCGATTGGAGTGATTAATCTACCGCACTTTCATAAAGTTTGGACAAACATAACTTTGTGTTTTCAATGCGCTAGATAATGGTGTTTTTTTAACCCCATAATGCAGCTATCATGAAAATAACAATAAACATGATAACCATTACCCTGAACAAGTAAGACAACTTTCCGGTGCCACCTTTTGGCGCTTGGTTACAGCATCCCATTGTGTTTCTCCATCGTTTCATTTCGATATGGCGTTAATGTACTCCTTGACCTTAGGGGAAAGTCAAACCTTTACCCAAAGGTTCTAATTTATCGCTATAAGTGTTTATTTATCCGACATATCACTCGTTTATATCCCATGGAAATAAAGCGCGTTGTTTTCAGCTCATTTTCGGATAAATACATACCGTTTTTCGCTATATACCCACTATTTATGAGGAATCTACAATACGCGAGTCTTACTTGTAGCACGCTACTTTTACAACCTAGAAGTTGTGCGCTCATCCATTAAAGGTATCGAATGAGCAATATCGTTAAATCCGCCGTTAAATTGAGTGTTTTCTCTATCATCATGATTACCGTAACTTCGGTCGACAGCATAAGGAACATTCCTGGGGCGGCTTTGTTTGGTAGCCATACCATTTCTTTCTTCTTACTTGCTGGACTCTGTTTTTTTGTCCCTACAGCGCTAGTGTGTGCTGAGCTAAGTACCACTTATCCAGAGCAAGGTGGTGTATATCTTTGGGGCAAAGAAACACTAGGGCCAAACTTTGGCTTTGCCACCGTGTGGTATCAATACGCTGAAAATATTGTTTACTATCCACCTTTAATTTCATTCATTGTTGCAACGGGAGCCTATCCTTTTTTCCCAGATCTGGCGCAAAACAACATGTTTATGTTGTTGATGATTAATGTGATTTTTTGGGCATTAACTTTAGTTAATATCTTTGGCTTGCGCCTCTCTTCCCTGATTACAAATGTATTCGGCACCCTAGGTTTGATATTTCCGATTCTATTGATTATCGGATTAGGCGGGTACTGGGCGTATACCCACTCTGGTGAGTCTCATATCTCGCTTCGCCACGTATCTGACTGGTTGCCGGACCTTTCTCAAGATGGGATCGGAGCGGGTTTTACTGCGGTAGTTCTTTCACTGACAGGCCTTGAAATCACGACCTCTTATGCAAGCGAAGTCGAAAATCCGCAAAAAGCCTATCCCAAAGCTCTGCTGATCTCCACAATCTTAATCTTGGTTTCTCTGACGGCGTGCTCACTGTCTATTTCTTCGGTCGTCTCAAGTGACCATTCTAGTTTGAGTGAAGGAGTGATACTTGCCTTCAAAGCTTTTTTTGATGATCTGCACCTCTCATTCCTGCTGCCTGTCATTGCCCTTGCTATTGTTTTTGGCACGCTTGCAAGCCTGAATAACTGGATAATCGCCCCAACTAAAAGTCTGCATGTTGCCGCAAAAGATAGTTTCATGCCGATGTCGCTCGCCAAAGAAAACCGCAACCAAGCCCCCGTCTCATTGTTGCTCTTGCAAGGCACGATTGTTAGCGTGCTCTCTTTGGTTTTCATTTTTGTTCCTAACGTCAATCAAAGCATGTGGTTATTGAATATCCTGATGACTCAGCTCTATATGGTAATGTACATCTGTATTTTTGTTAGCTTTTTGGTCTCACGCTACAAACACGCAGATATTGAGCGCCCATTTCGAGTTTCGGGCGGAAAAATAGGAATGTGTTTAGTGGCTGGGTTAGGCTTGATGAGTTGCTTGGTGACGATTGTTGTATCTTTTGACGTACCAGCAGGAATTAGCGCAAAAACTGGGGCATATGCACTGATATTAGGGTTTATCACATTTAGCCTCCCAGCGTTCGCCGCCGTGATGTATCGCAATCGAAAACATCGTCAACAAAGCAAAATGCTTGAGGTACTAGTAAGTTAACTATTGGATTGACATTAAAAAGCCGCAGCAATTTCTCGCTACGGCTTTTTATTTGGCATCACAAGTGGTGTTGGTTATCCGTGTCCTACAGTCTTAGATAACAGATTCACGATCATCACACCAGTGAGGATAAACCCAATGCCAACAAGCGCCGGCAAATCTAGCCGCTGTCCATAAACAAAGTAGCCAACCGTCGCAACTAAAACAATACCCGCCCCACTCCATATGGCGTAAACAACCCCAACAGGCATCGTTTTTACCGTGACGGAAAGCAAGAAGAAAGCAATGCCGTAACCAATCAGAACGACTGTGCTCGGCATCATTTTCGTAAATTGCTCTGTTTTGGGAATATAGGAAGTGGCAATCACTTCACATACAATCGCGATCGACAGCGCCAACATTGGCGGCATAGAGACAAGCATTTTGAACATAAGGCATTAACGCTCAACAGAAATGTAACCGACAACACGTCCGGATAATTAGGTCGCGCATTATACCCAACTCATCTCTCGATGGAATACCTCTTACTCAAGCGGCTTCAAAATGCAGGATTCACAGCGTGATCACTTGGGTATAGAGACATTCACACGCCATCGCTTTCACTCACTTCTTGATGAGTAAGCGACAGGCCTGATTTTTGGTGCTGCCGAGCAATTTCAAAGTAGATGTGCATATCAATTGGCTCTGGTGTATTGAGCAGCATCTTGCCCACTTCTCGTTGAAAGTGACCATAATTACCTAACTCATCCGTCAACCCTAACTGCTCGTAAGAAGCTTCATTGGCAAACATTCCATAGGCATACTGATAATGACTTAGATCCTTGCTATTATCATAACCAAGTTCTTGAAGGGCTTGATCAATTTCTTTCGGCGTATAAGTGTCTTTATCGCCAAACAAGCGCAATAGTACGCTAGGAACCTCTTGAGCGATGCTCTGAATTTTTGTCTTTCTTTTAAAAATACCGAACATAATGTCCTCCACTGACGATGTTTCCAAATACACACTTTAATGCATATTGGTGAGCTGATTGTTTTTAGTATGGCTCATTAATCTGAGACTTCCTTACAACGAAGTCACTTTCACATATTAACGTGATCACATAATTACCAGCAAATAGTACGACCAGCGTTTCAAGCATATCTCATCAGAAACTCCGCTCTAGTCACAATTGTGTGACAGCTTCGAGCTCGGTTTACCATAATGTAAAGAGTAGATTGAAAAGTCATATTTCGTATCGACATCTAAACTTAATTAAGTTAGCTTTAGAAGTATAGACGTCTAGATTGACTATGCTTAGGGAGAGAAAGTCGTGCCAATTAGAATTCCAGATCAATTACCAGCCACCGATGTGCTAAGGACAGAGAACATCTTCGTAATGAGTGAAACGCGTGCTGCGAGTCAGGAAATACGTCCTTTACGAGTGCTGATCCTGAATCTGATGCCCAAAAAAATAGAAACTGAAACTCAGTTTTTGCGTCTACTCTCAAACAGCCCATTACAAGTCAATGTCGAGTTATTGCGCATTGATAACCGCCCAAGCAAAAATACGCCAACCGAACATTTGGATACTTTTTATCGTCAATTTGAAATGGTGAGAGATAAAAATTTCGATGGCATGATCATTACTGGTGCCCCACTAGGTTTGGTTCAATTTGAAGATGTCATTTATTGGGACCACCTAAAAACCATCATGGAATGGGCAAAAGATCATGTGACATCGACTCTTTATGTCTGCTGGGCAGCACAAGCAGGGCTGAAGTTGCTCTACGATCTACCTAAAAAAACGCGTAAAGAAAAACTTTCAGGCGTGTACCATCACCAAATTCATCATCAATTCCATCCTATGTTACGTGGGTTTGATGACACATTTTTAGCGCCTCATTCACGCTATGCCGACTTTTCACCTCACTTTTTAGAAGAACATACCGACTTAGACATCCTAGCCACATCGGATGTTGCAGGTGTTTACTTAGCGACAACAAAAGACAAGAGAAATGTGTTTGTTACTGGGCATCCTGAATACGATTCGCATACCTTACATAACGAATATATCCGCGATTTAAGCGAAGGCATGGAACCAGCCATTCCCGTCAACTACTATCCAAACAACAATCCTGATAATCCACCAATTGCCAGTTGGAGAAGTCATGGACATCTCCTCTTTTTAAACTGGCTGAACTACTGCGTTTACCAGCAAACACCTTATGATCTTGATCACTTCAGTGAAGACGCTTTTACTAAAGACGATTAACCTCAAAGCACGCAAACAAAGCGCTTATGATGCCTAAATGTAATATGTGAACCAAGCCGCCATATGGCGGCTTTTTCATACCAGTTTGCAAACCTGATCGCATAGTGTTTTTTCCTCCATAGGCTTTTGCTACGTAATTCATATCATGCTGGGAGATTCAGGGATGTAGGGACAAAGAATGAAAACAACAAAGCTCGGTGCACTACTATTAATGTCTCAGTTTGCACTTGTGGGCTGCGTGACGGTGAAAGAAGATGGTAGTCCTGTCGTTAAAGCCGATCCTGTAGCAATGGCAGAATCACGTATCGCACTTGGCCTAGGTTATTTAGAAGGCGGCAATATGATTCGCGCGCATGATAACTTGCAACAAGCCTTAACCCACGCACCTCAATACTATCGTGCTCAGTTATCGATGGCTCACTACTATGAAACGGTTGGTGAAGATGCTAAAGCCGAGCAAATGTATAAACGCTCTCTACGCCAACACACCAAAAACGGTAACGTGCTCAATAACTACGGCACCTTTCTTTGCAAGCGGGGTGACTTCGAGAAAGCCGATCAAATGTTTAATCGAGCCATTGAGCAGCCTTATTACTATCTCATTCCGGCCAGTTATGAAAACGCCGCATTTTGCGCGTTGAAGTCACAAGATAAAGACAAAGCGAAATATTACTTCGCCCGAGCTATTGATCATGACCCTCATAGGCCAAAATCTATTTTGCAGCTAGCCAAGCTAGAAATTGATAGCGGCAATTACACTGAAGCCAGAATTCGATTAATGAGGTTTAATCAAATGTATGGCGTTAAGAAACCCTCTTTACAGCTCATGATTCAACTTGAACGTGCAGCAGGTAATGAAGCACTCGAGAAAAAATATCAAAAGCAATTGGAGAGATTTTCTTAACACGACATCATGATAAAGAAGGTGTACTCGCTCACAGACACTACTGAACTTGACTAAGAATCCAGTGAATTCAAACCCACGGTGAAACATTCATCCTGTACATAAACTTCAAATTCGGTACTATTTGAACGGAATAAGTGACCAAGTCACATTATAAAAGTGCGCTAGTAAAACGAAATTTGTACATCATACTGTTTTTACTATTGATTTGGGGCGCATTAATAAATGCTAAATATTACTGACATGCACCAGAAGGAAGTTGAAGCCGGATGAAACCTGCCTGCACTCTGTTATCACTCACTTTGCTGAGTTCGCCTTTTGTCGTCAGTGCACAAGAAAATATTGAAAAAACATTCACGTTTGGCATTGTTTCCAATAAAGCTCAAAGCAAAATCAAAAAGTCGACGCCTTTTACGCAGTACGTGACCAATGGTTTGGCTAAATACGGATACACCAAGGGTGCTGTAAAAGTATTTAAAAATTATCGCCAGCTCGCGGTGGCACTAAAAAATGGCACCGTTCAAATTGCAACAGCCACCCCCTTCAATGCAATGACCCTCGAGGCAGAGTCTGGTAGCCAAGCCATTGCCATACGCTGGAAAAAAGGTTTACAAAAATATCATACGGTATTCTTTACCCACAAAGAGAGTGGTATCGAGTCGATTTCTGACCTGCGCGGAAAAACACTTGTTTTTGAAAAGCGTACATCCACCAGCAGCTATTACTTACCCGCTATTACACTGCTTAATCAAGGGGAGAAATTAGAATACCTCCCCTCCTCCGATGGCAAACCAGCCAAAGACAGTATTGGATATTTATTCCTTGACGAGCACTTGGCTCAATCGAATGAAATCAACCTTTCAGTATGGGTGTATAAGCAGAGAGTCGCAGCAGGAGCGTTCAGCAATTTCAATTGGAGCAACCCTAAAGATCTTCCAGAAAGCATGAAAGACAAACTAACGATTTTCGCTCGCTCGGTAGAAATACCTAGAGACTTAATTCTCGCCTCTCCGACCTTAAGCCAAGATCAGCAACATAAAATCACGTCAATATTGCTCGGTATGGAGGCATCTCAGCAAGGTGCTTTAGCACTTAAACAGTTCCAAAACACGAAAAAGATCACCGATCTAACGCCAGAAATGTCCGCGTCCTTAAATACCGTTCGAACATCTATTCACTTGTTACCGAAGGTGGATTGATGTTCCACAAACTCTCACTCGAAACTAAATACATTTGCTCGACCATTTTTGTTGTCCTGTTTGTCGTAGTGATAAACCTCGCACTATATATGCATGGTTACGATACGTACTCAAATAACTTAACCCGCCAAATCACCGAGAACTCACAAGAAAAAACAGAGTCTTACGTCAAGCAAAAAGGATTGGTTTACGCAGAGTTATTATCAAAACAACTTTTTGACCCACTCTATACGGATAATATCAGCCAAGCGTACGAGCAAATTAAAGCGACATTAAGCCAACCAGATGTCTCGAAGATACACGTTGTTGATAATGAAGGGCTAATCTTTCACGACGGTACGACTCAGCTGAGTATGTTTGCCCAGCCTCATTACCGTTCTCGCTTTATTTTAAAAGCAATAGAAGAGTCTAGAATTCTCATTTCTTTTTCTAAACATCAATTAGAATTGCGGCACCGATTCAGCAATCGAATATCACACTGGGCGCGGTGTATCTTGAACTCAACCTAGCACATCTATTAGAAGAGAAAGAACAAAACATTGCGCAAGTACAAGCGCTTACCTCAAACGATAAGCAAAAGATGTTTAACTTGCTGCTCACGATCAGTGCGATATCCGTTCTGCTCGGAAGTGCCATCGCGTATGCTTTGGGTCGCTCATTAATAAAACCACTCAAACAACTTAAAGAACAATTTACAGAGTCAAATACTCAAGCACTGCCAATCACTGATATAAAAAGTAAAGATGAAGTGGGTGATCTTATTTCGGCGTATAACAAAATGTCGAACAAAGTGAACAGATACACAAGCCGGGTGGAGTTCATGGCGTATCACGACATTCTTACCTCCCTGCCTAACCGAGAAAAGTTGCTCATTGATATCCAAAAGCAAATAACGAACCGCAGATCTCCCTCACTCGCGGTTGTTTTTATTGATCTGGATGACTTTAAGCATATTAACGATAACTACGGGCATAGCATCGGAGATAAATTGCTAGGTCATCTCGCCTCAGAACTTCAAGGTCGTTTGCCGAGTTACTTCCGGCCTCTTTACCGTCTTTCAACCATCGTAAGCCGAGTCGGCGCTGACGAATTTGTGCTGGTCTTTCCATGCAAAGACAGCCTCCACGCTAGAGAAAAAGCGGACGATATTCATCGCCAATTGCTTTCTCCTTTTAACTTGGAAGAGAACGATATTCAAATTACGGCAAGCCTTGGAGTCGCGGTGTATCCGGAATTTGGCTCAAACGCAGAGTCTCTTTTACAACTCTCCTCACTGGCGGCGCAAGAATCTAAACGACGCGGCAAAGATATCATGACGATATACGATTCCGCGTTTGATGAGACCGTGAAGCAGCGCTTATACATAGAAAAGGAACTGCGCCGCTCAATACGTGATTTATCTCAGTTCGAGCTTTGGTATCAACCCCAGTTCGACCTCAACACCTACCAGTTGATTGGTGTCGAAGCATTGGTTAGGTGGAATCACCCAGAGAAGGGTTATATCAGCCCAGAATTATTTATCCCGATTGCAGAACAAAGTGACTTAATTTTAGAGCTTGGTGAATACCTCATCGAGACAGCAATTAGCCAGCGAGCACAATGGGCGGGTCATTTCACTGCTGATTTTCATATCGCATTAAATTTGTCTCCTAGGCAGATCTACCGCCAAGATTTAAGTCAGCTCTTTTCGAAATATTTACAACAATATCAAGTCCCCCCTCAAACCATTCATGTTGAAGTGACAGAGTCTCTGTTTATTGATGATATTGAGAAAGCGCAGTACGTGCTCAGAAAATTACAAGCTAACGGCGTAGAAGTGTGGCTAGATGATTTTGGAACTGGGTACTCAGCCCTCGCCTACCTACAACAAATGTCGTTTGATGGGCTTAAAATTGACCGTTCATTTATCGCTCAAATCCAAAACAATGAACAAGATGATTCATTAGTCCGTGCGATTATATCCATGGCTCATAACCTAAGAATGAGAGTGGTAGCTGAAGGCATAGAAACCCAGACCCAACTAACAAGGATGGAATCGCTTCACTGCGACGTTGTTCAAGGCTTTTTCTTGGGTAGACCGGTGCCGGCAGAAGAAATCATAGAGTTTGAGCAACAACACCAAGCAATAGATGACTCAACCGCCAGCAACTATGCTTAACTGAATAATTTATCGCGTTCATTTAATTAAAGGGGATTCGTTCTGCAATATTGGTCACACTTCGCCATCTCGCAAGTATGAATTTCCTCTTAAAATCTAACATTTGAGATAGGTAAACTACACTTTTCATATCAACTCTTTGGATATGGAAACGCGTGTGGTCGGGATATTTGCTTGGAACAACCTGTCTGTGAAGCAGAAACTTTTTGGATTGGTCCTACTACCAATCTTATTGTTATTGCTTCTGGCGGGCAAACATGTACAAAACCTCTCTATCCAAGCTCAAGAACTTCAAAAAGCACAACTCTTCTCCCAATATATAGATCGTGTTTCCTCACTGTATTATTTGACGAGCGATCCAAGGGTCGCGAATAACGCTCAAGAAACCCGCCAGCTCGTTCAAACTTTACAAGATACAGCTTCACCTGTTTTTGGTGACAATGCCGATATATTAAATCAGCTCACGAATTTCGAAGAAGCAACACTGTCAATGCTCTCGTCCAATAATACAGAAGATAAGTTAGATGCTGCTGAGTGGCGTGCCGACACATTCAAAGAGATTCTTTTGAGTTTGGATAGAGTCTACTTCAGCCATGTAAGTTATGAAACCAACACTCACCTCTCCTCATTGATGCAGCTTGAGTGGTTAATGTTTTGGTCAACAGAAGAGCATAGACTCAGCAAATACTTGGTGGAATCTACAGAGCAGGGGCAGATTTACGATCCAGCTACCCAAGCCAGTATCCAATCATTAATCCAGAACCAACAACTGCTGTTCGAACGCTTTGTCACACTTAATGCGAATAAGCAGCAAGTCAACCTCCTCATCGAAACCTTTACCGATAATGTCTTTGCTAAAAGCCAAGCATTTCGAGCCAATTTGTTGCAGCCATCAAACCTTAGAGTATTGACACCCACTCAAATAGATGACGGGTTGTCTGCGCTTTATAAACGCTTAAGTTTATTACGTAACGTTGATGACCAGATGGAACAACAACTTATTGAGGATATAACCAAGACGATCAGTGAAACAACACAGCACCGCATTGGCTTCATTGCGCTAATGAGCCTCGTGACATTACTGGTTGTGAGTTTAACCCTGAGGTTAGTGCGTAAGGTCACTGGCAACTTGAATTTAGTCCTCGAATTCCTAAGTCGAGACACTTACGAAGAGGACAACAATGAAAACTCACCACTGACAGAGTTGACCAAAGGGAAAGATGAGCTCAGTAAGTTTGCTAAAGAGGTAAAAAAACTGAGTTATGAACGTGAGCAGTCAAGACAAAAGTTAACCCAAGCCAAAGAAGATGCTGAAAAGGCGAAAGATGATGCCATCGAGGCAAGCAAAGCCAAAAGTAGCTTTCTGGCGAATATGTCTCATGAGATTCGAACCCCTTTAAACGGTGTTATTGGCATTTCAGAAGTTTTGTCAGACACGCCGCTAACGGCGACACAACGTGATTATGTCGACACGATAGAAACCTCCTCGCAATTACTGTTGAGCTTAATAAATGACGTTCTGGACTTCTCTAAAATTGAATCTGGTATGTTGCTTATCAGCCCTCATTCAACCTGTGTTCGTGAATCCATCTACGATATTGCTTCTATTATTTCCCCGAAAGCGAAAGAAAAAGGCATCGATGTTCAAGTCAGCATCAGCCGCAATACGCCCTATCACGTTATGTTGGATGATCACCGTATACGCCAAATTATCATGAACTTCATGTCCAATGCCGTAAAGTTCACCGAACAAGGCTGCGTTGAACTCTCTGTCATCACTAGAGAAATCAAAAATGGTGAAGCGAGTATCGAGTTTTCAGTCAAAGACTCAGGGATCGGTATTGATGAGCAGCAACAAAAGAAGATATTTGCTCCTTTCGCCCAAGAAGATAACTCCACCACCCGACAGTTTGGAGGGACAGGGCTCGGGCTTGCAATTAGCACGCAGCTGGTAGAGTTGATGGGCGGTGAGATTCAGCTTGAATCCGAGAAAGGCAAAGGTAGCCGATTTTTCTTCGAACTTACGGCTCCAATTGTGACTCAAGAGTTCAATGGCTATCACTCCCTTAATCACAACGATATATGGATAGTTTGCAACAACCCTACTTTGGAGCAAAAGCTGCGTGACGAGTTGAGCTTTTTCCACATCAATGTTCAGCAATCAGTAAATACACTGGATGCTCTGCCAACGTGGATTGATAACGAGCGCATCGTTGTTATCAACGTAGAAACTTCTCCAAATACCACAGCCAAACATCTAGGTGAAATGAAAAGACTTTGCATGCAAAATGTTCGAGTGTGTCTTATTAAACACCTTCATAGTGCTCAACGTGATTTTGGTAACAGCATTAGTGCATTGGTCACTCAACCCCTCTTAGGACAGCGTTTAGTAAAAGCACTTGAAACTTGTGCTGCAAACTTCCCTCAAGCAAACAAAGAGAACACGACAACACCCAATACTAAGACTTTCCCAAAAATTTTGGTGGTCGACGACAACACCGTCAATCAAAAAATCGCTGGATTACACGTCACAAAAGCGGGCTTCGACTTTGATATCGCCGTAAACGGAGAAGAAGCCGTAGATATGTTTCAACAGAATCAATACTGCTTAATCTTAATGGATTGCATGATGCCTGTGATGGATGGGTTTGAAGCAACCAAAATGATCCGTCAAATTGAAGCAAAAGAAAAACGGACGTTCAGAATCCCAATTATCGCGCTAACAGCAAGTGTAGTCGATGATGACATTCAAAAGTGTTTTGATGTTGGAATGGATGATTATGTGCCCAAACCTTTTAAAGCGGGTTTGTTGAAAGAGAAATTAGATAAAGCCATTGGACTACGCATTTCCAATATTGCTTCTGATGAAAAGCGACTGGCAACAAACACCACTCACACTCCTGAAAAAACCTCGCATGCTGAACAATCAGAAGCGACCGTGACGCCTATTCGCTCAGAACGGATTTTGCTCGTCGAAGATAACAGAGTAAATCAAAAAGTCGCTTCGCTGCTTTTATCCAAAGCTGGTTATCAATTTGAAGTGGCCGAAAACGGACAGGTTGCGGTCGAAATGTTCCAAAAAGATGGTGGGTTCGACATCATTTTGATGGACTGCATGATGCCGATCATGGATGGGTTCGAAGCCTCGCGACAAATACGCGCCTACGAAGCAAGTAAAGGTCTTCCTAAGACTCCCATCATCGCGCTAACGGCAAGTGTTGTGGATGATGACATTCAACGCTGCTTCGATTCAGGCATGGACGCTTATGTACCCAAGCCTGTTCGTAGAGAAAAGCTGTTGTACCAGATTGAAAATGCGATATAGGTAGCGATGATGAGCGGCGACATTTCTCTCCTCTGTTTTCTTTTGCGCTGCATAAAACGCTACCTATTCATTGTTGTTTTCCTTCTACCCATAGATAGTCAAGTACTTGCTGCAGAGAGCTACGCCGTTTTCTCGTTTAATAGTGAGTTCTCGCCCCTAACCATCAATAAAGCGCGAAAGTTGTACAGAGGAAAAACGCAACTCTTACAAGGGCAGAGAATTGAGCTATCTGACTGGCCAGCGACATCAGCGGAGAGAGCGGAGTTCTATCGCTACCTTCTCAATAAAAACTTGGCGCAAATGAACGCGCACTGGGCGAGCTTGTCTTTTTCAGGCAAAGCGAGGCCACCCAAAGTGATTGCAAACTCTAGCATTGATGCGCTGATCACGTGGATGCAAGAAAAGCCCAATCGGATTGGTTATGCCCCTGCTTCGAGCGTGCCTGGAAATGCTCGTATTTTGTGTGTGGTGAGCTCGGAGGATTAATATGAAAAAATATTTGACCATGTTATCACTGAGTGTTGTCGCCTTTCCGAGCTTAGCCACCATTGAGTTATCAGATCACCTGTCTTTGAGTGGTTTTGGTTCGACATCTTGGTCTAAGTCGGATAACTCCACAACGGTTCTCGTCAACCGCTTTATTCATGATGAAGCCTGCTACGATTGTGACACAACCTTCGGCCTGCAGCTTGATTACTTTTACAAGGCATTTCGAGCATCCGCACAGATAGTCAAGCGTCCGCAAGATCATTGGAGCTCGCCCCAATTAGAGTGGGCATATTTAGCTTATACCTATAAAAATGTAGAGATACGTGGGGGACGATTGAGGCTGCCGCTGTTTTTGATGTCTGAGTATAATTATGTCGGTCACGCTTTTACCCAAGCTCGACCACCAAATGAAGTGTATGACAGCATATTAGGCATCACCGCTTACAATGGTTTATCCATTCGCTGGAATCACGACCTCAATGAGCAAATCATGCTTACTGCAATGCCATTTATAGGGTTTAAAGACAGCAGTGATGTCACCCTCAACGAAGATACTGAACTGAAGATCGAATCAGACAACACAGCCGGAATAAACTTAACACTCAGCGGAAATGCCTACCGTTTGAACTTTTCTTATCTACATGGCGATTATGACCAAACTACAGTTCTCTCCAATACCAAGCAATCCACACCTGAAGGGGAAGCCATGTTAATTGACCGCTTGGTTCTAAAAGAAAAAGGCAACACGATTGACCAGTTTTCTCTAGGAGTAAGGTATGAGCTTGATAACGTTGTGATAATGGCTGAAGGACAAACCAGCAACATTTCCTCCTCTTGGTACGCAACAACGAGTTACAACGTGAATAAATTGACCCCCTACATAGTTTACGGCCAGCAGTTTAATAGCAGTGATACAAAGAATGGGGACAGCTATCTGTTTGGGGTGAGATACGACCTAGATTATAACGTGTCACTGAATGCTGAATGGCAAAAGTTTAACGCCCACAATAACGATACTGGCGCGTTTTCATCAATACCAGAAGATAACAGCGCCAACCTTTACACCCTGATGTTAAATTTCGTTTTTTAACTTTTCTATACTGACACCGTATAAACCGTGGGAATTTACCTTTGTTATCGTTGATACATGTTGTGCGTGATTTGACGCTCTTTGTAATAGAATTCTTTGTCATGTTCGCCTATCTCTCGCAATACACGACACGGGTTCCCTACCGCAACAACATTACTTGGTATATCTTTCGTTACCACGCTACCAGCACCAATTACGCTGTTTTCTCCAATCTTGACGCCAGGCAATACCACTGAGTTAGCGCCGATCCATACATTATCACCAATATGAATAGGGATATTGAATTGCGCAACTTCTCTTCTGAGCTCCGGTTCAATCGGGTGGCCTGCCGTTGCTAGTGTCACATTGGGCCCAATCATGACGCTATTGCCAATGTAGATATACGTATCATCGACTAGGGTTAAGTTAAAGTTTGCATACACGTTATCACCAACGTATGTATGCCTCCCCCAATTCGCTCGAAGCGGCGGCTCAAAATAGCAGTTGTCACCAACAGCGCCGAGCAAACGTCGTAATATTTCTGTACGCTTTTCAGATTCAGAAGGCCGAGTTTGATTGTAATCGTAAAGAACTTCTAAACACTGTGTTTGCTGCTCGACTAACGCTTCATCATTACAAAAATATATTTTCTGACTATGAAGCATTGATTCACTATCCATAATATCCTCCGTTCTATCTCAGTAGCTTCAGGCTGCTGGAACACCTCGCAATACGAGTTCCTGTCAAGATTGGCTAACAGAATGCATGATGTCGTTTTTTGCAATAAGTTTAATGACATGCTTGCGAGGCATAACGCAAAATACCGAATAACTTGAAAGAAATATGTGAATCAGACGAGTAAATAACACAAAGCTCGATGCAGAGTTAGCTTTGTTTGTCTCGTTTCATTTTCAAGCGCTTTTCTTTACGTCGTAACGCTCGGAAAAACTTCGACTCCTCGTGATACCAGCCGATAACACTAACCGGGAAGCCCACTAGCATCATGATAAAAAGATCCGCGGGCAGTTGCTCCAAAATATCACTCAAGGAGTGCAGCTCACCAAAAATGAATAAACCAATGACTTTACCAAGCAATAGTGCGCAACAAATCATAAAAAAAGACTTCATGATGTAATGCCATTTGCCTTTTTTACGCTCTTCTCGCCAATAGGCATATTTATGTTGTCGGTCGTACATTCATCCCCCAAGTGACAATGTCACTAGCCACAAGCATTCAGGCAAAGTAACAGGCTTTAGCTGCACTCTAATGATAGTGTGAATTAGAAGCAAATGCTTGTCATGGCAATGAGAAAGCGGCACATCATGCTGCGCATTTTACGACTTTATGGACGCTAGCATGATCGCGCAATACAGGGAGATATCAGCTTGTTAATTACGGAGTGAGTTAATGCTTTCGGAACACCCAAATTGGACCAATAAGAAGAAACTGCAAATCTTCGAAAAAAGACGGTTTCTTCCCTTCTATTTTGTGACCAATGAACTGCAAGATCCACAGGACACCGAATAGGAGCATCGAAATATGCAGTACGGGCAGCGCCAATACCTCCAAAGACCATATCAGGCCGATGCACGCTAATGTATACCCTAACATCATCATAAAGACGCTGAGAGACAAACGAAAATAGAAAACCCATACCGGTATGACAGCAATCCAGACCCAGTTAAACTCGAAACCCAAGATGGAGATTTGAGGAATTGACCAAATTAGACCGACCACAGATAGGTAAATACCCGGAACTGCGATTGTGTGAATCTTTTGGTTGATGGGGTTTTGATGGCTCTCCCCATATTCTTTTAGCCATTCAGATAATGCTCGCATATCATTCCTACTTTTCCGCCTACTTATTCTTATATAGCTTGAGGATGGAAAAGGTGCGAATTTTTCTGTAATAGCTATTACTGACCAAGCAATGCTCGTTGCACTTTTGGTAGTTTGGCAACGACGAGAGTATAAGAGCGTTCACATAAATCCTGGATCAATCCATCTTCCACATCACCATTAAAATAAACCGTTATCCAGTGACGCTTATTTAGGTGATAACCAGGAGTGATGTCCGTAAACTGCGATGTTAAGACTTCTCCATCTTCTGGTTTTACTTTTACGCTGACATACTCCCGACCGTTTCTCTCTGCAATAATCGCAAACATTTTACCTTTGATTTTGTATACAAGCGCTTCTGGCCCAAATGGGAAATCACTCTCTGCACACATAAAGGTACTTAAATAACCTTCTAACTCTTTGCTTCTCATTCCGTCCCACCCTTCCTGTATCTTTTACTCAAACAAAGGCAATAGTAGCCTTAACGCCTGGTTAACCTGCACTTTCTCACTACCTTCTAAACCATGTAGCAGCGATTGCTGAACGTCTACATGCTCTAGGATCAACTTGTCAATTAAGGTTAAGCCCTTTTCGGTTAACTCAACGGTGACACTGCGTCTATCTTCTTTACTGTGTGTTCTGGTAATAAAGCCTTTCTTCTCGAGTTTATCTAATCGGTTCGTCATCGCGCCCGAAGTGAGCATCATCGAATCAATTAGCGCTGAGGGAGTAAGGCAATATGGTGAACCTGCTCGGCGAAGTGTCGCCAACACATCAAATTCACCCATCTTAAGATCGTACTTCTTATGCAGGTCAGCGACCCGACACTCCATGTGCTTAGCAATTCGCATTAGCCGACCCATAATTGCCATCGGTTCAGTATCGAGCTCTGGCTTCTCCTTAGCCCACTGCTCTACCACTCTATCAATTGCGTCCATGGTTTCTCTCCAAACGTCATTTAATTTTTATTTTAACATAAAGATACTTTACAAAAAGTAACCTTACCGATATCTTTACAATTAATTATCTCAACGTAAAGATATTTAACATGAATATTTTGCTTGCAATGATCCCGGCTTTTTTTTGGGGGACAACTTATGCTGTTACTCAGTTTACGCTTCCGGACTGGCCTCCCGTTTTACTTGGTGCGCTAAGAGCATTGCCTGCGGGTCTTTTGCTCCTCGCAATAAAGCCATCTTTCCCGAAAAAGAGTGAATGGAAAGTGCTGCTTGTTTTAGGAACTATCAACATCGCTTGCTTCTTTGGTCTCATTTTTGTCATGGCGTTGACGCTTCCTTCTGCGATCTCAGGTGTCGGTATGGTATCAGTGCCCGTTTTTGCGATGCTATTTGGCTGGGCAGTCTATAAGCGCCAGCCAAGCGCAATACAGGCAATAAGCGGAGCGACTTTGATTGCTTTGGCTTGGTTCTTATTTGATCCTAGCTCTATTTCGCTCAACCCTATGGGCTTGCTGGCGATGATCTCCGCCATCATGTGTATTGTGGTAGGCAGTAGCGTAACGAAGTCACTAGGAACGAAAATGCATTGGTGGACAGTATTAACATGGCAGCTCATTTTGGGTGGTGTGATTATGTCTGTCGCAACAAGCATGCTGGCAATAAACAATCCAGAGCCATACGTTACAGCCATTCAAAACTTATCAATGACGAACACCCTTGGGCTGCTGTGGGTGATCATTCTGAACACTGCATTAGGCTACGGCATGTATGTTTGGCTATTGCAGCGTATGTCGGTCGTTGACTTTACTTTTGGTGGTATTGCCAACCCCGTTGCGGGCATTGTGTCAGGTTTGCTGCTATTAGGTGAGACTTTCACCCCTCTCCAATACAGCTTGATGCTAGGGATGATTGTTATGTCATTGCTCCCTCAATTGATCGCTTCATTAAAAACCAAAAAAGCCGCCCTTTCTTCCTAAGTAAAATCCTAACGCCCGATGCTAAAATCGGGCGTTCATATTCTCTGTAAACTCCGTTTGAATTCTAAGACTTCAACAGGTGTTTTATCGAACAGTGAACCCAAAAAGGTTCAGTAATAAAAAAGGTGCCGAAAGACACCTTTAATAATGAATACGACCCATTGTGCCTTGCTTTAAGTCATCGCAAGGTTGTTAATAGGCTCTGGTTTAGCGTAGACATACCCTTGAATAAGGTAAATAGAATGCTGAGCCAAATACGCGACTTGAGCCTCGCTCTCTACACCTTCTGCAATCATCTCACATTCCGCTTTCTTTGCTGCCGAGACAATAGAATCCAACACTTTCAATTTTTGGTCATCAGAGCCTATTGGGTCGATGAACATCTTATCCACTTTCAAGCATCGGATACCCAGATCTTGCAAATAAGAAAAGCCGCCATACCCAGTCCCAAAATCGTCAATTTTGAACTTGTAGCCTTTATTCGTCAGATACAAAATCTCTTTTTTCGCTGCCTCTATATCTTTTACAGGAATTCGCTCGGTCAACTCAAAATGCACTCTCTTCGGACATGGCCAATTCAGTTCTGACAGTAACTTAGTGAGTTCACCTGACTCTAAATGGGAAGAAACAATATTGATGCTGACCCACACATGCTCAGGTAACACACTAAGATCTTGTATGATTTTACGAATAAGCTGATTCGTCATTGGGACAATCAGACCACTTTCTTCTGCAGCGCCGATGAACATGTTTGGCGGCACCATACCATCACGGCGAGACCACCGAATCAGTGCTTCATACCCCACTGTCGCACCATCACGGCTATCGACAATCGCTTGGTAGTAAGGGACAAATTCCGCATTATTAATCCCATTCTGGATCAAGCCTTTGATAGACTTTCTCAAGCTCTTACTGGACACATATACAAACGCAAAAGCCAGCCCCATAAGCACACTGACTAGGCCTCCCCATAGAAAGACTCTTTCCTGAGCATAGCTCTTCAGTTTCTCGCCACTGTGTATTTTGATGAGCATATTAGCTTGAGAATCAGCCGAGAAGAATAACTCCTTTGAAACTGCCGCTTCTTCTGCTGCAATGGCTGGTTTTCCTCGACTTATTGTTAAATCTCCAAATACAGGCTCATCATATATAAACTCGACGAACAAACAGTCTTCACAAGGCGTTTTGATCACTTCTTTAACCCAACTATTATCGAGAACCCAGACAACTTCGACATGTTCATTTTCATAAATGACCATCCACTCAACTTGATCTTGGTGTTCCGGTAAAATAAGTGATGCAAAAAAGTTTTCGCCAAGCTGAAATCGTTGCGCATTGGATAAATGAGATACTTCACGACCAATCGTGGAGCATGTTTTACCGTCATTCGTTTCCATCGCAATAAAACGGATGTAACGATTATAAAAACGTGGGTCGCGTAATGTTCTAACATCACTATTACTGCACGTGAAATCTAACTGCGCAACCTGCTTTACAATCGCCTCATCCAAATACATGGATCGTTGGTGTAAATAATCGACATAGGTGTCTATTTTAGTCTCTTTGATATAGCTGATGTAAAAATTGGCTATTGAATTAAAAGCCACAACAAAAACTGCAATGGGAACTAAGCCAAGCAAAATGGCATTTCTTGTTATCTTTGTAATCAAAGTTCCTCCTAACGTTCAGCCAAACAACTTAGATTAAAGAGTGACATGAACACTATCTCACGTTCACACACCAAAAAGTGAGGATCGAATCTCAATAAGAAGTATAGAAGTGCAAGGCTTGCCACAGAAAAATGAGAGTACTGCTGCATATCCAAGATAGCAACTCTCTTGAGTGAGACTTACCGACGATAATCGCGAGAAAAGAGGGGCTTATGCTCAACATAACCAATGTATAAAACGACTTTTTGGCCATCCAATGACTCGCCACAGTCACTAACTTTCTAATTGACCTTTGAAGGCACTAGCAACACACTGCATGATAAAATAGGAAAAGCGACTTAGAGCTTTTTACCAGCATTACAGGCTTATCGACCAGGGAGGGTCATGAAATGAAATTAGCTCAATTAAATATTGCGCTTGCTAAATATCCTTTGGATGCACCAGAAATTAAAGAGTTCGTAGACAATTTGGACTTAATTAATGGTATAGCTGAAGAAAGTGAAGGCTTTATCTGGCGTCTAAAAGACGACTCCGGTGATGCAACAAGCATTAAATTATTTGATGACCCGAACATGATTGTAAACATGTCTATTTGGGAAAGTACTGACTCACTTAAAAACTTTATGTTTCGTACCGGTCATAGAGATTTTATGCGCCGAAAAAGCGAATGGTTTCATCGTCTAGCGGAGGATAGCTATGTTCTGTGGTGGGTAGAAGACGGTTATATACCAACACCACAAGAAGCCTTGTTACGCCTTCAGCATTTGCGCGAAAACGGAGATACGCCATTTGCTTTCACATTTAAAACAAACTTTACAGAAGCAGATCTTGTGTAAAGTACGTGTGTAACAAAAATTGCGTTCAAATTTACACTGACTATAAGGTTAATTGGTGTGAATCACTGTCAGTTCTACCGACTTACTCGGAAAGGCGCGCAAGTGAACGCATAAAATGCGTTCACTAGGTTTATCATTCATAGGGTGTTCTATTTCAGAAATAAAGTTCATTCGTGTTAAATTTACGGTACCATGCACAATTGACCAAATTGTAGTTATTCATGATTATACCAACTAAGACTCCCTCTCCCCAGCCCTCTGATGTATCTTGCTCTAACTGTAAGGCTTGTTGTTGCCGTCTCGAGGTTATGATTATTTCAGATACTGGCGTGCCTGAAGAGTTTATTGCACGTGACCAGTATGGAGGCGAAACAATGATGCGGCTAAATGATGGTTGGTGTGCAGCTTTAGACAGAGACACATTAATGTGTACGATTTATGAAAATAGGCCTTGGATTTGCCGCGAATTCGAAATGGGCTCCAATGAATGTTTAGATGAACGAGTTAAATTCTTGTAAAACCACTCAAATTTACACTGATGGCAATGCGGAGTATTTGTAGAAAGTGTGCAAAGGAAAAGTAAGGTGTTTAAATCTGAGTATCAACAAATTATGGATACAAAAAAGCCCACCGTTTGGTGGGCTTTTTCTAAAATTTGGTGGGTCCGGGCGAACTCGAATCGCCGACCCCTACCATGTCAAGGTAGTACTCTAACCAACTGAGCTACGGACCCAAATTTTGTGTTCCTAACCATTCAATTCAGAATGGTGCGTCCGAGTGGACTCGAACCACCGACCCCCGCCATGTCAAGGCGATACTCTAACCAGCTGAGCTACGGACGCATTTCTCTGGAACGACGAGGATATTAGCTATAAGCGAACGGCGGTGCAAGCACAAATTTGCCAACTTTGAACCGTTTGGCGAAAATGTAAACTCAACACGCGTTTTCAGATGATTTTATCGACAAGGACTGAGCCCGTAGGGTTTAAAAGTGTGATCTATATAACTTTTATTATCTCACTTAATTGTCGTAAGGCACTTCACTGAGCATCCAAATCTGTAAGGTTTGCGATACATTGGGGCAAGTACCAAACAAAATCTGATATTTAGGTTTAAATGGTTCGCCGATATAGGTTGTACGAATCAACTCTCCTGTTTTGACATCCACTTGAGTGCTCACCCTGCCTTTGAAGTTTTGAAATATGACAAACTGCTCACTGTGGTAAACCATTTGCTCTCGGTAAAACAAGAAATGATCTTGGGGTGTCTCTGTCAATTCACACTCCAGTGGTTTCAAATTAGGTATCGCACTAACATTAGATGCGATGAACAACGCTGACAAAATCCATCCGTATCGCATATGGCTTCCCTATTCTGCACTCTTTTTCAAAGTATAGGTCTTGCCTTGAGGACTGATACAAAAAAGGCTTTGATTGTCTAGAATCAAAGCCTCATCAGTTTTGCTGTTCAACTGTCGTCTTTAGTCGTCCGACTCAAACACCACATTGTAATTCTCGGTGTAAGTACAATTTGGTTGGCGGCTACAAGTAAAGAAGCGTCGACCTTTGAATTCACCTTGGCTTGCGGTTTTAATGATCATCGGACTGCCGCATTTTTTACAAAAGCGTACTTCCTTGTCAGGCTCAATCAAATCAATGTGTGCAGCAAGCAAACGACGTAATCGCCCGACTTGATAACTGTGCTTTACAGAAGCGCCGATTAAAGGCAGGTTGGCCGTCTTACAAACATGAATCAGTAACTTTTGTCTTTCTACCTTGCCCTTACTTAACTCTTGCCCGTTATCCAATTCAACGATCACACGCGGCTCTAGCGTCCTAGGATCACAAATAACGTAATCAAAATAACTTCGAGATATGCGATTGTTCGCGACAAAAAACTGCTTCTTATTTTTGATTTCTTTTGGCGTAACCAAACTGGACATGTTTACTTTCGCGAATACTACGGCATGCTCCCCTACCGCCGCTCTTAACGCATTATAGAACGCACCCTCTTGACCTCTGAGCAGAGGACCTTTCGAGCGATAAGGATAATCACGCGTATCGTCGTGCTTAATCACGTACTTTTGAATAACAAAGAAGAATAAAACCAGAAGAACAACAATGATAAAAATGTTGGTCATAAATAAAGTGCATCCAAAACAACTCGTTGCTCAAAGCGTAAATGTAAATGCTATGCAGAGCAACAAAACCTCGCAATTTTGAGGAGCCACGACGATAGCGAGAAACAGAAAATTTTGCTCCCCAATAAAAACGAGCCAATCACACACTTGGATTGGCTCGTTTAAATTTTGTTAATACATTATGATGCTAAGAATCAACTATTAGCGTCTGGCTGATTCTCTGGCATCGCATCAATAAAAGCAGGCAATTGATTACATGCTTGCACAACCGCGTTAATGGTTGGGTAAAGAGAAGTATCTACACCAAAGCGTTGTGCGTTATAAAATTGTGGTACCAGACAAATATCGACAATAGATGGCGAGCTTGTCAGGCTAAACTTACAATCACCATTTAGTTTACGATGCTTCTGAAGTTTCTCTTCTAATGCCGTAAAACCTTTGTGGATCCAGTGATGAATCCAAGCGACTTTGCGCTCTGGCTCGCAAGCTAACTCCCCCTCTAAATACTGTAGAACTCTCAAGTTATTCAGGGGATGAATCTCTATTGCAATATCCTGAGCCAAAGCCAGTGCTTGATATCGAAGTGGTGTTTGCTCGGGGATCACAGTGACATCCGGATAGTGTTCTTCTAAGTATTGAATGATGGCCAGTGACTGGGTTAACTGAACCTCCCCATCCACCAGCACAGGAATCAGTTCAGAAGCGTTTAACTCATGGTACTCGTCACTGTGTTGTTCACCACCATTGCGCACCAAGTGTACCGATTTTGAATCATACGATAACTCTTTAAGATTCAAACAAATACGCACACGATACGCCGCTGAAGACCGCCAATATCCGTACAAAACCATGCTATCGCTCATATCGTCTCCCAACTGGCGCTCTTAATGCTTGAGATATTGGCTAACTTGTTGGTCAATCGAACCAAAGATGTTGTTGCCATCCGCATCGAACATTTCCAGTTTGATTGAGTCGCCAAACGACATGAAGTTAGTCGACGGTTTACCATCACGAATGGTTTCAATCATACGAACTTCCGCGATACATGAATAGCCAACGCCACCCTCCTCAATCGAAGTGCCATGTTCGGTGCCTTGCTTATTAGATACCGTGCCAGAACCAATAATCGCCCCAGCAGATAGCGGGCGCGTTTTAGTCGCATGAACAATTAAGTCTGCAAAATCAAACGTCATATCGATACCCGCATTTGGGCGACCAAACGGCTTGTGGTTGTATGTCGAGACCAATGGTAAATGCACTTTGTTTTCGTACCACGCATCGCCTAGTTCGTCAGGTGTTACTGCCACAGGAGAAAACGCAGAGGAAGGTTTAGATTGGAAAAAACCAAACCCTTTAGCTAATTCTGCGGGAATTAGTCCACGCAGCGACACATCATTCACCAGCATGATCAAACGAATCGACTCCTGAGCCTCTGCAACACTTGCGCCCATCGGGACGTCACCAGTTACCACAGCAACTTCGCCTTCGAAATCAATACCCCATTCATCACTGGCAAACTCGATATTGTCACAAGGTCCAATAAAGGCATCAGAGCCTCCTTGGTACATCAACGGGTCCGTCCAAAAACTCTCTGGCATTTCAGCGCCGCGAGCTTTTCGAACCAACTCAACGTGGTTTACGTAAGCACTGCCATCAGCCCACTGATAAGCGCGAGGAAGCGGCGACTCACAGTAGTGCGCTTCAAACTCTTCATACCCTGCAACCGTGCCATTGTTCAGTGCAACGTATAGCTCTTCCAGTTGTGGTGCTAGCGTATCCCAGTTATCAAGCGCCACCTGCATCGTCGGTGCTAAGTTCATGGGGTGGAAAATTTCTGTCGCTGGTACGCAGCGCGTTAAGTCTTTGCTCACGACCATCAACAAACCGTCACGAGTGCCATTTTTCTTGGTTGCTAATTTCATCCTTGCCTCTTACTTCTCTTGCCAGCTATAGACGTATTCTTTGTTTTCTACTTTTTCCAGTTCATCCGAGAACTGAAGCGCGTGGCGCGTATCTATCATCACCGCGACTTCGTCGGTAAAAGTCTTCTTATGCTCTCGCCCTGCTTTGAAAGCT
The DNA here is from genome assembly GCF_054064075.1 of Vibrio sp. JZG10. Classification (NCBI taxonomy): domain Bacteria; kingdom Pseudomonadati; phylum Pseudomonadota; class Gammaproteobacteria; order Vibrionales; family Vibrionaceae; genus Vibrio; species Vibrio sp. JZG10. The sequence continues at coordinate 250,420 of NZ_JBSUGE010000001.1, forward strand.
TTCGGGTGAGGACCATGTGTAAAACCTGCTGGATGGAATGTCACCATACCCGCTTCAATGTTGTCACGACTAAAGAAGTCACCTGCATGGTAGAACAAGACTTCATCATAATCGTCATTGTTGTGATAGAACGGTACTTTGAGCGCTCCGGGATCACTTTCAATCGGACGAGGAACAAAGGTGCACACCACAAATCCTGCTCCTACAAATGTAGTATGTGCAGAAGGCGGTAAGTGGTAACGATGTGACATGAGTGGACGAATATCACGCCAGTTCACTTTTACTACCGCCAAATCACCATGCCAGCCAATCGCATCCAACGGGTTGAATGGGTAAGTGATAACACTGACTTTATCGTGGCGTTTCACCTGAACCTGTGTTTGATTCTCTGAATATTGAGCACGGAACTGATCGTTGATCGACGGCGTTTCTAAAACCGCCGGATCAAACACCGCGTGGTTTCCAACCATGCCTTTTTCGGGCAATGTATAGGCCGCATCGGTGTTTTCTATCATCAGAATGAACATCGGCTCGCTTGGTTCTAAACGCCAGCTCGTTGAGCGCGGGATCATGACATAATCCCCTTCACTCACTTTCAAATGACCATAATCACAATACAGATCTGCCGTTCCTTGGTGGATGAACAGCAGTTCGTCGCCATCCGCGTTTCTTACCAAGAAGTCCATTTTTTCATCCATACGCCAGACACGAACTTTACAATTCGCGTTGTATAATAGATGCGGGACTGCCCAAGGGGTAATATGGCTGGCTTTCTCGACTAGATTAAAATCGAACGCTCTTGGACGTAGCTCGCCCTCCCACTCAGACCATCCCGTTGGGGCATGTTGATGATGAAAATGTGTTGCGGGGCCAAAAAAACCACTTCGACCTGCCTCACGTTCATAAATTGCCTCTTCCGGGAAGTCTGCATGCGCTTGTTTAGAGCACACTCCCTCCCGGTGAGGGAATGTGATCCATTTATGCATCGCTCAATACTCCTCGGCGAATTTGGTCTTCTTCTATCGATTCAAACAACGCTTTGAAGTTACCCTCGCCAAAGCCTTCATTGCCTTTACGTTGGATGATTTCGAAGAACACAGGGCCGATAACGGTTTGAGTAAAGATTTGTAGCAAGATGCCATCTTTCGTTGGCGCACCATCAATAAGAATCTGCAAATCACGAAGCTTGCTTACATCTTCACCATGGCCTTCAACACGCTGATCGACTTTCTCGTAATAAGTATCTGGCGTTGGCATAAAGTCCATGCCTCGCTCACGCAATGTTTTGACCGTTTCGTAGATGTCGTCTGTGGTCAATGCGATATGTTGAATGCCTTCGCCATTGTATTCACGGATAAACTCTTCAATCTGTGATTTATCATCTGACGACTCATTGATAGGAATTCGGATTTTGCCGCAAGGTGCGGTCATCGCGCGGCTGACAAGACCAGTCAGCTTACCTTCGATATCGAAATAACGAATTTCGCGGAAGTTACCAATGCGCTCATAGAAACCAGACCAGACATCCATGTTGCCTTGCTTAACGTTGTGCGTTAAGTGGTCGATTTCGTAAAGACCAACATTCGCTTTTGATAAACGCTCATCAGCATCATCATAAAAACGAAAATCGACATCATAGATGCTCTGCTTTCCATAACGATCGACAAAATAAAGCAAGCTTTCACCGATGCCATAAATAGCAGGAATGCTAAGCTCCATCGGCCCAATTTCCGTTTTATATTCTTTACCGCCATTCTCTAACGCATGCGCCAGAGCAACGGTCGCGTCTTTCACTCGAAATGCCATGCCACACACCGACGGACCGTGAACTTTGGCGAATCCCTCAGCTTGGCTATGCGGCTGCGCATTCACAATAAAGCTAATGTCACCTTGTCGATATAACCACGCTTCTTTTGAGCGATGCTTTGCAATTTCCGCAAAACCTAACGATATAAACAGATCTTTAAGCTGTTGAATGCCTTTGTTGTCAGCAGCGGTATATTCAACAAACTCAAATCCGTCTGTTCCTAGTGGGTTATATGCATCAACCATGACTTTCTCCTTGTCTCAGTAGCTTTTGTTTAGACTTATTTTTCTAACTTGGCGCAGGTCTTGAGAAATTGGAATACGTGGGGAGAAATCTTTACCTTGGCGATTTTTACGCATAATTGTAAAATATATGTTACACACAGAAGGCACGTCGAATCCACTTTCGTAAACATCAAATAAACTGCTTATTTTCAATATATTAGATTGATATTTTCGGCTTTACGCCAACACATAAAATGTAAATAACTTGTTACTTTGGAATTTTATCTTGGCAACGTAACTCAAAAAGTAAAAGGGGATGGAAAATCTATTGCACCCTATCTCTATCCGATTTATTCATTTGCTCCTGCAAAACATCAAAAGTAATGTTTCGTGACGCTTCATACAGTTCGAAAGGCTCATCGGTCAGAATCGTGTCATGGATACCCCTTTATTGATTCACCTCAGTTTTATTTAAAAGTAACTGTGCCATAAGTGGTGCTCTGTTCCCTATCGAGCCGAGCCACAAGGCTTCACGCTCGATCAGAAAAAGAGACATCTAATGACACACATCAATCAAGAACGCTTAGTTGAACATTTTTGCCAACTGGTACGTATCGATAGCGAATCAACAAACGAAAAACAAATTGCAGAAACACTGGCAGAGCAGCTAGGCGACCTAGGCTTTACCGTGCACAAACTTCCAGTGCCTGAGCACATTTCTAACGGCTTTAACCTGTACGCCCGTTTAGACGGCAAAAAAGATGGCTCTATCCTAATGAGCTGTCATATGGATACGGTCACACCGGGCATTGGCATTGAGCCAATCATCGAAGACGGCGTTATCCGTTCAAAAGGCAATACGATTCTTGGTGGCGATGATAAATCTGGTATTGCTGCCATCATGGAAGCCGTTCGTTGTATTCAAGCGGAAAACCTTGAGCACAAAACGTTAGAGCTTGCTTTCACCGTGTATGAAGAAGGCGGCTTATTCGGCTCACAATACTTCGATATGTCACATGTCAATTCAACGGAAGCAATCGTGTTAGACACGGGCGGCCCTATTGGCACTATTGTGACCGCAGCCCCAGGCCAGCAAAAAATCGTGGCAACAATCAAAGGTCGACCAGCACATGCAGGGCTTGCGCCAGAAGAAGGCATCAGTGCGATCATGGTGGCGGCAGATGCCATCAACCAAATGAAGCTGCTTCGCATCGACGAAGAAACGACAGCCAACATCGGTGTAGTGAATGGCGGTCAGGCCACAAACATTGTCATGCCTGAATTAAAAATCGTGGCAGAAGCACGCTCCCTGAATGGTGATAAACTAGATGCTCAGGTCAATCATATGATCTCAACATTAGAGTCTGTCTGTGAAAAACACAGTGCAGAAGTCGACATTGAATCTAGCCGAGCCTACGATGCATTTGTTATTGAAGAAAACCACCCACACGTTAGCGCGATAAAAGCGGCGTTTGCAGAGTTGGGAATTGAGGCTTTCACAAAAGGCACTGGCGGCGGTAGCGATGCTAACAACTTTAACAAGAAAGGTCTCACAACGGTCAATCTTTCAACTGGCATGGCAAAAGTACACACGACAGAAGAGTTTATCGCGGTAAGTGATATGGTCAAAATCACTGAGTTCGTAAAACATTTCCTAGTCAGTTAACGTCGTACCTTTTGAAGAGCAGACGAACTACCCTCCCCTTTTAGCGCGCGCTTGAAGGGGATTTTTTATTTGCGCGAAACAAAGCCTACCCCGTAATGCAGACTTAGCACCAGCTCCATATCAATCCCCCCAGCTCACTTTTTGATACCAAATAGCCCAACATTTGGCACCCTGTTACAACATTGTTAAAACTCGATTGTGTGGACAATTTATACAATATACATTTCTAGCATCTTTCAGGATGAAAAGAGTGAGACAAGGATGAAATTACCTAAGTTGCTTCTGTTAGCATCGATGATGAGCCCAATACTGGCAACATCAAGCTATGCCGCGCCGTATCCCGCAGGTGTGACCCTCGATGAGACACAAGAAATTACGCTAAACAATGGGGCTGAAGTTACTTCTATTGACCCAGCCAAGCAAGCCGCAGAGCCCGCTTTTAATCTCGGTCGAGACCTATTTGAAGGCCTGGTAATTCAAGATAAGCAAGGTAAAACCATTCCTGGTGTTGCTGAGTCTTGGTCAGTCAATGACAACAATACGGTTTATACCTTCCACTTACGTGATGCAAAATGGTCAAATGGCGAAACGGTCACTGCGCAAGATTTTGTCTACAGCTGGCAACGCTTACTGAATCCAAGCACTGCTTCACCGTACGCTTGGTTTGCGGCCATTCCAAATATCGAAAACTCGCAAGCCATTATGAAGGGCGAAGCTGAGCCCGTGTCTTTGGGCTTGAAGGCGCTGGATGAAAAAACATTCCAGGTTACACTCGAAGAGCCAATTCCCTTCTTTACGAAACTATTAAGTCATCCCGTGCTTGCCCCCGTTCATAAAGCGACCGTAGAAAAACATGGCAACCGTTGGACCCAGCCTGAGCATATCGTTACAAATGGGGCGTTTACTGTCTCTGAATGGAAAGTTAACGAAAAACTAGTGATGGTTAAAAACCCACATTACTGGGACGCACGCAATGTAGTGCTGGAAAAAGTCACCTGGCTACCAATTGGTGATGCAAACGTAGTGCTAAACCGCTACCTAGCTGGTGAGATAGACCAAGCGGTTTCCATTCCTGCCGCTCAGAAGAAAAAGTTAATTCAACAACGCCCGCAAGAAGTGGCAAGTACCAGTGCGTCTCTTGGCTCCACATTCTATTACCTCAACACTCAACAAGGGCCAACAAAAGACGTGCGGGTCCGTAAAGCCCTCTCATATGCCATTGACCGTCAACTGTTAACGAGTGCTATCTTGAGAAACGGTGGGGTTCCAATGTATACCCTTGTGCCCCCTCAAACAGATGGTTTTAAATCTCACACTCCTGAGTTCGCAACTTGGAACCGTCATAAACGTATCGAAAAAGCGCAGCAATTACTGTCAGAAGCTGGATACGATAAAAGTAATCCGCTTAAGTTAACGTTTACCGTACCAACTTTCTCGATGGACGTAAAAATGGCAACAACCATGGCAGGCATGTGGAAAAGCCGATTGGGTGCGCAAGTCACGATAAAACAGCTAGAACCGAAAGTGTTCTACGCACTTAAAGAGCCGACCGACATTACTCGCGGCGGCTGGACGGCCGACTACAATGAAGCCTCTACATGGTTGGATATCTTCATTTCTAGTGGCGAGTACAACGATTCTCGTTACAACAACCCGCAATACGACGAGTTAATGGCTCGATCAAAGACCATGAGCAATCCATCAGAACTGTATCTACAAGCAGAAAGCATGCTGATTGAAGACATGGCCATTATACCTATTTATCGTCCGGGTAACGATCAATACCTCATCAAGCCTTACGTGGGCGGCTACGAACTGACAAACCCTGAGTCGTCGTACTACCGCAAGAATGTCTATGTAAAAGCCCACTAAAAGCATGTTTTCGGTCTGAGTCGGCAAGTTCAATGTTTACTTGTCGTTCCTCATACCTCTCGGTGGAGAAGGCAACCTGAGCTCAGACCATTTTTATTCATAACCGTTCGAAGTGATTTCGGATGACCAAAGGATGATGGATCATGATTTGGTACATTGTTAAGCGATTAGCTATCGCTATCCCCACGCTTCTATTCATCGCACTCGTATCATTTTGGCTGATGCACATTGCACCAGGGGGGCCATTTGATATGGAACGGCCTATGCCAGAAGTGGTACGTTCGAATATCGAAGTAAAATTCCATTTGGACCAGCCCTTCCTTACTCAGTTTTGGATTTACATTGGTAATTTCATACAAGGAGATCTCGGTCCGAGCTTCGTTTATCAAGACTTCAGTGTTACACAGCTCGTCGCACAATCATGGCCAGTTTCAGCAGTATTAGGCGTACTCTCCTTTTGTATTTCCGTTCCACTTGGCATGTTGCTTGGCACCATTGCGGCATTGAACCGAAATAGCCGCCTAGATTACGGCCTGATGACACTTTCGATGACTGGAGTTGTGGTTCCGGCTTTCGTGCTTGCTCCAGTTTTAGTCATGATCTTCGCTATTCAGCTCGGCTGGTTCCCTGCTGGTGGTTGGGAAGGAGGAAAGCTGGCTTTTCTTGTTCTTCCCGTGCTCAGCCTGGCGATTGGCTCCATTGCGAGTATTGCACGCGTCATGCGTGGCGCAATGATTGAAACGCTCAACCAACCATACATTCGAACGGCAAAAGCCAAAGGTTTGTCCACAACCTACATTTTATTCCATCACGCTTTGCGACCATCCTTGATTCCCGTCGTTGCGATGCTCGGCCCTGCGTTTGTGTCTGTCGTGACAGGCTCGGTGATTATCGACATTTTCTTTGGTACAGGTGGCATGGGACAACACTTTGTGTCTGGGGCTCTCAACCGCGACTACGGCCTAGTAATGGGCATTACTCTGATTGTCGCTTCACTCACTATCTTCTTTAACCTTGTGGTCGACTTGCTATATACGATTATCGACCCTCGTATACGCGTTTAGGAGTCCGGCATGTTAACGATCAAAAAACTGGATACACAAGCTCTTCAAGATCAAGTCGTCGACAATATTGAAGCCGTCGAAGGTCGCAGTCTTTGGCAGGATGCATGGACTCGATTTCGTAAAAACAGAGCCGCGATGACATCAGTGTATGTTTTGGCGTTCATTACCTTATGCATCACTTTCGGCCCCTCTCTTGCCGCTTTTGGCCATGATGAAATTGACTGGGAAGTGCTCATCGATCCATACGAGCTAGGAAAACCTTCACTGAGCAGTGGTCATTACTTTGGTACCGATGATCTCGGGCAAGATGTCTTTGCTCGCACGATGCAAGGCGGTAGGCTCTCTATTTTGGTAGGTTTTGTTGGCGCCTTAGTCGCCGTTGTTATTGGTACGATTTGGGGAAGTATTTCCGGCTATCTTGGCGGCGTTGTCGATAGCGTAATGATGCGCATTATTGAGGTGCTCGATTCGGTGCCATTTATGTTTATGGTTATCCTGTTTGTTACCCTTTTTGGCAACAACATCTATCTGATCTTTATTGTGATCGGAATGGTATCTTGGTTGGGCATTGCTCGTGTTGTACGTGGTGTCACCTTCGGTCTTAAAAAGCGAGAATTCATCGAAGCCGCACACTCTATTGGGGTTTCTAAATTGACAATTGTCCGACGCCATATTCTGCCTAATGTGCTTGGGATCGTGATGGTTTATTCCTCCTTAATGGTACCAGGATTCATTATGTTCGAATCGTTTTTAAGCTTCTTAGGGCTTGGTGTTCAACCACCCGACACGAGCTGGGGAATCCTAATTTCCGAAGGCGCAAAAACGATTGACGTTGCATTGTGGATGCTGCTTTTTCCATCTCTGTTTTTAGTTGCCACCCTCTTTTGTTTTAACTTCATCGGCGATGGCTTACGTGATGCTCTTGACCCGAAAGACCGATAAGGACAAACCCATGCTATCTATTGAAAACATGAACGTGCGCTTCGATACGCCAGATGGGCAAGTGCAAGCGGTCAGTAATCTCTCCTACTCGATTAAAGCGGGCGAAACTCTTGGGATTGTTGGGGAATCAGGTTCGGGAAAAAGCCAGTCTGTTTTCGCATTAATGGGGTTAACCGCGGACAACGGCGCCGTGTCTGGCAGCGCGATGTTCCACGGTGATGATTTACTCGCGATGTCTAAAAAGCAGCTCAACCGCATCCGTGCAGAGAAAATCGGAATGATCTTTCAAGATCCGATGACGTCACTCAATCCATTCATGAAAATTGGCAAACAGCTTTGTGAAGTTCTCATGATTCATAAAGGAATGAGCCGAAAACAAGCAAAAGTTGAATCGATTCACATGTTGGATGCGGTGCGTATTCCCTCTCCCGAAACTCGGATGAATCAATACCCTCACGAGCTATCTGGCGGAATGCGTCAGCGAATCATGATAGCGATGGCGTTGTTGTGTAAGCCCGAGCTGTTAATTGCAGACGAACCAACCACCGCGTTAGATGTAACCGTTCAGGCTCAAATTTTGACGCTATTACGAGACTTACAACAAGAGTTCAACACGGCTATTTTACTGATCACTCACGACATGGGCGTCGTCGCCGAGATGTGTGATCGCGTATTGGTCATGTATGGTGGTCAAAAAATGGAGCAATCAGATACCGAGACATTGTTCGCTCAACCTGCGCACCCCTACACTCAAGGCTTGCTAAAGGCGATTCCTTCCATCACTGAAGATATGCCGCGTTTACCAACCATCCCAGGTAACCCACCAAGTGCGTTGATTAACCATCAAGGGTGTCCGTTTAGAGAGCGGTGCGAGCATCGAGAGACGCGTTGCCAATACGAAACCCCACGGTTTTCTCCATTAAACACGAGCCAGTCCATTGCCTGTCACGTTAACGCACCCAGCGTTATCACTCCTATTCAAATAAAAGCTTAAGGAGGCATTATGAATAAAAAAGAAGTCCTCATGTCTGCTCGTGATTTAAACGTCCACTTTCCTGTGTCGCGTCACCTTATTCCAAGTCGACGTAAAATCGTGAAAGCGGTCAATGGTATCGACTTAGATGTTTATCGAGGTGAAACACTTGGCATTGTGGGGGAATCAGGCTGCGGAAAATCAACGCTTGCACGCGCCTTACTTCGCTTAATTGAACCTACACATGGCGAGTTGACTTGGAAAGGTCAAGACATGCGCGGGTTTAGTAAGAAAGAGCTTTCCTCTCGACGTAGAGAATTTCAGATGGTGTTTCAAGACCCATCCGCTTGTTTGAATCCGAGATTAACCATCTCAGAATGCATCGCCGAACCACTGCTCACCCACGAGCCACAACTTAAACGGGCAGAGGTAGAAAAGCGTGTCATCGCTATGATGGATAAAGTGGGTCTCTTGGCGAGCCAGCGAAACCGCTATCCACATGAATTTTCCGGAGGTCAATGCCAGCGTGTGGGCATTGCCAGAGCTCCAGATTTGGTCGTGTGTGATGAACCTGTTAGTGCGCTAGATGTCTCCATACAAGCTCAGGTCATCAATCTTCTAGATGATCTTAAACAAGAAATGGGGTTAACACTGGTAATGATTGCGCACGACTTAAGCGTGGTGCGCCACATCAGCGACCGCGTTATGGTGATGTATCTTGGTAAACCTATGGAAGTAGGACGTTACGATAAAGTATTTGATGATGCACAACACCCCTACACCAAAGCACTGTTATCTGCTGTCCCGATAGCTAATCCGCAATTAGCACGTGACCGTGAAATACAACTATTGCCCGGCGATCTTCCTTCTCCACTTAACCCACCGAGCGGTTGCGTTTTTCGTACTCGATGCCCAGAAGCCACAGAAGTATGCGGGCAACAGAACCCAATAAAAACAGGCTCGGAGCAGCATCATATCTATTGCTCAAATATGACTTTAGGAACCATTTAATGAACAATACTAACTCAGTAAACCAACGCCTTACGTTATTGCGTGAGGCAATGTCCTTTCACAACGTGTCTGCATATATCGTGACCAACAATGACCCACATAACAGTGAATACTCAGCGGATCATTGGTTAGCGCGAAGCTGGATTTCAGGTTTTACCGGTTCTGCAGGCGAAGTCGTCATTACCCAACAAGGTGGTGGCCTGTGGACTGATGGTCGTTACTATATTCAAGCTGAAGAACAGTTACACGGCACAGGGCTGGAACTGTTTAAAGCCAAACAACCAGAAACGCCGACAATTGCCAAATGGCTAGCTACCACGCTCCCAGAAAACAGTATTGTAGCGGTTGACGGGCGCGCCATCAGTTACGCTTTTTATCAAGGCCTCAAACATGCCTTTGAAGCGAAAAACATTAAGATCATTCTCGACCTGGATTTACTCGCACCGATTTGGCTTGAAAGACCACTTCGCCCAAGTACACCCGTATTCGAGCATCCCACCGCTTTTGCTGGCGTTGACACAGAAAATAAGTTAGCGAGAATCCGTTCTTGGTTAACCGAGAACCAAGTAGATAGCTTATTAGTGTCAACGCTAGATGATGTCATGTGGACAATGAATATTCGAGGTGGTGATACTAATTACTGCCCAGTTTCTGAAGCCTATCTAATCGTAGAGCAATCACTTGCGACACTGTTTATTGATAAAGCCAAACTGCCTCAAGACGTTGAAAGAGCGCTGACCGAGCAGAGTGTACACATTCGCCATTACAACTACGTAAGTCAGTATTTGAATCAGCAATGTGAGGGATTATCGCTCGCTTTTAACCCAACCCACACAGACAGCTTATTGGTGAGTTCGATTGAACAGAATGTGAATCTAAAGCCAATGGCTTGCCCTGTAACGGCAATGAAGGCCATAAAAAATGCGACCGAGCTAACTAGCCTAGAACAGGCATTAACAGATGATGGTGTGGCAATCGTAAGGTTTATGAACTGGCTCGAAGAGCAAGTTCCAAGCGGACTCGTTACAGAATTGTCTGCTGAGGCACAACTGAATCACTATCGCCGTCAAACCCGACATTATGTGAGTGACAGTTTCCGCACTATCGCAGGCTTCGCAGCTCACGGGGCAAAAATGCATTATGCCGCCGATGAAGAAAGCAATGCGGCAGTCAATGAAAGCAACTTCTTTCTCGTCGATTCTGGTGGCCAATACCTTGGCGGGACAACAGACATCACCCGTACTTTCCACTTCGGGTCACCGACCATTAAGCAGCGCAAAGATTATACCTTGGTGCTCAAAGCGGTCATCCGACTGACTCAGACTCGATTCATGAAAGGCTCTACGGGTGCCAATCTTGATATCATGGCGCGTGGCGTCTTATGGCAACATGGTATTGATTACAAGTGCGGCACTGGACACGGCGTAGGCATTTGCTTGAATGTTCACGAAGGCCCACAAAATTTCTCACAAAGCCACCGCGAGGTTGAGCTAAAACCGGGTATGGTCATTACTAATGAACCAGGCGTTTATCGCGAAGGTGAGTACGGGGTAAGAATAGAGAACATTCTTAAAGTTGTAGAAGTAGAACAAAATGAGTTCGGCACGTTTTACGGTTTTGAGACCATCACTCTTGCTCCCATTGCGACCAACGCCCTTGACTTATCAATGCTAGATCAAGCAGAGCTAGACTGGCTCAATCATTACCATTCACGTGTCTATCAGGCGCTTAGCCCTTTTCTTGATACGCAAGATAAAAACTGGCTTCAAAGCACAACCCAACTTATTGAGAAATAGGATATCAGCAAGTTTTATAACGTTTTCATTTTCATCTCAAACTCCTTGTTTGCCAGCCTTCGGGCTGGTTTTTTTATAGAGATAACGGCGTAAAAACAAAAACGCCCCGCGATGTTAGCGAGGCGATCAATTAAATTAAAATGATGCAGTTAAACTGCCCTACTGACGACACTTCTGAGCATCAAAATCAACGACGATGGCGGCATTCTCAAAGTCACCAGAGACTTTAACGTAGCCCCAGTAGTTACTCTGATTTGACAACGTAATACACTCTCCATTACCAATATTATCTGACCACCCGTGAAGATTAGTATCATCCGGCCAACCAGAGTTACTGTATTCAAGCTTTAGGTTGCCCGTACCATTCCCCGTCGTTATCGCCAGGTTTGAGCTATCATTCACCGCTGGTACGCTCAGCCAAATGGTTTGTTGATTTGCCAAGCAAACTGGTTCTCCTGCTGTTAAGCGCCCACCGCTTACTTTACTTTGCACCGCGCAGTCTTGTGGCAATGTGTCATTACCGCCCAACGCTGAGATAACAACAGTATGAGTGGCGGTTGCCGTCAAGCCTTCACTGTCTGTCACACTTAGACTGACCGAATACTCCCCTTCACTCCCATATTGGTGCGTCGGCTTGGTTTGTGTACTTGTCGAGCCATCACCGAAGTCCCATAAGACGCTGACGATCTTCCCGTTTGGGTCTGTACTGTTTTCACTGCTAAATGTAATGCTTTCACCGACTTTCCTCTTGTTGTTTGCGGTTATGACTGCATTAGGTGCACCATTTGAGACAAGGGCTTGCTGCCACTGCTCAAACTCACTTTGATATAAATTCGCCCATTGGGTGATCGTTGCTTTGTAATTGCTCCAATTCCCTTGGCGTGTTTCCACCAGCATTTGGTTTACGTCATCTTTATGATTTTCAAACATAAAACGTACAGCTAAGTACCCCCAACGATAAATTCGATCGACATCAAACCCATCATAAGTAGTCTCGAAAATCTCACTTAAGGTATACGTCGAGCCGTCTAAAATCGTCTCGAGTGCTGCTTGGTTGTCATTTTCTTGAGCGACATACTCTGCAATGCCTTCACTCCACCACACTATTTTTTCAGTTGGATGACTAAACCCTCCATAGAGATCAAATCGACCATCTAAGTAATGCACGTATTCGTGCTCTAAGTTCCAGACAAAGTGATCCGCGTTCGCATAAGAGGCTTCATAAGCAATAAAGTTGGGAATATTCCCCGGCTGGGAAGGATCGCCCTCCAAGTACATACCGCCATTGTCAGTACTAATATCGAAAATTGGCCCTGCGTACTTACCATAATCGGTGCTTGAATCGAAGATATTAACTTGGAGCTGAGTATTGTGGTCATCTTTTACTGGCTGTTCACCAGTTTCTAATGACTGATGAAAGTAACCCTCTTCGTAACCCATTTTAGAACATGCGGCCGCGTGTTGCTCTTGCGTCATATTCTGAGACAAAATTCGGATTGTCGGGCTACAAGTATAAGTTTGCGATAGCACCAAGCCTTTTAGCTCAGTTTCGAAATTACAAATTCCGAACTCACTACAATCTGCGTAATATGAGGCGGTGTCCGCCGCCGCAAGCCAAACCGCGTCACCCCGACCATACATTTCATACTGTTCAAAGATTCGACTCAGCTGACTCTTCACCACAGAACTCGCGTTACCCGAATACTTGGTCAGACGCCCGAGCTCTCGCCCCGCATTCGCGGCCATAAACTCATCTTCAGCACCGATTGATGACGCCCTTAGAGCGAAATCGCCTAAAGCTTTGGCAAGGTCTGTTTGGTTACCAATTACTTGCACAAATTGCTCGTTCCACTGCCCACCAAATAAAATAGTGAAAACACCGTTAACCGCATTGCGCATATACCAGTGCTGGGCGTATTGATCATTCCAACGTGTAAGCCACTGGGTCACTTGTGGTAAGTACGCGTGCTGCAAGCCGGCACTATCCATAGTGATGATGACCTCACTAAGCACTTTGCCGTGACGGTCGCTGTTCTCGTAGAAGTTTGCGTTATTAACAAATGCATCCACTGATTCTTTCACCGCTGGTGTGACCCATTCAATAAATGAGATGTTGTCATTGTAAAACTCGGCGTAATAACCCGCGCGTAAGTATAAGAACAACGTTTCGAGTTCATCGCTCCCGCCACCCGTATAACCCTTCGCCAATGTCGCAGTGTGCTTAGCGATGTTGTACATATGATCGGAGCTAAATACCGACTCTTGAATTCGACTTTCAGCAGAGAATAACTGGTTCACACACGTCGCGCCCTGACTTAAAATTTCGCTGATCAATTGGTTACTGCTTTCGGTAACCAATGCCTCCAAATCACAAGCAGTGCTCGACTCCTCAAGGCTTTCAAGTGACTGTACTCGAGTTGCCTTAGAGGGCTGAATTGGGAGAGTTGCGGTTGGTTGGTATTCAACTCGATTGGATTCAACACCGTGTGTATGAGCCGAATGTGCATGTTGCTCTGTAACTTGAGAAACTGGCTCGCTTAACGCAAATACGCCAGTGCTGGTTAATGTTGTCGCAATCGCGACACTCAAAATCTTCAGTTCCATCTAATTTCTTCTATATTGAGTTTTCCTTAGATGCATTACGTCTTTTGCATCGCCACTGCCCTTATTACTGCAAGAGCATCTCCATATAATCTACTCGCAAGACAAGAAGAAACATTTTGTTAACAACCGAATGTAGCGGTATCAGTTTTTGGTACTCGAGTTGCCGTTGCACGAGCTTGCCAGAAATCGATTTGCTTTAGTAATATTGATCAACTAGTTGTTTATCTTTCCATTCAAATATCTTTTATTGCTCCTCACAAAAGCTATAAAATGGTTTCTTTTCTTTTTGCTAAACAACTCCTATGACCGACGCTGATATTGAGCTACAACACCTTTGGTTAGAAGTCCAAACCGAACGCTGGCAAAATCTGCCACGCTTTTTATTCAGTTACTACTGCTACAAGCACAACCTTGTCAGTAAAACCAACAAAGTTTGCTGGGAGACGGCACGTGCAAACCTACCCGCTTCAACATCAATAAAAGAGCGAAAAAAGGCGGTGGTTGAACCGTTAGTCTCTGAGGAAACCGTCGTTGGGTTATTGAAAACCATCAGCAAAGATGGGGAAATGACGTTTGACGTGATGGTAACCACACTTAATACGTTTTTGCACTATGTTGTGATTAGCAAGGAAGAAAAAGCGCAACTTAAATCAAACATGGCAGCTAGTTGGTATCAGCAATCGAACAAGTCGCCTTTGGCACGTTTCGAGCAAGCTGGCATTAAGCTACAAGAGTGATATGTCAGTCATTGCTGACGACAAACACAAAAGAAAAGCGCCTACAATAAGGCGCATTTGATCAAAAATTGAGGTGCCCCTAAACAAAAGTGCAAAGTGACTAACAAAGAAAAAGTCTGGTTATTCTTGAATGCCTCGAATGCGTACATTACGTCTACGTAAAACTTCTAATGTCACGAGCAAACACACCGACATAAAAATCAACAACGTAGCGACCGCCAATATGGTCGGACTAATTTGCTCTCGAATTCCTGACCACATCTGCCTCGGAACGGTTTTTTGTTCTGCCCCAGTCAGGAATAACGCCACCACAACCTCGTCGAACGATGTGCCAAAGGCAAACAAGCCGCCAGAAATCATCCCCGGACGAATCAGCGGAAAGGTAATGTGTCTGAAAGTATAAACAGGGTTTGCTCCTAAGCTAGCCGCCGCTTTTACCAGGCTATGATCAAAGCCGCTTAAGGTCGCAGTAACGGTAATGACAACAAAAGGCGTACCTAACGCGGCGTGTGCCAAAATGACGCCTAGATAAGTTTGTGATAAGCCAAGGCGTGTGTAGAAAAAGTACATCGCAGCAGCAGAGATAATGACTGGTACGATCATGGGTGAGATCAACAGCGCCATAATCGTATTGCGAAAAGGCAAATTACTACTGGCTAAACCCAACGCCGCCAGAGTTCCTAGCCCTGTAGCAACGAGTGTCGCCATAAAAGCAATAAACGTGCTATTTTTCAGCGCCAACAGCCACTGCTCACTAGTAAACATTTCTTGATACCAGCGAGTAGAATACGCTGCCGAATCAAGGTTTAACATCCCCTCGGTAAAAGTAAAGTAAGGCGTTGCATTAAACGATAACGGGATGATGGTCAGAATTGGAGCGATTAAAAAGAACAGCACCACCCCACAAAAAGCTAAGTAACCTGCGTAAGCAACTCGCTCTACTTTTGATGCATAGTTTGGTAATGCCATGGTTATCCTCCTACCTTAAGATTATTAATGCCAACCACACGGTTGAACATATAAAACAGAACCAGTACAACGAACAAAAGCAGTCCACCCAATGCGCCAGCCATCCCCCAGTTCAGTGATGTCTGCATATGATAGGCAATCATATTGGATATCATCTGTCCGCTTCTTCCACCAACCAAAGCGGGCGTAATGTAGAAACCAATAGAAAGAATGAAAGTGAGCAAGGCCCCCGCACCTATCCCCGGTAACGTAAGCGGCATATAAACTTTGATGAACGCAATGAAAGGCGTCGCGCCTAGAGAACGAGCAGCACGGAAATAAGTTGGGCTAATTCCTTTCATTACGCTATACAGAGGCAGGATCATAAACGGCAACAGAATGTGCACCATAGACACCACCGTTCCGAAGGTATTGTGAATCATCTGAACTCGCTCAGAAGTAAAACCCGACCAAATAAGGAGATCATTAATGACCCCTTGGTTTTGCAGCAGAACAATCCAAGACGTGGTTCTGACTAATAGTGATGTCCAAAATGGCAGCAGCACAATGATTAAAAGTAAATTCGCGCGCTTATCAGGTAAATTGGCAAGCAGGTAAGCAACGGGGTACGCCATCACCAAACAAATTAAGGTGATTGAAATAGACATCCAAAAAGTTTTAAAGAAAAGGTCGACGTATATTTGGCGTTTTTCTGGTTGGGGCTCAATGTCTCCAAACTCATTCACTTGCAAGTCTAGCGCTGCAAGATAATGACTGAATGTTAATGCGCCACTAAGATTCTTAAACGCCGCCCAATATTTAGGATTAGCCCAACGCTTATCCAGCTTAGCTAGCTGTGTCACCGAGCTCGGCAGCGACGCCAAACGAGACAACTTTCTACCTGTTTTCATCAATAAGCTGCGCATACCAGACACTTCAATATTCATTCGGCTGGCTATTTTCGGTAGCTCTTTGCTTTGATAAAGCGCAAGTACTTCAACAGAGAATGCCTCAATGACTTCTTGATGAGGCTGACCTTGATAATCCCAACTTTCTAAGGCTTGAATAGTTTGTGGGAGTGACTGGGATATTTCTCGGTTATCCACGCTTCGATAAAGCATGTCGAGGATAGGAAAAGCAAACGTAAACAGGATAAAGCACACCAATGGAATTGTAAGCATAATAGAACGAAGCTTTTTTCGGCGCTCCGCCTTTTGCAGCTGCGCTTTCAGATTGGTTTCTTGCTGATGAACTTGACGTTCGACTTTCAATACAGAATCCAATGTGGTTAGCTCTCGACTCATGCTGCTACCTCGCTACTTTGAGTTAGTGCCTCATCAAGAGCATGGCAATCGTCGCTTTGCCAACCAATACGACAAATTGAGCCAGGCGTTAACTGCAAGTGTTTACGATTATCGTTAGGTACTTTAACGATGAAGTGACCAACGCTCTCTACTTCGACGACCAGACGATAATGATCACCGTGATAAATCAATTCTCGTAGGACGCCCGAGACTTGGTTCTCACAAGACGCTTTCTCTGGTTGAATAACAATCTTTTCTGGTCGAATGGAAAGTGTTGTCCTCTGCCCTTGCTCAGAGACTCTGACAGGTTTCGCAGTAAATAACTCTTTCCCAACGAGCACTTGGCAATACTTTCCGTTCCACTCTTTGACTAAACCTAAGAGTTGGTTGTTTTCTCCGATAAACTGCGCAACAAACGTATTACTCGGAGATTCATAAAGCTCGGTTGGTGTCGCGAGTTGTTGCACTTCGCCGTGATTAAAAACCGCAATACGGTCGGACATAGTGAGAGCTTCGTCTTGATCGTGCGTCACATACAAAATGGTGATGCCAAGCTTTTCATGCAAATGTTTAATTTCCATCTGCATTTGCTCACGCAGCTGCTTATCTAATGCGCCGAGCGGTTCATCCATCAACACAAGTTTAGGCTCAAACACTAATGCTCGCGCTAGCGCAACACGTTGTTGTTGACCACCTGATAACTGCTTTGGGTATCGAGTCGCAACATGCTCAAGCGCGACCATTTCTAATACACTCTGAACTTTGCTTTGAATCGTGTCACTATCGAGTTTTCGCACCTTTAAAGGAAACGCAAGATTCTCAGCAATGGTCATATGTGGAAACAACGCATAGTTTTGAAACACCATACCGATATCGCGCTTGTGCGGCGCGAGATGATTAACAGGAACGCCATCAATATAAATGTCTCCACCAGTCGCAGTTTCAAAGCCTGCTAGCATCATCAAGCAAGTGGTCTTGCCCGATCCTGACGGCCCCAACATAGTAACGAACTCTCCAGGAGCAATATCTAAGTTGAAGTCTTTCACCACCAAATTCGTGCCATCGTAGGTTTTCTTAACGTGTTGAAAGCTGACATAGTCCTTGTTTTCCGTGCTCATGACTTCCCTCTTCTCATTTTTTGAATATTACGAATGAGTAGAGCGTCAGTTAACGCTCTACTAAACAGCACAATTACAGATTGTATTTGGATAGGTCTAAGCGGGTTTCTAACGCATGTTCAACCATTTGAATGACTTGTTGACGCTCTTCACCTTGTAAAAGTTGGCGTGGCGCACGAACTTGTTCAGATCCACGTCCGCAGACTTGCTCGGCCAGTTTAATGCACTGAACCAGCGTAGGAATGGTGTCTAAACGCAGCAGCGGTAAGAACCAACGGTAGATTTCTAACGCTTCAGCATAACGACCTTGGCTTGCCAGTTTATAAATCGCGACGGACTCTTCTGGGAATGCGTTGGTTAAACCAGAAATCCAGCCAGTCGCACCTAGCATCAATGATTCAAGAGCGATGTCATCAACACCACTGAACACGGTAAAGCGGTCATCAAATTTATTGTAAAGCTCGGTGATACGACGAGTATCAGTGGTCGACTCTTTGATAGCTACAATGCTTTCAAACTCAGCCAGTTTCGCCATGATATCGAGGTTTACATCGACACCATAAGCAACCGGGTTGTTGTAAATCATGATTGGCATTTCTGGCGTTGCTTCTGCTAGCGTGCGGTAATATTCGAACGTTTCGTTCTCAGACGTGCGGTAAACCATGGCAGGCATCACCATACAACCATCGATACCAATTTTGTACGCATCCTGCATGTAATCAATAGCTGCTGTGGTAATAGACTCTGCTGTACCAGCAATCAAAGGCACACGGCCATTTACGACTTCTTTTGCCGCTTGCAAGACCTGGCGTTTCTCCTCCGGGTACAACGCACAGTTCTCACCGACGGTACCCATGCAGATAATGCCATTCACACCATCTTTAATCTGGTTGTCTATAACGGTTTGCGTTGCGTCTAAGTCGATTGACTGATCTTGACGAAATTGCGTACTGACCGCCGGATAAACACCTTTCCAATCAATTTTCATGAACTACTTTCCTTATATGTATATTGTATGCAATTTAAATGAACGAGCGAAAATGCTCAGACATGGCTATCTATGCCATTTTCTAACAACACCGCCTTTACAGCGGCCAAATCAGCCAAAGCACTGCCAACTGATTTGTATAAAGTAATGACCTCATCGTTTTGACGTCCTGAGATTTGTTGGGCGCAAAGCTGCGGTAATTCCCCTTTGATATCGTCTGACGTGAATACGCCCTCTTGAATTGGAATGAGAAGATCGCCCGCTTCGGCTAATACATTAATACGGCTATCAACATACACCTGTGCTCGTTGCACTGCTTTAGAGTCGCATTCACGCTTGTCCAAGTCATGATTACCGACCAAATCAATATGGGTGCCCGGCTGCACGTCTGCGCCATTAAACAAAGGCTCTGCTGATGCGGTAATACAGCTGATGATGTCAACGTGTTTGATAACGTGGTCCACATTTTCTACGACTGAAACACGGAACCGACGCTCATCAGGAAGCGACTGATACTCTGAAGATGACACAATGGCATCTACCGTCGCCTCGGCGTTGTCTGAGTTACGCCCCCAAATATAAACCTGCTTAAGTGGGCGAACCGCAGCGTATGCCCACGCAAAATAAGGCGCAAGATTGCCCGTTCCGCAGATCAACAGACGATCGGCATCAGGACGCGCTAAATAGTCCGCTGCCAACGCAGAAGCTGCGGCGGTGCGCCAAAACGTTAAAACTTTACCGTCCACGAGTGCGAGCGGCTCACCATCGTTTCGTCTAAAAACAAGCAGCTTAGATGCAAGCGTATCTTTGCCTTGCTCAGGGTTATGCAGGAAATACGTAAAGGCTTTCACCGCAATCAACTCCTGGTTCCAAGCTGGAAGTAGCGCAAACGCCTCGTATTCTCCCTCTTCTAAGGGCATGACTCGGCGTTGAGGTATTGTCGCTGGCCGCGAGTACATTTCACGCATCGTTTCAATAAGAGACTCCATTGTTAAACATTGCGCGACTTGCTGTGCTTCGATGACTTTCATCATTTCTCCGAAAACATAAATACAGTTGAGGAAAAGTATGGAACCTCGCTTATGGATGAAAACTCGGCCCCATATATAAATTAACGCCTAGTTAAGCAGCCAGGTATTGAACTCTTCATTTAGTTCATCCGCGTAGTCTGACCACCATTCATCGTTAATCAGGAAGGCGGTTTGGAAGTTTTGAGGTGCGGTAGGAAGGTTCGCTAAAATGTCTGGGTTCACCTCCGCCGAAGACGACTTACGCGTAGGCCCATAAGCAACGTACTTAGCTTGATCAGCTAATGGTTTTGTTCCTGAAGAAAAAGCGATGAAGTCCAATGCAAGCTTTGTGTTCTCACTACCCTTAGGTATCGCCCATCCATTCATGTAACCCATTTGACGGTCCCATATAATCCGAAATGGTTGACCTTCATCTTTACGGGCATTGTGAATTCGGCCGTTAAACGCCGAGGCGATCACCACTTCTTTGTCAGCAAGCATTTGAGGTGGCTGGGCACCTGTTGTCCACCACAGCACTTCTGATTTGATCGTATCCAACTTAGCAAACGCACGCTCACGCCCGGCTTCGGTTTCGAGCAGGCTGTAGACCTCTTCTGGTTTTACACCATCAGCCAATAGTGCCCACTCAAGATTGCCCTGAGGTTGTTTTTGCAATGCACGTCGACCTGGAAAAGTTTTTAGGTCAAAAAGATCGGTCAACTTGCTAGGCAAAACCTTACCTTTAAACGCGTCTTCGTTCACCGCTAATACAGTGGACACTACGATGGTATTGATTGCGCATTCGTGAATCGCACCATTAATGAAATCCTCTTGTGCTGGTGTTCCATCTGCGCCCGGAGGCAAAATACTTGGGTTCACTGGTTCTAGTAACCCTTCGGCGCAACCACGAACAATGTCCGGCTTGTCGAGAGAAACCAAATCCCAGCGCACGTTGTTCGCTTCCACCTGCGCTTTAATTTCGGCTAATCCGCCGCTGAAATCCTCGGATACGATCTCAACACCTGTTTTTTTAATGAAAGGCTTATGATATGCCTCCACTTGGCTCTTGGTGAATGCACCACCCCAAGATACGACCGTCAATTTGTCTTTAGCATAAGCAGAGGTCCCCAACAGCATTCCTGAAATCAACAGCGCCAATGGTGCTTTGGTCATTCGTGACATGTTTTACTCCTTTTGGTTGTTTTTCTGGAGGCATCCGAATACGGCTGTTGGACACCATTCTTGTTAAAATTAAGTTAACACTAGCATTTAATATATTTTATACAATATTTAATATTGAGTTTTTTCAGGCGAATCGTTGTAGTGAAAAAGGTGAAAGATCAATCGATGTCGGCTTTCCTTCGATAAGCTCTAAAAGGAGATCTGCCGTAATCGCCGCTTGAGTTAATCCAAGGTGTTGGTGGCCAAATGCCAGTAATACATTTCCATCCCAAATGCTATCAATAACCGGTAACGAGTCGACTGTTGAAGGCCGATTCCCCATCCACTTTTCTCCTTGCTTGAGTGGATGTAACCCCGATTCAAACATCTCATCGCCTAACTGAAAAAGCATTTCTGAACGTTTCATATTGGGTGGTGACTCTACATCGGCATACTCAACAGTGCCTGCCAATCGTAGCCCACCTGACATCGGAGTCATGATGAATTTTCTATCGGCAGAGCTAATAGGAAATGGCAATACATCACGCTTGTCATCCACCATTAGGTGATAACCACGCTCGGCTTGAATAGGCACTTTGACTCCGGTTAGTTGCCGTATCAAAAGCTTAGAATGTACACCAGCGGCAACAATGATTCGGTCAAATGAATGTGTTTGAGACTCAACCAACACATCACCATTTTTCTCCAACGCAGATACACCTTTTTGTAAAATCTTACCGCCAAGAGCTTCAAAAGCTTCACTTAGCTCAACACAGATCTGATAAGGGTCTAGCGTATGTCCTGTATCGGGAAAAAAGACTCCGACACGAACCTTATGGCTGAGAGCAGGTATCCGCTTTCGAATCGCCTCTTGCGTCCAAACTTGATACGCCACACCGTTTTTAGCCAGTGAGTTAAGCGTGCTTTGATAATTCTGAAACAGTTTCTCGTTTTCAAAAGTGAGCAATGAACCATTCATTTTTATTAGATGCGCTTTTCCGATTGAATCAAGCACGTCACGCCAACTTGCCACTGACCGCTCGTTAAGACTCTTAATCGCGTTTTGTGCCCGCTTCGCGACTGATGGCTTTGTTTGTAATAGAAAACGAATCATCCACCCGATTGTGTTTGGAATATCTTGCCAACGGATCGAAACCGGACTTTTGGGATCTAGCAGCATTTTAGGTAATTGTGGAAGCAGCGCTGGCGTTGCAAGAGGGAAGATTTGCTCAGTCGCGATATGACCTGCATTTCCTTTAGAGCATCCATTCCCCACGCCATTGGGATCAAAAATCGTGACTTGATAACCTTGCTGCTGCAATTTCAAGCCAATTGATAAGCCAATAATCCCCGCACCTATCACAGCGATCCTTTCCTTTTTAGTTTCATCCTTGACCAACATAAATATGCTCCGAGTCACACTTGAAAACGTAGATTGTATACAATATATTTTACATTACGTTAACATCACTATTGTTTAATTCAACCATTTTTTCAGCAAGGAGCGAAAAATGAGACAAGGAACTTTTTTCTGTATTGATGCCCACACCTGCGGCAACCCAGTTAGGCTGGTAGCAGGCGGTGTGCCTCCACTCGAAGGCAATACCATGAGCGAAAAGCGCCAATACTTTCTTGAGCATTATGATTGGATTCGTCAGGCACTCATGTTTGAGCCTCGCGGACACTCAATGATGTCGGGGTCAGTTGTCTTGCCTCCTTGCAGTGATAACGCAGACGCTTCTATTCTGTTTATTGAAACCAGTGGCTGCTTACCAATGTGTGGCCACGGCACCATTGGAACCGTCACCACCGCTATCGAGAATCGCCTTATCACTCCCAAAAAAGAAGGTCGTTTGATACTTGATGTCCCAGCAGGACAAATCGAAGTGCACTACCAAACAAAAGGTGACAAGGTCACGTCGGTAAAGATATTTAACGTACCAGCTTACCTTGCCCACCAAGACGTAACCGTGGACATAGAAGGCTTAGGTGAGCTCACTGTCGATGTTGCTTATGGCGGAAACTATTACGTAATCGTCGACCCTCAAGAAAACTACGCCGGACTTGAACACTACTCTCCAGATGAAATTTTGATGCTTTCTCCAAAAGTTCGCGAAGCGGTATCTCGAGCGGTTGAGTGCGTACATCCAGAAGATCCAACAGTGTGCGGTGTTTCTCACGTGCTATGGACCGGAGAGCCCACTCAAGAAAACGCTACCGCTCGAAATGCTGTGTTTTACGGCGACAAAGCGTTGGATCGCTCGCCATGTGGTACGGGAACAAGTGCACGCATGGCGCAATGGCATGCAAGAGGCAAACTCAATCAAGGGGAAGACTTTGTTCACGAAAGTATCATCGGCAGCCTATTTCAAGGACGTATAGAAGGCATTACCGAAGTGAATAGCAAAGCCGCTATTTTGCCAAGTATTGAAGGATGGGCACAAGTATACGGTCACAACACGATATGGGTAGACGATGAAGACCCATATGCGTACGGATTTGAAGTGAAATAATAAGGATAGTAAGGAAGAATGATGAACCCACAAGAACCAACCACTTTTTACGCAGTCAACGCCTTTACTGGTGAGCCTCTACCCACAGCGTTTCCGGTGCATGGGGAGCAAGAAGTTAATCAAGCCGCCTCAGCCGCCCAAAACGTTGCGCGTGAGTTTCGCCAACTAAGCAATGCAAAGCGAGCGAGCTTACTTTGCTCTATCGCCTCTGAATTGGAAGTGAAGAGTGAAGAAATCGTTGCTCGTGCTCATTTAGAAACTGCCCTTCCCGAAGCACGTTTAAGCGGTGAAATAGGACGTACCGCCAACCAATTACGACTATTTGCCGAGGTTGTGAGCTCGGGTAATCACCATCAAGCAATTTTCGATACGCCAAACCCAGACCGTCAACCACTGCCGAAACCAGATATTCGTCGTCAGCAAATCGCAATTGGCCCTGTCGCCGTGTTTGGTGCGTCTAATTTTCCGCTCGCATTTTCTACTGCAGGTGGTGATACGGCTTCGGCACTGGCAGCTGGCTGTCCTGTGATTGTAAAAGGCCATACCGCCCACCCTGGCACCAGTCAACTTGTTGCTGAGTGTATTGAGGCTGCACTTGAGAAAGAGTGCTTACCGCAAGCCATCTTCACGCTATTGCAAGGCAACAAACGCGCACTTGGCCAAGCACTCGTTACCCATCCAAAAATTAAAGGGGTTGGTTTTACAGGCTCAGTCGGTGGTGGCCGTGCGCTGTTTAACCTAGCTCAGCAAAGACCAGAGCCAATCCCCTTCTATGGCGAACTAGGGGCGATTAACCCAACATTTATTCTCCCTTCAGCCATACGAGCAAACGCATCATTGGCTGAAGAGTTTGTGGCTTCTATGACTTTGGGCTGTGGACAATTTTGTACAAAACCAGGCGTTGTATTTGTCTTGAATAGCCCAGAAACGCAAGCCTTTATCGAAACTGCTCAAGGGTTAATTCGACAACAATCAACGGCCACTTTGCTAACGCAAGGAATCCGAGAAACGTATGAATCAGAAGTTAACAAACGAGCTTCCGAAACGGGCATTAATGTAACTCGCTCTGAACAAGCAGAAGTGACCAATGTCGCACCAGTACTGTTCGTGACGGACAGTAAAAACTGGCGTAAAAACCCACAATGGGAGGAAGAAATATTTGGTCCTCAATCGTTAATCGTAATCTGTGAAGATTTCGATGACATGTTGAAACTGAGTGATTCACTGACTGGCTCGCTCACCGCAACCCTTCACGCTACCGCTGAAGACGAAGAACAAGCCAAGCAACTGCTTCCAAGTTTGGAAGAAATCGCCGGACGCCTTGTATTCAACGGTTGGCCAACTGGCGTCGAGGTTGGTTACGCTATGGTTCATGGTGGACCATATCCGGCTTCAACCAATTCTGCCTCAACATCTGTCGGGGCAGAGGCTATTCATCGTTGGTTGCGTCCCGTCGCTTATCAAGCTTTACCAGAATCTTTATTGCCGGATTCATTAAAAGCGTCGAACCCACTGGGTATTCAACGCGCCATAGATGGCAGTGTGTCCCAATAAGATCACCAAATGGCTCAAAAAGGCATCAACTGATGCCTTTTATTTCACTCTACTTCTCAAAACCTTCTTTCCTAGTTGGTTTGTGCCAGAAAAACAATAAACTACTAAAGTAAAATGGATTGGATACAATATTAATTTCACGGGAGACTTCAATGTCACAGAAACCTGTTTTTAAAACGCGCACTCAGCTCGTTGAGGAAGCAATTCGAACTCAGATCTTGAAGGGCGAGTTAAAAACTGGTCAACCTTTACGTCAAGATGCGTTAGCAAAAGAGTTTAATGTTAGCCGAATTCCTGTGCGTGAAGCGTTAGTTCAATTGGAAGCACAAGGACTCGTTAGCTTTGAACCTCACAAAGGTGCGACGGTCACTGAGCTATCTCCAGAGAAAATCAATGAGCTATTTGAACTGCGCGCTGTCGTGGAATGCCACATTTTAGAGCGTGCGATTCAAAATATGACAGACGCTGACCTTGAACGCGCGCGAGAAGTTCGCGAACGTTTCGAGTCAGTAGTGAACAGTGGCGACGAAGTAGAAGAATGGAGCAACTACAACTACGAGTTCCACAAAGCCCTATATGCGCCAGCCAACATGCCTGAAACTATGGACGTCATTTACAACTTGAACACAAAGTGTGACCGATACATACGTATGCAGCTATTGTTCACAACAGGCATTAAAAAGGCAGAAGAAGAGCACTTAAGCTTGTTTGAAATGTGCAAAAATCGCGATATAGAAGGCGCCAAGTATCTGCTGAAAAAACACATTCTAGAAGCAGGCACAGCGATTCGAAACCTGCTGCTTGAAAGGCAAAATATCAGCCAGTAAACGGAATAACGAATAAGGTGATATTCAAGGATGAATGTTGGACCAAAGTTTTTACTCGCAGCGCTACGACAAAAGATTAAAGAAGAAGGGCTTTGCTACAATTCCTTGTCAGAGAAAAGTGGCATCCCTCTATCTAGTATTAAACGCCACCTACATAATCCAGCTTTAGGTTTGGATAAAGTACTTATTTATCTGAACTACCTAAATACCGACCTCATCGAACTCGCAACCTTAGCCAACGAGCTTCAGCACCAAAACGAGCAAATGCTAACAGATGAAGAGAGCGCCCTTTTCGTTGAGCATCCTTATTTACTTGATTTTATTTATATGCTGACTTCTCGTGATATTAAACCGCAAGAGATAGCCCATACTTACGGACTTTCTGATACAAGCTTACGATTCTATTTGCGTATCGCGGAAATTCTAGGATATGTCGAAAACTTCGGAGACGGCTTGTTTTACCGTTCTGGTCGTCGGTTTATTATGGAAGAAGGTACGGCATTAGACACCTTATTCAAAGAGCGATTTCAACAAGAGTCGCTTTCTCATGATATCAACCCAGGCGTATGTATTGGCCGCATTAGGCTCACCGAAGAGCAGAAAGTGCAAATAGAGGACGAGCTTTGTAATAAATTAGCGAAACTTAACGCAGTTAACACTTCCAACAATGAAGGTGAACTAACAAATATATTAATGCGCTGCACTCCCGGCGCTCAGATATTTTTCGCTGATGATTTACCCAACATTGACGGAAGCTTATTAAAGCACGTCGCTCAACTCACTAAATTAAGTTAAAGCATCAGATAAATAAATCAAACAAATCCCAGATAACATCATATATCCCTACCAAACTATTGATTCAAAGCGTTTCCTGAATCTAATTCTGATTTTTTATTTAGCGAGCATCGCTTCGTCAACTAAGAGCTTGTCTTAATTTCACACTTACTAATGGTCTTGTTAGCTATTTTGAAATAGACAGAAAACTTAAGTAATGACTAATTTAGCTTAAGTATAAAAGACAACTTTTTTACGTTATTTACCTCACACTATTTAACTATAAATTTGCAGACGAACAAATTAAATTAATACATTCATCTAGCTAATAAAAAAGTAAAACAGATAATTATAATTCTATTATTTATAAGGACATAGAAAAGTGAAATTTAAGTATTCTTTAGCAACGGCAGTCACTCTCGCATTATTACAAGGCTGTGGCGGTGGCGGCGGTGATGGTTCATCACCTACTCCGTCCACTAGCAGTGCAAACGGTCCAACATGGAAAGCCGGTGATTTTAGCCAACCGTCGAAAACGTTTATCAACCAATGTGAAACGCCCCGCGTCGGACTGGACCCATATGACAACTATGCCGCCTATCCAGATAAATTGGGCTCTGCATTACACGAAAAACTCTTTTTAAGAGCTTTTACTAACGAAACGTATCTATGGTATGACGAGGTTCCTGATAATAACCCAGCAAACTACAAAACTGTTACTGATTACTTCAATACGCTGGTCACTTCTGCTACTACCGCGACGGGTAAACCGAAAGATCGCTTCCATTTTACCGTCTCTTATGAAGATGATATGAAATCATCGCAATCCGGTTTAGTTGCTGGATTTGGTTTCAACTGGGCATTCCTACGTGGCGTACAACCTCGAGACGTTCGTATTTCCTACACTGAAGAAGCCTCGCCAGCTGATAGAAGCGGCATTGCTCGTGGTGATAAGCTTCTGAAAATCAATAATATTGATGTGGTTAACACCGGTAGTCAGTCCGACATTGATTTTATTAACAAAACGCTCTTTAACCCTGACATCAATCAAGATTACACCTTCACATTTGAGAGTGTTGACGGTCTAGAGAAAACCGTGACGCTTACCGCCTCTGATGTCATGACCTCTCCAGTTAAAAATGCCAAAGTGATTACACACAATGGTATGCGGATCGGCTATCTGCAATACAACTCCTTTGAACCAAGCGCTCAAGCCCCGCTTATTGAGGCGTTTAGTACGCTCTCGGCAGAGAATGTTGACGAGATCGTCGTTGATTTACGTTACAACGGCGGTGGTTTAGTCCTTCAGTCCTCGCAAGTAGGCTACATGCTAAGCGGTGCTGGTCAGAACCGAGTCTTCAGTGAATTGATTCACAATGACAAAGTGATGCGTACCATTAAGGATGGGGATAACATCTATCGCTTTACGAATCTAGCAATAGACTGGGCAGCACAGAAATATTCGGACCAAGTGCTTCCGACACTGAACAAAAAGCGCGTATATGTACTGACTTCAGGAGGCACGGCTTCCTCAAGTGAACTGTTAATCAACGCTTTGCGCGGCATTGATGTGGAGGTTATCCAAATAGGCTCAACAACCACAGGTAAA
Source organism: Vibrio sp. JZG10 (assembly GCF_054064075.1). NCBI lineage: Bacteria > Pseudomonadati > Pseudomonadota > Gammaproteobacteria > Vibrionales > Vibrionaceae > Vibrio > Vibrio sp. JZG10. The sequence goes on from NZ_JBSUGE010000001.1 coordinate 278,922, forward strand.
CCGTATGGGTTCTCACCAGAACAAAACTGCGGCACTATGTACTACACTATTCAGTTCAAGTCAGCGAACGAGAAAAAATTTGGCGACTTCTCTGATGGTTTTATTCCTACTCCAAAGAGCCAAATCAATACCGAGCTAGGCTTAAACAATAGAGTGGAAGGTTGCTGGGTCAATGACGACCTAACAAAACCATTAGGCGATCCGTCTGAAGGTATGCTTTCTGCGGCACTAAACTACATGGAAACGGGAACCTGTCCGCCAGTCTCCTCTTCAAGTTTCAACGCCATGCCGCGTAACATTTCATCTCCGGAGTTAAGCGATCTTCGCTTTCCGCTACGAACAGAGGCAATTCATGTTGAGATCAACTAACTTTTTACGAATGCTGATTCGGGTTGCGCTTTTCTTAGGCACTTCGATTTCTTTGATAGGATGCCAAGCTATGTCACAAGAACCCGTTGAAGCATTGAGTAAAAAGAACTCTCCGCAAACAGTCATAGAGATTCAAAACGCGATCGCAGAAATCCAAGGGACACCAGCACCTAGAATCGCAAATAACGTATTTGAATCCTCACCGCATTTGTTGATTGAAAAAGGACGAGTAAAAGGGAACAACAATCAACTGTTGGATGGCAGCTATACGGATCTTCCAGACCAATATACGTTGCAGATCAGAGGTGAAACCTGTGGCTTGTACTATGCCAAAACAGATACTTTTGTCTCTCTCAGTTCACTAGATTGTGAGCCCATCATTAAGTTTTAGATCTCCCAAAATAGAAGCCCGCTGATATCAGCGGGCTTTCTACTTTATTGCTCAGTGTGAAACGGTCAACGTCACTTTAGTTCAATCCATGCTTTGCGCTGTTGTTTATCCATGTATGACCAAGCTACAAAGCGGCTCACTTTCTGTCCTTGACTCATTTCAACCACACGAATGGCTTTCACACCCAATTTTTCAAGCTGCTTGCGCATCGGGCGAACGTTGTCTTTTTTGGATATAAGTGTTGTAAACCACAAGACCTGCGCAGCAAAAGCTTGGCTTTCATTCGCCATTTTTCGGATAAACGCCGCTTCTCCGCCTTCACACCACAATTCAGCGTTTTGACCGCCAAAATTCAACGCAGGCTTACTTGTCTTTACTTGTGCGGTTTGAGGTTTTAGCCCTTTCTTACGCTGGTTTGCTTTTAGATTATCGATTTTACGCTGGCTGCCCATAGCGGCATCTTCCGCCGAACGGTGGAATGGCGGATTACATGTCGTCACATCATAACGATCATTCGGTTGAATGATACCTCGATAAATATTGGCATCATTGTGTTGCTGTATTAGTGCAATTTTTCCCGTCAAAACACGATTGTGCTCTACGATCGTTTGAGCCGATTGGATCGATTTTGGATCGACATCGCTGCCCGTATAGTGCCAACCGTATTTTGTTACACCAACAATCGGATAAATACAGTTTGCTCCCACGCCAATGTCCAACGCTTTCACTTTTTGGTGCGTGTACTGACCTTTTACTTCACTATCAAGTAGTTCTGCCACTCGGTGAATGTAATCAGCGCGGCCTGGAATCGGTGGGCAAAGGTAGGTGTCGGGAATGTCCCAGAACTCGACACCATAATACGCAGCAAGCAATGCTTTATTGAGCATTTTAACCGCGTTAGGATCAGAGAAGTTTATGGAATCTTCCCCTTTCGGATTTTTGATAACGAATGGCTTTAACTGTGGTTCACTTTCCACGAGTTTTTTTAAATCGTAACGACCTCGATGAACATTACGCTCATGCAAACCATTCTTCGCTATTTTTATGAACTCGACTTCGCTCTTTCCTGCAGGCTGAGGGGGTTTGCGCGCAACTTTGTCTTTAACACGCTTCGGCTTGGCTTTATTCGCGTCTTTCTTCTGACCCGCCATTGAAGCCTTTGGCTTTGCTTGCTTCGCGTTGTGATTATTGTTCTTCATTCAAATTCGCTTTTAAATCGAGGTAAATCATAAACAAACGAGCATCAAATTCGAGTTGGTGATACTCAGGCTCCATGTAGCAACATAACTGATAGAACGCCTTGTCGTGGTTTTTCTCACGAGTATGTGCCAACTCATGTACCACCAGCATTCTTAATAGTGGCTCGGGCGCATCTTTAAATACATTGGCAATGCGAATCTCGTTTTTCGACTTCAGCTTACCGCCATGGTTTCTACTGATTACACTGTGCAAACCAAGCGCGTTGTTTACCGCGTGAATTTTCTTATCGTAGACAACTTTACTGATTGGCGCGGCTTTCTTCATGTAGCGGTTTTTGATTGCCATGGCGTACTCATAGAGCGCCCTTTCGCTTTTGATTTGGTGCCTATCGGGATAACGCTTTTCGAACCGAGGAACAAACTTGCCACTCGCTATCAATGAGCTCACCTGCTCTACGATGTTTTGTGGGTAGCCTTGAATGTATCGAAGTGACGGATGCATAGAATTAACGTCTGTTATGACAAAATAAAGGCGCTCAATATACCTGAGATAAAGGACAGTTTCACCTTAGCTTTCGCCTTTCATTTATGGTGAAAGGTCGTTAAACTTCGCCTCCCAATGATAATGGAGAGAAACTCAATGAAACGTGTCGTCCTTTACGTCAAAGACAAATGCCCTCACTGCAAAGATGCTCAACGTTATCTGGATTCGAAAAATATTAACTATCGTTTGTGCAATGCTAAGATGCAACGCGGTCGCAAAGAACTTGATGCGCTTGGTGCTCGTTCAGTGCCAGTTTTAAAAATTGGTGATCGGGTAATGATTGGCTGGAACCCAAAGAACTTCGAGAAGATGTACAAAGGCGACTAGTGCTCGAACAATGAATCTGCGCTGCGTTTAAACGTAGCGCTTGATAAAGTCGATAAACGTTCGATCTGCTATTGATAAATACCCCTGCTTGCGCCAAGCAAGTGCCAGATCCAGCGTCACTGGTGGTTCAAACGGCACGCCAACAACGCCTGACTCATGTTGGGTCACCAATTCCAGTAACGCGGTAATCGCAAACTCTTGTTTCACAATACTCAAAATCAAAGGCAGTAAGTTGGTTTCGAATGATGACTTCATGGTAAACCCATGCTCCTCACTCACCTGATCCAAAAATTCACGGTGAAAATAGCCATGCTGAAACATAACCAAATCGTGTTCAAAGAACTCATCAAAAGTAAGAGATTCTCGCTGGGCTAACTCATGCTCAGGTGAAACAACGGCGACCATTTGGCTAGTAAACAAATGGTCAGTTTCTAGGTCATCAGGCACGTTATCACAACTGATCACACCGATATCGAGTTGACCATTAAGCAGCATACGACGAATCGATTGAGTCCCAGCTTCGACCAAGGTCAATTTTAACTCCGGGAACTGGCTTTTAAACGCCATCACGATTCGTGGAAAGAAATAACTGCCCATCATTGATGGCGTCCCGAGCCTTACTTCGCCTTTCGCTAAACCTTTCAACTCATCAATCGCGAGCTGCGCGTCGTGCAACTGTTGAATCACCCGCTTAGCATGTATAAGTAGCGTTTCGCCCTCTTTCGTTAAGCTGATTTTTTTATCATCACGACGAAATAGGGTAACGCCCAAAGACTGCTCAAACTTTTTGATAGAAATGCTTAATGCGGGCTGGGCAATATGCAGGGCTTTCGCCGCATGGGTAATGTTTCCGTGTTCAGCGACCGCCAGAAAATGTTTAAGTTGTTTCGATTCCATTAGATCAAAAATATATGGTGTCCATATTTTTAATATATTTTTTTAATTTGTAACGAACTGATAGATTGATCACAGTCTCTCCATTTGCTCACATTAGGCAGGATTCATGGTCAGTTTTGGCACACCGGAATACAAACGCATTACGCTCTCGCTAGCGCTTGGTTCCTTTTTGGTTTTTTCAAATTTATACCTACTACAGCCAATGCTGCCCACTTTTGCCCAAATTTTCACGATCTCAGAAACGCAAGTGAACTGGTTATTTGCGGCCTCAACACTCGCTCTCTCTTTTAGCCTCGTTCCAATGGCTGTGTTATCAGAATCAGTGGGACGAAAGCCAGTCATGATGGCCGGTCTGTTTTCGATTCCTACCCTTTCCGCTTTGATGCTGTTTGGTGACTCATTCCTGTTTTTGGTGATATGTCGAGCACTGATCGGTGTCGCGCTCGCCGCTTTTGCAGCGGTCGCCGTGGCTTACATGGCAGAAGAGCTCGACAAGCACGCTTTCTCGATGGCAATTGGAACGTACATTGCGGCTAACTCATTAGGCGGTATTGCAGGGCGTATTAGCGGCGGCTTATTGGCGGACAATTTCAGTGTTGATGTCGCCATTGAAGTTATGATGGTGTTCACTCTTCTTGGTGTCATTGGCGTTCACTATTTATTGCCAACACAGCGCAACTTCACCCCGTCATCAAGCAGTTTGCGCCATCAAAATCGTGCGCTTATTGGTCATTTTAAAAACCAACGCGTGTGGTTCGCGATGCTGATAGGAGGACTCAACTTTGCTTTGTTCGTCAACCTTTATTCCGTAATGGGTTTCCGTCTGGTGAGTGAACCTCACAATGTACCCGTCGGGTTGGCCTCACTGATCTTTATTTGTTACTTGGGAGGGACTTTCTCCTCTCGTTGTGCAGGCCACTGGAGTAAACGTTATTCCTCAATCCTCGGTATGTTCTTAGGCGCGATAGTGAGCATGACGGGAATGTGGATTGCTGCGGTTGAAAGCCTGACTGCAATGCTAGTTGGGTTGTTGCTGATAAGTTTTGGTGCCTTCTTTACTCATACCCTCGCCTACGGTTGGGTCGGTCAGAATGCCACTCGCGCCAAAGCCACCGCGACAGCGCTCTACTTAGTACACTACTACGTAGGCGGTAGCTTAGGAGGATTCTTACTTCTTTATTGTTGGCAGCATGGTGGTTGGTCGAGTGTTCTTATGGGGGGAAGCGCCGTCTACCTAGCGATGTTTGCTGCGATTGCGTATTTGAAACACATCGCCGAAAGAAAGCATACTGACCAAACACCTGACGCAGCGAGTTTAAAGAGTAGCTAGGGTAAGCTCATTTGCGTAATACCTCTCTGGTTACTTGGATAACCAACTCTGCTATGCTTGCGCTACTTTAATAAAAACCAGAAAGTCGTATGTCAACGCGTTCAACACAAAACACAGATATCGAAGCGATCACTCAACAAGTCGATCAATGGCTCAACGATGTGGTAATCGGGCTCAACCTATGTCCGTTTGCTGCCAAACCGCAACGTAATAAACAAATCAAAATCTTTGTTAGTGAAGCGACTCAAGAAGAAGCGCTTCTTGAAGATATTTTATTGCAGCTGATTGAGCTGAGTAACACAGAGCCCGAACAACTTGAGACCACGTTGGTTGTGGTTCCCAACATGCTACAAGATTTCTGGGACTACAACTTTTGCATAGATTGGGTTGAAGGATTAATTAAGCAGCAAAACTGGGAAGGTATTTTCCAAGTAGCGACTTTCCATCCTGATTACTGTTTTGGCGGCGCAAGGCCTGAAGACGACGAAAACCTGACCAATCGTTCTCCTTACCCGATCTTCCATTTGATTCGCGAAGAGAGTATGGAAAAGGTACTAAAACACTATCCTGATCCTGAATCCATTCCCGATACGAACATCGCTCGTGTTTCCGCCCTTTCAGAGGAAGAACGTAAAAAGCTGTTCCCTTACCTATTTCGTTAAGCACCACCATTCCCCAAAGGCAGATTTATCACCAGTTAGATGCAATGCCCTTGGGGTTCAAAGTGCGGTTTGGTATCATTGCCGCTTCAATCGATTCAATGGAAATTAGAATGCAACTGTCAAAGCTAACCCAAGAGATTTTTGATCACTTATACCGTGATATCACCGAGTTCCGTAGTACGTTCGACTTACCAGTCGCAGACGCTGCAAGCCTTGATGCACAAGCAGATACACTACACACCTCTTTGGCGATCGAAGAGCTAACAGAGCTAGCAGAAGCAGATTGTAAAACTGAGCAAGCAGATGCCATCGTAGACAGCGTGTATGTATTAATGGGACGTCTCGTTCATCTTGGCCACAGCAAAGTAGAAGACAACCTAGCGATCAGCTACTTAATTGATCTTCTATTAAACGTTGCAGTAAACCGTGGTATTGAATTTATTCCTTGCTGGGATGAAGTGCACTCAAGCAACATGAGCAAAGTATGCCGTAACGAGCAAGAGTACTCAGAAACAGAAGCATTCTACGCGGAACAAGGCATCAAGTTGATGGCGGTACAGAAAGGTGAATACATAATCGCGAAATGCGCCGAAGATTTCGTATCGGAAGGTAAAACCATTCGTAAAGGCAAAGTACTCAAATCTGTTTACTACCGCCCAGCAGATCTAAAACCGTTAACTCAATAAGCGTTGAGTTTGGCTTTCTCGATTAAAAAAACGACCTCAAGTAGGTCGTTTTTTATTGTCCCTAAATACTAATCAAAGATTAAATAAGGTTGCTCATCTACGATGACCTTTTTGACTTGAGTATTGAACACTTCCCCGAGAGCTTCTTCCGTTAGCACAGTATCGGCATTTCCTGATGAGTGCAGCACACCGTTGTTAAGCAGCAATACTTTATCTGCGTGCTTTAATGTGCGATTGAGATCGTGATTAGCAACTAATACTCCAATTCCCTGCGCAGCCATAGCGTTAATCAATTGATAGAGCAGACCCTCTTGCGCAATATCTAACGGTGCTGCTGGCTCATCCAAAATTAAAAACTGCGAAAAAGGATTAATGGTACGCCACACCTGCAAACATACACCTGCTAATCGGACACGCTGCCACTCACCACCGGATAATGTTTGAATACTGCGATGAAGCTTATCTTGCAGTTGTACCAGCTCCACCACCATATTGACGGCATCACGCACTTTGATATCCGCAATCTCAGCACCACTTGGCAGAGATAAAGCGAGATACTGAAACACATCAACATTAAACGCTGGACGTGATTGCTGACACAAATAACCTCGAACATGAGCTTGCTCTGACAACGGTAAAGTAAGCAAGTTTTTGTTGCCAACGTACACTTCACCACTCATACCCTCTCGGTGGCTTAACGTACCAGAAATCGCAGCCAATAAAGTACTCTTACCTGAACCATTAGGCCCAACGACATGCACGATTTCGCCAGCTTTGCATTCAAAAGAAAGAGGCAATAATCGACTACCAACCGATATATGTTTAACGTGCATCATGACTCTTCACCAGCATCCAGATGAAAATAGGTGCGCCAATCGATGTTGTCATGACACCTAAAGGTAACTCTGCGGCGTCCAATAACAGTCTTGCGCCGATGTCAGCAAATACAAGCAACGCAGCACCAGATATTGCAGAAAGTGGCAATAAATAACGGTTTTCCGTACCAAAAGCCAAACGCAACAAGTGCGGGACCACCAAACCAACAAAACTAATGATGCCACCCAAAGCGACTGAACTACCCACCAAAACAGAAATGGCGAGGATCAGTTTCCAACGCATTTGATGCACATCGACACCCAATTGGGTCGCATGAATCTCACCCAGCATCAATTTATCAAGCGACTTGCCTTTACAACATAACCAGATAAGCACCGGTAACATCACTAAAGTAACGGTATGTTGATACCAACTTGCACCGCCAATACTGCCCATTAACCAATACATCAGTTGGCGTAAACTGAGATCATCACTAAAGTAAAATGCCCACGTCACAATCGCGCTCGATAAAATACCCAATGCGACCCCAACCAAAAGCAATCGAGCCGTCGTCAGGTGCATTGCTCTTGCTATCGCCACCAAAACAAACGTGAATAACATCGAGCCTGCAATCGCTGCCAACATAAAAACAATCGGGGTAGGAAGAACAGGTGACGCGAACATGATTAAGACCATTGCTAAGCTTGCACCACCAGATATACCAAGCACGCCAGGTTCAGCCAACACGTTCCCAAGCAACACTTGTAACGTCGCGCCAGATACCGCTAACGCAGCACCAATAATTGCCGCAGACACTAACCTCGGTAAACGCAAGTCCACCAATAACTTCTGTTCAAATGCAGATAAGGATTGAAAAGGAGAAAGGAAAATTTCTCCGACCATCAAGTGAATGGCAGAGAGTACAGCGAGCACGATCGACATAACCATCAGGTTACGTTGCCAGCGTCGTTCCTTGTTCAGGATAAGTTGTTGAAAATCCATAGCGGCCGATAAAAACAAACGAGGCTTAACCTTACAGTTAAGCCTCGGTAAATTGCAATTAACTTCTCAAAGCAATGTTGGATTAATCGTAAACCAACTCGCCCTCTTCAAAACGGGTTTTCACTTCACAAACCATCAGAGCTGCACGTTGACCTATTGCGACATGGCGGTTCGGGAAGACAATCGCTTCGTTTTCGTTCTTCGCCATTAATGGTTTGTCGCCATCATGACCAAACACTTCGCCGTGAACAAATGAAGTGAAGTTTTCAACATTGTCGTCGAACATAAAGTCAAAGTCTTCGTTCAGGCGAACGATTGTGCGACTTACGCGATATTTAATGCATGGTTTTGGTAGGTGTTCTGGCTTCGTTTCCGCAATCAAATTACGTAAAGACAAATCAAACGCAGTCAATTTATCGAGGTCATTTTCACCAATACGAGCCACACGACCAAGCTCCATTGTCAGAGCCTGCGCACCAAAGTTCTCGGCACTGTACCAGCTAAACGTACTCGATGGTGCGTTTGACAAGAGCACAGCTTCAATGTGTGCACTGTCCAAGAAATCGATTAATGCCTTGCTTCGCACAGGATGACGAGTCTTAGGACTTACTGCAAACGTATAGTGCTTCGAACCTCTAATCGCGCAGTGTAAATCAAGATGCCAGCGTGTTGTCGGGTCGGTATCCTGATAGAAATCGCGAACAAGCAACTTTAGCGTATCAGCGATGACAAGCTCTTTTGTCTGCTTGTGTTCTTTTTCGTCAAAAAGACGGTTGAGGTTTTCTTCAAGGAATCGCGTGTGCGCCAGAGTGGATTCTGGATGAGCGATAATGAATAGACAACGGGTATCGACCGTCTGGAACCCAGATTCTATGTCTTGAATAATGGAATCCACCAGCTCCATCGGTGCGGTTTCATCTCCGTGAACCCCACAAGAGATGATGATGTTCTTCGTATCCTGAGTATAATTCGCAGGGATTACTTCTAATACACCACGCTGATAGAGTTTAAGTTTTACACCGTTAGAAAGCACCTGCTCCGCTGGTGCAACATCGATATGAACATCTAACGTGTCAGTTAAAAACGATTGGCGAAAGAGAGACTTCGTCATGCGTTACTCCTTAATAGCACGGCGGGTATGTTAATAAATTGTACAAAGGATTTTTGTTGCTGCGATCTCACTTATGAGTAGAAATCACTATTTCCCTCGAAAATCCGATACCTTTTCGCGCCAGGCACTCAAATCAAGCATTGAGGCGTTTAATTTTTAAACAATTACAAAGTGTTAGGGCTGTGAACTTTACCACAGCCCTGATTAAGATCATTATGATTTGATCAAATTTTTGTAGCTATAAAGCAGATTATGCATCAACACTGCGAAAAACTTAGCCGCGCTGTGCGAGTAAACGCTCAAACTCATCGACTTTGTCACGCACTAGCTCAACGCTCTGCTGCCAAAACGTTGGTTGAGTTAAATCCATCGATAGATGCTTTTCGACAACATCTTCCGCCATCATGCAGCCAGTATCGCGCAGCAAATTGATGTAATCGGTGTAAAACGCTTCGCCTTTGGTTTCTCGCTGTGCATAAATACCCTTGCTGAATAAGAAACCAAACAGGTATGGGTAGTTATAAAAACTCACACTATCGATAGAAAAGTGCAGCTTGCTTGCCCAGAAGTACGGATCCGGCTCGCTCATTACGTCGCCATACCATTCTTTCCAAGTTTCAGACATCAACTCACAGAATTCATCTGCGGTTAACTCTCCATCCTGGCGGCGTTCATAGAACGATTTCTCAAACTCATAGCGAACCGGAATGTTGATCATTAAAGCTAGCGCAGATGACAACTCTTCCCACAACATCTCGAGCTTTTCATCGACGCTCTCCGCTTTCGAAATCAAATGATCACGAACGATGTTTTCTGCAAAAATAGAAGCGGTTTCTGCTAACGTCATTGGATAGTAAGTTTGGCAAAGTGGCAAATCACGAATAACCCAGTTATGAAACGCATGGCCAAGTTCATGTGCAAGAGTCATAAGGTCTGAGCGACTGCCACTCCAAGTCATAAACACAAGGGGTGTTCGCGTTGCTGGCAGTTTGGTGCAGTATGCGCCGAGGCGCTTGCTGGCATTTGGCGCGGCATCAATCCATCCGTTTTGTACCATCAAACGGACAAACTCCGACATCTCAGGGTTTACTGTTTCAAATGCTTCACAAATAACATCAATCGCTTCATCAAAGTCGTAGACCTTCGCTTCACCGCTCAAAGCAGGCATAGCCGCCAGATGATTCCAAGGTTTCATCTCATCCAGACCATGTACTTTCGCCATCAATAAACCCGCTTTCTGACCAATAGCTCGACTGTCTTTGGCTACGGTCATCATCGCATTTAAAGTTTCAGCTTGGATTCGGCTACCATGCAAACTCGGCTCTAGGAAGTGAACTTCACGCTTCGTCGAACGCTTTTTGTTTTCAGTTAAACGCCATCCTGCTAACGCATTCAAAATTGCAGCGAATGATTCTTGGTGCGTTTGCATTGCATCTTGTACGCCTCGCCAAGCGGCTTCTTGACGCTCGAATTCAGAACCATAAAGAATGCTTGCCGCTTGAGAAAACCCAAGCACTTCACTCTTACCATCTGCATACTCAAGCTTCACTTTCAATGAGCCAGTCAGGTTATCGTATAGGTTACCCCAAGCCGATTTACCATCCACACTCATCGCAGCAAGTAACTGTTCTTCGGCGTTACTAAGACGAGTATCCGCCAGCTTTCTGGAGTTCAAGATAGAAAATGCTTGCCCACTGATATCAGGATTCTCATGATCTAACACGCGCAAGATAAACTCTTCGTCGGCATGCGTTAGTGTCAAATCAAAGGGACTGAACGCTTGAGAAAGCTCCGAAAAGATGCGGGTCATTTTACCAAGTAACGATTTCGCTTCGGCGTTTGTTGCATCAACAGAAGCATAACAACTCGCAAAATTTGCAACTGTGCCCGCTAAACGACTCGCGGCTTCATTGGTCAAAATCGCATTTTGCATGATCTCTACGTTGCCGCAATCTGCTGATTGTTTATTCAAAAGATCAATACATTGTTCAACAAGAGCAATATCGTCTTGAATTCGTGGGTCAGAAAGGTCGTTATAAACGATGGACAAATCCCAACTCGGCGTTGTCATTTCTATATTTCCTTTTTATGTAACTGAGTCAATTTTCGCTTCCTGCACCTAGCAGATGGGCTTCCACTGACATCTTCCGTGACTATGCCCATAAGCAGTATCGCTTTGGGCATTTTAATATTTATAAATTAACGAGTTAAAAGAGGTACGCCAATCGAACGCACCGAGGCGTAAATTTGCTCATCTATGGTAATTGTTATATGCGTGACAGAAGCGTTTCCTATCGACAACGTCGAATACCACTTGGGGTTACGCCAATCTAACTCCAATACATGAGCAAGAATCATACGAATGACGCCACCATGCGTGACGATAAGTAGATTGTCATTGATATCGTTGATGATTTGAGACCAAACGCGACATATGCGCTCAGAAAATGTGCTTAAGCTCTCAGCGTTCGGCAACGTATGTTGTGCTGGCGATTGCCAAAAAGCATCTAGCTTTTTCCACTGCTCAGTGAGCATATCAAAAGGCATACCATCAAAATCACCAAATGCCATCTCTTGTAAAGATTCATCCGTCATTACTGGTAATAATTGCTGTTCAGCAATTATATTTGCCAGTTCTTGACAACGTGAAAGAGGAGAACAAATCACTCCACCCACACCTCGTCCACTCTCGATCCAAGCCCGAGCAATGCTTTCTTGGTCAGCAGGCGTAACTTTTACATCTGTTTGGCCATGGAGTCCTGGTGGAGCATCTACTTTTCCATGACGCACAAGATAGATATTGAGTGTTTTCATTTTGTTCCATCCTACTCTTTAAGAACCAACGGCAAACCAGCAGCAACAAAGGTAACACGATGGCAAACACTGGCTAGTTTTTGATTCATCCGTCCTGCATTATCCACAAAGTAACGACTAACCGCCCCCAAAGGCACAATACCCATTCCAACCTCGTTAGAGACGAATATTAACGTCGCATCTGAGCCACGTACCACCTGTATAAGCTTTTCAATTTCTGCTTCTAGCTTCTCATTGGAACATTCATCACCTAACTCAAATATCCAATTATTGAGCCACAAGGTTAAACAATCGACCAGTACAACATCGGTGTTAGCGAAATTTGTCAGTAACTCAGATAAATGAAGGGGGCATTCATGCTCTTGCCACTCGCCCCCTCGTTGCTTTTGATGATGCGCTATTCGCTCTCGCATTTCTTGGTCAAATGGCAGCGCGGTTGCAACATAATGTAATGAGTGTTGAGAAGTGGTCGATAATTGCTTGGCTGTTTTTTCCGCCAAATGCGACTTCCCAGAGCGCGCGCCACCGAGTATCAATTGCTTCATGAGATGTGATAAAACCCAATCATAGTGAGATAAACAAGCAGTTCCGATAGCTGCTGCGCTGCGCCAAGACAATCCCCCGTAAAGCCGCCAATTCGCTTGGTTAACCAACGTTTGAACATCAAACGAAATACCACGAGAACAAGCGATATAAAGATCGCCTGCGTGATACCAAGCACAAGCAATGTTATGCCACCAGTAAACAACAAAATGGAGACTTCTAAAGAAGACTGGCTATTTGCCAGCGGTTTACTTTTCGACGTATCACTGTCACTGACATAAGGCATGTCATAAATAAGCGTCGCGGCTAGTGCTCGGCTTGCGGTATAAGCGACGACAATGACCAACCAAAACTGCGGTAAGTTAGCCAGTTCACTCCAAAAAACATACTTAGCCAATAACGCCATAATGAGAGTGGCTGCACCATAAGTGCCAATGCGGCTGTCCTTCATAATAGAGAGGCGTCGCTCGACAGTCATGCCACCGCCAATGCCATCCGCCATATCAGTCAAGCCGTCTTCGTGAAATGCCCCTGTTAACAATAAGCTAAACACCATCGTTAATACTATGGCAACCGATTCTGGGAAAAGAATTGAGGTGAGCGAAAATACCAGAGCACAAAGCGCTCCAAGCACGAGACCAACTAACGCGAAGTAACGACCGGCCTGATTCATGCGTTCTTCACTGTATGGCAAGGCTTGGGGGACGGGTAAGCGACTAAAAAAACTGATAGCTAATAGAAACAACTCCCACTGGTATCTTAACGATGACGGCGTGACGTTCTCAGAATTATCAGGGACTGACACTATACTGTAACTCCTGCACTCTCAAAACTCGCCATCTTGTTGTAAAACTGGGCAGCAGCTTTTAACAAGGGTAAGGCAAGAGCGGCTCCGGTTCCCTCCCCTAATCGTAAACCAAGATCGAGTAGAGGTTCTGCTTTTAGGTACTCTAATACAAACTTATGTCCATTTTCTTCGGAGCGGTGGGCAAACAACATGTATTCGCGAGCTTCTTCGTCTAGCAACGTTGCAATATACGCAGCAACCGATACGATAAATCCATCCACTAAAACTGGGGTTTTAAGCCGCTTGGCTTCTAAAAAAGCGCCTACCATTTGTACGATTTCAAAGCCTCCAACCTGTGCGAGAACCGCTTTAGTATCAAGACCTCGACATCGGTTCACGCCCTGTGCCACTAGTTTATATTTACGGCTCAACTGCTGTTGATTGATTCCTGTACCGACACCAACACAATAGTCAATATCTAATGAACTCAGCGCCGATAACAGTGCGGAAGCCGAACTGGTGTTACCAATGCCCATCTCACCGAACATCAATAGATTTGAGCCAGACAAAATGGTTTGCTCAGCAATCTTCGCACCATACTCTAAACCTAGCGCCACTTGTTCTGGGGACATCGCTGATTGTTTAGAGAAATTAGCCGTACCGTTACCCAACCGTTGTTCAACCAAGTTTGGATGAAACTTAAATTCTGGAACCAGCACATCAATAGGTGCCAACATGCCGCAATCTATTACTTTGAGTTGGATGCCATTGATGTCGCAAAAGCAGTTGATGGCTGCGCCGCCGGCGAGAAAGTTAGCCACCATTTGCTGAGTGACTTCGCTTGGCGCAATACTTACGCCCTCCTCTGCAACGCCGTGATCTCCAGCAAATACCAGCATGCTCGGTTTACAGATAGCGATGGAATCGACTGGCTGAGGTTTATCCTGACTTTGAATAAGAGCTAGCTGTAGTGCCACCTTTTCCAATAAGCCTAAAGAACCGACGGGTTTGGTTTTGTTATCTATGCGCGCTTGTATCTCCGCTGCAAAAGAGTCATCCATTTTTTACGTTCCTTTGATGTTGTCTGGGTGAGAGGTGTTCCATTGATTAAGAAATCTTGCTCAGCCCCAGTTTTGAGCGTCCACTATTGTATACCCTTGCATCCGCTTGGGGCAGCGCTAATCAGATTTCTGTTAGGAAAGTCTACTGAGTTCGCAGAGCATCTCACCTTTCGAGCATTCGATTATAAGTAACTCCTTGAAATCCGCTACAATAGCTTAGGCTATATTCCCATATAGGAGAAAGGACATGGATAACAACACCTGCGCCATCATCGCTGGGGCGACTGGCTTAGTCGGTTCAAAAGTCATTACAAACCTCATAAATCAATCAGGTGTTGGTACCTTATATTATCTTTCTCGCCGCCCACTCGATGGCGTCCTAGATGCGGACAATAAGCTTGTTCCTCTCATTGATGCCGACCTCTCTATCCACCAATGGGATGATAACCAACCAACACCGACCATCGGCTTTATCTGTTTAGGCACAACTCTTAAGCAAGCTGGTAGTAAGGATAATTTGCGTAGAGTAGATGTTGATCTGGTGTGTAAAGTCGCCCAACAGATGAAAACGATCGGAGTCAAACGCCTTGCGGTTGTTTCTAGCCTTGGTGCAAATAGTAAATCACCATCCCATTACTTAGCCTGTAAAGGACAAATGGAACAAAGAATCGAAGCTATGGGTTTTGAGGAAATCGTGTTTGTTCGCCCAGGCCCGCTTGTTGGTCAACGTCAAAGTCCAAGAACGGACGAGAAGTTAGTGCAAATTCTGTTTAAGGTAATTCGCCCACTCATGCTTGGCAAACTGTCCAACTTTTTACCTATTCGAGCGGAAGATGTCGCCAAAGCGATGATTTATCAACTTTTCAGTTATCAAGAAGATTCGGTGGTTTACTTACAAAGGCAAGAAATGCGTGACTTACTGCATCACTACGAATAACCATTTTGTACATTTAACGTGCTAATTCACACTCTCACGCGACTTAGATCTCGTTTTTATATTCATTTTAGATCTAGCTAATACCCGTTTGTCATTTTTAAAGTTATATCGCGAGCGTTATCTTACGCCCCATAAACAAATCCGTATAAAACCCCGTATAAAAAACAACCGCCATTTCGGCAGGTTGATAAGGTCAGATTATGAATTTTGCAGTGATAGCCTCTCTAGCCGTCTTTGTTGGCATATTGTTCTTTCTATTTAACCAACAACAAAAGAAACACACACTCTCTCGTCTCGTTTTAATCGGTCTTGTTACTGGTTCTCTTTTTGGTCTTGCTTTGCAACTCATTCACGGTGAAGGCAACAGCGCAATTGCTCAAACACTTGAATGGGTAGGCATTGTAGGCAGTGGCTACGTTGGTCTACTGAAAATGGTCATCATGCCACTAGTATTGGTATCGATGATCTCTGCAGTTGTTAAATTGGAAAAAGGTGGATCATTAGGTAAAATTTCTGGCCTGACCATCTCTGTTCTTCTTGTAACGACTGCAATTGCTGCACTCATCGGTATCTTGGTGACAACGACATTTGGCCTTTCAGCAGAGGGTTTAACTGAAGGCGCGCGTGAAACCGCTCGTATCGCCGTTTTAGAAAGCCGTGCCGGTACAGTAAGTGACCTAACTATTCCTCAAATGCTAGTTAGCTTCATTCCAACCAACCCATTTGCTGATCTAACAGGTGCTCGCTCGACCTCAATTATCGCTGTCGTTATCTTCGGTGTATTAACCGGTATCGCCGCTCGTAAGGTGATGATGGAAAAAGCAGAGTTAGAATCACCGATTCGTACTTTCGTAGAAGCAGCTCAATCAATCGTTATGCGATTAGTGAAGATGATCATGGCGTTAACGCCATACGGCATCGCAGCACTGATGGCAAAAGTGGTAGCGACATCAAGCGCAGGCGACATCCTAAACCTACTTGGCTTTATTGTGGCGTCTTATGTTGCTATCGCTCTGATGTTTGTTGTTCACGGCGTATTAGTCTCGTTTGTCGGCGTTAGCCCTGCGGAATACTTTAAGAAAATCTGGCCTGTACTGACCTTCGCGTTTACATCTCGTAGCTCAGCAGCAACGATCCCACTAAACGTAGAAGCGCAAATCACCAAGCTTAACGTTCCACCAGCAATTGCAAACCTATCAGCATCGTTTGGTGCCACTATCGGCCAAAACGGATGTGCAGGTATCTATCCTGCAATGCTGGCAGTGATGGTAGCTCCGACAATGGGCATCAACCCACTGGATCTACACTTTATCCTGTCATTGATTGCGATTATCACCATCAGTTCATTTGGTATCGCTGGTGTGGGTGGCGGCGCGACGTTTGCAGCATTGATTGTTCTTCCTGCAATGGGCTTGCCTGTCACCATCGCGGCGCTGCTTATCTCTATTGAACCATTGATCGATATGGCACGTACCGCACTGAACGTTTCAGGATCAATGACTGCGGGTACAATTGCTAGCCGAGTGCTGAAGTCACCAGAAAGTGAAGCAACATTGGAAGAAACACGAGCATAGAACTCAAATTCTTTCCAAAGCGATAAAACGTAAAGTATCAAGCCGATGGTTCGCCATCGGCTTTTTCATTTTCAAAAATTCAACTTGCATCTTTCGTTGCTAGTCAAGGCGTTGAATGGTCTAATACTGTCATCGGTTTTGTAAACGGTAAGCAGAATGCACCAAGATAATCAGCCCACTTTTTTCTTCTTTGATTATGAGACATGGGGAACAAACCCCGCGAAAGATCGCCCAAGCCAGTTCGCTGGTGTCCGCACAGATGAAAACTTCAATATCATCGGCGAACCTTTAGTCATGTACTGCCAGCCACCTGCTGATTATCTTCCGTCTCCTGAAGCTGCGCTTATTACTGGTATTACTCCGCAAAAAACGGTTCAAGAAGGCCTTTCTGAGCCTGAGTTTATCGCTAAGATTCACGCTGAACTCGCGAAACCAAATACAACCAGTTTAGGCTACAACAGCATTCGCTTTGATGACGAAGTGACCCGTTATACTTGTTATCGTAACTTTATCGACCCATACGCATGGAGTTGGCAAAACGGTAACTCGCGTTGGGATTTACTCGATGTATTACGCGCGTGCCACGCCCTTCGCCCAGAAGGCGTAGAGTGGCCAGAAAACGAAGATGGCTTCACTAGTTTTAAATTAGAGCACTTGTCTGTTGCTAACGGCATAGAACATAGTAACGCGCACGATGCGATGGCAGACGTGATTGCGACTATCGAAATGGCGAAAAAAGTCAAAGCAGCGCAACCAAAATTGTTTGACTACTTCTTTTCTATGCGCCAAAAGCGCAAGCTCAATGAATTAGTCGACATCGTCAACATGACGCCGTTGATGCACGTTTCAGGCATGCTAGGGCGCGAATGCCAGTACACTAGCTGGATTGTGCCTGTTGCTTGGCACCCAACCAATAATAACGCCGTTATCACTATCGATTTAGCGAAAGACCCTCAGCCTATTCTAGAGCTATCCGCAGAAGAGCTACACGAAAGACTCTACACTAAGCGAGAAGATCTTGGTGAATTGCTACCAGTGCCTGTTAAGTTAGTTCATTTAAACAAATGCCCTATTCTCGCCCCTGCAAAAACGTTAACGGCTGAAAATGCGGAGTCTATTGGCATTGATCGCCAGCAATGTCTCGCTAATCTCGCTTTGTTGCGCCAACATCCTGAAATTAGAGAAAAGTTGATTAGCCTCTTTTCAGTCGAGCGTAAATTCGATAAAAGTGATGACGTCGATACGCAACTTTACGACGGATTCTTCTCTCCGGCCGATCGCGCAGCCATGGATATCATTCGAGAAACCGACCCGAACAATCTTGCCGCATTGGACATTGAATTTGATGACAAGCGCATTAAACCTCTATTGTTCCGCTATCGTGCGCGTAACTTCCCAGGCACATTAGACGAGCAAGAACAGAGACGCTGGGCATTACACTGTCGAGAAGTGTTTGAAAGCCAAATTGAAGAGTACATGCTGAATTTAGAAAACTTAGTTCACGAACATGAAAGTGACGAAAAGAAGATTGCGATATTAAAATCCGTGTACCGTTATGTAGAGAGCTTAGCTTCTTAACTCCTCCCAATACAAGCGCACCTTATGGTGTGCTTGTTGTTTATATACTGTCAAAATGATTAAAGAACGATTCTTACAACTGATCCAACTGCTCATTTCAATCTTCCTCATCATGGGAGCACTTGGCATCGGAATTACCATTCAAAAGTTCACTGGCGTTTCCGTCCCAGGAAGTGTCATCGGTATGCTCGTACTGTTTTTCTCCATGACTCTTGGGCTTGTAAAGGTCGATTGGGTCAAACCGGGCGCCACGCTATTTATCCGCTACATGATTTTGTTGTTCGTTCCTATTAGCGTGGGATTAATGCAACATTTCGATATGTTACTCGCTAATGCCCTCCCTATCATTGCTAGCGCAGTTGGAGGCTCACTCATTGTACTGGTCAGCCTCGCTTGGCTGCTGGACTACTTGCTAAAGGAGAAGCACTGATATGTGGTTAGTTGTTACCATTGCGGTTTTTCTTGTCGCGCGCCAAATCGCAATCAAAGTGAATAATCCTCTAGCAAATCCTTTGCTAATCAGTATTGCAGTGCTCATTCCTTTGCTTACTTACTTAAATGTACCGTTTGAAACGTATTATGCGGATAACGAAGGGATCAGTTTTTTACTTCAACCAGCCGTAGTTGCTCTGGCTTACCCGTTATATGAACAACTACCACAGATTAAAGCAAACTGGCGAATCATCACTTTTGCTTGCACAGTAGGCAGTGTGATGTCGATGATGACAACCACCTTGATCGCAGTCGCTTTCAAAGCGGATATCAGTTTAATCGCAAGTCTAGTGGGTAAATCCGTCACTACGCCAATAGCAATGGAAATTTCGAGTCACCTCGGTGGTGAAGCTGCCGTTGCGGCGATCTTGGTTCTGATTGTTGGTTTATTGGGCGCGATTTTGGCATACCCAATTTACAACTTAATTGGAATTAAACACCCGATTGCACGTGGCCTAACAATGGGTACCGTGTCTCATGCCTTAGGCACCGCGACATGTGCAGAGAAACAGCCCATTGATGCCGCGTTCTCATCACTCGCATTGGTTTTATGCGGCATCATCACTTCTATTTTGGCTCCAAGCTTTTTTGCTTTGGCTGTCTGGCTATATCAATAGTTAAGCGCTCTCGGTCTGCCCTCCTTCCGGCAGGCCGTGGCCTTCCCGTTTCTTCCTTATCCCTTCCAAAATTCTGTATTACCTCATCTAACAACCCGTTCTAGTAAGATCGTTAAGGTACTCTGACGAGATACACACTAATAACTTCAACATTCAGTGCAATATTACTGACTCAACGTTGCTTAGATATCTAGGAATAACGTTGTGTGGACATGTAGGCATCGTAATTAACATATCCCAGCGTCTTGGTCATATGAATATATACTGATATGGTTAATTGTGAGACGGAGATAACGCTTCACGTCAGTGCAATCGAATACATGTGTGAGCTCACTCTAATTATGTAACAGAATTACCAATTGCATTATTTATCGTGATCTAACGCACGGAACATTTCTATCCTTCACATAGAATAACTGTCCATGCAATAACAAGGATTCAACATGAAAAGTCGCATTGAACAGGCGCTAGCAGGCGCTCCCGAAGCACTTTCCAAACAACTTGCTCCTATCATCCAAGCTGATGATTTTGATGCTACGCTTTCAGTTCAACAGTTTGAGCAGTTGCTTTCAGCTACCGGTCTATCAGATAAAGAGCTTCGTGTTGCTCTACTTCCTTTTGCCGCAGCATATTCCTATGCTCCTCTTTCTGAATTTTATGTCGGTGCTATCGTTCGTGGTCTCTCAGGTCGCCTTTACTTCGGTGCCAACATGGAATTCTTTGGTGTTCAGTTAGGTCAAACAGTTCACGCTGAGCAGTCTGCAATTAGCCACGCTTGGATGAAAGGTGAACGTGGTATTAAAGATATCACTATTAACTTCAGCCCATGTGGTCACTGCCGTCAGTTCATGAACGAGTTATCTACCGCAAACGAGCTTAAAATCCAGCTCCCAGAACGCGAAGAAAAGTCACTGCATGAATACCTACCTGAAGCCTTTGGACCAAACGATCTCGGTATCGAATCCGGCTTAATGGCAGAAGTAAAGCATCAGTTCTCATGCGATGATGAAGACACTCTAATTCAAAGCGCTGTTGAAGCGATGAACATGAGCCACTCACCATATACCAACAACCTGAGTGGCTTAGCATTAGAAATGGCTAGCGGCCGTGTATTCCAAGGTGCTTATGCGGAAAATGCAGCATTTAACCCTAGCTTGCCGCCATTACAAGTTGCGCTGATCCAAGTACTACTTGCGGGTGAAACCTTTGACAATATCAAAGCCGCTGCTCTGGTAGAAAACTCAGAAGGCAAGATCAGTCATTTGGCTGATACGCAATCAACGTTAGAAGCGTTAAATCCAGATATTCCACTTAGTTTTGTCAACGTATAAGCGACAATTTCAGTATAAAAAGCTCTACGGCATGTAGAGCTTTTTTATTGCCTAAAAACCAAAGGCAAACGTTTGCTTTGCCATGAAACTTCAGTATGATCTCCTGCAATTTCTGTCTCACCACTCTATTTTGTAAGGGAACACTATGTTTGGCACTGCAACCAGCGCAAATGCTACCCGTGTATTACTTTTAGGCTCTGGCGAACTCGGTAAAGAAGTCGCAATTGAATGTCAGAGACTTGGTTTAGAAGTGATTGCTTGTGATCGCTATGCTAATGCTCCAGCGATGCAAGTTGCTCACCGTAGTTACGTCATCGATATGTTAGATGGAAGCGCCTTAGAAGAAGTTATTACAAAGGAACAACCTACTTACGTCCTACCTGAAATCGAAGCTATCGCAACCGACAAACTGGTAGAGCTTGAAGAAAAAGGGCTGAATGTTGTTCCAACCGCTAAGGCAACCAAGCTAACAATGAATCGTGAAGGTATCCGACGTTTGGCTGCAGAAGAACTAGAACTGACAACATCACCTTATCGTTTTGCAGATACTTTTGAAGACTTCAAAGCCGCGGTTGAGCATGTAGGCATCCCGTGCGTAGTAAAGCCAGTTATGAGTTCTTCAGGTAAAGGGCAAAGTGTCATCAAGACCGAAGACGACGTAGCAAAAGCATGGGATTACGCACAGGAAGGCGGACGTACGGGTGCAGGTCGCGTGATCGTGGAAGGTTTTATCGACTTCGATTACGAAATCACTTTATTGACCGTAAGAGCCGTTGACGGTGTTCACTTCTGTGCTCCAATTGGCCATCGTCAGGAAGATGGCGACTACCGCGAATCATGGCAACCGCAAGCCATGTCAGAAAACGCAGTAAAAGCAGCAGAATACACGGCAGAGAAAGTAGTCAACGCACTCGGTGGCTACGGCATCTTTGGTGTAGAGTTATTTGTTAAAGGCGATAAGGTCATTTTCAATGAGGTCTCTCCTCGCCCACACGATACAGGCATGGTCACTATGATTTCTCAGGAAATGTCAGAGTTTGCTCTCCACGTACGTGCATTTACCGGAATGCCGATTAATAATATCGTACAATATGGCCCATCTGCGTCGGCCGTTATTCTTGGTCAAGGGACTTCCACAAACATTCGCTTTGACAACCTAACCAAAGCCTTAGCTCAACCTCAAACGCAAGTTCGTCTATTCGGCAAGCCAGAAATCGATGGTCGCCGTCGTTTAGGTGTTGTCCTTACGCGACGAAAAACCACCGAAGAGGCCGTTCAAGGTGCTATTGAAAGTGCATCAAAAGTGAATATTACTTATTAAACGAGCTCCAATCCTACAAAAAACAGCGCAGCTCTAATTGCTGCGCTATTTCGTGTTCCAAACCGAGAAAAACCTATTCACTCTCGATTAAGTACACTTCTTCAGAGAAGCGCCTTAAGCCTTTTTTAGCAATTTTAGGATGGTTTTCATCAGCTTCATCTACGTTCAAGCAGGTAACTTTGTAACCTGAAAATAACTGCTCAATCTCTTCAACTGGCACGCTAAATGGAGGCCCCGCCATCTCTTCTTGAGGATAGTTGAGTGTAACAAGCAAAATACGACCGCCTGGATTCAAAAGTTGCTTGAGGCGCTCTACATACTCCTCTCGCATATCTTGCGGTAAAGCAACCAACGCGGCGCGATCATAAATGATATCGGCTTGAGATACTGGAGCAGTGAAAAAGTCCCCAGTATAAATAGAAAGCTCATCAAATTGATAAAGCTCGTGCATACCATTAACAGGCGTCACGGTTGGCGTATAAAAATGTTCAGCAAAAAAGGCACGAACAGCGATATGGCTCAGCTCAACACCTTCAACTGAATCATGCTTCATCGCCAACCAAATCAAGTCTTCTGACTTTCCACACAAAGGCACTAACACTTTGTCTTCACGCTTTGGGTTTGTGTGTTGCCAATATGCAGGTAATAGCGGGTTTACATCTTCCAAGTGAAATCCGATTTGATTACTGGCCCATTTATTATGCCAAAACTCTTGGTCTCTCATTTTACTTTCTACTTGTCGGCTGATTTTCATTTTGAGAAGTAAGACTAACGATTTTTTTCAATTTGTCTATGCCGTTCATCTTTGGTTAATACAGCGGTGATAGGATGTAAACGTTCTTATAGGAACCACGCCTTTATCTGATAAACAGAATAAAGAAAAGAGAAATGGTGATCTAACGCACGATTCCACTTCAAGACAAAACTGAAACCTTGGAATCTTTCGTAATGACCCCATTAATAAGTTAGTACCTGATTTGCCGAACTTAGCGACCTTTATGTTCCCTATTTTCTAAGTACAAGCAAGTTAAGGAGAGTGAATGAGCTTATTTCTTCGTACTACAGCATTGATGCTTTTGGTACTTAGCCGTGCACCGGCATTTGCCGCACTTCCAATTACCCCAGCGCCGAGTGGCGATCAAAATCGTTCAACAAGCCAAAACGAAGTTTGTTCGAAACTCTTTAAACATAGCCTTAGCGGCTTGTATGGTATTCAGTCAATCGACGCAACTCCAACTCAGCCATACACTGACTTCGACATTCTTTACAGCAAAGCTCACCAAGCACAATTTGAGCTTGAAACTATCTGTAAAAGTACCGCACTTCTTAATGATGCTCAGCCATACTTCGCAGGCGTAAAGTCCAAACAACGAGCAGAAGAAAAAATAGCTTTGGAGTTAGATGGAAAAGTCGAACGCATTACTGACCTAGCCCGTGCCACGATTGTTGCTGAAGACGTCGCGAGCTTAGTCTCCATTTATGAAACCTTAGAGCGTGAAACAACAATTGTTAAAGTAAAAAATCGCTTCAAAAAACCTGGTCCTTCAGGCTATAGAGACTTGAACTTACTCGTTCGTTTACCAAAGACAAATCTAGTTGCGGAAGTTCAACTGCACTTAAAAGCCATCGCAGATGTGAAAAGCGGTCCTGAACACGACCTATACGAAAAAATCCAGAAACTAGAACGCCAAGCGATGATGGAGAAACGCGAACTAAGCGAACTAGAACTCGCTTCTATTCGCAACATGCGTGCACAGTCTAAAAACTTGTACCAACAAGCATGGCAACCATACTTAACAACGCACCTAGAAGCAGCGTAATCCATATCATTAAGATATACTCAAAAACAGAAAAACCACCGCATTGCGGTGGTTTTCGTTTATATGCGACACAAGTTTTACGCAAAAAAAAGACCACGCCTTAGCGTGATCCATTTATTCGGCTTACTGTACTTTCTTCAGGTTTTCTACACGAGCTTTTAACTTCTGACCCGGGCGAAAAGTCACTACACGTCGAGCAGTAATTGGAATATCTTCACCGGTTTTCGGGTTACGACCAGGTCGTTCATTCTTGTCACGAAGATCAAAGTTACCAAAACCTGACAGTTTTACCTGTTCGCCACTTTCCAGTGCCTTACGAATCTCTTCAAAGAACACTTCCACCGTTTCCTTGGCGTCCCGCTTACTAAATCCTAATTTATCAAACAGGTTTTCTGCCAGTTCGGCTTTTGTGAGCGCCATAAAACTTTCCTCAAAGCTATGTTAAACAATGCTACGTTAGTGTAGCGCCAGAGCAGTTTTACCCTACCAATTCAACAACATATCGGGGTTACATCAGGAAGTGTATGACAAGCTTATGATTTTCGCCAACTTTTTTCTTGGCGAACAAAAGGAATAGCACTATGTAAATTATTGTTAAACGCCAACATTTTGATATTTTTGTTTTTGTTTTCTCTTTAATAGGAAAAACATCCAGCTGATAAAACTAAAAGTAGTTTAAATATCAACATTAATCACTATTTAATAAAAATATCAGAGATTGGTTATTTAACAGACACTTGACATAGAACTTGTCGTAAATTCAGTGATTTGTATGTAACTCGATACGTAACAATTGAACTAAATGGTATGACCACCTGGCTTTGTAACTGTGCTTAGAAAGCTTGATTAAACCCACGCTTCTCACTGTTCAGCGATGACGCAATATATAAAGGTTGATAATGTGGTTCTTCGTGTATCTCCACATTAGCTCCTTACACTTCATCTAGGCGACCATGATTAATCAAATCATAAATATTCTTTTCCCTGTTTTTGCTCTTGTCGGCGTCGGCTATTTGGTAGGTTGTTACATCAAGCCTGACTTTCGTCCAATCAACCGCATTAACATTGAGGTTTTCACACCTGCGCTGGTGTTTTCTTCGCTCGTTAGCATGCCGTTAGGCTCGAATCAGGGACCACTCCTTTTTGCAGCAATTGTCGCGGTTTTGGTTCCCGCACTACTCATGATCCCTGTATGTCGATTGACGTCACTGTCGTTTAAAACCTGGGCACCACCACATATGTTTCGCAATAGCGGAAACCTTGCTATTCCTTTGTTTACCTATACGTTTGGAGAAATTGCGCTATCCTCAGCAGTACTGCTATTTGTCGTGTCAGCATGCTTGCACATTAGTTTAGGTGTAATGCTACTTAGTCATGGCAACCCTTTTAAGCAAATAGTCAAGATGCCAATCTTTTTAGCTGCGTCGTTGGCTCTGTTTCTCAACGTGTCAAATGTGGGTGCATGGGCACCTTTATACGAAGCGACCGCTCTACTTGGCCAAGCGGCAGTACCCGTGATGCTTTTATCCCTGGGGGCGCAAATGTGTCATTTAAGAGTGGACGGTTTAAAGGTTGGTGTATTGTGTACCGTGCAGTCGCTTGCAACTGGGGCGGTTGCATTTGCACTTATTTATTGGTTAATTCCCCTTCCAACGATGCAATTGCAAATGATGGTACTCTTCACAATGCTGCCACCAGCCGTCATGAATTACCTATTTGCGGAAAGGCTGAATATAGAGCCCATGAAAGTGGCGTCAATGGTACTATTTGGCAACTTTTTCAGTATTCTTACGCTGCCACTTCTGCTTAGCTATACCCTCTCACTCGCTGCCTAGCCGCCAATAAGCTAGCGTTAGCGTCTGTTGGCTGAAAAACGATATATGCCAAGTCTCGATTAAGCGTTACCTCAAGTTTGGTCCAGATTTTTGAGGTTGTTGGAGGTGACGTAAACGGCCTAGTACGTGAATCACAATAAGATAATGCTCAACATAAAAAAACCCTGCCGATTTGACAGGGTTTTTAGTTTCTTAAGAGAGATAGTTCGTCTAACGCTTAGTCACGTAGAGCAGCACCAAACTTCTCAGAAACGTGAGCAACGATAGCGTCAACCGCACCAGCGATATCTGCATCTTCAAGCGTACGCTCAAGTGACTGTAGAGTCAGAGCGATTGCTAGGCTCTTCTTACCTTCTTCAACGCCTTTACCTACGTAAACGTCGAACAGTTTCGCATCTTTAAGGAACTCGCCACCTTGCTCTAGACAAGCGTTAACGATGTCACCAGATGCAACAGCTTCATCCACTACTACCGCGATATCACGACGGTTTGAAGGGAATTTAGAAAGTGCTACCGCTTCTGGGATCACTTTGCTGTTGATTGCAGACCATTCGATTTCGAATACGATAGTACGACCGTTTAGACCGAACTTACGCTCAAGCTCAGGGTGAATGGTACCGATCACGCCCACTTCTTTGCCATCTACGATGATTGCCGCAGATTGACCTGGATGAAGCGCTGGGTGCTTAGCTGCTGCGAAAGAGTACGCTTTTTCGTTCGCAGATAGCTCTAGAATCGCTTCTAGATCGCCCTTAAGGTCAAAGAAATCAACCGTGTTAGTTTCGATATCCCAATGCTCTTCACCGCGAGTACCAGCAATAACACCTGCAAGCATAGGCTCTTGGCGCATGCCGTTTTCTGCAGATTCACATGGGATGAAACGTAGACCGTATTCGAATAGACGAACACGTGGCTGTTGACGCTTCTGGTTGTGAACAACCGTGTTCAGCAGACCTTGGATAAGACCAAGACGCATTGCTGACATATCTGCAGAAATTGGGTTTGGAAGCACTAGAGGCTCAACACCAGGTACAACTAGCTTTTGTTGCTCAGGCTCAACGAAGCTGTATGTAATTGCTTCGTGGTAACCACGGTCAACAAGAAGATCACGAACGCGTTTCAGTGGAAGATCCGCTTCAACGTGGTTGTGCATCTTAAGTGCTGCAGCTGGGTGTTGGTTAGGAATGTTGTCGTAACCGTAGATACGGCCAACTTCTTCAATCAGGTCTTGTTCGATAGCGATATCGAAACGCCATGTTGGCGCTACTGCCACCCAACCTTCTTCTGAAGCTTCAACAGTCAAACCTAGGCGCTCTAGGATTTCTACTACGTCAGCATCAGCGATGTGGTGACCTAGTAGGTTGTCTAGCTTCGTACGACGTAGAGCAACTTTGTTTGGCTTAGGTAGGTCTGCTTCAGACTCTACTGCAACAACAGGTGCTACTTCACCGCCACAAATTTCAACAAGAAGCTGAGTTGCACGCTCCATTGCGCTCACTTGTAGTGCGTAATCCACACCACGCTCGAAACGCATTGAAGAATCAGTGTGAAGACCGTAGCTACGTGCGCGACCACGGATGTGGTCAGGTGCAAAGAATGCACACTCTAGTAGAACGTCTTTAGTCTCAGTTGTTACACCAGACTCTTCACCACCAAAGATACCTGCGATTGCAAGTGCTTTGTTGTGGTCAGCAACAACTAATGTATCTGCGTTTAGTTCTGCTTCGCTGCCGTCAAGAAGTGTTAGCTTCTCACCTTGCTCAGCCATACGAACTACGATGCCACCTTCGATCTTCGCTAGATCGAATGCGTGCATTGGTTGACCTTGCTCTAGAAGAACATAGTTAGTGATGTCTACAACAGGGTCGATAGAGCGAATACCACAACGACGCAGTTTCTCTTGCATCCATAGTGGCGTTTCAGCTTGAGCGTTTACGTTCTTAACAACACGACCTAGGTAACGAGGACACGCAGCAGGAGCTTTCACTTCAATAGACACTTTATCGTCGATTGAAGGGGCAACTGCTTCTACTGATGGCTCAGTCACGTCAGCACGGTTTAGTACGCCAACTTCACGAGCTAGACCACGAATGCTGAAACAGTCAGCGCGGTTTGCTGTTAGATCTACGTCTACCGTTACGTCATCTAGACCTAGGAATTCACGGAAATCAGTACCGATTACTGCGTCTTCTGCTAGTTCCATGATGCCGTCTGACTCAACATCAATGCCTAGTTCAGTGAACGAACAAAGCATGCCGTGAGATGGCTGGCCACGTAGTTTCGCTTTTTTGATTTTGAAATCGCCTGGAAGAACAGCACCAACTGTTGCTACCGCTACTTTCAGACCTTGGCGACAGTTAGGTGCGCCACAAACGATGTCTAGAAGCTCTTCTTCACCCACGTCAACCTTAGTAACGCGAAGTTTGTCTGCGTCTGGGTGTTGACCACATTCAACAACGTGACCCACTTTAACGCCAGTGAAAGAACCCGCCACAGGAAGAACGTCGTCTACCTCTAGGCCGGCCATTGTAATTTGATGAGTGAGTTCGTCAGTAGTAACCGCTGGGTTTACCCACTCACGAAGCCATGATTCGCTGAATTTCATGTTGATGAACCCTCTGGATTACTTGAACTGTTTTAGGAAACGAAGATCGTTTTCGAAGAACGCACGTAGATCGTTCACGCCATAACGAAGCATCGTTAGACGCTCAACACCCATACCGAATGCGAAACCAGAGTATTTTTCAGGATCGATGCCTACGCTACGTAGTACGTTCGGGTGAACCATACCGCAGCCTAGTACTTCTAACCATTTACCGTTTTTGCCTTTCACGTCTACTTCAGCTGAAGGTTCAGTGAATGGGAAGTAAGATGGACGGAAACGTACTTCTACTTCTTCTTCGAAGAAGTTACATAGGAAATCGTGCAGGATACCTTTCAACTGTGCAAAGTTTACGTTCTCATCAACCAGCATACCTTCCACTTGGTGGAACATTGGGGTATGAGTTTGGTCGTAGTCGTTACGGTATACACGGCCCGGTGCGATGAAACGGAATGGTGGTTTACCATTTTCCATCGTACGGATCTGTACGCCTGACGTATGAGTACGAAGCATCAAATCTGGATTGAAGAAGAAAGTATCGTGGTCAGTACGCGCTGGGTGATCAGCGGCAATATTTAGCGCATCAAAGTTGTGGAATGCATCTTCGATCTCTGGGCCAGCTTCGGTGTTAAAACCAAGTTCGCCAAAGAACTTCTCAATACGCTCTACAGTACGAGTTACTGGGTGTAAACCACCGTTTTCAATACGACGACCTGGTAGTGTTACGTCGATTGTTTCTGCTGCTAGTTTCGCTTCAAGCTCTGCGCGTTGTAGTGCGTCTTTACGAGCTGCGATAGCTTGCTGAACGACGCCTTTCGCTTTGTTGATTTCTTGACCAGCTTCACGGCGTTCTTCTGGTGGTAGTTTACCTAGGCTTTGAAGTTGAGCAGTTAGCTCACCTTTTTTACCCAGATACTGAACACGCACTTCATCAAGTGCGACTAGCGATTCGGCAGCTTCAATTGCAGTGCTCGCGCTAGCAATGATCTCTTCTAGATGTTGCATCGTTTCCTCATCTACCTGTTGGTAGTGTCCATAAGGGAGTGATTGGTTTTTTGATAGCTGTACATAGTAGCCAAACCGGGCACCAATGCCAAATTGAATTACGAAAAGAAGAGGTTATTGAATAAAAAGAGCACAAAAACGTCAAAAATGTCATCTTTCATTAATCTGACGTTAAGTTGTGCCCTTTTGTTTTAGAAATAGTATTGAATAGATAGCTCGATAAAATCGTCATCTCGGGCGAAATAGAGCAAATCGTTTGGCGTTTCATTTTGGAACAACCAAGCATCAATTTGCCACTTAAAGTTATTCGATATTCGGCTCGAGGCTTCTAACTTGGCATTGTAAACATCGGCGTTATCTAAATCCTTTGTGATTCCGTCAACACTTCCGTTCCGTCCTCGTCGTTGAGCGCCCAACGAATGCCTGCAAACACATCATTTTGACCGATAGTTTGTGCGTTATTCCCACGACTGTCGTAGAGGTACTCACCAATCACACCCACATCCCAAACCGTGTCAAATGCGCCAACGAAGGTGTACTCAAATCCCGTCACAAGACCGACATGATTATCAGCACTACCTCGATAAACACTTTCCAGCTTCCATAACCAATCGCCAACGATTCCTTGTACATCGAGACCGACATGACTCATCAGAGCGTAGTAAGGCTTTAATTCCCCGTACTCAAAACGAAAGTAAGGATCCCGGTTTGTTCCATATAAATAGCTCAGGCCTACGTCCCAATCGCCAAGCATTTTCGAATATCGAAAAGCCACATCTACCTGCTTTTCTTCTCTGCTTGATTCATAGATAGCATCATCTGAGACAACAGGTTCGGTTCGCAAGCGCCCGTCAGTGCCCGCAAACGTTCGCTCCCTAAAGTAAGGTAATAACATTGCATGGACGGTGCCCCAGTCTTTGAATGAGGTGAAATGCAACATTGGCTGACCGAGTTTATCTTCACCATCGACGGCTTCAATGGCGTCTGTCTGGTTTACTACATCAACCAAATGTGCGGATTCCGTCACTCCCCAAAAGACCTTACTAATCCCAACTCGAAGCTCATAATCATCCCAGTACGTCAGATAAAGCGCCTCTCTTATGTCTCCATGACTTCGCTCATCGTCTAGACTATCCAAACGATAGAAAGGTGTGAGGGTAAAGCTCGCATCACCATTTTGCATCTCCCAGTAAAATTCTGGCTGCAAAACCAATGACGTTTGCGCTTTGCTCTGACCCAGAGAGCCAGTTTCAAAAAACTGACGATGCTCAATATTGACTTGTCCAGCAAGCTCAACGGCGGCAAGAGGCATCGAGTAAAAAGAGGTTGCTGCGCTAAGCAACAACCCAACATTTGATCGGTTCATTTCTCCTCCACTACCTCACTCGCTTTAACACATTCTTATGAAAATCATTGTCTTCTAGCCCAGTGTTAAAGCGCATTTCACTTGTTGTTAGCTCAGTGCTTTTTCCTGTTTGATGATTTGTCATCGCCATGGTGTGCGCTCGCCAATATTGGTTGAGGTACTGCTTGTAATCGGAAAAAGAAAGCGTTTTTAACAACGACCCTTTGCGATCGTAAAACTCAACTTTCAGTGGGCGGTAATGCGCTTTATCTAACCACACCGTTTGCTTGGTATAACCTGAGTTCTTATCGGTCGGAATTTGCTCTACGACGAAAACATCTTGCCCGTTTATGCTGTCATCTTTTAGGTAGTTGAAACGGTATTTTTCAATCTCAAAGGAACTGAGATCCTCATACGCAAATTCACTGCCCATGAAAGGGCCTGATTTGTTACGCGAGGAAATACGTTTCACACGCTTCAGTGCTGGAAGGTAAAGCCACTGGTCATCGGCACCCACTGTATGAGAGTGGTTGAGAAACGCGGTGCCTTTCACATCTCTTGGTTCATCAAATATTGTGAGTCCTTTGTCACCATCGTCCTCAACTTCGAGTGATTGGAGGCGCATTAAACGTGTGCTGCTTTCTCCTTGTGCGTTCCGCAGAATCATTTTCATGGTAGCAACAGAATCCCCCCACCCTTCATCACGGGCTTTGCGCTCTTGAGCAATTTCTAATCCTTTCGCTTCATCCGCTAACACCGCATGACTCATAAAAAGCGAGACAGAAAGTGCAGATACTTTTAAGGCATTTTTTAGTAAATTCATGTTCAATCCTTTGATTCGTTATGACTGAGTAACAGCCGTGGTTTGAGAGTCAGTTGATTTAAGCTTGTTTCGGCGGTCCACCTCGTCGTAGACGCCTTTGTCAAACAACATCAGTAAAGTCGGTAGAAAGATGAAATCCACAACAAGAGCAATGAAGATAACAATGGCACTCAACTGTCCCATATCGGCATTTAAGCGGAAGCTCGACATCGCCAGAACAGAGAAACCAGCAACAAGCACGACGGTCGTAATCCAAAGCGCGCGCCCCACGGTGCGAAAAGCGTAACGAACCGCTTGTTCCGCGCTATGGCCATCTTTACGAGCGTGTTGGTATTTAGAGAGAAAATGAACGGCATCATCAACCACAACGCCAAGCGTCAACGTCACAACAACAGACAACCCCAAATTAATTTCACCAGAAACCAGTGCCCAAATACCAAAACCAATAAGCGCAGGGGCGATATTCGGGACCAGGCTGATTAAACCGAGCTTGAACGAGCGTAAGGCAAAGATCAGTAATGCCGAAATTAAGACCAGAGTGATAGGCAAGGTTGACAGCATGCTAGCCATATTCGTTTCGCCAATATGCGCAAACATCAGTGATGGACTAGAAGCAACAACATCATACTGAGGCGCGTTTTCGTTAAACCATTGGTAAATACGATTTTCCAAATCAACAAGCTCGACGCTGCCCAAGTTCTCCACGGTGAGAACCATCTTGATTGACGACTTATCAACATTGATTTGGTTGTTCAAATCTAAGCCATACGGTAGTGACATTTCATAAAGCAGCAGATATTGAGCCGCTAATTCTCTGTCTTGAGGGAGCGAGTAATAAGCCTGATCATCTCCATGCATGTTCTTGTTTAGGCGCTTATAAACATCGCTCAAGGTCGCAACATGGTCCGTTTCTGGCTGCAATCTTAGCCAGTCAGTAAATTTACCCACAGTATTGAGAAAATTAGGATCCGCAATGCCCTGCGATTCGTTAGTTTTTATCGCGATACTGATGTTCGCCATGCCACTGATTCGCTCTTCCATAAAATCAGCCGCTCGACGAAATTCATTGCTATGACCAAAATATTCGACGGATTCATCGTTGACTTTGTTCAGCGGAATCAAACTCGCACTCGCGACAGTAACAAGCACCGACAACGGCAATAACGCATGTCGCTTTGACACCACGAAATCCCCTAAGTGATCCATAAAGTGCTTTCTTTCATCAGCAGTGTCTGACTTCACCCTAACAGGAAGGATATGAAGTAACGCCGGAAGTAATGTGATGGAAAGGAAACAAGCAATCATGACGCCAAGGGCTGATAGGTTGCCGAAATCTCTCAGGATTGGAGAATCCGACATATTCATCATTAAAAAGCCGATCGCGGTGGTAATGGAGGTAATCAGGATGGGCATGAAATTGAGCGCAATACTTCGTTCAATAGAATGGGCTTTACTAAAGCCGTTTTGCATAGACTGACGCATCGTCGCTATAATGTGTACACAGTCGGCGACGGCAAGCGTCATCACCAAGGTAGGCACATTAACTGTCGCCGTGCTTAAGAACATACCAGCCCATCCTGATAATCCCATTGTCACCATAACTGAGCCGATAATAACGATGAGTGTCGCGATGACGCTAAGCAATGAGCGCAACATGAGAGTCAGGAAAACCAATATCACTAGTAGCATGGTCGGCACTAGCGTCGCGCTGTCATCTTGAGCTGCGGTCATAAACGCGTAGTTCATTGCAATAATACCGGCTTTGTGGAAATCAGTATCCGGGTACACTTGCTGATAACGCTCAATCATTCCGTTTATGTAGGCAACCACTTCTTGTACTTCAGCGGTTTTATCGACCTCAGGGAGTTGGACCGTAATATTCACGACCGTGACATCCCCTTTTTCGGAAATCAGTGAACTTTTCAAAACCGGCTCACTCAACGCAATACTTTTGACTTTCTCGATTCGCTGAGGCGTCAATTCATATTCGCTATACAGTAAATCTTCGACAAGAAGATCATCTTCAAACGCTTCGGTATGCTGGTAGTTAGCAAGGGAATCAACACGGGTGGAGTATGGGACTTGCCACGCCTCGTCAGTGATCTGCTGAATAAGAGATAAGGTGTTCGGAGTAAAAACAGTGCCATTTTTTGGCGCTATGACCAAAGCAAGACTGTCAGATTTTGCAAAGGTAGTCTGAATTTCATCAAACGCAAGTAACTGCTCATTTGTTCCATCAAAAAAGATGTCGTAATCCCCTCTAAAGTAAAGATTTTTTCCTCCAATAGTTGCTATAACAATCAATAAAACGGTAGCAAGCACAACCAACACACTGTAATTCGTTGGTAGCTTGACCCAGCTCATTCGGGCTTGTTGTTGAACGTTGTGATGTGGCATCACACTCTCCTTTTGTGACGTTTCGTCAAATTTAAAAACTAAAAAAAACAGCGAATGCTGTGATAACCAGATAACTTCAACATATAAAAATCAGATCGAATTTATTTGGTTATATAAGTTAGTTTTTGAGTAACTTCCTATACTTCTCGAGATCGGTAACTTGAGTACCAACCTCTATTTTTTGACGATTCGTCACAATAGTGTAATAAAAAAGCCAACTAAAATATTAGATGGCCTCTATAACGATTAGCGATTCATAGACTCTAAATAAGCAAGCTCTTCGCTGAACAATTCCTGTTCCACTCGACGCCACGTTTTACGGTAATCCCACTCTGTCGATAAAGGTGACCACCCTAAACCATCAAGTAACATATTCGCGTTATGCAGTACTGAGAATGGATCTTGAATTCGCTGAATACATCGACTGTTCGATGCATTTTGCGCTAGAGCGTTTGAACCGAAGGCAATAGACCAGTTAGCAAATACGATGGCATCAGAACCAATTGCGGGAGAGAACTTAAGGTCCCCACATTCCACCGCATTATTCACCAACGCATCAGCACCATCTATTACTTGTTCTTCTAAGTTGTTCAATTCATTCACACGCTTAGGCGAAGCTTTCTCTAGGACCCAAGGCGTCTTTGCAACAATCGCACAGGTTGATAGTACAGGCTCCATACGAGCGTAAATACGATAACCTACATGCATAGCAATGATTTTTTCTCTGGTATTGCCATTGAACTTAGCGGTACGTTCGAAAAATATTGCCTCGCTTCTCAGCGAGTGAATACAAAGTGCAAGAATCACATCTTCTTTGCTGCAAAAATGATTGTAGATCGTTCCCTTCGAGTAAGGGCTTGCCGCTGTGAGCTTGTCCATCGTTAAGTTGGCAAAGCCTTGCTCTTGAACCAGAGACTTAGCCAATTGAATAAGCTCTATTTCACGATCAGCAATCGCCTGTTGTTTTTTAGTTAGCCCTGAAGACGTACGACATCCGTCTTGCTTGCTATCTTTTTTACAGCGAAAGTTAAACATAATCCTTTGATCCGTATACCAACACACTCCCGATAATTGTAACACGATTCTTGAATACAGGAACGCCACTAAATTTGACGAACCGTCATAAATGACACTTCGTCATAATAGATCAAAAAACAAACATTGCAAGTGTGAATTTATAGCTAACCGAAAAATAAGATTTAATTATATATAACCAAGTAACATCAAGATGCTTGGTTCAGCGAGAATGATTTGATTGTAAGGAAAATCTAGAGTGGAGTGCGAGAACATAACCCCAAAAATCAGCACCTTAAAAATTGGACAACGAGTGATATTGAAATGATGTGATTCAAAAAAGCCCAAAACACTTAAAGTTTGGATTCAAAACAGCAACTGATAGATGCTCTATTTACAAAGTGTGTTCTGTCTTGGGCTTTTCTTTTACTGCTTCCTTTCAATATTAGAGCTGAAAAACTCAATAACATGGTGAGAAAGCGATTCTCTTTAAGTAAAAGACTGAATTTCTAAATCGAGAGGCTTGGTTTATCACCTGCAGATGCAATGGCATAACGAATATCGTCAATAAATCGCCTTTCTGTCTCGATAATTCCATCAGAGAATGTGACTGGTTGATGTGGCCCTGCAAGTAGAACAATATTAGTAAAATCAGAGACGTTGAAGTTCTCTGCCACAACATTTTTGGAATGAAAATCGATAACCGTTTTTGCGACTTGATCTTCCAATTGCAAAAGCTGCTCTTCGGTAATTTTCATGCGTGCCAAAGCCACACGAACGCATTTATCGTGGGTTGTTGTCTGTTCTTTTATGATTTCCGTATATTTATCATTGAGCTTGGAGTTTTCTGCATAGCTGTAATATAACGGCCCGTGCAACGTTATATTTTTATCTTCATCAACGTAAACAAGATCCAATAACTCCAAAGCTTTTAGGTAATCAGACATGCTCTGCTCAGACAAATCATACTTTTTCTTTAAAATGGAATATCCATCTTTGCCTCGCAGCATTCTCAATTCACGATAAAAATCGTAAAGAT
This sequence comes from Vibrio sp. JZG10, assembly GCF_054064075.1. Taxonomy (NCBI): domain Bacteria; kingdom Pseudomonadati; phylum Pseudomonadota; class Gammaproteobacteria; order Vibrionales; family Vibrionaceae; genus Vibrio; species Vibrio sp. JZG10. The sequence goes on from NZ_JBSUGE010000001.1 coordinate 315,191, forward strand.
GGGGAAATTGAAAAAAGACTTCATCTTGCGTACGGCTAAAGTAATCCTCGTCTTCACCTTGTAATTGATTCGCAAGCTTTTGTAGTTCATCTAACGTGCAATCAACAGCTCTACAATATTCAAGCAGTTTATCCAAAGCGAGATTTGTGCTTGTTAAGTGTCTCTTAAAAGTGGACAGCGGCATGCCCATTTTCTCAGATAGCTCTCGATATGTTAGCCCTTTTGTTTTAATCGCTTGGCGTAATGCGGCTAGCAAGTATTCGGGAGTCAGATCTCTCATCTACAATTCCTTTTGGCAATGTTACAGCTGTATAGTATTTGTAACAATTTAGAACCGCTTGGCAAGGTATAAGTTCATATTTTTATAAGAAAAATATGAATTAATATATCGAAATCAAAATTCACACGATAAATGGAAAATTCAATATGAATTCAATTTCACTATAAATATAAAATGACACACAAAACAAAAGTGAAGTAATTGATCTAAATTGTTAGGATTAATTTTAATAGTAACGTAAAGTTAAGAATATAAGCCTATTCGCTCTGCGAAAATCTAGAATAATTAACCTAAAAGGAACAGAACGGTAAATGCATAATAATTCACCACTCTCTGTTGGCATTTTTGCAATGCTATTCAAGTAGACTAGTCCGCCAGTTTCACTGCAGTACCAAATGCCAAAATTTCCGAAGAACCATCTACGATTGAGCTCGTGGTAAATCGAATCCCTACAATCGCATCTGCACCTTTAGATTCAGCGTCTGCTACCATGCGCTGTATAGCTATATCACGCGCGTCGGTCATCATTTCCGTGTAACCGCGAATTTCGCCGCCAACAATGCTTTTGATACCCGCCATGAGGTCACGACCGATGTGTTTTGATTGAACAACATTACCAGTTACAACCCCTCTTATTTCAGAGATCTGCTTGCCCGGAATGCTTTCTGTCGTTGTGTAGATCATTTTTAGTCCCTTATAAACGTAAAATATATACCCAAGCCATTTTATTACCAACAGAGCAGCGCTCACTAATCAAATCGGGAAGACTGATAGACAAGATTCTGAATGGCAAAACTGAAAAATATTTGGGTATATATTTTAGCAATAAAAAAGGAGAGCTAATGCTCTCCTTCTCTTAATCCTAAACTGCTAATTAAAGAGCAGCTTTCGCTTTTTCAACTAGAACTGCAAATGCAGCTTTGTCGAATACTGCGATGTCCGCAAGGATCTTACGGTCGATCTCGATAGATGCTTTCTTAAGACCGTTGATGAAACGGCTGTAAGATAGACCATTTTGACGAGATGCCGCATTGATACGTGCAATCCATAGTTGACGGAATTGACGTTTCTTAGCGCGACGGTCACGGTAAGCGTATTGACCAGCTTTAGTAACTGCTTGGAAAGCTACGCGGTAAACACGTGAACGCGCACCGTAGTAACCTTTAGCTTGTTTTAGAACTTTCTTATGACGTGCACGAGCTTGTACACCACGTTTTACGCGAGGCATTATGCTTCTCCTAAACTAAACGATTGATAACTAAAAAGAATTAAGCGTATGGCAACATACGGATTACTGCAGCCACTTCACATTTTGGAAGGATTGCATTCGGACGTAGTTGACGCTTGTTCTTAGTAGTACGCTTAGTCAGGATGTGACGTTTTGTAGCGTGCTTGTACTTAATACCACCAGCAGTTTTCTTAAAACGCTTAGCAGCACCTTTGTTGGTTTTCATCTTAGGCATGATGAATAACTCCGCATTGAGTAGGTTTAATAAACAACGTAATTAGGGCGAACAAAACCCAGCCGTTATGCCTTTATCGAAAGGAAAGCGGCTAGGTTTTAATTACTTGATGAGCCGTTAATTACTTCTTTTTAGGGGCTAGCACCATGATCATCTGGCGACCTTCAATCTTCTTAGGGAAAGATTCAACTACAGCAAGTTCTGCAGTATCTTCCTTAAGACGATTTAGAACGTCAACACCGATGTCTTGGTGTGCCATCTCTCGGCCACGAAAGCGAATTGTTACCTTCACTTTGTTGCCTTCTTCAAGGAAACGCGTCAGGTTGCGTAGTTTTACCTGATAGTCTCCAATATCAGTTCCAGGACGGAATTTTACTTCCTTGATCTGGACCTGCTTTTGCTTCTTCTTCTGCTCTTTAGCAGTTTTGCTCTTCTCGAAGAGGAACTTACCATAGTCCATCACACGACAAACAGGTGGCTCGGCGTTAGGACTGATCTCAACGAGATCCATACCAGCTTCTTCAGCAGCTGCAATGGCTTCTTGAATCGATACAACACCAACTGATTCACCGTCAGCGCCTGTTAGTCGAACTTCACGAATACCACGAATTTCACCGTTGATACGGTGCGGGTTTTGTTTTACCGGCTGTTGGCCACGTCTTCCGCCTTTAATAGCTTATTCCTCCAGATTGAGCTTACGGCTAGAGATCTCGTCTTGGATGTATGCAATAAAATCATCCACTTTAAATTTACCAAGATCTTTACCTTTACGAGTACGTACTGCAATTTCGCCAGCTTCCATTTCTTGGTCACCAACAACAAGCATATACGGTACACGCTTCAAAGTATGTTCGCGGATTTTAAAGCCAATCTTCTCATTTCTCAAGTCCGCTTTAGCTCTAATTCCACTTTTTTGTAGTTTTTGTACTATTTCTTGAACATAACCTGACTGTTTATCAGTAATGTTCATAAGAACTGCTTGTTCTGGCGCCAACCAAGTTGGGAAGAAACCAGCATATTCTTCGATAAGGATACCAATGAAGCGCTCTAGTGAACCTAGAATCGCACGGTGAATCATTACCGGTACAAGACGTTCGTTATTTTCACCTACATAAGTAGCGCCTAGGCGACCTGGTAGGTTGAAGTCTAGCTGGACAGTACCACACTGCCAAGCGCGGTCTAGACAATCGTATAGTGTGAATTCAATCTTAGGACCGTAGAACGCACCCTCACCTTCTTGAATTTCGTATGGGATATCCATCGATTCAAGAGACTGCTTCAATGCTTCTTCAGATTGATCCCAGATTTCATCTGAACCTACACGTTTCTCTGGACGAGTAGACAGTTTCACTACGATGTTGTCGAAACCAAATGTTTGGTACGTATCGTATACCATCTTGATGCAGTTTGTTACTTCTTCTTGGATTTGGCTCTCAGTACAGAAAATGTGAGCATCATCCTGAGTAAAGCCACGTACACGCATAATGCCGTGCAGTGCACCAGATGGTTCGTTACGGTGACATGAGCCGAACTCTGCCATACGTAGCGGTAGGTCGCGGTACGATTTTAGACCTTGGTTGAAGATCTGTACGTGACCTGGACAGTTCATTGGCTTAATTGCGTATTCACGGTTCTCAGAAGAAGTTGTGAACATTGCATCAGCGTATTTATCCCAGTGACCTGAGCGTTCCCAAAGAACACGGTCCATCATTAGCGGACCTTTTACTTCTTGGTAACCGTACTCATCTAGCTTAGCGCGGATGAATACTTCCAGATCACGGAAAATAGACCAACCATTGTGATGCCAGAACACCATACCCGGTGCTTCTTGCTGCATGTGGAATAGGTCTAGTTGCTTACCAATCTTACGGTGGTCACGCTTCGCTGCTTCTTCTAGGCGAGTTAGATGCGCTTTCAGTGCTTTCTTATCGTGGAAAGCCGTACCGTAGATACGTTGAAGCATTTTATTGTCGCTGTTACCACGCCAGTAAGCACCTGCCACATTCAATAGAGTGAAGTGTTGACAGAAGCTCATGTTAGGAACGTGAGGACCACGACACATGTCGATGTATTCTTCATGGTGGTAAAGACCTGGACGATCATCACGAGATACGTTTTCGTCTAGGATTTCCACTTTGTATGGTTCGCCACGTGATTCAAACGTATCACGCGCTTCCTGCCAGCTTACTTTTTTCTTAACAACTTCGTACTTGGTTTTCGCTAGCTCTTTCATACGCTTTTCAATCTTTTCAAGATCTTCTTGCGTTAGAGACTCATCTAGATCGATATCGTAGTAGAAGCCGTTGTCGATGGTCGGACCAATCGCCATTTTAGCTTGTGGGTAAAGCTGCTTAAGAGCGTGACCAAGAAGGTGAGCACAAGAGTGACGAACGATTTCTAAACCGTCTACTTCATCTTTTACTGTGATGATTTCAAGGCTTGCGTCTTCTTCAATTAGGTCACACGCATCAACGCGGTTACCGTTTACACGACCAGCGATCGTTGCTTTTGCAAGACCAGGACCGATCGATTGCGCAACTTCCATAGTAGAAACTGGGTTGTCAAATTGACGCTGACTGCCGTCAGGAAGAGTAATAATAGGCATGCTATGTCCTTTACAGTGGTGTTGCACACCAAGCAACACATGTTATTCAAATTAGAAGCTATTTGTTGAAAATAGTTGAGAGTCAATAAAGGCCTCTCGGTAACACGAATACCGGACCGTTATCGAAAATGGGATTGTACCTAGCTCACATTTAGATTGCAAAGCGCGATTTTGTTTTATCATAAGAACTTAACCTCAGGCCCCGTCACGACAATCTGATGATTATTCTTAAGGGCTCACATCATTTGTAAACGGAGTTACCCCCTCCCAATAGAACTTGAATACACAACTGGTATAATAGTTCCTGATACATATTAACCAACACAGGACCCAGCACACCTAGTTCCACCTCAAAGTGCAATTTAGGTATATAGTTGTTTTATTGAGTAGTTTGCATGTAGGTGTTCATCATGATCTATTTCAAATCGCGCTTTATGGGGCTTCTAAGCATTTCGATATGCTGTGTACCAGCCATGGCATCAGATGACCTGTATGGGCCGCTACGTTCTTACGCACAATCTCCGATGCAAGTGGTTAGCCATACCAATATACTGCGCTCAGGACATAGCCTTCCCTCTGACTTTGTCGAAACCTATGGCTCAGGAACCGTGGCTAGTGTTTGGGCTCATACTGATGAATACGCACTGGATTATTACCACAACCAAATCGAAATTGGCAGCAAGTGGCAAATCAATAGCAGTTGGCAATGGGAACTCAATTATCGGTGGGTTTTTGCCGCTGATAACCATTTAGATGGACTGACGAAAAGCTTCCATAACCTTTTCGGTATCGGACAGAATGGCCGAGACAAAGTAGGCAGAGATCGTTTTCACATTTCAATGCCGCAATATGATGTGCTAGAAGACGACTTCGAAGGACAAACGCTTGCCAACAACTTATCTACTTATTTGCAATATCAAGTGTTTCAGAATGAACATCACGGCCTATCTATTGGTGGCAGCTTATATTTTAATGATGTTGCTCACGGGACTTTTCAAGGCAGTAATTTCGAGCAAGGTTTCCAACTAAATTACAGTTATTTAAGTGACGCCCACGCATTTTATTCGATGGTTGGCATGACTTTTCGCTCAGATGATCGCGCCTTGCTGGATCTCCCCTATCGGCATAATACGATTGCCGTTGCGGCTGGGTACCGTTATGCGTTGGAAGATAACCACCACCTGATGTTTGAATACCATTGGTATCAAGGATCGACAGAAGGACCCGCAGAGTTTGCTGATGCCTCTAATGAACTGGTATTAGGCTATCGATATCTCATGGAAAACTCCGCGCTTGAGTTTTTAGCCGTAGAGAACGCACGAAACATGGATAACAGTACCGATATCGCTTTCACAATAGGATATCGGTACATATTCTCATCAAGTTGATGAGAACTATAGATTTAGCGTTGGTGCAACCGCGGCAGCGACTTGAGCATCAGTTGCATTGATCGGCAACGTAAACGAGCGATATTGGTCCCCAGCCAAGCTGAGCGAACGGTCAATCTCCGCCAAACAATGCATGACCTGCCCTTCCAGAATAAAAGAAAGCTCAATTTCTTTTGATGAGATAAAGCCGTTATTTCGGAACTCTAGCTCTTGATAAATTCCAGAGCGAGAAGCAAACGAGCCACCGCGCAAAAAGCCTTTTTCAACATCGGCTTTAACCATAGTGAAGCCAGCTTGCTCGATCGCTTGAATAACCCGAGATGCTACTGGTAGTGGTTTCACTTCAATATAGTCACGGTCACGCGGGTCAATCGCAAAATCAATATCTAACGTCGTTTCAACCCAAACATGACATTGATTCTTAAGTGCGCTAACCGCAGTAATTGGCGTTTCATCATGCAGTTTTAGCTCAAACGGAATCTGCTTCTCTTCATTAGGTTGAATCACAAAGGGGTCTACCGCCTTCAGCTGATCAATAGTGAACGTTTGGTAACTTACGCTATCATCCACTTCGACTTTCATCTCTGTGTTCAATTTAATCGTAATAGCATCAATTTGTTGTTCGACGTCTCCGCCTTTGATATGAACATGCCCTTTCAGCGTCGCTCCTTGAAACACGCTCATTTCGTCTAAAATCGTCTCTACTTTTGCAGAACCGATCCCCAGTGATGCTTTCAATTTTTTAAACATGTTTTTCCTTTTTAGCGACTTTTCTTCTAATAATCGTTTGTTTACACAATTGTTTTATACTCTGCAAGCAATAGACCACAAGAAAATGTTCGAATTCCATCATCAATCCAAATAATACTCAGCAGCAAGAGTCATTCAGCCCCACAATAGGATTGTTCTGTCACTAAGTGGGGCATTCGTCTAGAAATGTTTGCAATTTGTACCTAAATTAAGCAGTATTTGTATAGTCAAATAAAAGGGAACCATTATGTCTGCACCACTCTACATTCAAATCAAACAATTTATCCTGGATAAAATTGATGCTGGAGAGTGGATAGTCGGTCATCGTATCGCCACAGAGATTGAGCTTACCGAGCAATTTGGTGTCAGTAGAATGACAGTGAACAAAGCAATTCGGGACTTAGTTAATGAGGGCCGATTACAACGTCGCCCACGCTTAGGTACGTTTGTGTGTGATCCTGGTGAAAAGTCAGAATCTCCTCTGTTAGACATTCGAAACATTGCCGAAGAAGTCAGCGACCGAGGGCGACAATATAGCAGTAAAGTGCTCAAACAAGTTGCCATAAAAGCAGATGACAGCATTGCGACAAAACTCGGCGTCATGCTTGGCACAACGGTGTTTTACAGTGAAATCATTCACTATGAAGATCAAACGCCTATTCAATTAGAACTCCGCTGGGTGAACAGCCAATATGCCCCGAGTTATTTAAATCAAGACTTCACACAAATCACTCCGAATCAATACCTGTCAGATAATTGCCCACTCAACGCTATTGAACATACTGTAGAGGCAATTGTGCCTGACGGCCGTATTAAGCAAGACTTAAAAATGCAAGCCAATGAGCCTTGCCTTCTCTTGAATCGCAGAACGTGGAGCCAAGATAAGTTAGTCAGTACCGCCCTACTTTATCACCCTGGTAACAAATATAAGCTGAGCTCAAAAGTGCTCATTTAATGACAAGATTGGTCCTCTAGATCTACGTTTTGATCACATTTTAGCAACATCAATCTTGTCAGTGTTCTTATTTTGCTCTATTTATTTGTATATACATTTAATGATACAAATAAACACAGGGACACAAACATGGATTTGCTGATTGAAAACGCACGTCTGGTCACCATGCAGTCGGGAGAGCGCGGTTATTTGCCAACGTCTCCTGCTCGTATTGGCATTAAATCTGGAAAAATCGTTGCGATCAGCACCTGTGCAATTGGTGAAGACGAACCGCAAACCGAGTCTCTGCTGTCTGTCCAACATTACGCTCAGAGTATCGACCTTCAAGGCAAGTTAGTTCTGCCAGGTTTGATCGACAGCCACACTCATCTTATTTATGCGGGCAATCGTGCCAACGAATTTGAAATGCGCTTAAACGGCGTGCCATATCAAGAAATTTCCAAACAAGGCGGTGGGATACTTTCAACGGTGCATGCGACGCGTTCAGCAACCGAAGCGCAATTAGTTGAGTTAGCGTTGCCACGTTTAGACGGGCTACTCGCGAGCGGCGTCACTTCTGTCGAGGTGAAATCAGGCTACGGATTGACACTGAATGACGAAGTAAAAATGCTCCGTGCAGCCAAAATGCTTGAACAAGAGCGTAAAGTTAAAATCACCACTACACTTCTCGCCGCTCACGCCATTCCGCCAGAGTTCCAAGGCCATGCAGATGACTATATTGAGCACATTTGTCAGGACATGATCCCTGTTGTCGCAAAGGAAGAATTAGCCACGAGTGTCGATGTTTTTTGTGAATCGATTGGTTTCAATCTTGAACAAACAGAAAAAGTGTTTGTAGCTGCAAAACGCCACGGCTTAAAGGTTAAAGGGCATACAGAGCAACTTTCGAATCTCGGTGGTACAGCCCTCACTGCGCAATACAACGGTCTGTCAGCGGATCACATCGAGTTTTTAGATGAGCAAGGTGTTAAAGCACTTGCTCGATCAAACACTGTCGCCACTCTATTGCCTGGCGCTTTTTATTTTCTAAGAGAAACTCAGTTACCACCGATTGAGTTGTTGAGAGAGCATAACGTGCCGATGGCAATTGCTACGGACATCAACCCAGGTACATCACCGTTTTCTGATCTCACACTCATGCTGAATATGGCGTGCACACTATTTCGCCTTACGCCGCAAGAAGCACTGCGTGGTGTAACGCAACATGCAGCCAAAGCTCTGGGTTATCAAAACTCACGTGGCACCATCAAAGTAGGGTTTGATGCGGACTTCTCTATCTGGGATATCGAAAGCCCTGCTGATTTAAGCTATCAAGTCGGAGCAAAACGTCTGGTAGGTCGTATAGTAAATGGTGAATACATTTCACACGGAGGCCAATAATATGTCTCAATTCGACCTACACTCCCCCCTATTTCATTGGCAAGGCCGTCATGATGCCGAGGACGGCAAACTTGGTCAGCGAATTCATCACGTGGTTCAACGCCAGAAAGCAGATGAGTTGGGGGGCGTTGCGCATGGCGTCTCATTGCTGGGTTTTGCTACCGACGCTGGCGTAGCCAGAAACAAAGGACGCATTGGTGCGAAAAAAGCGCCAGATTTAATCCGACGAGCACTCGCTAATTTAGCATGGCACCAAGACGCCCCACTATATGACTTAGGCACCGTGGTGTGCGAAGACGACTTACTGGAAGAGAGCCAATCTCTATGTGCGGCAACCATTTCAAGCGCACTGCCTCATACGCCTGTCATCGTGTTAGGTGGTGGGCATGAGATTGCGTGGGCCTCGTTTTCCGGCTTAGCGGAGTATTTTAAAGCGCACCATCCAGAAAAGAAGCCTAAAATCGGTATTATCAATTTCGATGCGCATTTCGACTTACGCGCATTCGAGAGCAGCATCGCCGACATCAAACCAAGCTCTGGCACTCCCTTCAACCAAATTCATCATTTTTGCCAACGCAATGATTGGGACTTTCATTACGCTTGTATTGGCGTAAGCCGCAGTAGCAACACTAAAGCGCTATTTGAAAAAGCAGATGCGTTAAATGTTTGGTATGTAGAAGATAATCAGCTTTGCTACCTAAACCACAGTTATCACTTAACCCAGCTTCAACATTTTATTGACGACTGTGGCTACCTCTATTTGACCATTGATCTGGATGTATTTCCCGCCGCAACCGCACCTGGGGTCAGCGCCCCTGCGGCTCGAGGAGTAAGTTACGACACAATTACACCATTTTTAGATCGAATTCTTCATTACAAAAATAAGCTCATGCTGGCTGATATCGCCGAATACAACCCTAATTATGACGTCGATAGTCAAACTGCACGCTTAGCTGCCCGTTTGTGTTGGGATATCGCCAACGCGATGGCGGAAAAGCAACACAAACCATAACGCATCCTAGATGCCACTTATTATTACGACCAAGCAAGTACTTGGTCATCACGAGAAACTAAAGGAGTCTGAAATGACACAGCGCCAGGGACAAGATCCACGACTTGATACAAGCAGAACAATTCGTGCACCTCACGGAGATAAACTGCGCGCAAAATCTTGGCTAACCGAAGCCCCTCTTCGTATGCTGATGAACAACCTCGATCCTGATGTTGCAGAACATCCACATTCGCTGGTTGTATATGGCGGCATTGGCCGTGCGGCACGAAACTGGGAATGTTACGACAAGATTTTTGAAGTACTTGAAAGACTCGAAGATGACCAAACGCTTTTAGTTCAATCAGGCAAGCCTGTTGGTGTTTTCCCTACCCATAAAAACGCCCCACGCGTGCTTATCGCAAACTCAAACCTCGTTCCTCATTGGGCAAACTGGGAACACTTCAACGAGCTCGATAAACAAGGCTTGATGATGTACGGCCAAATGACCGCTGGCAGCTGGATATACATTGGCTCACAAGGCATCGTCCAAGGCACATACGAAACATTCGTATCTGTTGCGAAAAAGCACTTTGACGGCGAAGCAAAAGGCCGATGGATTCTAACTGGCGGTCTTGGTGGTATGGGTGGTGCTCAGCCTCTAGCTGGTACGATGGCGGGCTTCTCCATGATTGCGGTAGAGTGTGATGAATCGCGTATCGATTACCGCCTACGTACAGGCTATGTCGATAAGAAAGCGACATCTTTAGATGAAGCGCTTGCTATCATCAAAGAATCAGACACACCAGTATCGGTTGGTCTACTAGGTAATGCAGCAGACGTTTTCTCTGAGTTGGTAGAACGTAATATCACGCCTCATGTAGTAACAGACCAAACATCTGCACACGACCCGCTCAATGGCTACTTACCACAAGGCTGGAGCATGTCTCACGCGGCAGAAATGCGTTTGCAAGATGAAGCAATGGTTGTTAAAGCAGCCAAAAAATCCATGGCAGTGCAAGTTCAAGCCATGTTAGAGCTACAAAATCGCGGCGCCGCAACACTCGACTACGGTAACAACATCCGCCAGATGGCCTTGGAAGAAGGCGTAGAAAACGCATTTGATTTCCCTGGCTTTGTTCCAGCCTACATTCGCCCACTATTCTGCGAAGGTATCGGTCCTTTCCGTTGGGCTGCTCTCTCTGGCGATCCTGAGGACATTTATAAAACCGACCAAAAAGTAAAAGAGCTAATTCCAGATAATCCGCACTTACATAACTGGCTAGATATGGCTCGCGAGCGCATCCAGTTCCAAGGTTTACCTGCGCGTATTTGCTGGGTTGGTCTTAAAGATCGTGAGCGTCTTGGTCAAGCATTCAACGAAATGGTGAAAAATGGCGAACTTAAGGCGCCTGTTGTCATTGGTCGTGACCACTTAGACTCTGGCTCCGTTGCAAGCCCGAACCGAGAAACAGAAGGCATGATGGACGGTTCTGACGCCGTATCAGACTGGCCACTATTAAACGCACTACTCAATACGGCGGGCGGCGCAACTTGGGTTTCACTGCACCACGGTGGTGGCGTAGGTATGGGCTTCTCGCAACACTCAGGTATGGTTATCTGCTGTGACGGCAGTGAAGATGCCTCAAAACGTATTGCCCGCGTGCTGCATAACGACCCAGCAACAGGCGTGATGCGTCATGCTGATGCGGGATACGATATTGCTAAACAATGTGCAGCAGAGCAAGGGCTAGATTTGCCAATGCTCAACGAAGAACTGAAGAAGCTCAAGTAAGGATGAAAGAGATGTTAAATTTAACGCTAAAGCCAGGTCATATTAGCTTAAACGAACTACGCCAAGTGAGCCGTTCACCAGTCAACCTTACTTTGGATCCTGAAGCCATTCCGGCCATTGAAGAAAGCACGCAAGTCGTGGATCGTGTCATCGCGGAAGATCGAACGGTTTACGGGATTAACACTGGTTTTGGTCTATTGGCTAACACACGAATAGCACCAGAAGATTTAGAAACTCTACAACGCAGTATCGTTCTTTCTCATGCAGCAGGCATCGGTGAGTTTATGTCAGACGAAACGGTTCGTCTGATGATGGTATTGAAAATCAATAGTCTGTCTCGTGGTTTTTCTGGTATTCGCCTAAAAGTCATTAATATGCTGACCGATCTAGTTAATGCACAAGTTTACCCTTGCGTACCTAAAAAGGGCTCTGTTGGCGCATCAGGTGACTTAGCTCCTCTGGCCCATATGAGCACAGTATTACTAGGTGAAGGACAAGCTCGTCACAACGGTAACATCATTTCTGGGCAAGAAGCGTTAAAAATCGCAGGTCTAGAACCCATAACTCTGGCACCGAAAGAAGGCTTAGCGCTGCTAAATGGTACCCAGGCATCAACAGCGTTCGCATTAGAAGGTCTGTTTATCGCGGAAGATCTTTTCGCTTCAGCTACAGTATGTGGCGCAATGTCTGTCGAAGCCGCTCTCGGCAGCCGACGTCCATTCGATCCGCGCATTCATCGTGTACGTGGTCATCGCAGCCAAATGGACGCTGCACTGGCCTACCGTCATCTATTGGATACATCAAGTGACATTGGTGATTCGCATACTAACTGTGAAAAAGTACAAGACCCGTATTCGTTGCGCTGTCAGCCTCAAGTAATGGGGGCGTGTTTGCAGCAAATCCGCAACGCCGCCGAAGTATTGCAAGTAGAAGCGAACTCCGTATCAGATAACCCGTTGGTGTTTGCTGAAGATGACGACATCATCTCTGGCGGTAACTTCCACGCTGAGCCTGTTGCAATGGCAGCTGACAACCTAGCACTGGCGATTGCTGAGATCGGCAGCCTGTCTGAACGTCGTATGGCATTGCTTATCGATAGCGCATTATCAAAATTACCACCGTTCTTAGTTGATAATGGTGGTGTGAACTCTGGTTTCATGATTGCCCAAGTCACCTCTGCTGCGCTAGCAAGCGAAAACAAAACGCTCGCTCACCCAGCGTCAGTAGACAGCTTGCCAACATCAGCAAACCAAGAAGATCACGTGTCAATGGCAACATTCGCGGCTCGCAGACTGAAAGAAATGGGCGAAAACACTCGCGGTATTCTAGCGGTCGAATACCTATCAGCAGCACAAGGCCTAGACTTTAGAGCACCAAACAAGTCTTCTGAGCGTATCGAGATTGCCAAACAAATGTTGCGTGAAAAAGTATCGTTCTACGATAAAGATCGTTACTTTGCGCCGGACATTGAACAGGCGAATACTCTGCTTAAGCTGGCTATCCACAACACGCTTATGCCAGAGAGTCTGTTACCAAGTGTTCAGTAATCCAGCACTTAATCTAAAAACCGGATGATAATTTGAAGGCTCCACGTTTCGCGTGGAGCTTTTTTATCTCCTCATTAAACGTATTCCTAGCGATCTTTATGAACACTGCATATTGTTATTGCTATACTTTTAAAAATAGCCGACGTAATAAAGTCGCTGTTTATTGCTTTCACAAATAAAAGCGTTGCTAAAGTATGCGTTTTTAACGATTTATCCGCCGAAATAGTGTCTTATTGTTAGGATACGGTGAAGTTTTCACTGGATGGACCATTGCTACGCAGATATTCGCATATAATCCCATACAGTTTTGGTTACTACGTAAAAATTATGTTTCTAACACCTTATTTTTCAAACACTAATCACCAGTTTCAGTTCACTCGCGAACAAGCAAGCCACTTTGCAAAACGTGTCGCAGGTGACTACAACCCAATCCACGATGAAGACAACAAACGCTTTTGTGTCCCTGGGGACTTACTTTTCGCAGTGCTTCTTAGTAAAGAAGGCGTCAGCCAAAAGATGCGTTTTAACTTCTCTGGCATGGTAAACGATGGTGTAGCACTTCATATTGAAAATAAGTGTGAAAAAGAAAGCGCCGTTGTTGACGAGGCCGGTAAAGAATACTTACACATGTCCCGTGAAGGTGAGACTAACCACGATCCCGCATTTATTGAGCATGTCGTAACAAATTACGTGCAATTCTCTGGCATGAACTTCCCTCACATCATGGTTCCTCTTATGGAAGAGAAGCAAATGATGATCAACTGCCAACGTCCATTAGTTATTTATGAAAGCATGGAAGTTGAATTTTCACGCTTAGACCTTACGCATCCTGAAGTGGATTTCACTGGCGCAACGTTCGACGTGGAAGGCAAACGTGGGGTAGTCACCTTAAACTTTGCGTTCAAAGAAGACGGTGAAGTCGTTGGCAAAGGCATCAAACGCATGGTTGCAAGCGGCTTGAAGCCATATGACCAAGAAGCGGTTGACGATCTTGTACGCCGTTTCAATGAACGTAAGGATGCATTCCTAGCAAAGTTCGTTAAGGCAGCCTAATCGACTGCCCTATCAGAAGCGCTCAAAAAACGTGTTTACTAAAAGAAAGCCCAACGTCGATCGTTGGGCTTTCTTTTTATGTCTCATCCAAATAAAACTAAACGCAATGCTTAGATCCAGCGGCGGACGTGGTTTTTATAATCCACATACTCTTCACCAAACAATCGCTCTAGAACACGTTCCTCTGGCTTGATTTGAAATCGATTCATATAACTGACAAATACGACGCTACAAAGCACCACACTCAAGTGCTGCCACCACAAACCAATTGCAATGATTAGAAGCAGTAGCGCCATATACATCGGGTTGCGCGAAAAAGAAAATACGCCAGTTCTCACCACGGAAGAGGCCATGTCAGGCTTTACAGGGTTAACCGTCGTTTTTACTTTATGGAATTCATACACACCAGCAATGCCCATATAACCAGAGAGCAAAGTTAACCCGCCAACCACAACCTCGACAAAGGGCACACTAATATTCAGGCTCGGCACCAGAACTGTCAGTCCATACATGAGTAGTATGACCAACAAAAACACCGCAACAGGTGGGACTTTGAGTTCAAGTTTTCTCAAGATTCATATCCTTTGAAATTGTTGTATGTGACTTCTAAAAAAGCCCAGTAAAACTGGGCTTAATTTGATGTGATTATATCAAAGTTAACAGCGCCTGAACGGGATGTTTGGGCTTTGTTCCTTCAAAGCGTTTCACTTGGCTGCGGCAAGAGTAGCCAGTAATCAAACATCTCTCGTTATCTAACTTATCTAAGCTTGGCTTCCAGCTTAAATTGTAAATGTCTTTCGACATCGACAACTTATCGACCTCGTGACCAAACGTACCCGCCATACCACAACAACCAACCGGTACCGTATTTAAAACCGCACCAAAGTGAGCAAAAATAGCGCCCCACTCTTTTTCCGCATTCGGCATTTTGGTTTTTTCAGTACAGTGCGCAAACAGATACCAAGGTTCCTGCGCGTTATGCTCTCCGCTTTCAAACGCTTCTAGTCTTGGGTAAAGCCATTCGTGGGCCGTTAGTACATCGAAATCACCTCGCTTACTGCCAAGTACTTCAGCGTATTCATCTCGATAACACAGCACCAATGCAGGGTCGACACCAACTAATGGAATATCCAGATCCGCTACCATCGCCAAAAACTTCGCTGTATCGGCTGCTGTATCCTTAAACTGACGTAGGAAGCCTTTAATGTGTTGTGCTTTACCGTTCGGCTTAAATGGCAGAAGCACCGGATGCATGCCCAGCTTTTTCAATAATTTAACGAAGTCTTCTACAACATCGGCGTCGTAGTAGCTAGTGAATGGGTCTTGAACAATTAAAACATGCTTGCTCTTTTCAGACGAAGACAAACCGCTGAGCGCTTGCAGATCATAAGGCGTTGTCAGCGACTCTACTCGTTGTTTCAATGTAGGTACTGATAACAACGGCGCATCGACATACCCAACTGCTGAAGCCGTTAAGCTCTTGACCCACGACTGCTTCAAAAAACCGTTTACGACACCTGGCGCTTTCGCCATCATCGGCAGCATAGTCTCTATGTTCGCAACCAGATAATCTTTTGCTGGACGTTGGTAACGAGAGTGATAAATGTTTAAAAAGCGTGAGCGGAAGCTCGGAACATCGACTTTAATCGGACACTGGCTCGCACACGCTTTACATGCTAAACAACCATTCATCGCTTCATACACTTCGTGGGAGAAATCGTATTCGTGACGACGATTGATAGAATGACGTACGCGGTCAATCATGGTTTTGATTGATGTTTTGTTTTCTAGTGTTTGCTTTTCTAAGTCAAGAATATCAATGCCTTGCTCAGTAAGCTGACGCAACCACTCGCGAACCAAGCCAGCACGCCCTTTTGGCGAGTGACGACGATCGGCCGTCACTTTCATCGATGGACACATCGGTGAGCTGGTATCGTAGTTAAAACACAAACCGTTACCGTTACATTCCATCGCTTGCTTAAAGCTGTCACGCACTTGTACGTCAATTTGGCGGTCATAGTAACCACGTTTGGTGTCGGTTACTTTTACCAACTCTGCATCGCTATCAAGTGGCGTACAGATTTTGCCCGGGTTCATTTTGTTGTGTGGATCGAATGCCGCTTTCACACGTCTCAGCTCAGTAAACAACTCGTCGCCGAAAAACTCAGGGCCATATTCTGAGCGGAAACCTTTGCCATGCTCACCCCACATCAAACCGCCGTATTTCGCCACCAGCTTAACCACTTCATCAGAAACTTCGTGCATCAATGCTTCTTGGTGCGGGTCACACAAATCCAACGCAGGACGTACATGCAGCACCCCTGCATCCACATGACCAAACATGCCGTAATTCAGCGATTTACTATCTAATAGTTCGCGAAACTCAACAATGAAATCAGCCAAGTTTTCTGGTGGTACACAGGTATCTTCAGCGAATGCGACCGGTTTAGCTCGGCCTTTTGCTGCGCCTAACAAACCCACCGCTTTTTTACGCATGTTGTAAATACGCCCGATACTCGCTACATCGTTACAGACTTGGTAACCGATGATGCCCGCTTCTTCTGTTTCCAGCATGGTATCGAGCTTGGCGGTCAGCGCTGCAACCTGCGCAGCAACTTCTTCTTCGTCCTGACCTGCATATTCCACCATATTGATGCCAAGCATCTCTTTATTTGGAACATCGGTAAGCAAATCACTCACGGTGTGCCAGACGATATCTTGCTTCGCGAGATTAAGCACTTTCGAGTCAACGGTTTCTACAGATAGCGCTTTCGCTTCGACCATCAACGGTGCATTACGGAGCGCAGAGTCAAAGCTGTTGTATTTAACGTTAACCAAAGTACGTGCTTTCGGAATTGGCGTCAGATTTAGCTTCGCTTCGGTAATAAATGCCAATGAACCTTCCGCGCCACACAGCACTCGTGTGATGTCGAAACGGTCATCGTCTTCATTCAAGGCATTTTTTAAATCGTACCCCGTTAAAAAGCGGTTGAGCGGAGGAAATTTATCCACGATCTGCTGGCGTTTTTCACGACATACGGATTCCGTTACTCGTAGAGCCTTGGCAGCAAACTCGCCTTCTTCGGGGTAGCCGTTGGACAGATCTGATTCTAAAACTGAGCCATCAGCAAACACCGCTTGTAGCGACAAAACATGATCGGATGTTTTTCCGTATTTCAGAGAACCTTGACCAGAAGCATCAGTGTTGACCATACCGCCAATTGTGGCACGGTTACTAGTTGATAAGTCCGGAGAGAAGAAGTAACCGTAAGGGCGAACCGCATCATTTAACTGGTCTTTCACTACACCAGTTTGTACACGAACCCAGCCTTCTTTCTCATTAATCTCAAGCACTTTGTTCATGTGACGAGACATATCCACCACAATACCTTTGGTTAGCGACTGACCATTGGTCCCTGTGCCGCCACCACGAGGTGAAAAGGTGATTCGTTCGTACTTTTCTTTATTGCTCAGTTTCCCGAGGAGAGAAACATCTTCTGTCGTTTTAGGATGGACGACTGCCTGAGGAAGTTGCTGGTAAACACTGTTGTCAGTGGCAACCGCTAGTCGGCTTGAATATTGGCTTTCGATATCACCAGTGAATCCGGCGTGCTCAAGCTCTTTCAGAAAACTAAGAACAAGAGGATCGACATCAGTTTGCGAGTGTAATCTTGGTAACATTTGCTTCCTGCCCCTACGACGCTGAATCCGATCAGCTGCGGGTTATGTAATTATTTGCTCACTTATCATACAAGTTGGCGTTCAGCGAAACAAAACACCACAAAAGAGTAAGTGAAGTAATATTCTTTGAATTTCGTCACTTTACAACATTTAAAAAGACGAGCAAATCAGAATCTCGATACAATAATTAAACTTATGCTTTATTTTTTCACGCTTGATGCCTTACATTGGGGAACGAATCGCGTTTCTAGATGAGTTTTCAGAATGAAAAAAAATAAAATTGTGACCACTGAAGATATCCTTCTCAAACTTTGCCAGTCTGTTTCTGGCGTCCTAACTTCGGCGACATCTTCTCAAGTAAATTACTCTGCAATGGTGCAAAAAATCCACAAGACTAGCCTCAAGCCAGATTTTGGCTGTTTTGTTCTGTTTGATGGCGGGTTTACCGGGCTGGTCGTAATTAATTTTACGGCAAAAGCCGCATTAGAGATCTACACCAACTACATGCGTAATATGGGTATGCCAGAAGAAGAACTGGCAATATCTCATACTTCTGACGAGGTGGGAGATGTTCTGGGTGAGCTAATGAACCAACTGGTTGGAGATTTCACCAATAAAATTCGTAAAGAGCTGCAAACGAACATCACACAAAACCAGCCAAAAATGATGGCGCTGAATAAGCAAGTCATCCTACAAGTGGATACCAACCTTGATCGCCCTCAAGCTCGCCGAGTGACGTTCTCCACCGAAAATAACAACATTTTCTACCTAGAGTTGGCGATGGACAAAACTGAGTTCATCCAACTAGAAGAGTTTGAAATCGCAGAAGACGAAAATCCAGACGATATTTTAGAAGCAACACGTAAAAATATGGCTGAGAAAGAATCTAAATCGTCGAGTTCGAACGATGACGCCGATGATTTACTCAACCAGCTCGGATTGTAATTCCAACTAATCTTAATGAAGAATGGCTTCTTAGACACAAGTACGACTTCATACTGATTATGACGAACTAAAACGCCTAGCCTCGCCTTCCGCGGGGCTTCTTTTTATGCCCATAAACCACCTTCACTCCCACCTTGTATTTCGTTTTTATGTCAAAAAAGGTAATATGTCTGACTTCATAAATTTTCTGCTTTCGTTACTGGTTGTCGATGGATAAACAAAAAGCTCTGAAAAAAATCGCCAAGTGCTTAGAACTGGGCAATTCCGCTAATGTTAATGAGGCTGCCAATGCTATTAAAATGGCACATCGCCTCATGCTCAAATATGGTCTGGATAAGGACGATATTGAGTTTATCAGAATGGGGAAAACACAGTCTTCCCACCTACTACCAGCGAATATCAGTTCTACCATATTGCGAGTGATTCGCGGCATTAACACTAAATTCGGTGTTGAAGCGGTGTTGTTGAATCACAAAGGGCTCAAACGTGTCGAGTTTATCGGTGAAGCAGATCGCGCGATTTTTGCTGCATTTGCTTTCGATATTATTTATCGCGAGATGAACGAAAGTACCGGACAATTCCGAAATAGCTTCGCAGGTACGGGCACCTCTTCTCAAGAGGTGACTCGACGCGTGAACTCATTTGTATCTGGCTGGGTAGAGGGCGCGATAGAGAAACTTCCAGTCATTTCCCCAGACGAAGAGTCGGCCAACAAAATCAATGATTATATTGATAAAGAATTCCAAAACATTGACCGCGAAACCTTCAAGAAGCAACTGAAAGAAGCGATGAAAAACCTAACCGAAGACTACGAAGTGGGCTTGAAGAAAGGTAGACGAGTCTCCGTTAACCGTGGTGTTGGCGGCGAGCAAGCGCGTAAAATGTTGGGCAATCCATCGAAATAACCAGAACAGCAATTGATTGACGTAGGTTCCAATATTCTAATGTTATTAGGACCTACTTTTTGAAGTTGTGATAGTAACGATAAGAATTTTCTTACAGAAACTCTTATCAATCTTACTTTCTCATAACAAATATCAATGCTTACTTATTCATAATTCGCATCCCATTATGAGGCATGGTTTCGCCTCAGTTTTATACGGAGATTTTCCCTTGAAAAAGATGCCTATTGCACTAGCTCTAGTGCTAGCTCTTACTGGCTGTCAAGCCACTCAACGCCAAAATGCAACAACGGGTGAATACGAAACTAACTCAACCACGCAAGGCGCGCTTATTGGTGCTATCGCTGGTGCAGCAATCGGTCTAGCAACGGGCGATGACGCTAAAGAACGCCGTCAGCATGCGCTCATTGGTGCGGCCGCAGGCGGAGCGACTGGCGCTGGCGTTGGTTACTACTTTGACCAACAAGAAGCAGAATTGCGTCGCGCTTTGCTAAACTCTGGTGTACAAGTTCAGCGTGTTGGTGAGAACCAGCTTTTACTGCGTATGGAAAATGGTATCGGCTTCTCTTCAAGCTCTTACCAGCTTGATGCTAGCATTCATAATACGCTACGCGGTGTTGCTCGCATCTTGGTTGAATACCCAGATACCAGCCTTGTTATCGACGGTTACACTGATAGCACGGGCAGTGAGTCATACAACCAAACGTTGTCTGAGCGTCGTGCAGAGTCCGTACGTCAATTCCTAGTATCTCAAAACGTTGCACCTGGTCGTGCAATTGCACGTGGCTACGGCGAACGTAACCCAATTTGCTCAAACCAAACTTCTGAAGGTCGTGCGTGCAACCGTCGTGTTGAAATCCAGATCTTGCCACTGAAGTAATTTGGTTGCACCATAGCGGTAATAATAAAAAATTACCGGAGCAGGCCTAACCATAATCGTTAGGCCTGACATATCAATGTCTGTCAAAACGTCTGCCCTACTCTGCTTATTTAGCCTCTGCTTTTCTGGTTACTCGCTTGCCTCTCAAGCTCCAAATGACCCCATAGAACAATACGAGTACGCACAACAATTATTGGCATCAAACAAAGCTGAAGCCTCAACAGAAACACGCTACTGGCTAGAGCAATCCGCCAACCAAGGTTACCTCCCTGCGCAAAAACAGCTCGCGAACGACTTTGCTAAAGGGATAAATGGCGAAAAAAATGAAACACAAGCGTTATATTGGCTAACCTCTATCGCACTCAATGACCCAACCGATCGGGGCTTTCTTCTCGCTAACTTTATTCAGCGCAATCAAGATAAGGTCACAACTTCTCAATTGACTGAAGCCTTGTATCAAATGGCTTCTCAGCATAATCCAGCAGCAGAACAAGCATATAATCAACTGTTAGAGCAGCGCTTCAACCAACTGCGAGCTAAACAAGTCTCGCAAATAAAGTCGCTCGATAAAAAGGCTGAACAAACACAAGAAGAGAAAAGCACAGTTGCAAACCCCAAGGTAGAATACTCGCAGTTTTTATGGCTGATCTGGCTAGCGGCGATACTCATCATCAGCGGCTTAAGCTTCTTCGTAATCAAGAAACATAAGCAGAATAGAAAAGCGCGTGAAGCCAAAGAGGAAAGCCAAAATCAGCGAATGGCGGCAAAAGTTAAAGAGCTAGAGTTTACGAACAAGCAACTGAAACGCCAGCTAGAGAAAGTATTCAAAGAATTTAAGAAATCCAAAACCCAGGCAGAGAA
This sequence comes from Vibrio sp. JZG10, assembly GCF_054064075.1. Classification (NCBI taxonomy): domain Bacteria; kingdom Pseudomonadati; phylum Pseudomonadota; class Gammaproteobacteria; order Vibrionales; family Vibrionaceae; genus Vibrio; species Vibrio sp. JZG10. Next base: position 336,664 of record NZ_JBSUGE010000001.1, read on the forward strand.
CCATAAGCTAAGCGTCGCATGCGCCATGTTTGGCTACACACCACAACACATCCCTGATTTACAAGCAATAAAGCTACGCTATAGACAGCTATCAAAGCTTTATCATCCGGACACAAGAGGCAGTGAAGAAGAAATGAAGCGACTCAATCATGCCTTTAAGCTTGTCTCACAAAATGTTACAAAACAGTAAAAACAGGTCAAGATACTTTGGCTAGCATGCTTTTAGACCTATATAATCAAGCGCCGCAATCGATCTCCCTCTCAAACAAATTAACAGACATTTAACTTAAGTCTCGCTTTTATGCCATAATGCTCAGCGCAAAATAACACCTAACGACTCAAATTAATCTAGGTGGGGAGAAAATCAATGTTCACTGAAGAAGGCACCTGTGATTGGTGTAAAAAACCTAGTCTTGTAACTCGTCACGATTATTTAGATGGCAAGCACCATTACTCATGTAAAGCTTGTTACGACATGGCAAAAATCGACGTGCGCCTATTTAACCAAGGCGAATTGCAAATGCGCGAACGATTGCAACGAGCGAGCTAAGCAAGACGGAATCAACGGAACTGATTTTCAAAGGCGCCTTTTAAGGCGCTTTTTTGATCGCCCAAGCCTATTTCCAATCTCTATCTCGTATTCCCTCCTATCCTACATAGCATGTCGCATCGGTTATCAGCCCCTCTCCTACTGTATACAAACCACTGTCCGTGAAACAACACCTGTATATACAGTAGTGAACCCCTGTATGTATCTCGTCCAATTTGCTACTCATCTCACATTTTTAAATTGATGTTAGACATATCAGAAATGAAAAATAATCAAATAAATTCAAACACTTAAAATATAATCTTTTTATTTTCTTCTCAAAAAACCGCAAATAGCTTTTGAGAAACGGGTTGATCAGGTTGCCAAAACAAACTACTGTATACACATACAGCATGTATAAAGGAACAGTAAGATGCAGTTACAAAGTCAATCTCATACATACTCTCGTTACAACGTATTGGCACAAGCAACTCAGCCCATGGCCGTTTCGGATCAGCTTCTATCTAAGCTGGCTGTTTTATCGCAGCAGAAACAATGGATTTTGTTTACAGCAGACTGCCCTCGCCCTGACTTTGAACAACTCACTGCTTCTAATATTTGCTGTAGAAACGTGATTCAAATGAAGCCTTCTCAACAGCTTTCAGAAGTCGAGATCGTGATCAAAGCCATCCGATCAGGCAATGCCAGTGCTGTTGTTGCATCAAATAAAATTGCACTTATGAATCAATCTATGTTGCGCGACATGGCGCAGCGCTATCAGTGTGAGGTTTTTTTCGTCGAAGGCAGAGTTAATAAGTACCACTAATAAGTTCGACGTTATCCATCCTGCATCTCGCCTCCTTTTTAAGGGGGCTTTTTTTGTATTAAAGAAAACAAGCAAACGTTTGCTTTTTCTCTGGCGAGTTAAAATAGTTCTGGTATGATGCCCACATTCGATTTATTCAGCGCCCACATTTTGCTGAATATCTTCTCTTTCTGACGTTTGATTAAGATGATAGGAATGTCGCAATGAGCCTTGCTAATCAAGTACTTGCCGTCAATGACGACCTGCCAATTCGCACCCATAAACCCGTTCATAGCGGAAAAGTTCGTTCAGTTTACTGGTTAACTGAAGAAGACAGCGCCCGACTGATCAAAGAAAAAGGATACGATGTCGCTCCTGATGCGCCTTTGGCTATCATGGTGATTAGTGACCGAATCTCTGCATTCGATTGTATTTGGCATGCTGAAGGTGGTCTTAATGGTGTCCCAGGTAAAGGGGCTGCGCTTAATGCGATTTCTAATCACTGGTTCAAACTGTTCAAAGAAAATGGCTTAGCAGATAGCCATACTCTAGACATTCCTCACCCTTTTGTTTGGATTGTACAAAAAGCCAAACCGGTAAAAATCGAAGCCATCTGCCGCAAATACATCACGGGTTCGATGTGGCGCGCTTACGCAAATGGCGAGCGCGAGTTTTGTGGAATCCAACTTCCTGAAGGGTTAGAAAAAGACAAAGCACTGCCAGAGTTGCTCATGACCCCATCCACAAAAGGCATTCTAAAAGGCATTCCCGGTGTGCCAGAGGCGGATGACGTGAATATTACTCGTCAAAGCATCGTAGACAACTACGAAGCATTTAACTTCTCAAGTGCCGACGATATCGCACTCTACGAAAAACTGCTGAAAGAAGGCTTTAACGTTATCAGCCAAGCGTTAGAAGAAATCGACCAAATCTTTGTCGATACCAAATTCGAATTTGGTTATGTTCATGATGCTGCTGGCAATGAAAAGCTGATTTACATGGATGAAGTGGGTACACCAGACTCGTCTCGTATATGGGATGCTAAAGAGTACCAAGCAGGTCACATCGTAGAGAACTCAAAAGAAGGTTTCCGCCAGTTCCTACTTAACCACTTCCCTGACCCAGATATCTTGCTAAACAAAGAACGTATGCCAGAGCGCGAAGCACTCGCTCGTGATAATGCTTTACCCGTCGAATCTTTGATGGCGATTTCGAGCACCTACATTGGTATTGCCGAGAAGATTACAGGAAAGCCGATTCATTTGAGTGAGAATCCGAAAGCGGAAATCATCGAAGTTCTGAGCAAAGAATACGGATTGATTGACTAGAACTGTCGCTAGATTAGCTAAACGCTTTCCAATAAAAAGTCCGCAATAGCCTGCGGACTTTTTTCGTATTAGGCTCAGTTTAGCCGATATTTAACGTAGTGCCATCTGTTGTGGAGGCTGACTTGGTCGTCACCTGATATGTTTTGTCTTTAATCGTTGATACGAAATACCAAGTCGACTCTGCCTTGTCGGGCGTAAAAGTAACGCGCATAAAGCCACGCTGTTTGATATCTGCCCACTGTAATTCTGACACTAAGTGCGGCAACGTGTATTCCATTTGAGCGATCGCAACAGGATCTAACGCTAGGTAGGCCTCTAGCCCAGGGGAACTCACCGAGCTAGTTGCAAACTCTACCCCGATAAGATGCTTAGATACGTCTTTAAGCTCACTTGCCCATGCGTTGTGCGTATCTCCTGCCAAGCAGACAAAGTTACCACTGCTGGCTTTGGCCAGTTGATAAACTTTCTCTCGCTCAACGTAGTAACCATCCCATGCATCTAGGTTATACGGGAGAGAAATGGTATCTGAACTTGGGTCAGAGAGGTAACCCGTAATCGCAGAGTTTACTGCTAATAACGCCTCTGTTTTTTGTTCTTCAGTGGCAGTAAACAATTGAAACATCGCGGCCATAACCGAACTTGGCAACTCCATACGAGACATTAACACTTGTTGCCCTAGCACATTCCAAGTTGCGTCGTGCGTACTGAACGCATCCATCAGCCAAGCGAGTTGGTCAGCGCCTAACAGCTCTCGGTCTTCACTGCGCGACTGAGCAACTAAACCGCCAATCGCTTCCATCGTTGGAGAGCTGAGCGAGAAGTAATCCAACGGTTTATCACGCCCCACAAGTCGCGTATCGAGCATCATCAAATTGACTAAACTTCCAAACGAAAACTGACGGTAAATCAGCATGTTTGAGAAAGTGTTTTCACGAACGGGCAACCATTCTGTCCACGCGGCAGCCGCAGCTGCACGACGATCATTAAAACTGCCTTCCTCTTCTTGATGGTTTTCCGCACCATTTTTCCAAGTATCATTTGCAAGCTCATGGTCATCCCAGACAGCAATCATTGGTAGGCTCGCATGTAACGCTTGCAGATCAGCATCTTGGCGATATTGCGCATACCGTTTTCGGTAATCATCTAAGGTAATACATTCAGTGCCTTTGCTTGGCTCTCGCCCTAGTGCCTCAGCATCTTCACTAGCGTAGCCACCAGCCCCATACTCATAAATGTAATCACCGAGATGAAGCACCACATCAAACGGGTCTTGTTCATGTTGATTTAAGATCTCTCGATACACATGGAAATAGCCTGCAGGATAGTTTGCACAAGAAACAACAGCCATGGATGCCTTTTCTACACCATCTTCTGGTAATGTTTGAGTTTGCCCGACTTCGCTAGTGACATCTCCAACCATGAATCGATAGTAGTAGCGAGAATTTGCGTTGAGATTTTGAACATCGACTTTTACCGTGAAATCTCGGCTCGTGTCTGTGGCAAAAGTGCCACTTTGCACGATATCAGTAAAATTTTCGTTAGATGAAACTTGCCAGCTTACATCTGCGTAGCTTGCTGAGGTCGTAACACGAGTCCAAATGATTACTTGTGTTTGAGTAGGATCTCCACTCGCCACTCCGTGCTCAAAGGTAACCGCAACAGACTCACTAGCATCGCTACCACAGCCCACCAGCCCGGTAACAATAGCCGTTGAAGAGGCAGCTTTCATAAAGTCTCGACGAGACAAAGACATATTGACTTCCTTTCTTATTGTGTTTGTTTTTATGCCCAAATGACGTGGTGACTCAATCATCCTTGTGTGCCAATAAGGGACGTTAATTCGAACTTACAGTACCAACCACTTAGTCGGTAATTTGTCCTAAAAACACAAAGTTAGAAGCTAGTTATGACAATTGCATTTCCAAACGTTACATTTTTGTTAATTTAAGTGCAAATACTCTATATTCATCACACTTCCAAGACCTGTGACAAAAACCTCAAAATAAAAAAGCGACCTACTTTGAGGTCGCTTTTCATTGCACTATTGTTAAGTGGTACATTGATGAAGTGGAAATGCTCAGCCTAAAACTTGATGTTAAGGACATCTTGTTCTGACGTGTCCACCTTCAACTGACTGCGAGATTCTATGTACTCGATTTGCTGAACATCGAGCGAATATGGCATAACGACTCGCAATTCGTTGATCCCTTCATGTTTAGCTAACTGGGTTAAGCGGACCAAATTGGATTCATCACTTTTACGAGAAGACATCGATTTTAATGCGGCATCCCACAACCGATCTTCAGGCTTGCTCAATTCCGCAATGTTCTGTTTCCACATCAAACCGAAAATAGGCGCGATGGTGGCAAATGCCTCTAAGAAGGTCCATTTTTTACTACCTGTCGCCCCTAAAAAGCTAGTGTAGTCGAATTCAATGCACGTCTTTCCTTGTTGATCCATTCTATGCCCCCGACACTCGAAAATGAGATATACCAAATATCGTTCAACTGTTTTGATATAGCAATGGGATATAAAACATTCGTCTTTTATGCACTAATTTACATGCAAAAGGAAATATTAAAACCAGCTTTGTAACAACTGATGTACAGCTTCGCCATATATAAGCATTCAATTGATTAATATTTCAATTAAGAAACTAAAAACAACACGTAAGTAACGCTATCAATATGAAATCATTATAGATTCACCAAGAAAATATCCATTCTTGTCACAACGTCATCCGCCTACCTACTTCACATCAATCACTCGACTGGCCTTTTTATACTGTATCTTCCAACCAGCCCAGCGTGGCAGCTCCCAGCGCTTCGGGTCTCCCTTACGGTTTCCCTCTCGATAAATGACCTGTACCAGCTTGCGAGACGCGTAATACTCAACATCCAGTTGGAGTTCTGGCAGCGAAAGTTCTAAAGGGTACTGCTCCGTGAAATCGTCGTATTCCCATTCTGGAACACCGTTAAATGTTAAGTCTTCCGCTTCAAACAACGCCATATCATCGACATTTTCAACGCCTAATGTTTCCAACTGATCCTTTAACCAGCTAGAAAATGTCAAGGAGGCCAAGTCGTTAACCTCTTCTCCTTCGACATTAAGGCCCAATGCGTTGTAGAGTTTCCAGTGTTGGATTTGTTGTTTTCTTTGAGAAGCAAAACCTGGTAACAGTGTCTCGTCTTCTATCATTTCGACAATAGACTGAACAGCAACATCACCTTGTAACGCTTGATGTTCAGAACAGACTGTTCGCCCGGCGTAGACCAAATGCATCGTTGCTCTTGGGGCCTCCTCTTCATAATTCGTCTCGCCTTGTTGCCACTCCCCTAGTTCAAGTTCGCGTAACAACGTCAGCGGGATAGGCATCATGACCGATGCGAGGTTCAGTGTTTGCTTAACGCCTCGTCCTGGCACGCTATGGCTATCTAGCACAATGGCCGCTTCTTCTTTATCAGGAAAGCGGCTGTTACGCCCAACCAGCATCTCGACTACGCCATTTCCTAGAGCATCTCTTCGACGAGCTCGTCGGACAAACACAAGCTCAGGGTGTAATGAGGCGATGGAGAAAAAGAGCGCTTCACGTTTATATCGAGAGGCAACGTCAAGTTCCGGTAATTCAAATACTTCTCGCATTTGTTTTGCTAAACCTTGTGCCTCTTCGAGTGCGCTGGCATCAATGACAATGCCCGGAAGTCGCTCCCCCCGGACCAAACGGATAAGCAAAGAGGCATCACATCCGTATGGCTCCTCTTGAGATAGAAGCTCAGCGACTTCGCCACTTTGTCGCTGATAGAGTTGCGCAGGCACAGATAATGCTGCTGCCAAGTCAATCATTGCTTCCTTCTCTGGCTTCGCTTGAATTCTGGTAACAAGATCGGCAAACAGTGCATCAATAGGTAGTGGGTATACTTTTCTACCGTGCTGCGTAACATTGCCGCCTTCATCAATCGCTTCCATGGATAACAACGTCGAATGAGATGCCTCTAGCAACTTTGGAGGAATTGAGTCGAGAAAATCGAGTGTTGAAAGACGGTATCCACAACAAGCCGCTGCCAGCATGGGCTCGACGAGCTCTTCTCTATGCAATTCTGGAGGCGTCACTAATTCTAAAGGCGCGTGTTCACCATATAGACGAATACAAGCCCCTTCAGCAACACGGCCCGCCCGCCCCATTCGCTGCGCGGCGCTGGCCTTAGAAATGTGGGTCAGCGTTAACGCTGTGCGACCGTTACGTTGAATGGTTCGACGCTCTAAGCCGCTATCAATGACAACTCGGATGTTAGGTATCGTTAAGGAGGTTTCCGCAACATTGGTTGCCAATACGACTTTTCGTTGTTTTTGCGTAGTTAACGCGCGGTGCCGTTCTTCATCACTAACCGAGGCATGAAGTTTGACCACCATGACATCGCCGCAACTTTGTAGCATCTGAGCACATTGGGTGATCTCTTTGCGTCCAGGCAGGAAAACAAGAATATCGCCACCTTCATCTTCCAATGCTTCTTTTACCGCTCTGACAACCTCTTGTTCACATCCCTTCTTATTCGGTAAATAACGGCTGTCTAAAGAACGATGTGTCACCGTGACTGGAAAGCAACGCCCTTCAGATCGCAGACGCTTCGCATTCAGGTAACACGCTAGCTTTTCTCCCTCCAGCGTAGCGGAAGTGACGATCAACCGATGTTGATTTTCTTGCTTCAAAATTGCGGTTAATAGATCAATATCCCAGCGTCGCTCGTGAAATTCGTCCACTATCACGATATCGAAGCCTGCTAGCTTGTTTTCCGCAAACCAACGCAGTGCGACTCCCGGAGTCACAAATACAACTTCGGTTTTTTCATCAAAGTAGGCATGAAGCTTGATCGCGTAACCGACTTTGCGACCTATTGGCTCACCAGATTGCTCCGCAAGATATTCAGCCAACGAGGTACAAGCAATTCGACGTGGTTCAATAACCAGCACGCGTCCGTGTTTTGCCGCCCACATAGGCAAACGGGTAGATTTACCTGACCCGGTTTCGGCTTCCACCACGAGATGGTTTTGGTTCACATGTTGGTCAAACTCAGCTTGCAGGCTGTCGATAGGTAGTTGAAACATAGAAATTGGATTTGATTTGATGATGCAGAACATTATACCCAAGTAAAAAAAATCCTGCTTTAGGTATCTCTAAACAACCAATATTGCCGATATTTTCGGCGGTATCTGAGTTTTTTTGCGACATTACATTGATGTGCATCAACGCATGTTTACAACTAAATGGTGAACCCGTTAAAATTTGGTGCGCATCCTTCAACCCTACATAAGGCACCCAATGAACAACGATAAACGCCCACTATATATTCCATATGCGGGTCCGGCTCTTTTAGCAACCCCTCTTTTGAACAAAGGCAGTGCATTCTCTGCTGAAGAACGTAGTTCATTCAACTTAGAAGGCTTGCTTCCAGAGTCCACCGAAACAATCCAAGAGCAGGTGGAACGTGCCTACCAGCAATACAAGAGTTTCGAAAGCGATATGGATAAGCACATTTATCTGCGTAATATCCAAGACACCAACGAAACACTGTATTACCGCCTAGTGCAAAACCACATTTCTGAGATGATGCCTATCATCTACACGCCAACTGTCGGCGCAGCATGTGAAAACTTCTCTAACATTTACCGCCGTGGTCGTGGTCTATTCATTTCATATCCGAACCGTGACCGTATTGACGACTTGCTGAATAATGCAGCAAATCACAACGTTAAAGTGATTGTTGTGACAGATGGTGAACGTATCCTTGGCTTGGGTGACCAAGGTATCGGCGGCATGGGTATTCCTATTGGTAAACTGTCACTTTATACCGCGTGTGGTGGTATCAGCCCTGCTTACACGCTACCAATCGTGCTTGATGTGGGTACCAATAACCCACAACGTTTAGCTGACCCGATGTACATGGGTTGGCGTCACCCTCGTATTACAGGTGCAGAATACGATGCATTTGTAGAAGAGTTTATCCAAGCAGTACAGCGCCGTTGGCCTGATGCCTTGATCCAGTTCGAAGACTTTGCTCAGAAAAATGCGATGCCTCTTCTTGAGCGTTACAAAGATCGCGTGTGCTGCTTCAATGATGATATTCAAGGCACGGCGGCCGTTACTGTTGGCTCTCTACTTGCCGCCTGTAAAGCTGCAGGCACTCAGCTGTCTAAACAGCGTATCACCTTCTTGGGCGCTGGCTCTGCTGGTTGCGGTATCGCAGAAGCGATCATCGCACAAATGGTATCGGAAGGGATTTCTGACGAGCAAGCTCGCTCACAAGTTTACATGGTTGACCGTTGGGGTCTGTTACAAGAAGGCATGCCTAACCTTCTTGATTTCCAACAACGCTTGGTGCAGAAACATACCAATACGAAAGAGTGGGAAAATGAAGGAAATGGCTTCTCACTCCTCGATGTTATGCGTAACGCTAAACCAACGGTACTGATTGGTGTTTCTGGTGCTCCTGGCCTATTTAGCCAAGAAGTCATCGAAGAAATGCATAAACACTGTAAGCGTCCGATTGTCTTCCCACTGTCGAACCCAACAAGCCGCGTAGAGGCGACACCGAACGACATCATTCGTTGGACAAATGGTGAAGCACTGGTTGCAACAGGTAGCCCATTTGAGCCTGTGGTTCATGAAGGTCGCACTTACCCTATTGCCCAATGTAACAACAGCTACATTTTCCCTGGCATTGGCCTTGGTGTACTTGCTGTAAACGCAAAACGTGTCACCGACGAAATGTTAATGGAATCAAGCCGTGCGCTCGCAACATGCTCTCCTCTAGCAATCAACGGTCGTGGTGCGCTACTTCCACCGTTGGAAGAGATCCACTCGGTATCGAAAAAGATCGCGTTTGCTGTTGGTAAGAAGGCAATCGAACAAGGTGTGGCATTAGAAATTACTGATGAAGCATTGAACGTGGCGATTGAACAATCGTTCTGGCAGCCGGTTTACCGTCGCTACAAACGCACTGCGTTTTAAGCTTGAGACATTTCGTTTAATAATTAGCCCCTACCATGTAGGGGCTTTTATTTTTTTATCATCCTAACCAGATTTTGGCATAAATGGGCTTCTCTCTTTTTGTTTCTATCAGATATGATGAGAACTACATTTTTAGTTAAGGATATAAAACGTTTTGTTGTTTTCTCGCATAAGATCAAAGTGGAAGCTGAAATTTTCCTGGAAGCGACTTGCTTTGATTTTGTCGATCTCTGTACTTAGTCTGCTTGTCTCTGTTATTGCCATCGACCGATGGGTGGTTTTACAAGCCAAAGAAAGCATTTTCACTGAATACGAACAAATACCTCAACATGAGGTTGCTGTGGTTCTCGGTACCAGTAAATACATCGGTAAGTTCCTCAACACTTACTACACTCATCGTATTAATGCGGCGATTGAGCTTTACAACCAAGGTAAAGTAAAACAGTTTTTATTGAGTGGCGATAACGCCCATCGCTCCTACAACGAACCGTGGACGATGAAACGCGACTTACTTAAAGCCGGCGTGCCTGAGGAAGTGATTCACCTTGATTATGCTGGCTTTCGTACTCTAGATTCGATTGTGAGGGCGAAAAAGATTTTTGCTTCGGAGCGCTTTCTGATTGTGACTCAGCGCTTTCATTGTGAGCGAGCGCTGTTTATTGCCGATGCTTACAACATTGATGCGCAGTGTCTTGCGGTAGCAGGACCTACGACAAACAAACAAAAAACATCAATGCGTATTCGAGAGTTGCTCGCCCGTGTGAAAGCCTTTTTAGACCTCTACATTATTAATACGCAGCCCAAGTTTCTTGGTCCTCAAGAACCTATCGTTGCAGTAAAAGAGCCTGAAAAAATATCTAATGAGCCTCTGCAAGTTCCCGTCGAATAGAGGAACAACGCAGCTCACAAGGCTAATAACATTTCTATAAAACAAATGGGTAGTTTTCTACCCATTTCCAATTCTCAACATCACATTTTCTAATTTGCTCTACGATTCAGGCAAAACTCTTTTTTGCATTCCAAGTAACATTTAATCAATAAATAACTACAAGTCAGTTACTTTGCCATAAAAAAACCGACAAAAGGCAATGCAAAAGGAGCACTACCCATGACCGCACTCGCTGTGACATTGAAGAACTGGTTCTTCACTCGCAACAGCATGATTTTGAACGCGAATATCGTATTGTTCATTATCTTGTTTAATACCCTACCCTTTGAGCCACAAGTAGTAACCGGCCTGAGCATCTTAGTTTTTGTTGCTATTCTTTGGCTAACCGAAGCGATTCACGTCAGCATAACCGCGCTACTCATACCATTACTTGCGGTATTTTTAGGCGTGTTTAACACTCAGACCGCACTGAACAACTTCTCCAACTCCATCATCTTTCTATTCTTAGGTGGTTTTGCACTTGCTGCAGCTTTGCATAAACAGAAGTTAGACCAAGCTATTGCTGATAAAGTGCTGTTACTCGCACGAGGCAAAATGTCTGTCGCTGTATTCATGCTATTTGGTGTGAGTGCTGGCCTGTCAATGTGGATTTCAAACACCGCCACTGCCGCTATGATGCTGCCCCTTGTACTGGGTGTGATGACAAAGCTAGACGCGAAGAAAAATCACAATACCTTTTTGTTTGTTCTGCTCGGCATCGCTTACAGTGCTTCGATTGGTGGTATTGCAACGCTGGTTGGTAGCCCACCAAACGCCATTGCAGCAGCTGAAGTTGGCCTAAGTTTTACTGAGTGGATGAAGCTCGGTGTGCCTATCTCATTAGTACTAATGCCAATCGCTATTCTCGTGTTGTACACCATGACTAAGCCTGACCTTAGCCACAAGTTTGATCTTGACCATCAACCAGTCGAGTGGACAAACGGCAAAATGATTACGCTGGCGATTTTCTTACTGACGGTCACGCTTTGGATTTTCAGTAAGCCTATTAACGCTATGCTGGGTGGCTTCGCTAAGTTCGATACCCTTGTCGCAATAGGTGCGATCCTTCTGCTTGGGGCTTCTCGCGCTGTAGAGTGGAAAGATATTGAGAAAACAACCGACTGGGGTGTGTTAATCCTATTTGGTGGTGGCATCTGTTTGAGTAACGTCCTAAAAGCAACCGGAACAAGCGTATTTTTGGCTCATAGCTTGTCAGGCTTCCTTGAGCAAGCCGGTATTCTTCTAACGATTCTTGCAGTGGTTGCTTTTGTTGTCTTCTTGACTGAGTTTGCAAGTAACACCGCTAGTGCTGCACTGCTGGTCCCTGTATTTGCAACCATCGCAGAGGCCTTAGGCATGTCTCCGGTCATTCTCTCTGCATTAATTGCCGTCGCTGCATCTTGTGCATTTATGTTACCAGTTGCGACGCCTCCAAATGCGATTGTGTTCGGTACGGGTCATATCAAGCAAAAAGAAATGATGCGAATTGGCTTCGTCTTAAACATTGCCTGTATTGCTGCACTAACGCTTTTCGCTTGGTTGTTCTGGTAAAAAATAGCAAGTTCGATTAGCACTACACTGCTGCTCACGGTAATCACATCGATGCCCCAAACTTCCCCCTAAGTGGTGTTCAGCAGTTTCCCTCTTGGTGGCCAGTTGGCCACCTTTTTTTATTCCTTTGAGTGACGAATCGTTAGGCTTGCTTCTTTTCGCAGGCAAGCAAACCATAATGAACCTCGACCCGGTTACGACCATTGCGCTTCGCTTGGTAAAGCACTTCGTCTGCTCTCGCCATGGTTTCTGAGACACGTTCATTTTGCATTTGGGCGACGCCAATACTGCATGTTAATGATTCACCGTGTACCCACAAATGACTCTCCACATTTTTGCGAATCATTTCCGACTTCTTCACAGCTTGCTCAATATTGGTGTCAGGGCAAAATACAACAAACTCTTCTCCCCCCCAACGAACAAGTCGGTCATCTGGGTAGATGGAACTTGCCACCACCATGACAAATTCGCGCAATATGTCATCCCCCATTTGGTGCCCAAATTTGTCATTCACCTTCTTAAATTTATCCAAATCCATATAAAGGATACTGAATGTACTATGCCCCCAGCGAACTTGGCGTGATTGCTGCTCAAGCCAGTGCTGAACTGCGTGACGGTTCATCGCTCCCGTCAACGCATCGCGATGCGCCAACTCTGCAAACTCATAGTTTTGAGCTCGCAACGTACCATTCACCTTCTCTAAATGACGATGACGTTTTTTCGCTTTTTCATAAGCGACTCGATTTTTTCGTAATTCGTGCAGCGAAAATGCCAGTCCAAGCGCCATCCAAGAGAGTAAGAGCGCATACAGTAACGTTTCTTGTGCAAGGTAAGCGCCTTCAAACTCAATTTTATCAATCACAATTTTGTGCTCGCCAAGTGCCGCACCAGATCCGGTCGCTATATCAATACGTGTGATGTTTGAAAATTCAGGTGCAGAGTGTTCAATCGCGACTTTGTTGTCTACTAACCACCACGTCATCACCTGTAAATTTTTAATCGGAATTTCGATGATGTCGTTTGAACCGGACGGAGAAAACTGCATGCCATTGTATTTAATCGTGTACTCGTCGTCTGGTTTGGAATACTCAGGGTTATAGTTGCGCAGATATAAACGCAAATCATGGCTCGGATTGGGCCCCACCCCCGCCTCTTCATATCTCACTTTCAATCGAATCGTATGGTAATTCGAAAGGTCAATCCCCTGTGTTGGCGTTGTGGAATCGGTATAAACAGAGATTCCGCAATAAGGCCAAGCATACGAGCTTTGCTTTAAGTCACAGCTGAGAACTAGGCTTTGCTTATCGTAAAAAATATCAGCCTCACTCAAGCCACCTTCGCTGGCGTCTTTAGTCGCATAGATATTGAAATGTTCTGGTGTAATGGTCAGCTTTCGTGTATCGCCAAGAACACTATAAAGCGCAACCAAACTAATAGTGCAAATAGAGAGGGCAAAGATAAATTTATGGATCCACTTCATGGGCGAGTGACCTGCTCAGCTTATATACAACACAATGTACTCAATGATTTTTCGAACTTCAAACAAAGTCATTTATCAAGAAACAAAATTACTTTTAGCTTTCGTTCTTACTTTCGATACATGGTAACGTGTTTTGAACCGTTATCACGTTTTTAAATCTCTCAAAAATGCGGTTCACTTGTTATTTGCGAAGCATTTCACAGCCGTATTTCCTAACCCATGAAGGCCAGTGCATAACATTTCAGAGCGATACATTTCGCTTTAATGTGCCTGTCAACCCTGCATCTCATCACCACTTCGGATATACTGTGCAAAAACACAATAATGAGTAATGTCATGTCATTAATTGCAACTGGTACGCTAAATAAAATGCGTGCATCTCTGGACGGTGCTGTCAGTTACCGTCTACCTGTTGGTGAGGAAGAAATTGATCTATCGCCGTTTCTGGGTAAAACGCTCACACTGACTCACACGGGCAATATTTTTTGTTGCTCATGTGGTAAGAAAACGAAAAAGAGTTATTCGCAAGGCCATTGTTTTGTCTGTATGAAAAAGCTAGCAAGCTGCGATATGTGCATCATGAAGCCAGAGACTTGCCACTACGACCAAGGGACTTGTCGCGAGCCACAATGGGGCGAAGAGAACTGCATGGTGGATCACTTTGTCTACCTATCCAATACATCCAGCTTAAAAGTTGGTATCACTCGTCATACGCAAATCCCAACTCGTTGGATTGATCAAGGTGCGACTCAGGGTTTGCCAATTTTTAAGGTAAAAACTCGACATATCTCCGGATTAATTGAAGTTGAACTGGCGAAACACATCGCAGATAAAACCAATTGGCGCACACTGCTGAAAGGCGATGGTGAACCAATGGCACTGCAAGATCGTTTTGCTGAGCTATTGCCGTTGGTCGAAGACAAGATTGCTGAGATAAAACAGCAATTCGGTGAAGATGCAATTGAAGTATTAAGCGAAAGCATTACCGACCTTAGCTATCCGGTACAACAGCACCCAACTAAGATCACCTCGCATAATTTCGATAAAAACCCCGTTGTTACTGGCACTTTGCAAGGCATCAAAGGTCAATACCTCATTTTTGACACTGGCGTTATCAACGTAAGAAAATTCACTTCCTATGAAGTGGAGGTAAGCGCCTAATTGCATACACGCATATATAGCTGGTTTGTTGAAATAAAAACGAAAAAGCTCGAGTTTGACTCGAGCTTTTGTTTTTCTATCAGGAAGATATGATCAGTTACGCATCAAGGATGTTTTCTAGTACATCGAACAACATATCGACTTCTTCTATTGTGTTGTAATGCATGCAACCAATTCGTACCACACCACCCGACTCTTCTAGACCAAGTTGACGAACTAAGCCCAGCGCATAAAAGTGGCCGTTCCAAACACAGATGTTGTGTTCACCCAGCGTTTTCGCGATGAATTCTGGAGAATATCGGTCGAATGTTAGCGCAAAAGTTGGTGTGCGGAGCTGGCTATCTTCTTTCGCAATGCCAAATAGATTGACACCATCTAGTGCACTCAGACGCTGTAAGAAACGCTCGCTCAAGCGTTGCTCATGTTGTTCATACAATTGGTAACTTTGTTCCAATCGTTGACGAAGAGGTAAATCGGCTTCACCAAATTGAGCCAGATACTCAACCGCAGCAACGACACCAGCAAGACCTTCAAAACTTTGCGTACCCGTTTCAAATCGGCCTGGGCCAATATTGGTAGCAGGCTCGACTTTGTACGGACGAATACTGTGCAGCCACTGATCGGCAATGTAAGCAATACCAACGTGCGGGCCGAAAAACTTGTAAGCAGAGCACGCTAAAAAGTCACAACCCAACGCTTGAACATCAACCAAGTGATGCGGCGCGTAATGAACGGCATCCACATAAACTTGTGCCCCGACGTTGTGCGCCATGCTTACTACTCGCTGCACATCCACGATAGAACCAGTCGTATTCGATGCATAGGTCACCGCTACAAGGCACGTTTTATCAGAAAGAAGACTGCTTAAATGCTCCAAGTCCAACGTACAATCATCTTCGTTGATACGAACCTGATGAACCGTAACGCCTTTATCTTCTGCCGCTTGCTGCCAGCTAGACACATTCGAATAGTGGTCCAAAGCAGAAACAATGATCTCATCTCCCTCTTGCCAATCTCGGCTAATCGCACGGCTGAGCTGAAAGGTTAACGATGTCATGTTCGCGCCGAAGACGATATTGCCAGACGACGGCGCGTTTAGCAGAGCTTGCGCTGACTCGCGTGCATTTTGCATCACGTCAACCGTCTTTTGGCTAGAAAAATAATGCCCGCCTAAGTTGGCGTTGAAACAACCTAAATATCCCACCATGCTGTCTAGCACTGATTGAGGTACCTGTGACCCGCCTGGACCATCAAAAAACGTCACAGGTTTGTCGTTATGGTATTGAGCGAGCGCCGGAAACTGCTCTCTGATCAGATTAAGATTGAAGTTCATTGCGCTTATCCGTTGCCGTGAGTACAAACACATCCATATGACCCGCTTCATCATCAATGACAGAACGGATTGGGCACGCGTTGTGCCACAGTTTACTGTCTGCCAATATTGCAACCTCACCCATTTCTAACACCTTACGGAAAAATGGGGCTTGGTTATGACTGCTGTACAGCATGATGTCACCACCAATGATGTTATGACGTCCTACGCCAACCATTGCAATGTGATCAAAACCGTCTTGGTGCACACCTTCAGGTGCCACTTGAGTTTCTTCTTCTAGCGCTGTGATTCGGATTTGGTGAATTTCTATTTCCTGGCCGTTAGGCAAATGATTCGCATTGACAAACAATTCGCACATTTCTCGGAAACCATCACTGGTGAGAATATCCTTCTCAATCGGCTCAAATTGTCTTACAACATCACCTTGGAATCGGTTGATATCAGACGATTGAACAAAGCTGTTTTTGTTTAAGTCAATGACTTTGCCGTTATCAAAACCAACCACAGAATAACGTCTTAGTCGATACTGACCATCTGCATGCTCGGTACGAGGTAGTTCTTCAAACGATGGGGAAAGCTGCTCAATTGCTGCCATGCTGAGCTGTGTTAAATGCAGAGTATTCTCACGTGAATGTAACATCATTGTCTCCTTTAATGAGGCACATTAATTAACATTTAATTTACACACTAGGTTACGCAAATATTCTGTAATTGCCAGCTTTTAACGTTGATAGCTTCAACAAAATAACAAAAACAACATAACAAACCAATCCAAAGCAAAAATACAGAGCCATGTTTCAGTTTTGCGCTTTGGCGATATTTGAAACTAGACTTCTCTACTACGAATAGAATTTTATGCTAGAAGTCAACGTTCTTTATCAATCTTTAGTGGGTTCTAATCTATAACCAATTATTCGATCACAATCGTTGTTTATGCTTTTAAAGCACTAAGAATTTCCATACAATCGAGGGAAATGTTCAGCCCTTTTTGGAGCCATAATGAGCGACGTAAAACATTGTAAACTATTAATTCTTGGTTCTGGTCCAGCAGGATACACAGCTGCCGTCTACGCAGCGCGTGCCAACCTAAACCCTGTGCTTGTGACGGGAATGCAACAAGGTGGTCAGCTAACCACCACTACTGAAGTTGAAAACTGGCCCGGCGACGCTGAAGGTCTGACAGGTCCTGCATTGATGGATCGCATGAAAGAGCACGCCGAGCGTTTCGAAACTGAGATCGTGTTTGATCACATCAACGAAGTAGAACTATCACAACGCCCATTTCGTTTAAAAGGTGATTCTGGCGAGTACACATGTGACGCATTGATTATTTCTACCGGTGCATCAGCAAAATACCTTGGCCTTGAGTCTGAAGAAGCATTTAAAGGTCGCGGCGTTTCTGCTTGTGCAACCTGTGACGGTTTCTTCTACCGTAATCAGAAAGTTGCAGTTGTGGGCGGTGGTAACACTGCTGTTGAGGAAGCACTTTACCTATCTAACATTGCGTCAGAAGTTCACCTGATCCACCGCCGCGATTCATTCCGTGCAGAGAAGATCCTTGTGAAACGTCTGATGGATAAAGTTGAAAGCGGTAATATCGTTCTTCATACCGATCGAACTCTCGATGAAGTACTTGGCGACGATATGGGCGTAACTGGCGTTCGTATTAAAGACGTCAACACAGGTGCGACTGAAGACCTTGAAGTGATGGGCGCGTTTATTGCGATCGGCCACCAGCCAAACACACAAATCTTTGAAGGCCAAGTAGACATGAAAGATGGCTACATCATCGTTAAGTCTGGCCTAGAAGGCAACGCGACACAAACTAGCATTGAAGGTGTATTTGCAGCAGGCGACGTTATGGACCATAACTACCGTCAAGCTATCACATCAGCAGGTACAGGTTGTATGGCGGCATTAGATGCTGAGCGTTTCTTAGACTCACTTGGTGACAAATAACTTTTCACATTTGTGTCATATCCTTAAAGCCCAGCGGTATTCCCGCTGGGTTTTCTTTTGTATACTACCGCCTCATTAAAACAATTATCATTAAGCCTTCACGATGGATAAGAAAAAGCAAAGCAGCTTGAATAAGTGGCTGAAGCAACAAAGTAAGTTAGCCAAGCGCTGGCTTATGATTGCGATAGGCCTAGGCGTACTTTCAAGCGTGTTTTTATTGGCTCAAGCAGCCCTGCTCGCCTCCATTCTGCACCAGTTAATCATTGACCAAGTCGACAAAGCCGACCTCATTTGGCATTTTGTTGGGCTCGGTGGCACGGTTATCGGTCGAGCTGCTTGTACCTGGGGTCGAGAGCTTGCCGGTTACCGTTGCGGGGAGCAAATTCGAGTTTATATTCGCCAACTCATTTTAGATAAAGTTCATAAACTTGGGCCAGCTTACATCAAAGGCAAACCTGCTGGCAGTTGGGCAACGCTCATCTTAGAGCAGGTAGAAGATATGCAAGATTTCTTCTCACGCTACTTGCCTCAAATGTCATTATCGGTACTAGTGCCTTTCATCATTTTGGTTGTCGTATTCCCAGTAAACTGGGCAACAGGCTTGATCTTCCTGGTCACTGCACCACTGGTGCCTATTTTCATGGCACTGGTTGGGATGAAAGCCGCAGAAGCAAACCGTAAAAACTTTAAAGCGATGCAGCGTTTGTCGGGTCACTTTTATGACCGCTTGCAAGCAATGACAACCATTCGCTTATTCGATAGAACAAAATCTGAAACTGAGACGCTAAAGGGTGCTTCAGAAGTCTTTCGTACTCGTACCATGGACGTTCTGAAAATCGCGTTTCTGTCTTCTGCGGTGTTAGAGTTTTTCACTTCCATTTCTATCGCAATTACCGCTGTCTACTTTGGCTTTAGTTATATCGGGGAGCTGGACTTCGGCTACTACGGCACAGGTGTTACGCTCTTTGCTGGTTTGTTCATTCTGATTCTTGCTCCAGAGTTTTATCAGCCATTACGCGATTTGGGCACGTTCTATCATGCAAAACAGCAAGCGGTTGGCGCAGCAGAAAGCATTGTCGAGTTTCTGGATTTGGAAGTCGATCAAATCAAAGATGGTACCCAAGCGTTAGATAAAAACAGCCCTATCCATATTGAAGCGGACCAGTTAACCATTTTTAGTCCGGAAGGTAAGCAGCTCGCAGGTCCCCTATCCTTCTCTCTTGAAGCCAACAAAAGTACGGCTTTAGTTGGACCAAGTGGCGCAGGTAAAACAAGTTTGGTAAACACAATCCTCGGTTTCATGCCTTATCAAGGTAGCTTAAAAATTAATGGCTGCGAATTGTCGCAACTGGATCTAGCCACATGGCGAGAGGCAGTAAGCTGGATTGGTCAAAACCCGATGCTATTACACGGTAGCATTCGAGATAACATCACACTAGGTAAGCACAATATTCAGGATGCAGACGTACATTCTGTGTTGAATGACTCTCACGCTGCTGAATTTGTTGAAATGCATGGGTTGGATTATCCGATATCTGATCGTTCTGGTGGTTTATCTGTCGGCCAAGCGCAGCGTTTAGCACTGGCTCGCGCCATGCTACAAAATGGTCGTTTTTGGTTATTAGATGAACCAACCGCAAGCTTAGATGCTCGCAGTGAAAAACTCGTGATGGAAGGCATTAACAAGTATGCGCATGCCACAACGAATTTGATGATTACTCACCAACTTGCGCCTTTACAAAACGTATCGCAAATTCTTGTTATGCAGGACGGCCAGATTGTTCAACGTGGTGATTACGCCACACTGTCGACAGAAGATGGCTTATTTAAAGACATGTTGGAAGCGAACCTCGCACAACGTGAAACAGACAAGGGGAACTTAGATGCGTGATTTACTCCCTTATCTAAAACTCTATAAAAAACACTGGTTTGGTCTTTCGCTAGGTATGCTACTGGCATTTCTGACCTTAGCGGCGTCTATTGGCTTATTAACGCTATCAGGTTGGTTTATTTCAGCCGCAGCGGTGGCAGGCTTGACGGTTGCTCGTGAGACCTTCAACTACATGTTACCAGGTGCCGGGGTACGCGGCGCTGCAATGGCTCGAACCGCAGGTCGATGGGGAGAACGTGTCGTTAGCCACAATGCAACGTTCAAGCTGCTTACCGATCTACGTATCTTCTTCTTTAAGAAACTTGCACCACTGATTCCGGGTCGTGTTTCTACGATGCGTGATGCCGATCTGCTCAACCGCCTAGTAGCGGACGTAGACGCGATGGATCACGTTTACCTTCGACTTATCAGCCCTGTCGTGATTGGTATTTTTGGCATATTGTGTTTAACGGCTATCCTGGCTTTCTTTGATTGGCATCTCGCCCTACTGCTTGGCTCGATTCTTACCGTCATGTTGTTTGTATGGCCAGTGCTGTTCTATAAACTGGGTAAAAATAATGGCGAGAATCTCACTCATCATAAAGCGCAATTTCGAGTGGCGACACTGGACTGGCTTCAAGGCTACAGTGAACTGAGTATCTTTGGAGCAGAAGAACGTTATCGTAATCTCATTCTAGAGAAGCAGAAGCAGTTGCTGTCTAACCAATTTGTGAACGCGAATTTAACGGGCATGGCTTCAGGCCTGCTTATGCTGGTGAACGGCCTTACACTGGTTGTGATGCTTTGGTTTGCTGCAGACGGCGTAGGTGGTCGTGCTCCTGATCCTTGGATTGCGCTGTTTGCGTTTGCAACCATGGCGAGCTTTGAGATTCTGATGCCTATCGCGGGCGCATTCCAGTATCTCGGTCAAACGTTGACCTCTGCTCGTCGTTTAAATGAAGTAATTTTGGCTGAACCTGACGTTGTCTTCCCTGAGCAGTCGAAACATAAAGACACAACGTTAGACATTGAATTCGACAACATAGATTTTACTTACCCTGACGGTCAGCAAAAGGTGCTGAAAGACTTGTCACTCTCACTACCGTTGGGCACTAAAACTGCAATTGTAGGTCAAACAGGTTCAGGTAAATCAACACTGATTCAGCTTCTTTGTCGCTACTGGGATGTAAACCAAGGTGAAGTTCGAATCGGTGGTACAAAACTGCAAGATTGGAGCGAGTCGGACCTGCGAGCAGCAATGACAGTGGTCAGTCAACGCGTAGATGTACTAAACGGGACACTACGTGACAACTTACTCATGGCCGCTCCGGACGCAAGTGATGAGCAACTGTCTACTATTTTACAAAAAGTCGAGCTTGGCGGACTTCTTGAAGAGCCGGGTTTAGACGCTTGGTTAGGCGACGGCGGTCGTCAGTTATCTGGTGGTGAGAAACGCCGAATCGGTATTGCTCGAGCATTGCTACGTGATGCCCCAATCCTACTCTTAGATGAGCCGACTGAAGGCCTCGATAAGCGTACGGAACAAAAAGTGATGGCGCTTTTCAATGAACACTTTGCTAATAAGACAGTAGTATTCATTACACACCGACTGATAGAGTTAGAAAGTATGGATAGCATCTGTTTGATGGAACAAGGTGAGATCATCGAACAAGGCGACCATCCAACGCTACTCGCTCAAAAAGGTCGTTACTACCAGCTATTACAATCTCTATAATTCGATTTTCAGTGACGAGAAGGGCTCATCAAACGATGAGCCCTTTTGTTATTCCTGTATTATTAGTTACCTAATTAAGCACGTATACAGTGCTGATTTACCGACCAGATTTTTTGAGATAAGCCGCCATTTCATCTTCCGGAACCATGCCCCCACCTGTTGCCCAAACAAGATGTGTTGCGTTTTTGAGTTTTTCTTCGTCAAATTTCATTCGAGACTGATAAGCATGGTTATTCGAGACGTGCACTGCCCCAATCATACCGGCTAATGCAGAAGGCTCTAGATTAATACCTTCCAGTTCACTTAACTCACCCAAGTGGTGATACATACGAGCGTCATCAATGGTGTAAAAACCATCAAGTAGCCTTTCCATCGCTCTTCCGACAAATCCCGAGGCACGCCCGACTGCCAAACCATCAGCGGCGGTGATGTTATCGATACCCAGATCTTGCACCGAAATATCGTCATGCAAGCCTGTATGTACGCCCAACAGCATGCACGGTGAGTGCGTTGGCTCTGCGAAAATACAGTGGACATGCTCGCCAAATGCTACCTTCAAGCCAAATGCCACGCCACCAGGCCCGCCGCCAACACCACAAGGAAGATAAACAAACAATGGATGATGCTCATCAACCACGATTCCCAAGTCATCAAATTGCTGCTTAAGACGCTCACCCGCAACAGAGTAACCTAGAAACAGCGTCCGTGAGTTTTCATCATCGATAAAGAAACAGTTGGGATCTTTTTCTGCCTCTTTACGACCTTGCTCGACAGCAATACCATAATCTTCTTGGTGCTCTACGACATTAACACCATGCGACCGGAGCTTATTTTTCTTCCATTCCCGCGCATCCGCAGACATGTGGACTGAAACTGAAAAACCCAGCTTCGCACTCATGATGCCGATGGACATACCAAGATTGCCGGTTGAGCCAACCGCAATACTGTACTGCTTAAAAAACTGCCGAAACTCATTGCTGAACAATTTTCTGTAATCATCGTTTTCACAGAGCAAGCCGGCTTCAAACGCCAACTTTTCTGCATGAGTGAGCACTTCATAAATACCACCTCTCGCTTTGATCGAACCAGAAATTGGCAAATGACTGTCTTTTTTGAGCATTAAATGGCCCAATATTGGTGTGTCGTATTGCTGCTCCAAACGCACTTTCATATTGGGAATATCCACCACTGGGGACTCAATAATGCCACGCGACGTTTCCGTTTCGGGAAACGCCTTCATCAAATAAGGCGCAAATCTTGTTAGCCGTTCACTCGCCGCTTGAATATCTTTTTCATCTAACCCGACATGAGGTAAGCCTTCCTCCAAGGAACTGATATGGGGGTTGAACCAACAAACCTCTTCAAGATCAATAAGTGCTGCCAAGAGTGGGAACTGCTTAGTCAGCGCTTCAATATTTGCCTTGGTCATTTTACCTTCCTGGAATGATGTGAGTTGAGATAAACAAAAGCGCCGCAATAGCGACGCTTTGGAGAACAACTATCAGTTTTAGCTTACGCGTAGTTTTTCTCAAACTCTTGCATAAAATCGACTAACGCTTGTACACCTTCTAGCGGCATGGCGTTATAAATGGAAGCTCGCATACCACCAACGGCTCGGTGTCCTTTTAGTGATTTCAGCCCTTTGGCATCGGCTAGTTCAAGGAACGTCGCATCCAGTTCAGGTTTCGCAAGTTGGAATGGCACATTCATCAAAGAACGGTTTGCTGAGTGCACGCCATTACGGTAGAAATCAGACTGATCGATGTAATCATACAGTAGTGCGGCTTTAGCGCGGTTCACTTGCTCGATCGCTTTTACCCCACCCTGCGCCTTCAACCATTTGAAAACAAGACCAGACAGGTACCATGCAAAGGTTGGTGGCGTGTTGAACATTGATTCTTTCTCAGCCAGAACAGTATAATCCAAGATACTTGGCAGTACCTGCTTCGCCATACCTAACAAGTCGTCGCGCACGATAGCGATAGCAATGCCTGAAGGACCAATGTTTTTCTGAGCGCCCGCATAAATCACACCGTATTTCGATACATCAATCTCACGAGAAAGAATCGTCGAAGACATGTCAGCAACGATTGGTTTGTCGGTGACTGGAAGATCGTTAATCTCGATACCGTCAATGGTTTCATTTGGACAGAAATGCACGTAAGCCGCTTCTGGAGCAATTTTCCATTCACTTGCAGGTAGAACGGCTACTTTTCCGTCGATTTCTGTTTTTGCATCAAATACGTCTGGCTCGCAGTATTTCTTCGCTTCAGCTACCGCACTTTCAGCCCAATAACCGCCGTCGATGTAAGTTGCCGTCTCGGCATCACCAAGTAAGTTTAGAGGAACAGCAGCAAACTGAGCACGAGCACCACCTTGGCAGAACAGCACTTTATAGTTGTCCGGAATATTCAGAAGATCACGTAAATCCTGCTCGGCTTCTTCTGCAACTTTGATGAACTCTTTGCTTCGATGGCTGATTTCCATGACCGAAGTACCAAGGCCTTGCCAATCGATTAGTTCCTGTTGTGCTTGCTGCATAACTGCTTTAGGCAGACCTGCTGGCCCTGCACTGAAGTTAAATACGTTGTCCGTATTTTGTTCCATGATGCTCATTGCTCCTGCTATGTAAATATTACGAAATTAATATCACGTTTTCGCAGCGATAAAAACAAGAAAAGAGGTCTTACGACCTCTTTTTAAAGACTAAGCGTTAAATTGGATTAATTCCGCAACAATACTTGGCTACTGTTGTTGCATCAAGGCGGGCATAAGTAGCGCCACTAATGGGAACTCATGTCCATTTTCGAACTTCAATTTACCGTCACCGATTTCTGCTTTGAGTTGATAACCGCCCTCGACTTTCTCGATCAACTCCATGATGAGCAGCTCATCGATTCCTTCTTGAATAAATGGGTAGTGCGTCACTAATTCGTCAGAGAAGTAAGTACTGAGCTCACCAGTAGTCGCCGTCATCAACTTCATTGGGTCTTGAGTAATGTGGTCAGTACCTTCAGGAATGGATAATTGCCACTCGTTATGGAACTTACCGTCACCAAACGCAAGTGAAAGCTCATTCACGGATAAATCAAAACCTTTGCTAAACAGCGTGTCAACATGCGGCAATAAGCTCGCAATTTCCTGCTCGTCTAACATTGGAGAGCTTTGATAGATAGACATAATTTGGTCAAATGACTGGCTATCCACATCTGCAATTGAGAAATCCAACTTAAAGTTATCGACATCCGTACCATCAGTTAAACGCAGTTTCTTAGCATCTAGGTTCAGCTGACTGTTCAGCTTATCACCAGACTCATTCATCGTAGTGTTGCCGCGGTAACTCGCATTCTCAATCAAAAAGACAGGCGTTAAGTTCGAATCAACCACATCCAGCTTCTCTAGAGAAAAAGATTGCTCACCCAGCCAATAGCCTTTTGCTTGCTTACCTTTACCCTGACCTGTCAATGCATTCAGATGAAGCTCTTCACCGTTTTCAAAATCCACTTGAACAGAAGGAACAGAAACTTGGTAATTGAGATCACCCAATACCGTCACATCCCCTGTCACTTTTGCAGGGCTTGTAGAAACAGAAACACCTTGCGCTTCGTTACGATAATGCCAACTGTCTAGGTCAAGGGTGAATGCCGTATTGCCATTTAGTTGAGTCTGACTATGCATCGTGAGAGGCAAAAAGTCATTGTCCACCAATTTTGAATCTGCTGTTAGGCTTGTTAGACCGTGGCTTACATCACTGGTTACGTCAAACGTCGTTGGCATACCATCACGCTCTAGCTGCGTTTTAAGCTCAGGATCAACAACTGAATAACGAGTCAGCACGACTGAAGACAAATAGCCACGTTGATACTCGACCACTTCGCCTTTAATCATTTCATCATTCATATTGGTAATACCATCTTCAATGATGGACTGACCAATTTGTCCGACAGCCAATGGCCAACACAGCGCTAATGAGATAGCACCACCAATGGCGCCGATTTTTTTAAGATTTTGCATAACGTCACTTATTAGGTATTTTCGGTCAGTCTACCCCAAACCACCTGCGGAGAAAACATTGAGACAAATCAGACTATTGATGCTTATTCTAGTCCATTAATCAGGAATCATACTTGGCTCCCACTCATCATGTCCTTTTATTGTTAAAGTTTGCGTGGCGAAGTTTTAACCGGAGCTAAAACATCTGTGAATCGTTATGCTGTGTTATGTCTCGACAACAACCCAATCAGTGCTGAACAGTTTCGATTGGAGCTGTCTGCCTTCTCAAGTAAATTTGATATCTTTTCTGTCGAGTCGATAGAAGAGGCTCAAAGCGCTTTAGAGTATCTAGAAGAAAGAGAACAGACTGTTGCTTTAGTCATAGCGAGCCATCACGCTCATTTTAATGGCGTGGATTTTCTTATTGGTTTAGACCGGATGCCGCATACCGAGCAAGCAAGAAAAATTCTTATTAGCTGCTCGTCTGATATAGAGGCAATTCTCACTGCCGTTAATGAGGGCAGGCTCGACCACTGCCTCACTAAACCTTTGCCAGATCACGTCTTATTTAACACAGTGCAAAAAGAGCTGACCCAATTTATATTGCGAAACGGTAAAGAAGACCTGCTAAGTTACAGTCAGATATTGGATCATCACAGCTTGTTGCGAGCGCACATCAATAATCAGATGAGCCATTATCAAGCGGGCTTTTTACACGACTACCACTCGATGTCTGATGCTGAGTTAGCCGAGCAAGTGATCTCCGCTCTCCAACAGTTTTTTAAAGACAATGACGAAACAAGAGCCTGCCGCACCTATTCAACTGAACACTTATTAACCGTAGAAGGCGAGCCAAATAGCTTCTTGTGGTTTATCACCGATGGTGAAGTGGCTCTGTACAAGCGCGATGAACAAGGCATGCAGCGAGAGGTTGTACGCCATAACAAAGGTAATATTGTCGGAGGCATGTCGTTTGTTACTGGGGAATGTTCTTTCTCGACAGCCCTAACGCTGACAAAGACAGAGGTCATCAAACTCGATCGCAACGTATTCAATAAAGTGATGCAAAGCGACTCAAACTTGCTGCCTCTTTTTACAAACTTGCTCTTACGCCACTTCAACCGCCGGTTACAAAGAAGCATCAACACCAAGCTGCAACTTCAAAAAACGCTCGAATCGCTGGAGTCTGCCCACCAGCAACTCATTGAAAGAGAAAAAATGGCGATGCTCGGCCAGTTGGTTGCGGGCGTGGCGCATGAACTAAATAATCCGATAGCAGCGATATTGAGGGGCGTAGAAAATTTAACGCATACGCTTGCACGATTACTTAACGAAGTACCCAGTTCCGATATACAAATCAAAGGCATTGAGTTGCTGAGCAAAGCTCAAACCGCAAAACCCGCTTCAACCGCAGAGCTCAGATCACGCGTTAAAGCACTTAATCATGCCCTTCCAGACCGAACACTGGCTAAGAAAGTGGTGAACCTTGGGCTAGAGTCAGATCACGAGTTACTCACTCAACTAACGAAAAAACAGCAAGTGTCTTCTCATGTTCTCGATACTCTTGAGCAATACCACAAAGCAGGTTCCACTCTTCGCTCGATTAACGTCTGTGCTGCGCGAATTGCAGATATGGTGAAAAGCCTTAAAGGTTACGCACGCTCAGATGATGAGACCCAGCACTATGCTGATATTCATGAAGGTATTGAAGATACCTTGGTGATCTTCGAAAACAAACTAAAAATGCATCAGGTTTCCACTGATTATGCGGATTTACCTCCTATCCTTTGTCAACCAATCGCACTCCAACAGGTATGGACGAATTTGGTCTCTAACGCCATTGATGCATTTCCGGAAAAAGGCGTTTTAAAAATACAAACACGTCTTGCAGAAAAAGATCATACACATTACGCCGTTATCTCGTTTGAAGATAATGGGTGTGGCATTCCTGAATCGCAAAGAGATGCCATTTTCGAGCTCAACTTCACGACGAAAAAAGAAGGCAACTTTGGTTTAGGCATTGGGCTGTCCATCTGCCAGCAAATCGTGACCGCACATAAGGGATGGATTGACGTCGAATCAGAGCTCGACAAGTTCACACGAATGACAGTCTGGTTACCAGTCATCGAAAAAGGAGATGAAATATGACCAAGTATTTAATTTTATGTGTCGATGACGAACGAGAAGTCTTGGATAGCGTGCTCCAGGATCTCGCTCCCTTTGAGGAACATTTTATTGTCGAGGGAGCGGAATCAGTCACTGAAGCAAGGCAAGTGATCGAGGAGATGGCGGAAGAGGAAGTTCAGCTTGCGCTCATTTTATGCGACCACATTATGCCGGAGCAAACTGGGATTAGCTTCTTAATCGAACTCAGTCAAAATGGTGACACAAAAGCGGCCCGCAAAGTCTTACTTACAGGACAAGCCGGCTTAGAAGACACCGTTGAGGCCGTCAATAACGCAAGTCTGGACTATTACATAGCCAAACCATGGAGAGGTGAAGAGTTGAGAAAAGCAATCGTGTCTCAGCTTACTGCTTTTATGATTGCAAACGATGATAACTTATTATCTTGGACTCAAGTCCTTGATTCTGAGGCGATCCTCAATGCCATGGCTGAACGCAGAGCAAGCTTCGGCGAGTAATATGCGTGGCTCTAGCTTGAATGTCACCAAAGCCAGCTGATCCACGTTATTTCGCGCAATAGCGCGAGTATGGAAAAGCATCACTATTTATCCGATTGATGCTCTTAGACGTTATGTATATGGCGTAGTTTTTGCTTAAACCAACTAACTATTAAGTTAATTGACAAAACATCGACACATTTTTGTTGGTCGTGGACCTTCCTTTTTATTATGATGTCGGACAAATCAGATTACGGTTCAAGTGGTTGCTTGAATCCATGGAAATAATGAACAAGGTTTATCGTTAGTTATGCGTAAAACACTATTAGCCGCTGCCTTACTAGTGGCATCAAGCCATGCCCTAGCCGCAAACGACCGCAATGCGCCAGCAACTATGAGCAACTTTAGCTACGACTATTTCGAAGCACGTATTGGCGCAAGTCCTGTGACATTTGGTGCTGGATTCAGCAAATCAATTCACCCTAACGCACATGTTATTGCTCGTATCGACTCTGAGTTTGAAAGTGATTTTGACTCAGCCGCTGGTTTTGGCTTTCATTCGCCACTAAACAACTGGGCTGACCTTACAGGTGAAATGCTAATGCGCGTTGTACAACCTTCAAGCGATAGCAGCACTGACGTAGGTATGGAACTGAACTTAGGTGTTCGTCAATGGTTAGGTCCTCAATTAGAAGTAGGCGGCAAAGTCGGCTACGTATCTATTGATAACGATGACGACTGGACCGGTGCAGCATACGCTCGTTTCCACTCAACTGAGCTTTTCTCTCTAGGTGCTGAAGCGCGTATCAACGACTTTTATGGTGATCAGGTAATGTTCACCACGCGTTTTAAGTTTTAAGATTTGTGCTTT
This sequence comes from Vibrio sp. JZG10, assembly GCF_054064075.1. Classification (NCBI taxonomy): domain Bacteria; kingdom Pseudomonadati; phylum Pseudomonadota; class Gammaproteobacteria; order Vibrionales; family Vibrionaceae; genus Vibrio; species Vibrio sp. JZG10. The sequence continues at coordinate 365,834 of NZ_JBSUGE010000001.1, forward strand.
AAGAAAAGAGCAAATTAAAAAACAAAAACCGAGGCCCATGCCTCGGTTTTTTTGTCTAATCTAATGACTAACTCAATGAAGTGGTCAAAAACTTCAATGTCCTTTTTCCGCTTTCAACACTTGCCTTTACGACCCGCTAACTCCATCAAAACGAGTCAATCATCGTGCGTTTAGCTTGCTTACTCACACAGCGCCAATAACTGCTTTTTACGCGGCTCTTGAATCAGTTTCCAATGAACACCGTCAGTTGCACCAGCGAATTTCCAAAGCAACTTAACATCAACGTCATTGCCATAAGCCACTTTAACTTTGTTGAAGACTTTTACAGGTCCAAGTTCTAAAAAGGTTTCTACGTCATCAACACCTGCTTTCTTGACCATTCGCTCAAGAGTTAACTGCATATTTGGCAGATCTCTCAAACGTCTACTGGCAGAAGACTTTTGATATTTTCGTTCCTTAATTGAGTATTCAATTGATTTTTGTACCAGTTCATCGAGTCCTGCATATCCGGATTCAAACAAATCTGTTACGTCATAATAATTTACGGTTGCCGTCGTCTGTTTTTTGACGTGCTTATATTTTTCGCAATTCAGTTGAGTAAACACTTCGTCCAATCCATTACCACCACGTAAGTAGCAGCAATCATTGCTGACAAGCGCAAACATAGCATCATCGGTGAATAAACCGATACCACCGAACATAGAACGTTTTTGATACTCACTAAAGTTGCGTACATATTTAAAAAAAGCTTGGTCTGTCATGTCCATTGACCTCTTTAATCTGAATAAATTACCCCGATTAGCGATGTCACCAGATAAACAGCAGCTTATAGCGAATTATAAATGTCGATTTGTTGGCGATATTTTTGTGAGTTGTGCTCACCAACTTGCTTAATCATACTTAACGTTGAAAAATAAGTTAGGACATAGGTCACATATAAAAAAGTATATATCCAGCATACGTGATTAGTTTCACACTTATTATTCATGTGGTGATATTTTTTTGACGCACGGCATGCCCAAAACACGCCATCATTATGATCTCGCTGGCAATTACGAGCACTTGATACGCATTTAATTGATAAAGAATACGCTGTAAGGGTACACTGTACGAAAGATCTCAAGTACAGCGTCACAATGGAACATTTATCATTTTTTTGGCTGCCAAATAATAAAGATAAGCTTATAAACGCACTGGAATCCGAGTTTGCTCAGCTGGTAGAACAGTCCATCTCAACGGGTAAGATTTCATTACCCCCTATTCCTGATGTCGTGCTTAAAATTCAGCAGTTATGTGTCGAAGAACACACCACTATTTCAGATGTTGCTAACTGTTTGTTAGAAGATCCCGGCTTGGCGGCGGTCGTTCTACGAGTAGCAAACTCTGTAATTTTCAATCGTAGAAACATTACCTGCAACGACTTAACCACCGCGGTATCTCGCCTTGGTATACTGCGCGTGCGTGATATTGTTACCGCACAAGCGATTGAACAACTTAAACATTCAGTAAATTTAACCAAAGAATGTAATGCTATCTTGGTGAAAAGTGCAGCGGTATCCCGAGAACTCGGTGCCGTCATGGTGATATTGGTTCAAGCGTTTCGTAAACACGAGCCAGGTACTTACGGGCACTTGGAGCAAGAAAAAGCATTGCTGGTTGGTCTGCTAGCCGATATCGGTTTGTTTTGTCTAATTAACGAGTACCACCTGTACTTAGATAGAGGCAATTACCTAGATCCTGAAATTGCGTTGCAAATCTTCCAAACTCGTTGTTCAGCAACAAGCAAACTGGTGCTCGAGCGCTGGGGATTTGACAATGACTTTAGAGAGGTCTCCTCAAACGAGAAGTACGAGCAAACGCGACCGGAAGTGAGTTATTTAGACATTGCAAGAATCGCGCATCACCTATTGATGTTCCGCAATCATGATGAACGCATTGATGAACACGAAGTTGAATTCAACTTAACAGGTGCAGAGGTCTTGTATGAACTCAGCAATATGAGTGATACTGACTTCAATGACCAAATACGTGCAGTGCTAAGTGCTAGCGGCTTGTAATTTATCGTTTTCTCACACCTAATTCGCGATAAACGATTCGCTCAAGGCTGAGCAGCGTTTGGTATTTGGTGAAATATCTCTCTAATTTCAACCGATAAATAATTTGATTTATGTGTGTTGGTATTATCTCAAAAAAGGAATCATAGAGCTTTATGTTCTCAGGGATGCTATTTATTTTCGCTCCACTTGTTGTGGGGTATCTAATTCCTATATCTCGAGCCTCGTTACTGGAGAAGATCAATCAATCAACGTCCTACCTTATTTACGTCATTTTGTCGTTGATGGGACTAAGCCTAGCAGCGCTCGATAACTTAAGTAGCAACTTACAGAGTATTCTCCTCTATGCGAGTACTTTCTTTTTATGTTTAAGTACCTGTAATCTGTTGGCGCTGCCTATTATCGATAGGATTATTCCTCTCCAGACCAATCAGAATCAAAAGAAGCTGCCACTATCCTCGATGGCTTTAGAATCAGTAAAGCTGATTGTTGTCGTTGGTGGCGGGCTAGTAGTTGGTCTGCTGTTACCCATCGATTTAAGTTGGGTGGATACAGCGAGCGAATGGATACTCTTCCTGCTCCTATTTTTTATTGGTATTCAGCTTCGCAATAGTGGTCTTACTCTTCGCCAAATTCTATTAAATAAACAGGGTATGGCCATTGCGGCAGTTGTGATCGCAACATGTATGCTTGGTGGCGTTATTGCAGCGATACTTTTGGACCTTCCTCTCTATCAAGCCCTCGCGATGGCTTCAGGCTTTGGCTGGTATTCACTCGCAGGAATTTTGATGGGAGACGCTTTTGGCCCCGTGTTTGGGGGGGCATCTTTCCTGATCGAATTGATGAGAGAGCTGGTCGCGCTGGTAGCCATTCCTCTCTTTATTCGTAGCTATCCGTGCACAGCAATTGGTTATGCAGGGGCAACAGCGATGGACTTTACCCTACCTGTTATTCAGACTACAGGTGGTGTGCGTTGTGTCCCAGTTGCCATCGTTAGTGGGTTTATTTTGAGTTTACTGGTACCAGTTATGATGCTTTTCTTTGTATCACTTGCTAGCTAGATCTCAGGTTTTCGCTTTAACATCCATTACAATACGGCAAAAATTCAAATACCCAGTTAACGTCAAAGTGATCACGATTTTGGCAATAATCCGCTTTCTTTTTATCAATTAGCCCAATGATTTATCACGACTAAAGAGAAAGAAGGGTGAAACATCAACTTATGTGCCTTGCGTTAATAAAGGGATAACAACCAGAAGGAAGAAGAATGAAACGCTTTGTCGTTGCAGCGCTCCTCGCTACAAGCTCAACTTTTACGTTTGCCGCAGATCAACAATGTCTTGCTAGCAAATACGACGGCTATGTTGATGCCTCACTACAGTGGTATCAAGATCTTGTTGATTTGACGGTTACCCAGTATCCAGATCTAAAAGAAGTTAGCCAGTGGTTCTTGGACGGCCGTAAACATCACTTTGAATTAAACCGTGAAGCAGTTCATTATTTTCTAGAGAACGATCCTAGCCGTGTTGCAACAGAACAGCCAATCGAAGCATGGCTAAAATTGGAACAACACGACGTTAAGCAGCTAGCAAGCCGAAGTGATAAGTTAGGTGAAGTCGCAAAACAAACGTTTAGTGACCGTCAATCGACTAACCATCCAAAAAACTACGAACTCCGTTCAGCATTCGCCGACCTGCTTAGCCATCCACAACAAATTGATACCGCGCTTAATAAGTACAATCAGTCAATAGAGAAGATTGAAAAGCAGAAGTGTGATTAATTAATCGTTGAGGATGCTCGAAAACGCCGAGTGTTTTAACACATTAAAATCAACGATTTTTTAATGCGAAGATTGTAGCCTTCACCTAAAATTTTCATTTCAGCAACATGGGTTTCAACAATTAAAACGGGACTTTGCGCCCGTTTTAGTTTAGATTGTGCCGCTCGCATTACCAAAATAACTACAAAGATTCTTTGCTATGGTTAAGGAACAAAAAACCGCTGACGTTAGCTTTGAGAGCTTGCTAAAGATCTTCACTGTCCCAGAAGGTCCTGACTCAACGTTAACCAAAATTGACGAGAGCCTCTCGCGAAATCTAAATCAATTTCTTCGTGAACACATCGTGGCAGAAGAAAAGCCTTTACGCGAAATCGAAAAAGACTTTTCTTCTGCTCAGATTCCTGAGCAGCCAGAGTTCGTGTCAGATCATACAGAACACTTACTCGACACTTTGGTGTCGCACTCCGTTCACACTTCTTCACCAAGCTTCATTGGTCATATGACATCGGCGCTGCCTTATTTCTTGATGCCACTGTCAAAGATCATGATCGCCTTAAACCAAAACCTGGTAAAGATAGAGACTTCTAAAGCCTTTACCCCGCTTGAACGTCAAGTTTTGGGCATGCTACATCGCTTGATCTATGGTCAGAGCGATACGTTTTACGATCAGTGGATGCATAGCGCAAACCACTCATTGGGCGCATTTTGCTCCGGCGGTACCATTGCCAATATCACTGCACTTTGGGTAGCACGTAACAAGGCGTTAAGAGCCAATAGTTCATTTAAAGGCGTTGAGAAAGAAGGCCTATTTAAAGCCATGAAGCATTATGGCTACGATGGCTTAGCGGTATTGGTGTCTGAGCGTGGTCACTACTCCCTTAAGAAAGCAGCCGATGTACTAGGTATAGGTCAAGATGGCTTGGTTGCGGTTAAAACAGATGCCAACAACCGTATTATTGTCGACGACCTTAAAGCGAAAATTGTTGAACTAGAGAAACAAAACATCAAGCCTATTGCTGTTATTGGTGTAGCTGGTACAACAGAGACTGGTAATGTCGACCCGCTACCTGAAATCGCAGAAGTCTGCCAAGCTCACGGTTGTCATTTCCATGTGGATGCCGCATGGGGTGGCGCAACACTTATGTCTAATCACCACCGTCACCTTCTTAACGGTGTGGAAATGGCAGACTCAGTAACCATTGATGCGCACAAGCAACTCTACATCCCGATGGGCGCTGGTATGGTTCTGTTCAAAGACCCTGACGCAATGAAATCCATAGAGCATCACGCTCAATATATCTTGCGTAAAGGCTCAAAAGACCTAGGCAGTCATACATTAGAAGGCTCTCGTTCAGGCATGGCAATGTTGGTCTATGCCGCAATGCACATCATCAGCCGCCCAGGCTATGAGCTGCTGATAGACCAAAGCATTGAAAAAGCTCGCTACTTTGCGGATTTAATCAAGCAGCAAGATGATTTCGAATTGGTTTCTGAACCAGAGCTTTGTCTGCTCACATACCGCTACTTGCCGCCATTCATCCGTGAGGCATTAGCAAAAGCGGAAGGTTCACAAAAAGAACAACTGAATGAACTGATTAATGAATTAACACAGTTTATTCAAAAGCGTCAGCGTGAAACGGGCAAATCGTTTGTTTCACGTACAAGACTGAACCCAGACCAATGGCAGCGCATGAACACGATTGTGTTCCGAGTGGTTTTGGCAAATCCGCTGACGACCAAAGAGATTTTGAGTTCGGTGCTTGATGAACAACGTGAAATCGCCAAGCAAGCACCAAATTTGATGGAAAGAATTCAGCAGGTGGTCACTAATATCCAATCGTCTTAATGGCCCGAAAGAGTTACATCAATTTGAAATTTTTTTTCGTTTTGATGTAACTCAAACATCATTCTCGTGCGACTGGCGCAACAAAACATCGATTACACATCCAATTCTGTAGTTTTTACAACATTTTGTTTGAGGCCTGTCAAATTCTCACTAAATAGTATCCGTTATTGGTTTAGACTGATTGAAGATCAGGTTTATACTGATTCTATGGCGCTGGTTGTTTTCGTTAACGCCCCACTCTACTCTGGAATCTTCGTGTTTCCTTTCGTTAACAGAGCCAGCGAGTTGTTCTCTATACCCTCGTGAACACTATGAATACATTAGAAAAAATTCAAAAAAACCTGGAGAATTTCAGTAAGTCAGAGCGCAAAGTTGCGGAAGTAATTATGGCGTCTCCACAAACTGCAATTCATTCAAGCATTGCAACGTTGGCTAAAATGGCTGATGTTAGTGAGCCCACTGTAAACCGCTTCTGTCGTCGTCTGGACACCAAGGGCTTTCCAGATTTTAAGCTTCACTTGGCACAGAGCCTAGCCAACGGTACCCCTTACGTTAACCGTAACGTGGAAGAAGACGATGGCCCAGACGCGTACACCCATAAGATTTTCGAATCGACCATGGCGTGTTTAGATGTCGCGAAAAACAGCCTAGATCCAATGCAAGTGAACCGTGCGGTCGATTTGCTAACGCAAGCGAAGCGCATTTCATTCTTTGGCCTTGGTGCATCATCTTCTGTAGCCCGAGACGCACAAAACAAGTTTATTCGCTTTAACATTCCAATTACTTGTTTTGAAGACATTGTCATGCAGCGCATGAGTTGTATTAACTGCAGTGATAATGATGTTGTGGTTCTTATTTCTCACACAGGTCGAACGAAGAGTCAGGTCGAAATAGCAAACCTTGCTCGTGAAAACGGCGCGACGGTCATTGCGATTACAGCAAAGGACTCACCGCTAGAAAAGGCAAGTTCACTCGCTATTACGCTTGATATTCCTGAAGATACCGACGTTTATATGCCAATGGCGAGTCGAGTTGTACAGATGACGGTGATTGATGTACTGGCAACTGGCTTCACACTTCGCCGTGGTACAGGTTTCCGAGAGAACCTAAAACGCGTAAAAGATGCGTTGAAAGACAGTCGCTATGACAAGCTAAGTCAGTACTAAGTCCTGCTGTTTAGTGAAAGTTTAATAAAGGGGAGCTCAACGCTCCCCTTTTTTTCAATGTGCTTTAGATCAATACATCAACCCAAGTCGTTCACACTCGATAAGTCCGTTCTTGATTCAAGCACTTCTACAGAGCTCACGTGTTGTGTGCTCTCTGCCACACACTCTCCACTGTAATCACAGACTTGCTGCAATATGTATATCAAACGTTCCTGATTAAGGGGTAGCGGGTTGCCTTTGATCGCCATCGACTTAAGCGCATCGTTCGCCACTTGTTCAAAAGAAGTTTGGCATACTCCGAATTGGCCAAGTAACGGCAACGCTAACTTATCTAACACCATATTTACCCAAAGAACCCCATCGTGCTCATTCGCGTTCGCACGATCGGTAACCAGTTGGGCAAGTTTACGATAACGATTTATCACATCATTCCTACCAGCGAGCTTCGCGGCGTTAATATTTTCCTGCATCACGTGCGGTGCAAGACGCGCCGTGATCACGCTGTGGGGAGCATCTAACTTACCTCCTAACGCCGACGCAAGCCCATGCGCAGCACCTAATTTGGCATTAGTAATGGCCATGCCACCGAGCAACGCAGCGAATGATAAATCCGAGCGAGCCTTATGATTATCTTGCTTACAAGCAGCAATCACTGAACGGCTTAAACGACGAAGTCCCTCTTCGCACACCATATCTGTAAGAGGGTTTGGCTCACCACACACATACGCTTCCATCAAATGAGTGAACGCATCCATCGCGCCACGCCCGGATGTGTATTGATCGGTTCCATAAGTGAGCGTCGGATCCACAATGGCAACGTCTGCCAGCATATCAGGGCTTCGAAGACTCACTTTCACTTTATCTTGTCCAGACTTCAACACCGCATTTCGAGTCACCTCTGAGCCCGTGCTTGCTGTCGTAGGAATTGCAATAAAATGAAGAGGTTTTGCCTTTAATGGTACGTTTCTTCCTACCACTTCGACGTAATCGTAAACATTGCCTTGATTAGGAATAATAGCGGCTAGGGCTTTACCCATATCGATGACACTGCCACCGCCAATAGCAATCACCATATCAGGCTGGAATTTTCTACCGAGTACCGCGGTCTCTTCTACCATTGTGATATAAGGTTCGCCATTGATTGCTACGTGTTGGTAACGCATATTTTGAGCTTTAAGGTAGTTAATGATGGGCGTGGCTCGTTGGGTGTCCTTCCCAGTTACCAGCAAAACACTGTAGCCAAATTGGTTGATAACGGATAATGAAGACTGAAGTGCACCTTCACCAAATATAATCCTTGTTGCAGTCATAAACTGAAACATACACATCCTCCCAAAATAATATACCCAAATAACCTCTTGCCCTCTGATTTAACACTTATGTAAGAGTTGAAGTCATTTGCGTATAGCCAGATTAGATTGCTATGTTTTTGAATAAAAAAAATTGACCAATTCCACCTTGCCATCATTAACCCCTTAAAATGTATGTTTTTTATGCGTCACTTCACATACTTTAGAGCCATAGAATAAGGGAGCGCGTTTAGTTTTTATTCGATAGATTTCACCTATAGAACCAAGAGGTAATTGCCGCTTTATTTCCGTATCTGGATCGGGCATAGTTACTGCAACAAAAGAGAGCGCACTCAGCCGCTATGTTTTGTACGCTTTCAAAAAAGAATAGATTTAGGAGAAATAAGATTATGTTCGTTGTTATCTTTGGTCGCCCTGCATGTCCTTTCTGTGTTCGTGCAAAAGAACACGCAGAAACGCTAAAAGCGAAGCGTGACGACTTCAACTACCGTTACGTTGATATCCATGCTGAAGGCATTTCTAAAGCAGATCTTGAGAAAACAGTTGGTAAACCAGTTGAAACTGTTCCTCAAATCTTTATCGACCAAGAGCACATCGGTGGCTGCGACGAGTTCGAAGCATACGCGAAAGAGCACCTAGGTCTATTTGACGAATAATAAAGACAGTTTTTAAGAAAGCCGCTTCAAGCGGCTTTTTTATTATTTTTCAGTTGGTTATTACCTTACGTCAACTAATGGTAAAACCTAAAAAAATTCACTTATCTTTTTGCTATATTTAGTTACAATTCGCAATTCTTAATCTTTTTGGCACACACTTTACCGAGCCACACAGTGAACATAGACGTCGTATACCTTCTTGAGCAAAACCCTATCCTTCTAATCTTCGTCGTATTAGCCATTGGCCTTGCCATCGGAAAAATCCGATTTGGCAAATTACAACTAGGCAACTCCATAGGCGTTCTTATTACCTCGTTGGTAATGGGTCACCTTGGCTTCTCATTCAATGCAGAAGCATTAACCATTGGCTTCATGCTGTTTATCTATTGCGTTGGCATTGAAGCTGGACCAAACTTTTTTGGCATATTCTTCAGAGATGGTAAGCATTACTTTATTTTAAGTATGACCGTTCTCGTGTCCGCAGTCAGCTTAACGTATGGCTTGAGCCACTATTTCGGCCTCGATTTTGGCTTGTCAGCCGGTATGATGGCTGGCGCTTTGACAGCAACACCAGTACTGGTTGGTGCACAAGACGCTCTAAACTCCGGCCTTGCTACTATACCGCGCAATATGGATTTTTCTTTGGTATTAGAAAATCTATCTGTAGGTTACGCGATGGCTTATCTGGTGGGCTTAATTAGCATGATCATGTTCGCGAAGCTATTGCCAAAACTACAGAAGCAGAACCTGTCTGATTCTGCGCAGCAAATTGCTCAGGAACGTGGCCTTGGAAATTCAAGCCAAAGAAAAGTGTACTTACCGATTATTCGTGCTTACCGAGTCGGTCCAGAATTGATTGACTGGACAGACGGCAAGAACTTGCGTGAACTAGGCATTTATCGTCAAACTGGCTGTTACATTGAGCGAATCCGCCGTAACGGTATTCTCGCCCATCCAGATGGTGATGCCATTTTGCAAGAGGGTGATGAAATTGCACTGGTTGGCTTCCCTGATAGCCATGCTCGCTTGGATCCTAGCTTCCGCAACGGAAAAGAAGTATTTGATCGTAACTTGCTTGATTTGCGCATCGTTGAAGAAGAAATTGTCGTAAAAAGTGACGCTATCGCAGGCAAGCGTTTATCTGATTTAAACTTATCTGAGTTTGGCTGTTTCTTAAACCGCGTGGTACGTGCGCAAATAGAAATGCCGATGGACTTAGACATTGTTCTCGCTAAAGGTGACGTCCTTCAGGTAAGCGGCGAGAAAAGCCGAGTACATGGACTCGCGGAAAAAATCGGTTTCATCTCGATCCACAGTCAAATGGCCGATTTACTCGCTTTTTGCAGCTTCTTTATTTTGGGTATTCTGTTTGGCCTCATCACCATGACATTCGGCCAGGTTTCGTTCAGCTTGGGTAACGCGGTAGGTCTTTTGTTATCTGGTATTACACTTGGTTTCTTACGAGCAAATCACCCTACTTTCGGCTATGTCCCGCAGGGGGCGCTGAATATGGTCAAAGATTTGGGTTTGATGTTCTTTATGGTGGGAATAGGTCTAAGTGCAGGCGGAAAGATGTTCGAACACTTGACTCAAGTTGGTCCAAAAGTGATTGGTCTAGCATTCATTGTTAGTGTTGTGCCTGTGGTACTGGCCTATTTAGTGGGCGCACACATACTCAAGATGAACCGTGCCCTGCTCTTCGGTGCCATTATTGGTGCCCGAACTTGTGCCCCAGCTATGGATGTCGTCAACGACTACGCTAAATCCACCATCCCTGCTCTTGGCTATGCGGGTACCTATGCGATTGCTAATATTCTGATGACGTTAGCCGGTACGATCCTGATAATATTAAGTTAATAACTTTGACTGATGAAAGCAAAAAAGGCGCTCAATGAGCGCCTTTTGTATATCGGTTGTCTAATCAGTCATTCGATTAGATTTGGATAAAATCAGCTTCAACCGCTGGATTTACATCCGCTTCGTAATCTACGCCTTCAACACCGAAACCAAATAGTTTCAAGAACTCTTCTTTGTACTCTACGTAGTCAGTCAGTTCTTTTAGGTTCTCAGTCGTAATTTGAGGCCATAGCTCACGACAGTGCTGCTGAATGTCGTCACGAAGTTCCCAGTCATCCAGGCGTAGACGATTCATCTCATCCACTTCTGCTGCGCTACCATCTTCTTTGTACAGACGTTGGCTGAACATACGGTAGATTTGTTCCATACAGCCTTCGTGTACGCCTTCTTCGCGCATTTTCTTGAATACCATTGCAATGTACAGTGGCATAACAGGAATTGCGGAACTTGCCTGAGTTACAACAGATTTAAGTACAGCAACATTTGCACTGCCGCCTGTCGCTGTTAACTTGTCGTTTAGCGCTTTCGCCGCACGATCTAGGTCCATTTTCGCTTTACCTAGTGCGCCATCCCAGTAGATTGGCCAAGTTAGCTCAGTACCAATGTAGCTGTACGCGACTGTCTTACAGCCTTCAGCAAGAACACCAGCATCAGACAGTGCATTGATCCAAAGTTCCCAGTCTTCACCGCCCATAACGGTTACTGTGTCTTTGATTTCTTCTTCTGTTGCAGGCTCAACACTTGCTTCGATGATCACATCTTTGTTGGTATCAACGGCAGTTGATGTGTAAGTTTCACCGATAGGCTTAAGCGCTGAACGAACTAACTCGCCAGTTTCTGGCATTTTACGTACTGGGGAAGCCAGTGAGTAAACCACCATATCGATCTGACCTAAATCTTCTTTGATCAGTTCGATAGTTTTCTGTTTCGCTTCATTTGAGAAAGCGTCGCCGTTTAGGCTTTTTGCGTACAGGCCTTCTTCACGCGCTAGCTTTTCAAAAGCAGCTGCATTGTAGAAACCTGCCGTACCTGGTTTCTTCTCAGTGCCTTCTTTTTCGAAGAAAACACCGATAGTTGATGCACCGCCACCAAATGCCGCAGCGATACGAGAAGATAGACCGTAGCCACTTGATGCACCGACAACAAGAACGCGCTTAGGTGCGTTTTTGATTGGGCCTTGCGCTTTAGTGTACGCAATTTGTTCTTTTACGTTAGCTTCACAACCAACAGGGTGCGTTGTAGTACAGATAAATCCACGAATTCTAGGTTTGATGATCATATTCAACTTCCTTTAAAAAACCTTGTTAGGATAAAAGTTTCGTCGGGATTTCGCATCTAATTTCTGTAAAAATGCTCTGAAAAGGCAAGTGGTTGGAGCACTATCCCAACATCCACTCTGCAAGAACACAAAAAAGCACCTCATTGAGGTGCTTTTCTTAGTATTAACGGTTTACTATGCCGCCGGGTTCAAATGCGACTTTTTTGGGCAATCGGTTCGTACTTCAGAAAAGTCATGACTAAAGTGGTCAACTTGAATCGCCTTGTAACGCAATTTGTCTGCCGCCATGATTTGGTCAATTTCTTGCTCAGTTAACACGCCAATTTCAAATGCTTGCTGCAGACGGTCGTGTAGCAGACCTTTACGAGCCACTTTCCCATCCTTCGCCGCCTTCATAAGCTTACGCTCTAAAGGTTTGATTTCGTACATTGCGAGGAAGGCTTTCTCCATTAAGCCTACGCTGTCGTCGTCGGATTTTCCGATGTAGCAAAGATGCGTGAGTCGATCGCGTTGTGTTCCTGGCGTCATCATCGCTTCCGCCAGATTCACACACAGTTCATCGCTTGGCTTATTAAAATGATTACCAAGTGGGAACAATAACCCTTTCAGCACACCGCCAACGTATTTCACAGGGAAGTTGGTATAAGCCTCATTTAATGACTTAGATGCGTTATACAAGCAGTGTTGAACGGCGTAGTGGACAAAATCCAGATCGCCTTGTTGACGTCCTTCATCTTCATACTTTTTCAGTGCGGCAGACGCCATATATAGATAGCTTAAGCCATCACCTAGACGTGCGGAAATCATTTCTTTACGCTTCAAATCACCGCCTAGTGTTAACATCGCGAAGTCAGCACTAACGGCAAGCGCTCGGCTTAATCTTGTGATTTCTTTATAGTACTGCTGTGTTGGGCCACTCATGTGCGCTTTTACAAACCGAGAACCAGTTAGCGCCGCGCCAAATGCACCAAATGTATTGCCTACAGCATGTTTGATGTGTTTAAAGAGCAAGTTGTCAAATTCTTTCGCCCCTTGTTCAGAATCTGGATTCGCAGCAGCTTCCATTTCTTGTAGTACATATGGGTGACAACGAGTCGCACCTTGACCAAAAATCATCAGGTTACGAGTCAGAATATTCGCGCCTTCAACAGTGATAGCAACTGGAATACCGAGATAATGTTTAGCAAGATAGTTCATTGGGCCATCTTGAATCGCACGACCTGCATGAATATCAAACGAATCATTTAGAATAGTACGCGCGATTTCCGTCATGTGGTACTTGGCAATCGCGGTTACGATCCCAGGTTTTTCTTTCATATCGAGAGACGTCGTCGTCAGCGTACGTGTTGCTTCTAGTAGATAAGTAAGGCCACCAATGCGCCCCATTGCTTCTGCAACACCCTCAAACTTACCGATCGACATACCAAACTGTTTACGTACGTAAGCATAAGCACCGGTTGTACGTGTAGTAAGGTGGCCAATCGCTGTGCCAAGCGCTGGGAGAGAGATACCACGACCAGCAGAAAGACACTCAACCAGCATACGCCAACCTTTACCTGCGTAATCAGCGCCACCGATCAACCAGTCCATAGGAATGAAGACATCTTCACCACGAGTCGGACCATTCATGAATGCAGAACCCAGAGGATCATGGCGCTCGCCTATCTCGACACCTTCATGGTCAGCGGGGATCAGCGCACATGTGATTCCAACCTCTTTCTTATCACCAAGTAGCCCTTCTGGATCCTGTAGCTTAAATGCTAATCCGAGCACTGTCGCCACTGGCGCAAGTGTGATGTAGCGTTTATTCCAGCTAACTCGCACGCCAAGCACTTCTTTGCCTTCGTGAGTGCCATAACAAACTACGCCTTGATCTGGTATACCACCGGCGTCAGATCCCGCTTCGGGCCCTGTTAATGCAAAACAAGGAATGTCGGTACCATCAGCTAAACGAGGCAACCAGTAATCTTTTTGCTCTTGTGTACCGTAGTGCGATAAAAGCTCACCTGGACCAAGAGAGTTCGGTACCATTACCGAGACAGCGGTGCTGATGCTACGAGTCGCAATACGAGAAACAATGGTTGAGTTCGCTAAAGCGGAAAATTCACGACCACCATACGCTTTTGAAATGATCAGTGAGAAAAATCGCTCTTTACGTAAGTACTCCCATACTTCAGGCGGTAAATCCCTGTCTTCTTTGACAATCTTCTGGTCATCAAGCATTTCTAGCAGGGTTTCAAGCTCATTATCCATAAATGACTGCTCTTCTGCTGTCAGTGTCGGCGTTGGATAATGGTGCAATGTAGTGAAGTTAGGCTTGCCTGAAAATAGTTCGGCATCCCACCACACACTACCCGCTTCCATCGCCTCTTTCTCGGTGCTAGAGAGAGGTGGCAATACTTTTTTGAACACTTTAAAAGCTGGGTCACTAATCCATTTTCTTCGTAGAGAGCTCATAGTTCAGATCCTTTTGTTCACGTAACCGCTCTGGGCATAATTTTATTATTGGTTTAACTTTCTTATTTGTCTTGTGCCAACTGCTTCGCTGACATTCCTGCTGACAAATAAGGAATCAGTAAATCGACGACAGATTTCACATCGACTTCCTTTTCAAATTTACTTTCAGCAAGCTCCGAAAGAGCCTGGCTTGAAGCCATCGTAAATACGCAGGTACCTAGCGTGAAGTGCAGTCGCCAAAACAGCTGCTCCTCACATAGTTCCGGGTTTGCCTTCATTATCGAGAAGGTGAAGAGGTTAAGTACCTCTTCATATCGAGTGGTGATGAACCAACGCAGATGACCTTGTACGTCTGTGTAACCACGGCCAATTAACAACATGAATAATGCAGTACCATTGGGGCGCACATCATTTAATGTACGCAAAGGTAAACGCAATGACTCAAAGACGTCGTCCATGTCGTAGCTATCACGCGTATTTAACTCAATTAGTGAGGTTTTAATGCTCGGCATGAGCGCTTCTAGGTATCTATCTAAAACCGCTCTAACTAGCGTTTTTTTATCGCCAAAGTGATAATTTACCGATGCTAAGTTGACGTTCGCTTTACCTGTTATCGTTCTTAGCGAAGTATCATTAAAACCATGTTCAGCAAAGAGTCCTTCTGCGACATCGAGTATTTTTTCTTTTGTTGATGTTCTCGGGGCCATTTTAATCACTCGTATTAAACAACTGTTTGAAAATATACTCCTGAAACTTTAGATTAACAAATGATTAACATCACACTTTCACCAATTGGTCTGACCAGAACTTAGAAGGTGTGATCTAATCTTTTGAATTTAAGTCTAATAAGCAAATGATGCTCGCCTGAAGAAAATGACCAAGTTTCGCAAACCATCGTATTTGAAACGCTAGCAATGTCGTTAGGCGGTCGGAGCAGGAGGTGCGGGTTTGAAATGCAATTTAAGTTTATAGCTACTATAGAAAAGAGGGCTATCGAGTTTCAAACCGCCATTAAGTTGGTTACGCTGTTCGCCTCTTCTCTTACTTCTTTACGATACAAGCGGGCAGAAAGAATTAAATCGAATTTTTTTTGAAAAAAAATGGAACTGTTTGGAAAAGGCTCGGTCTGAATAAATGTAACAACTAGGGCATTTTAAGTTTCACTAGCCGTCAAACTTGTTTCCATCTAATTGTTACGTTGCTGCTTTTTTCTTATTAACTCCTATGTTTGTATCCGCCCAGTCAAATTTTCGGCTGGGCTTTTTTTCGCCCGCAGATCTACCACCTAACTTTTCGATGATTCCGTTCATCTCCATGGTCTAGACATCCGCTCAATACGAAAGTGTCGCTATTAAGTCGCTGATGTACTGAACTATGGGTATAAAAAAGCCTCCCGATTGGGAGGCTTTACAAAATAGCGCATTTTTATCTTACGCTTGCGCTTTCTTAGGCAAAGAAAAGTGCAGTAAGGCATAGCCAAGTAATGCTGCTGTCGTCGAACCCATTAAGATACCGAGTCGAGCATAGGTATCAAATTCAGGACTTACATTTCCGAACGCTAAAGAGGAAATGAAGATAGACATTGTAAAGCCAATACCACACAACACAGATACCGCAAAGATATGCTTGAAGTTAACGCCTTCAGGTAACTTAGCAACGCCCATTTTTACCGCTGCCCAGCTAAAGGTAAAGATACCTAGAGGCTTACCAACCAGTAGACCCAAAGCAATACCGAGTGGCAGCATTGAAGTTAGACCTGACATCGATACGCCTTCTAACGAAATCCCCGCATTGGCAAATGCGAATAGAGGCAGAATACCAAATGCCACGTATGGGTGAAGCGCGTGCTCCATATGTTTAAGTGGAGAATGTTCGCCCTGCTTTCCCTTTAGTGGGATAGCAAAACCAATCACTACACCTGCCAATGTTGCGTGAACACCAGATTTAAGCACCGCGAACCATAAGATCGCACCGACGATCATGTATGGCGTAAGTTTTGTTACTTCCTTCGCATTCAACATGAATAGGACACCAGTCATGATGAAGCCAACAAGCAACGCCATGGTCGACAGGTCACCGGTGTAAAATAGCGCGATAATAACAACCACACCTAAATCATCGATGATAGCAAGCGCCAGCAAGAACACTTTTAGACTTACTGGTACACGCTTACCTAATAACGCCATGATACCTAAAGCAAAAGCGATATCTGTCGCCGCTGGAATTGCCCAACCAGAAATCGCCTCAGGGTCGTTGGCATTAAAGGCTACGTAAATAAGAGCAGGAGCTAACATACCGCCAACCGCTGCAATCGCAGGGAAAATTGCGGTTTCTTTTGATTTTAACGCACCTTCAAGTAGCTCTCGCTTAACTTCAAGGCCAATGAGTAAGAAGAAAACAGCCATTAGGCCGTCATTAATCCAGTGAGAAACTGACATACCAAATACATAAGTATGCAGTACAGATTGATAAGTTTCGCCCAGCGGTGAGTTAGCAATGGTCATCGCAATTGCCGCTGCAATCACGAGAAGAATACCACCAGCTGATTCCATTTTGAAAAAGTCACGAATGACATCGTTCATGGTTTCGTCCTTATATTTATTATCTTAATAAACGATTAACAAAGAATGATAAGAGTGTATAGCGGTCGAAAACTTTAGAATAATCGCTTCTTCAGAGTATAAACTTCGATTTTTCCGATATGAAGTTTACTATACATCGTATTTTCCAACATAACACTCAATTTTGATCACAGCGCGTACTTGTTGTTATCGCGCCAAATGTTTATCAAGATTATGAGAAAATCAGCATAACATGGCATGTACTGTCATGATAACCCCATACTTTTGAGAAAAATTCAGGAAGTTTCATCCACTAAAAAACCACCCATTGGGGTGGTTTTTATCAGAATTTAATAACCGGTGAGCTGCATAAAGCCCCAAGCCTCGTTGGAGCCAGAAGCTAAGGTGGGACCTTCCCAATACGGTATAACAAACGGAAGCCACATATCTGATTTGATAATACGAGTGGTCAAGTTAATTTGATGCTTTGGAATATTAATAATCCACTGCAAAGGCAGCCTTCTTCCATTTGATAAACTGGTCACTTGCATTGGTTTAATACTGATATCATCATCTGAGAGATTAATGACTTTACCTGAGCGTGTGGACAAGGTGCCAAACACATGCGGTGTTTGTCCATGGTGGCGGTAGCGGCTGACTGTCAGTGCTCGACCATCATCTAAATTGAATACAAACCAATCCCACCCCTGTTGCCCTTCACCAATTAAGCCACTGCCCCACTCTTTCTGAGCCCAAGCAGAGCCAGCAACAGAGAAGCGTTTGCCATTAATGTTCAAACTCCCTTTCACCTTTAAAAATGGCGCACTAAAACTGAAAGAGGCAACAGATTGCAACGCGTGTTTAACCTGAAAACCTTTGTCTCCATTCACGACAAAGGGGCCATTTGTCATAGTATTAAGATCTAAACCAAACGTATCGGTAGTCACATTCAAGTTACCAGGGAAAGGCGTTGCACCAAGTGAACGCCACGTCCAATTATCAATCCATAACCTGAAAGGACGATTAGTCATGCCAGCTTGGCCTATCCCGCCTCTCGCTACACGTTGCTCTTTCCAGACGTGCGAACCATGGCTAACGACAACATGTGAAATGTACAGTTGAGGGTTTTGCCATCCGCTGGTTTCTCGCTCATCCGTCGCGACCCTGAAGTAGCTCCATTGAACATTGTATATTTTCCCTTGTTCATCTTTCAGTTTCGCAAAGTAGTGCCACCATTCATGTTGGTACTCGGGATGAAAGCGAAAATCTGACGGTAAAGAGACATGCTCGTCAGGTAATACAGGTTCGAAAATCGTTTGATTTTCACGCGTTAGAATAGAATTAAGCTCGCTTTCTTGTGTCGCTGTCGCTTCCAACCAAAAAGTTGAGTAAAAAGCAGCACCGGTCAAAAAGGCAAACGTAATAACAATCATCGTTGAAACTAACAAGCGTTTTTTAGAGCCCACTTTTTTCATTACAACGCATCCCTTAATGACTTCATTGGCGTACTCTTAATCATTCTAATAACTGGCAATGCTCCAGCAATCATGATGGCAAGCATCGCCCAAGCAATAGTTTGAGCATATTCCCAAGGGATCGTTTGAAGCTCCAGAGACCAGCCGAATGATTGCTTAATGATAATATCAACGATCAAGTGTGCAAGTGCCAGACCAAGTGGCACCGCAATAATCGCGGAAATGGCCCCGAAGACAAACAACTGCAAACCACCCAATGCGACAAGTTCCTTTCCGGATACCCCCATACATCTCAGCAAAGAGAAGTGCCGCTGCCGCGACAGTTCGCCCGCCAATGTCGCGAAGAATAAGCCAAACACAGCAATAATCAGCGTGATGTTGCCCAAGGTTCCTGCAATAGCGAAGGTATGATCAAATACCCTCATTGCCTGACTATAGATATTACCATTATCAAACACACGGTCTTGCGGGAGGCGGAATACATTTTCTAAGCGATTTTTCAGCCCCTCCCCATTAACGCTATCTTTTAACACCACACCAAGGCCAACATTGCCCGTCCCTGCAAATGCATACAGCCAATTCCGGTGCGACATCATCACCTGGTTATACGGGTTTCCATAATCGTAATAAACACCAACAACTTGCCAGTCTCCACCCAGTGGTTCCTGCAAGTTAATGAAGTCTCCTGGGCGAATATCCAACTTCAAGGCCATCGATTCACTCACCATCAAGCTCTTGGTCGCGTGCAGTTGATACCAGTAATTCGGGACACCTAGTTTTACCGTCAGTGCATCTAGCTCACCTTCAGAAGAGCCTGTACTCACCACTTGCAAAGCACCATGTTCGGTTGGCATATCTTTTTCCCAACGCCACCAAACCGAGTTGACTTCTGGTTGGTTTTGCAGCCACGCACTCATCCGAGCTGCTGAGTTATTTGTCGGATAGATATAAATATCCGCTGCTAATCGCTGGCTCAGCCATTTATCGGTCGTATCCCTAAAGCTGCCTACCATCGTTTCTACGCCGATGTTTGCCGCCAGTGCCAACATAAACGCCATTGTTGCCACACCGCGATAACTCATGCTCGCAGCCGCATCGGCAAAAAACCAACGTACACGTACCCAACGCATGGTGTAAGAAAAGCTCTGGAACATATGCCACATAATAAATGGCATGAACAAGGCCACACTAACCAACATCAGCGCAATAATGGCAAAGCCAGTTTCTTGTGTTTTCGGTGCTTGATACACTGCGATTGCCGCGACACAAAACGCACACGCAGCAAGAGCCTGCCAAGAGAACTCACGCCCTGCAAATCGCATTAATGACAGTCGAGAAGATAGACGAATTGGCTGTGACTTCAACAAACGAATCAATGGCCACAAACACGATATTAATGCGCCCATCGCTGCCATGATCAGACTATATAAGCTGGACTGCCAAGACCATCCTATTGTTAAGCCTACGTTGGCATCGTACAAATCGCTCAGGCTCGATGAGACTGCAGGGATCAGTTCATTTGCCAAGATCAAACCAAAAAAGTTACCACACGCCCACGCAATAAAGACGAGCAACGACAACTCTAACAACAATGCTTGAGCCAACTGCGTTCCGTTGACCCCCGTCTGTCTCAAAATACCCACCAAACGTTGTCGCTGAATAAATGACAAAGACATCGCTTGATAAAAAATAAACAACCCGACCAAAAATGACAGCATCCCCATCGCAGTGAGATTCATGTGGAATGCATTAGTTAACGACTCAAGCTCCGTACGCGTATTCCTAACGAGCGTCATGCCATTGGGAAGCATATTTTTCAGTGCTATTAGCTTTTCCTCTGGCATTTCACCACAAGAAATCGCAGATAAACCTGAGCTCCGCTTGAGCATACGCAACAACGATATATCAGTAACCAGCCGAGTCCCTGAGAGCATTTTGTTTTTATCGACTTGAATCGGTCCGAGACGACTTCCGTCATTCATCTCAATAAAGTCCCCATCCTGCCAACTCATGTAAGCGGCCAAATCTTGACTGACTAGAATGGGATAAGGAGGTTTCATTAATGATAGAACGGGCATCTCACCCACAGATTTGCCTTGCTGCAATGGAATCATCGCGACAGGATCAATCCCCACCAGCATCAAGCTCATATCGGTTTTAGCATCTAGATGTAGCACGTCAAACGGCGCACATTGGTTAAACCCAGCTCGACGCAACTGGATATAGAAACCTTGAGGGATTTTATTGGCAGAGTGTTTAGTTCGGATTCGGTATGGCAAAGGATTGGAGAAAAGCTTTTCTCCTGTCGCATAACTTTGTTTTGCATGCTGGTTGATAGAAGTAACACCAACAAGAAGGGACACGCCTAAGGTTAACCCTAGCCAGACAAGAATAATTTGTAGTGGGTAACGACGGTAATGACCGAGTAGTGCCTTAACTACGGGCCATAACATGCAGTTGCCCTCCTTGAAGTCGAATCTTACCTTCCATATGGGCCGCCACTTTTTCACTGTGCGTCACTAACAGCAAAGTACACTCCAGTTGGCGAGCGAGACTCGTCAATAAGCGCATTACCGCTTCTGCGTTTCGCTCGTCTAGGCTACCAGTTGGCTCATCAGCGAGTAGGATTTTAGGTTCCATATAGAGTGCGCGAGCAATAGCAGCACGTTGTTGCTGACCACCAGATGCTTCTTCCGGGTAGCGGCCTAGCAGAGGCATCAAATCCAGAGCAGAAAGAATTTGACGCCATAACTCTTTATCTTCTGGCAAACCCTTTAACTGACGACAAAAACGAATGTTATCGGCAATATTGAGCGTAGGAAGCAAGTTGAACTGTTGGAAGATATTACCAATATTGTTGCGGCGATAAAGGGTTCTCAAATGCTCTGGCGCATCATGCATGGCAAAATTTGGAAACTGAACTTCACCAGAGTCTGCAGTATCCAGTCCGGCAATTAAGTTCAGCAAAGTACTTTTACCCGAACCACTTTCTCCCATCAGAGCGACTTGGTCACCTTGCTGTAATGTTAATTCTGCCCCTTGTAATACAGGGTGAAATTCTCCCCCGTCTACATAGCCTTTACATAGGTCTGACAGTTTTAACATTGATTATGCCGCTCGGATGGTATTTAAAAATTGGGATCAGAATCTACACTAAAATCCTGTTAGTAGAAAGTATTTTGAATGCTTGATCACACTATGAGAGTACAAATGCAACTCGATTCACTTTCTGTTCCTAATTTTGTTGACGTATTGAGCAGATTTTTGCAGCTGCAGAAAGCTCTGTTTACCTCTATTGACCGATAAGGTTTTTCATCCATTTTCGGCTCACCATTCTTGGCAGACAAATCGTCCACTTCACAACTTCCTCGGTCAAAAAGAGTAAGTAAACCCATTGTGGGTCCCAACCGAGCTGAATCGCTGCAAATGCCGCGAGTGGAATCCCGATTACCCACTGCGCAAGAATGTCTTGATACAAACAAAACTTAACGTCACCACCTGCACGTAATACCCCAACAATGACCATCATCGGCACCGAGCGTAGTACGACACCTAAAGCAAGAATCACCATAAACTGTTCAGCTAACTGGCGAGTATCCGCTGTCAGTGCACTAAACGCATTAAGGATCCATTGATTGGACACTATCAATACAACAGCGACCACAAATGCGATAAACACATTCAAAATGACCGTAGCCCAAGCTTGGTAATACACAGGTTCAAAGTTTTTCGCGCCGAGTTGGTTACCCACTAAAACCGCAGCTGCATTCGATAGGCCAATCATCATAGCGAGAGCGATTGACTCAACGGGCGTCATCACCGACAACGCTGCCAAACCTTGCACACCCGCTTGCCCCATGATGGCATGGTAAGCGAACAATCCACCAGCCCATGCCAAAAAGTTAAATGTGGTCGGTAAGGAAAGGCTCAAGAAACGCGTTATTTTGTCTAAAACCAAACCTGCGCGTATATCATCCCAACCAAATGCAATTATGTGTTTCTTCAGCCATAAATAGCCAAATAGACAACCGACTTCGATCGCGCCACTGATAACCGTTGCAATGGCTGCCCCTGTAATCCCTAAAGCAGGAAAACCTAAGTGACCAAAAATTAACACCCAGTTGAGGAAAACATTAGACAGAATGCCTATACCACTAAAAAATGTGCTCAGCCCCGGTTGGTGCATCGCTCTCAAGCCCACCGACATACTAGCGACACACGCAACAGCAAACATGCTAACGGATGAAATAATTAGATAGCTGGCCCCTAACTCAATCACTTCTTGTGAGTCTGTAGTCAGTTTCATGACTGGCTGTGGGAAAATAACAAACAAAGCAACGGCAATGGCGGCAAACACCATGGCTATCATCCATGTTAAAGCGGTACTGCGACGTACCCCGACTTTATCGCCCGCCCCCCAATATTGTGCGGTCAGTAATGCACCACCCGTCGTCACCCCAACTAACATGATGGTAGTAACAAACGTCGCGCGCGCCGCTACCCCAACAGCGGCTATTTCAGCTTCACCAAGTTGGCCGAGCATAAGCACATCGACGAGGCTTCGGCTAGAAAACATCATGCTTTGCAGTGTAATTGGTAGCGCGATCGCGAATAAGCGACGTAAGAATGCTTTATCTGCATGTATTGAGAGTTGAGAGAGAAAAGTCACAAGCGCTCCAACGACAACTTATTGATAGAATGGGGAAAGTGTCTCATGATTATACTCTGTGGTGTTTATTCCACCAACGATTAAAAGGACAGATAATGAAAAAGGTGTTGGTGCTAGGCGCCTCGGGTTACATTGGTTCTCAACTTCTTCCGTTACTTTTAGACAAAGGTTACGCCGTCACGGCTGCGGCGCGGCATATCGATTATTTGGAGTCAAGGACTCGGCCCCATCCTAATTTAACGTTGCGGTATTTAGACCTAGCCGACGCAGAAGCCACGCTCGCTGTGGTGAACGATTTTGACTTGGTATTTTTCCTAGTGCACGGAATGGCACAAGGCGATGACTTTGTTGAGTACGAGCTAAACCTTGCTTTGAACTTTAAATACGCATTGGAGCAAAGCCGTGTCAAACATGTCATTTATTTAAGTGCCATCCAACCGCAAACCGGAAACTCGCGTCATTTAGCCGCACGCAAAGCAACGGGCAAAATTATCCGACAGTCTGGCGTTCCAGTAACTGAATTGCGTGCAGGCGTCATCATTGGCCCCGGCTCCGCGGCTTTCGAGATCATGCGAGATTTTGTCTACAACTTACCTATTTTGATTGCGCCTAAATGGGTCGACTCAAAAGCCAACCCTATTGCCCTACCCAACCTCAATCACTATTTATTGCAGCTGGCCGAAGCATCACCCCCAGAAGAAAACCAAATTTATGAAGTTGGTGGGCCAGATACACTCAGCTACCGCGAGCAGTTTAAAGTCATTTGCCGAATCACCAACAAGCCTTATCGGCTGTGGTCGACACCGTTGCTTACCCCCAAAATGGCATCGTACTGGCTCGGCTTGGTCACCTCTGTACCAGCAAACATCGGCAAAGCATTACTCGCGGGGTTAGAGCATGATTACATCGCCGATTCCAAAGCGATTGAAGCACGATTTCCGCAAACGCTGATCAGCTACGAGCAAGCGGTATCCGATACCATTCAAGATGAAGGCACGTTTGTGCGCAGTAATGTTTGGGGCTTTGAGCCAGCGGCACTTCGTCGATGGCAACCGGGGTATGGCTACTACCCTAAACAAGCCGGTGCGAGCATAAAAACTCAAGCCTCCGCTGCGGCATTATGGAAAGTGGCTCAAAAAATCGGGAGTCGTGAAAAAGGCTATTACTTTGCCAACATTTTGTGGCGCACACGTGAATGGCTCGACATCTTTTTTGGTGGTGGGAAACCGATTCGCGTTTCTCCTCCGGGGCCGGAGCTCAAAGTCGGCGATTATATTGACTCTTGGAAAGTGATTCGCTGCGAGGAAGATCAGTTCCTCTCACTGTTTTTTGGGATGAAAGGCCCGGGGCTTGGACGTTTAGAAATTACCATCAAAGACCATGGTGATGAACGAGAACTGGATATCACCGCTTGGTGGCACCCACAGGGGTTTCTCGGGCTGCTTTACTGGTTTGCCATGATGCCAGCCCATCTATTCATATTCAAAGGCATGGTCAAAGCCATCGCGAAAGAAGCCGAAAGTATCAGTATTACTCCTCAGGTGGGACAGTCTCTGGAGAATCTAGAGAAATAGCCAGGTGATGAGCAATCCCCGCATGGCAATCAATGCACGATTGCTCTCGACTTTCCATCATTTGATGTCGACGCGCAACGGTTCGTCCTTGCGCTTCGAAATCCATCTTGTCAACGGAATGGCAATATCGACACTGCTTTGATTTATTCTCGATAAACTGCTGTGTGACTTCAGCAGCCAACCTCGGACGATGCTCCGCCTCGAAGTTCTCTAACGTAATTTCTCCAGTCAGTTTGTGATAGATGTCGGCTGTAGCGCCGATTTTCAATGCGATTTTAGCAAAAAACTCCCTAGGGACATGGCAATCACTGCACGTAGCGGCAACCACACCCTGAGCATTTTTGAAGTGTGGAGATGCTTGGTACTCCTCAACTATCGTATCCATCCCAATATGGCAACTGTAACAAAACTCGTTGCGATTGGTGTAATCCATACCAAAGTGAAAAACACTGAGGGCCGCCCCACCAAGGATAAACGCCAATAAGCCACCAATTGGTATGCCGAGCATCCATTTTCTGTTTGGTTTACGCCATAAACTCATTGGTGTTCATCCCAAAGCAGCGCTAGCGATAACTCGCATAGTATTCTACGAGCGCGTTTAAATCATCGGCACTAAGCCCTTTGAACGCCTCATCCATTTTTTTATCAACGGAGCGTTTGCCTTGCTTAAACTGTTGCAACGTAGTGGCGAGATAGCCCTTCTGCTGACCAGCTAAAATCGAAGCTTCATCCAGAGCGTTACTGCCACCATCCGAATGACAGTTCTCGCAACTTTTCGCGTGGATAGCCTTACCTTTCATCGCTAACGCTTGATCAAAAGACTGCTTAGCTGGCACAAACTCGAGCCCAGCATAATGTTTTGCTAACTCTTCAATCTGCGCCTCAGGTAAAGATTTAACTATCGACACCATGTCGCCTTTTTTGCTCGTGTCTCCGTAAGCGTGACTAACAGAATTTGCAGGCCTACCTTCTAGGTAACGTAGCATCTGGTCAAAAAAATTGAATTCGGGAATCCCTGCGATGGTAGGAATATTCGTGTCGGAACTAACACCGTCTGACCCATGACAGGCTTCACATTCGTATTGTGAAATTAGCTCACTTGGTGACGCTAAACTGTGGGAGGTCAAAACTGAGCTAATGGCTAACACCGAGGAAAATTTTAGAGATAATTTAATTAGTTGATGCATATTAGACTGACTCCGTAGTAATTATCTTTGTTAATCAAAACCAGACAGCGAATAAACGATAGGAAAATCAATTTATAAACGCGACTTAAAACCAACGATATCCAAGATAAAAATATTAAGCCGTCAACTATTTAAAGTAGCGTAGTTCAACACCCTTAATTTTTCTGCACCGACCTCTTCAATCACAGAAAAAACCAACCCAAACAATTGATTTGAAGGGACAATAATTTAAACCCAAAAATTACCACACAAAAATAGCGGTTTATTTTAATAATATTTCATATTGCGTCTATACTCTTACAAGCCATGTATTTCGATTTATTCAAGTGATGTAAATATGGATATTTTTCTTTTGGCTTGAATATAAAATTAATATTTCAATCAATCGTTTATTGAAATATTCAACCATTCCTATGCATTCCCACTTACTTTAGGACGAATCGAGAGGGACTATGAACGGTTTAAAGTCGATCGCTACATTAATATTTTTTATTTTACTGCTCAGCGGATGTGGTCCAGACAGCAAAAACGATCAGAATACACCACCACCTGCACTTGGTGATTTCAAGATCAGTGTTTCCGAGCCATCATTGGTCACTCAAGAAACCGGAGAAACCAAACTGGTGGTCAATTTTACCGTCAAAGACGGCAGTGGCAGACCTCATGAGCTAGACGAAACGAAAGATTTTCGCATCGCACTTCTTAAAGCAATGCCTTCTCGTGTCGATACACAAAACTCGAGCGATCCAGCCTTTGCCTTCAATGGGCGCCATGGCAACACTTATTGGAAGAGTTTCCATCACTCAAGTAATACCGCAAATAACCGTGCCAGCATGGAGAGTGTTTGGGATGGAACACTAGTAAAAACAGACGAGGGGTATCGCTACACGTTTGCCATTCCTGACGTTTTGAAAGTGTCAGATCCTTATACTGCCGACTCTTCTAGCAACAATGGTTTTATCGCTTGGGATGCGGATAAACTCCACCGAATCGTCATGGCGTATGGCGAGCAAGGCAACGGTTTTACCTACGTGTTTGAATGGGTGCCGCAAGAAAGTTCAGATGCGGTTGTCTCTCGCAATGTAATAGAAAAAGGCACCTGCGAAAACTGCCATATGGGCGAACCGCTTCATCATGGACCGGGTTATCGCTCAATTGATAACAACATTGCCGTTTGTACCGCTTGCCACAATGACAGTAACCCTAGCGCTGCGCCAGCCAGACGCCCTCTCGCTGCCGTTGTTCATCAATACCACGGTAATGTTTTCAAATTAGGTAGCGACAGAAATAACACCGACACTTACAAACAGCCTGTCGACGAGAATGACGTGCTCGTTACCGACATCAATGGTTTAGTCATTGAAGGCAACCCTTTCCCGCAAGATGCCCGCAACTGTACAACCTGCCATTCAACCGATGTCGCGAAAGCATCAGACGCCAACAATTGGTTTGAACACCCGAGCCAAGTTGCCTGTGAGACCTGTCACTTGTACCGAGACAGAGGCGCGCATGATAACCAAGTCGGTACGGCTTGGGTAAGAAACGGCGAGCCACAAAACTCCTGCTCGGGCTGTCACCGACCTTATGACCGAGATGACAATGGCGATCCAATCATCGGCCAAGACGCGAGCCGAAGTGCTAAAACGGTTCACGTAATGCGTTTAGAGAATCTTGCAAAAGCGCGTGATTCGCTTGAAATCAACGTTGAAAGCGCGCGATTTATTGATGACCAGTTTGAGGTTGAACTAAGAGTGTCGAAAGCGGGCACAGGTATTGGATCCATCAACGAACTGACCCCTTTCATTAATGAACATGGGCACCTCAATTTGTTGCTGAACTGGGATAACGGCCAAGGCCCGATGGTCGCAAACAACAGTCTCAACGTCGCCGATGATGGCGCACTTGGTGACGGCTGTGAGGCTCAAGGAGAAGGCCTATTCTTGTGTCATAAAGACTTCACTGACGCTGCGATTAAGCCAATCTCCAACTCTACGTTGACGGTTAACATCGCCGACATGCCACTTTGCGCCAACCGTAGAGATGGCGAGCTCGCCGAATGCGTCACGTTTGAAGGCATCGATCTTATCAAATCGCCTTTCGTCATTGCCGCCAATAACGCATCCGGCTCGTTTGATGTGTCTGGTATCAACAAGCAACACAAACTGCCAGTGGGCGCGGACATTTCATCGTGTAACGATTGTCACAAAGAGCTGGCTATCCATAAGCTTGGTGAGCATCCACATGCCGCCACCGACTTCCAACAATGTAAAAATTGCCATAACTCTGAACGTTCTGCGTTTTATCCTGGGATGGCAGCTGATCTAAAGTACCACGTGCACTCATTCCACGCCTTTGGCTCCGCTCATAGCGGTGAAGCGTCTTTCCCTGGCGCAGTCAACAACTGTGAGTCCTGCCATACCAATGCTCAATACAACTTACCTAGCCAACAAAATACGCGCCCTTCTCTGGCGAGTGGTAAATACTTTAGTCCTGCATTAGTCACCTGTGGCGCGTGTCACTTAGAGTCATCTTTAGCTAATGCTGACCCGGATACCGTGGCAGGAGATGCGCCTCTAAACCATATGCTGAATCACGGCGCGGTATTTGGAGCAGACACAGCAGCACAAGCAACGGGCTCCGAACAATGTGCGACTTGCCATGCTATTGGTCAGTCACAAGGGGTAGATAAGGTTCACAAGGTATACGACTACCGTTGAATTCGTCATTGAACACAATGCTTTGACAACTAAGGATAAGAAAAGGAAGAGCTATGAAAGCAATGTTTCTGCGGTGGTTGGTAGCTGGGATACTTGGGTTAGGCGTCATCTTCACCGTCAGTTCGGAAGATGTCGCCAAGCCAGAACCCGAAGCGGCGACGTTAACTCAAGAAGAAATGGAAACCATATTAGACACCAAGTTTTCCGAGGGGAAATATTCACGCCGCGGACCAGATGGCTGCCTTCGTTGCCATGACGATACATCAGATAAACCTGCAACGGGTATTTTCGACAACATTCATGGCAAGTCCGCAAACCTGCATGGGCCAATGAATGATAAACAGTGTGAAGCATGCCATGGCCCAGCGAACAATCACGAGCGCAATCCACGAAAAGGACAAGTTCGTGAGCCGATGATCACCTTTGGGCCAAACTCCCCTGTTCCGGCCGAAAAGCAAAACAGCGTGTGTTTATCTTGCCACCAAGATGCGAAACGCTCGACTTGGCATAGCAGTGAGCACGCTTTTGAAGGTCTGTCTTGTGCAAGCTGTCACCAACTGCATCAAAAAGACGATCCGATGATGGTTGCCGAAATGCAAGCAGACAAATGCACCGATTGTCACTCCCGCACCAAATCGGATATCCACAAACGCAGTCGTCATCCTATTATCGACGGCGTCATGACTTGTTCTAGCTGCCACAATCCACATCAGACATTAAATGAAGCGAGCTTGAATTGGTCAACCGTCAATAACGCTTGTTACGAGTGTCATGCGGAAAAACGCGGCCCATTCTTATGGGAGCATGAGCCAGTAACTGAAGATTGCACATCCTGCCACACACCTCATGGTTCAGTGAACAAAGCCTTGCTCAATAAACGGCTGCCAATGCTATGTCAGGAATGTCACCGTGTGCCACATGCAAACGTAGCCATTCCTGAAAACGACTTGAGAGTGCGCGGCGGAAGTTGTTTAAACTGCCACAATCAAGTGCATGGCTCTAACCACCCACGTGGTCAAACATTAAGTTATTAGGAGGGAGGCATGAAACTATCTCAACTGTGCATCGCTATTTCCCTTGCTTTTGCTGTGCAAGCGCACGCCAACGATTATTCGTTACAACGTTCTCAACCAGCCGACACTAGCCGCTGGCAGTGCAGTGAATGCAGTGGCGACGGCACATGGAGTGGAGAAGTCAGCGTGGGCGTCGGTTACCTTAACAACGACGGTTCCTCTCGATTCTATAATTGGAATCCGCCCGTTTACGGTACAAACTCTGACAATAAACACTTTAACGCGAGCCTAAACGCCGATATCGAACAATATGAAGACGATGGGTTCTACAATCGAATCGTCGTCGAAGATCTTGGTTTGCAACGCTTCTTACTGCAGTGGGAAATGGGCCAGTACGACGGATTACGTGTCCTCGGCAGTTATAGTGAAACGCCGTATTTCTGGAATCAGTCCTCACTCAGTGCGTATCATCCAAGAGAGGATGCACTCGTCAGTGGTGACCTATCGAAATATGAAAACTCAGTGACGCGAGAGACGTTTAAGTTAGAACTCAAGTACACACCACATACGCCATGGAAGCCATATGCATCCATGAAGCACGAACGTAAAGAAGGCACAACTTCGCTTTATTCATCGACTATTCCGGGTTACGCCAACGCGCCGGGATTCATACCCAAAGCCGTAGAACATGAAACCTTAAATACTCAAGTAGGAGTAAGCTACATGGAAGATTTGTGGCTGGTGGATATTGCGTATCGCGGCTCGTTTTTTAGAAATGACAAGTCCGCACTTTATTACGGCAGCACTACCAATCCTTACGCTAACCACCTCGCGTATGAGCCTGACAACGACTTTCACCAGTTTGCTGTCACGGGGAATTATCGGTTGAATCAACAAACGTTCAGTGGCCGCTTACTTTGGTCACAGACGTCTTCTGAAGGCGGGTTAAATCCATTCCCGCAGTCCCCCGTTAACTCCAATACATTCCATGGCGAAACCAACACTTGGCAAATGAGCGCGGATTACCACAACAAACTTTCGCGAGACACTGCTTTCGCCATTTCTGCGGACTATTCAGATAAAGACGATAACTCCGATAGAAATACCATCATCGGATCGACGAGAGAAAAATACGACCACACCAAAACCAAACTGGAAGCAACACTCAAGCATCGTGTTACTTCTGATGTAAAAGTGAATACGGGTTACCATTTTAGACAAGATGAGCGAAGTTATGCTGATAGGAAACGTACCGATGAACAACGCGTTTTTGTTGGAGCCCAGTACCGACCAAATAGACCGTGGCAATTAGGCGGTAAAGTCTCCTACTCTTTTCGCGATGGCTCTGATTGGCAGGACGACAGCAGCGACTCGCCTAATTTGCGCCAATACTATTTAGCCGATAAAGAGAGGATCGAGCTCCGTGGCGACGGCGGCTATGACGTAACAAACGATGTCCAGTTACTTGCTGAGCTTTGGTACGGAAACGACGACTATGTTAAACCCGATATAGGTTTAAGCGAAGGAGAAGATTACGGCTACGATATCAGCGTCAACTTCAATTTACTCGACGGACTAAATGGGCATGTTTTTTACAATCAACAGGTCATCCGCTCCGAGCAACAACAAGCAAACTCTGACGTTGTCGGTTGGAATCGCTACACCACCAAACTCAAAGATGACATCACAACCATTGGCTTTGGTGTGAGTAAAGAGCAGCTACTAGACGACAAACTTTCTATCTCGTTTGATTACAGCTACAGCCAAGCTGATGGAAAATCTTCAACCACATCTGGTGGCTACCAATATCCTGATAACGAGGCGAACTCGTACCGATTTGAAGTCATCGCTGACTATGAAGTATCTGAAAATCAAAACGTGCAGCTCAACCTCCGTTATGAAGACTACTCAGAAGAGGATTACTTGTTTAATAACGAAACCGAAACGATGGGCGACGTTTTGCAAAGCTATGAAGGCCTGTATGGCGGCGTCTATTGGAAATATCGCTTTTAAGCACAGTGTGACGTAACAAAAAAAGCATCAGACGTTTCAAGCGCCTGATGCTTTCGTATTTCAATTCTACTGCTGTGAGAAGTTGATTAAGCTTGGAAGCTCAAAGGAATCTCAGCCAATTGGTTACCTTCGTTTGCAGGAAAGATAAGGTACTCGCCGTGGTATTTCACCATCGATTTGTAGTCCGTCACTTTATGCACCATAAAGCCCGCTTGCGCTGCTTTCTCAACAAACTCAGCATGGTTGCCACGTACAAACCAGCTCATTGGTTTGACGAGCAACTCGCCGTCGAAGCAGCTTTCGCATTGATCTGCACATAGCGCCAAAGAGTTTTGACCCTCCGTGAAGATTTGGATTTTGCCACAACCAACAAGTTGCTCAGACGTTGATACTTCCCAACCCGCTTGCTCCATCAAATCAAGAAATGATTCAATATCGGAGTCTTTTATCACTTTGGACTCTTCACCTTCAGGAAAAAACTGAGCGTAAAAAGCGGAAATACGCTTGAAGATAAACAACAAACCAGCGTCATTACCCTTTGAACGACCCGCTTTTTGCCAACGTGTTAAGTCATCGCCTACGGCTCGACCGAAACGCTGAGATTTAAGTGCTTTGGTAACCCAGCGCACTAAATAATGGTTATTCGCAACAGGGGCATTGGCTAACTTACCTGAGCGATGCTCTTGATCTAACTCTTCAAGTGCTGAGTTAACTAAGTTTTGAATTTCTTTGGTGTAATTCGACATTACGCCTTTCTTCCTAAAGTCCAATAAAACAGTGCTGAAAGCACAGAACAAGCAAACATAACGATGATCATAGGCCACGCCGCATTACCGGGTAATGATGCCACCAGCGCGCCAACCAATGAGCCGATACCGAATCTTAACGTCCCCGCTAGAGACGACGCTGTACCCGCCATTGATGGGTAGCCACTTAAAAGCAGCGCCATCGCGTTACTACCTATCGTCGACAATGTACCGATAAACAGCACAACAAAAGGTACGATGCCCCATAATCCGAAGTCCATTAACCAACTTACGAATAAACCAATCCCCGCCAAAAGTTGCACGAACAACCCAAAACGAAGCATGGCATGAGAGCCAACTTTTTTCACCAAGCGACCATTAATACTGGTCATGATGATCATCGCAACAATGTTCAAACCAAATAAATAACCAAAGTGGTCTGGTCGAACACCATATAAATCAATATAAACAAACGAGCCCGCAGTCAGGAATGCAAACATTCCGGAAAATGAAAACGCTCCAGAAAGCATCAAACCTATCGCTTCAGGGTTGGAGCATAATCTGGCGTAGTTTCTCATCGTAGTGCGAAAACGAAGCGGCTGACGATTTTCTGGTTTCAACGTCTCTGGGATTTTCCAAAGTACCAGTAGAATTACCACCACAGCGAAAATGGCTAACACCCAAAAGATCGAACGCCAACCAAACCAGATCGCTAGGTGACCACCTATCATAGGCGCAACCAAGGGTGCCATGGTGATCACTAAGGTGACGAAAGACATTGCACGGGCAAAGTCTTCACGGTCAAACATGTCACGCACGACGGCTTGGATAATGACCGCCGCTGCCGCGCCAGCAAAACCTTGTGCTGTTCGCACATAAGTCAATGCATCGATGCCGTTTGTGGTCGCACTCACTACCGCCGCTAATCCAAAGAAAAGCACACCCAAAATCAGTACAGGTCTACGGCCAAAACTATCGGCAAGCGGCCCATGAATTAACTGGCCAATCGCAAAACCTGCCGTATAAGCCGTCAACGTAATCTGAACCGCGCCAGGCGCAACACCCAAATCTTTCGCGATGGTTGGCATTGCAGGCAGATACATGTCGATCGCCAAAGGCGTCAAAGCACCAATAGCTCCTAATACAAGAAACAATAGAAAACTGATTTGGGATTGCGGAGCGCTTTGAGCTTTTTCTGTCATTCTTTTACCTCTTGTTGGAGCCCTTTCGTCAATACTTTCAGAGCAAAGTGAACGTAACGGACGGTTCTCATATCGCTGAATCTAGAAGCCAAAGGCCTGTTCTATCAACGTTCGAGAATCATAAGGGCAAATATGTACCAAGGTGTGACCTTGACGAACTCGACATAGAAAAGCATGTGAAAGCGAAATGTGTTTATGGGAAACAAACACAATGCAGTAAAAATGATAGCGTTGACACCATCATTCCATTCACCGTAGCCGAAGGCTTTGCAATAAGAGTATGCATGCCTCAGCTAAATGCAAAGGCATATCACTGAGATGAGTAAGCACACCGGAATTGTCTAGGCACTAATTTTGGTAGGAAAATTAATTTTGAGCCAATTCCTACCAAAAAACTAGTTCCAATTGGGAACTAAAGAATTTCCCATGCCGATAATTAATTCCAAATAGAATCAATTTCTTCTTGCGTGAGGTAGCGATAATCACCAGGTTCTAGTGCCTCATCGAGTTCAATCGAACCAATACGCTCACGATGTAAGTACTCAACTTTATTTCCTAACGCCGCAAACATGCGTTTCACTTGGTGATACTTACCTTCCACAATAGTTAACAATACTTCATTCTCTGCCTCGTTCACGATCTCCAAACGAGCAGGTAATGTTGCTTCTGATTCATTGCGCAAAATGATGCCTTGTTCGAGCTTTTCCGCGTAATCAGGCTGAATCGCATCGACAAGCCAAACACGGTACGTTTTCTCACACTTATGCTTCGGTGAGGTAATACGGTGAGACCACTTACCATCATCCGTAATCAACACCAAACCGGTTGTGTCTACGTCTAATCGGCCTGCAAAGTGAAGGTTTTCAATTTTAGGCTCATCGAGCAATGCGAATGCAGTTTGGTTGTAGCCATCTTCATGTGAACAAACAAAGTCAGCAGGCTTGTACAACATAATGTAACGAGGACCAGGAGCACCAATAACACGGTCTTCCCACATCACTTCCGCACCTTCAGGTACTTTAAATGCACCACTTTTTTGAACCTCACCGTCAACGGTGATGTCACCACTTTTGATGATCTTTGTTGCCTGTTTGCGTGTTGCACCCAGAGCGTCACACAAATATTTATCTAAACGCATGAATACCTCATTGAATTATACCCAAGTAACCTCCAAATCTCGGTTTAAAGGTCACTTGGGTATAAAAGTCAGGTATTATAGCGTTCCTCGTTCGAATAGTTGAGCAATTTCACATATTTTCATGTACACACTTCGCCCTTATCAAGCCGACTCGGTTAAAGCCGTCATTCACTACTTTCGTAAACACTCGACACCAGCAGTGATCGTACTGCCTACTGGTGCCGGAAAAAGCTTGGTGATCGCAGAGCTTGCTCGCCTTGCGAAAGGGAGAGTGTTAGTCCTCGCTCACGTTAAAGAGCTAGTCGAGCAAAACCACGCGAAGTATGAAGGTTATGGTTTAAAAGGTTCCATCTTCTCAGCAGGATTGGGGCGAAAAGAAACTGACCAGCAAGTCGTGTTTGCTTCGGTTCAATCGGTGGTGCGTAACTTAGATTCGTTCAAAAACCAGTTTTCTCTGCTCGTTATTGATGAGTGCCATCGTGTGCCGGATGACAAAAACAGCAGCTACCAAAAAGTTATTACTCACTTACGAGAACTGAACCCAGGCATTAAGGTGCTGGGACTAACTGCAACGCCCTATCGTTTAGGAATGGGCTGGATTTATCAGTATCACACCCGAGGTCAAGTACGCACCGAAGAGCCTCGATTCTTCCGCGATTGTATTTTCGAACTACCGATCCGTTACTTGCTCGACGAAAACTTCCTCACTCCAGCCCGCATGATGGACGCGCCCGTTTTGTCTTACGACTTCTCGCAACTGAAACCCGCAAACACCGGACGCTACAAAGAAGCAGAAATGGACATGGTGATCGATAAAGCCAAACGCGCCACTCCGCAAATTGTTGAGCAAATCATGCAATATGCGAGAGAACGTCAAGGTGTCATGATCTTCGCCGCGACTGTCCGACACGCACAAGAGATCCACAGTTTACTGCCAGAAGGCGAAACTGAAATCGTTATTGGTGATACACCTACGCCGGAGCGCGATGCGATCATCCAAGCGTTCAAGAATCGTCAAATAAAATATTTGGTCAATGTTTCGGTACTGACTACCGGGTTTGATGCGCCGCATGTCGATTTAATCGCGATTTTGCGACCTACAGAGTCAGTCAGTCTATACCAGCAGATTGTAGGGCGAGGATTACGCTTATCAGACGGAAAATCAGAATGTTTAGTGCTTGATTACGCAGGCAACAGCTACGATTTATACCAACCTGAAGTCGGTGATCCCAAACCAGACTCTGACAGTGAAATTATCACGATTCCCTGCCCGGCTTGCGGATTCAATAACAACTTCTGGGGTAAATTGGATAGTAACGGTTTCTTGGTTGAACACTTTGGCAGACGTTGCCAAGGTTACTTTGAAGATGAAGACACAGGCGAACGTGAACACTGTGGATACCGTTTTCGTGCCAAATACTGTGGTGAATGTGGTGCCGACAACGATATCGCTGCGCGCATTTGTCATGAGTGTGACGCAACGCTTGTTGATCCAGATAAAAAATTAAAAGAAGCCCTTAATCTGAAAGATGCATTGATATTTGAATGCACAGAAATGGACCTGTCAGTATTCAAGTCCAGTGATGGTAAATCTCAACTCAAGGTGACATATTCTGGCGAACCATACCAAGGCGAAGGCAATGCGTTAGTTCATGAGTTTTGGTCATTGAGTACCAAAAAACAAAAACAAACGTTTAAAGACCAATTTGTGCGCCCTCACTTGGCAGACAAGCATCGCCCTTTTGAAGAAGCTTCACCGACACGTGTTGTTGCCAATCAACATCGTTTCCGTTTGCCTCAGTTTGTTATTGCAAGGAAATCCGGTCGCTTTTGGAAATTGCGAGACAAAATTTTTGAAGACGAGTTGAAATAACGTCCGCAACATTTAGTAAAACTGAACTCGATGATTCACTCTCTGTTCATCTATATCCGATATACTGCGGCTAACGTTCTAGAAAAGGTTTGACTATGTATAAAGCAACGACTTCTCAACATTCTGCGTTACTTTTCGGCCTTATCACGACATTGATGTGTGCACCAAGTTTCGCCAAGCATGACGACTACTATGCCTCACAAAATGGTCACGCCATCGTGCAAGATGTCGAAAAGCCTGGAACACGTATTGAATTCGATGAAGATCAAGATGAGGTCTATCGCGCGGTTCAACAAGGATATATACGACCATTTTCGGACCTTTACGCCGCAGTAGAAAACGACCTATACGGCCGTATCATCAAGGTCGAGCTTGAAGAAGATGATGATGCTTGGGTGTATGAATTGAAAATCCTGTACAACAATAGCGTCCTGAAAGTTGAGTATGACGCCGCCACGCTGGAAATGCTTGAGATCAAAGGTCGCAGCTTTAACAAAGCGTTAAAGCCACAAAACAACTAAACTGGTCTAATGCGTAATCCCGACGCAATGCGTAACTTACTTCGATAACACTCCAAACATAATAAGAATCACCAATATGAAAATACTTGTCGTTGAAGATGACCCTCGTTTAGGCGAGCAAATCATCGAAACATTAGAAAGTACCGGCTGGGTACCAGAATTATCTCAAGATGGCATAGACGCTCTGTATCGCGCGACATCGGAAGAATGGGACGCTATTGTTCTTGATCTAGGACTGCCGAAATTGGATGGCCTCACCGTGCTAAAAGGCATTCGTGATGAAAACATCAATACCCCTGTCGTTATCCTGAGTGCTCGCGATACCCTAACGCAGAGAGTTGAAGGTCTAAACGCAGGGGCAGACGATTACCTAACTAAGCCGTTTGAAATGGTTGAGCTTATCGCTCGTATTCGCGCACAACTACGAAGAGCATCAGGTAACGCCTCTCCTGTGATGCAAATTGGCGACTTGAGCTTGGATACGCGCACTTCTAAAGTAATGTGGCAAGGGCAAGCAGTAAGCTTAACGGCACTGGAGTATAAAGTGGTCGCTTACTTTATGCATAACCCAGAAAAAGTAATTTCTCGCACCGAACTCGTCGAGCACATTTACAAACAAGACTTTGATCGTGACTCCAACACAATCGAAGTTTTTATCGGCCGAATTCGCAAAAAAATCGCGCCAAAGATCATCAAAACTGTCCGAGGGTTGGGATACCAATTAAATGCCGAATAAGAACAGGCTACCGTTGAACGCAATAAAACGACTGAGTATCAAAAGTCGCCTCGTTTTAGCGGCGATCGTTTGGTTGACGGCAATGATCCTCGCAGCTGGTGTGACGATACCGACCCAAGTGTACAACTATATGGTTGACGACACTCGCTCACAGCTGAGCATTTTTATGGATGAAATCGCCGCTCAGTTAGAAGTCGATGAGACTGGGCACCTCTCACTCGCTGCACTGCTCTCAGACCCTCGATTTAACCGACCTTACAGTGGTTTATATTGGAGTGCCTCCACTGAGACGAGTCTCGAGCGTTCTCGTTCTTTGTGGGACAAAAAAATCGAATACAAAGGTCTGGATAACGATGCTTACGGCGCGAGAGGCGAAAGGCTGATTACCATAGAAAAAGCTCTGTACTTACCAGATTACGATGGGCCTATCCATATCATTATTGGTATTGACGAAGAGCCTATCAAAAGCACCCTGCAAACGCTAATCGGGCAACTCTGGCTTATTTTAGGCTTATTATTCGCAGGGGTTCTTGCCGTCATTTTGCTGCAAATTGCATGGTCATTGAGTCCGCTTACGAAGTTACAAAAAGAGTTGGCCGAGCTGAAGTCTGGTAACAAAAAGAGTCTAGAAGAAACCTATCCGAAAGAGATTTCTCCTCTTATCTTCGACCTCAACGCTCTGCTTTTCCATTATCAGGAGTTGTTAGAACGAGCTAGGAATCATGCAGGCAATCTCTCACATGCGCTAAAAACCCCACTTTCTGTCCTAAAAAATGAAGTACAGACGTTAGAACCTGATACGCAATCCCGTCTGCGTACTCCGATCAATCAAATACAAGATCATATCGATTACCATCTGGGCCGTGCCCGCATGGCGGGGTCTATGAATATTTTATCAGTGAAATCGAACCCAGCAGAGCGTGTGGATGCTATCTCAATGGCGTTTGATAAAGTGTATGCGAGCCGAGATATCTCCTTAATTAATGAACTTGATTCAGAGCTGAATGTAGCGGTAGAGCAGACCGATCTCGACGAAATGCTGGGCAACTTGCTTGAAAATGCCTATAAGTGGGCCAACAACATGATTCGTGTGCACTCCTCTCAGGATAAAGAAAACATACACATCATCATTGAAGATGACGGACCAGGTATCCCTAAAGAGAAACTGAGTCAAGTAATCAAGAGAGGCGTTAGATTGGATGAAGCAACCCCTGGTTCAGGTCTTGGTCTAAATATAGTCAGTGAAATGGCACACAGTTACCGAGGTCAATTAACACTGGAAGCGAGCGCTTTAGGTGGCTTAAAAGCATCTTTAATCTTACATCTCAGCCGAACATAAAGCATATAACGCATAAACTTTGTTCTTCGGACCATGATTAGTAAACCGATGAAAATGAAGCCGATGTGAACAAAATCCAAGCAAAGTGTTAAAAGGGATAGCCTTACACCTAGCCAAATCATACCTTTTTGTTGATTTGGATACGATTTGGGTTGCCCATTTATAAGTGGAATGATAGTATCCGCGCTCGCTTGAACAGTTCCTGTTTCAAGCTTTACCACGAACAACAAGGTCGCATTGTTGATTGTGAACATTTGATTTTTACTAATTTGAGAGTAAATACTATGAAATTCGAAGCAGTAGTACGTACTGAACTAGGTAAAGGTGCGAGCCGCCGCCTACGTCACGCTGGCAAATTCCCTGCAGTTGTATACGGCGGTGAAGAAGCAGCAGTAGCTATCGTTCTTAACCACGACGACATCGTAAACCAAATGGACAAGCCTGAATTCTACGAAGGTCTAGTTCTAGTTATCGATGGCAAAGAAGTTAAAGTTAAGCCACAAGACGTTCAACGTCACGCGTTCAAGCCAAAAGTTGAACACATGGACTTCATCCGTATCTAATTCCCTACCAAGGAATTAATCTGATTAAATCCAAACCTTTTGCATTAAAGATAATCGGACTTACCAACCGAGACATCTAAAAAATTTCAAAACCCCGGAGTCTTACCACCTCCGGGGTTTTACTATATGTGGCATATAACAATTGATTTACGAACGGGCAATGTACTTCACTAAAGTGAGATCCGTCAGCGTCATACGGTCAATGATTTCCGCCTCTTCCTCTCCAGTACGTACAAAACCACACTTCTTGTAGAAGTTAAGCCCCTGTTTATTGGTATCCAGTGCTTTCAGGCTTATCTGCATAACGGGCGTAGAGAGTAGACGCGTTTCTAGTTCATCTAACAATGCACTCCCTGCCCCTTGCCCATAATGCAAAGGAGAGACATAGCAACATGTTACCCACGCCGTTTTATCTTCACAGGTGTGGTTAGGTAGTTCGTAACTTAAAAAGCCGACGATTTCCCCTTGTCTCTCAACGACGATCAATTGGGCCAGTTGCTCAGTCATGACTCGCGTCCACATCCTTTCTCGGCGCTCAATCGTAAACTGATCGATGTAGCTCTGTGGCATTAACCCTTTGTATGCTACCTGCCACGAATCAACATGTATCTTGGCGATTTGAGTTGCTTCCTCTCTGACTGCGTTCCTTACTGTGTATCTCATTACTATCCTTTCTTAAAATTCACCACTTACAAATTCTTTCAACCCTACTCTTTAAATCGAAGCTCAAAGCGAGCAGCCACAGATGCAACGCTTTACATTACTCCATTTCATTTTCATTAATTCAATGATAGTGCACATCGTAATATCCGAAGAAAACGCCTCGTTATTTACGTTTCACTTTCGCTCATTAGATTGAATCTATTTGTTTTAACATCCGGGTATCGAAAGCGGGATAAACACGGTAAGGTATCGAATAAGAATAAATAAACGATATCTAAGGCATAAAATTTCTAAACGGTCGCAATTATAGTACAGAGAGAAATACCCTTTCTGGTTGTATTAAACAGAGTAAGCCAAGATCAAACGAGTTTGGGTTTTACAGTGATCATTTTATATACAAAACATTTCCCTCATCATCAGAGCGAAAATTTATAACGATTTGTGTCATAGCTGCTAAGAAAAACATGAACTTGGCAAAATAATCACCAAAATCAGCGCTATACTTCGCAAAAATGCGCATTGATTCACACAAACCACATTCATTCAATTGGCTACTTCACAAAATAACCCCCTCCCTCTAATTTCAATATACTAAAAACTATTTCTGTTTAATTGGAGACGTAGTTTGCAGGCTTATTAATTCATTTCTCCGATAGAAGTATAAATAAGAGATAGATCACTAAAGTTTCACATTAATTCCGTATATTTCACGCCGTAACAATAACAAAATCACAAAGAAAGGATCCCTTATGAAGTTTTCCAAATCTCTTTTGGTAATGGCAGTGGGCGCTGCGCTAGCAGGATGCGGCTCAGACAGCGATAATTCTCCAGTAACCTGCGAGACTGCAGATTCTTGTACTAAGTTCACCGTTCTCCACACTAACGATAACCACGGTCGCTTTTGGCATAACAGCGACGGCGAATATGGCATGGCTGCGCGTCACACTTTAATCGAATCTATTCGCGCAGAAGTCGAAGCAAAAGGCGGTGAAACCATTCTGCTGTCTGGCGGTGATATTAATACCGGCGTACCAGAATCAGACATGCAAGATGCGGTTCCAGACTTCGTAGGGATGAACCTACTTGGTTACGATGCAATGGCTGTCGGTAACCACGAGTTTGATAACTCACTAGATATTCTCGATATGCAAGCTGAGCTAGCTGACTTCCCTATGCTGGCTGCGAATATCTATAAGAAAGATACCAATGAGCGTTACTTCGACCCTTACAAAGTATTTACTATCAACGGCCTTAAGATCGCTGTTATTGGTCTAACCACCCAGGACACGGCGAAGCTAGTTAATCCAGACAACGTATCAAACATCCACTTCGAAGACCCTCAAGTTGAAATCAAAAAAGTACTTAAGGAAATCGAAGAAAACGAAAAAGTAGACCTAGTATTTGCAACGACGCACATGGGTCACTACCAAGATGGTAATAATGGTAGTGAAGCACCAGGGGACGTGAAGCTCGCTCGCTCTCTTGAAGAGGGACAACTAGACGCTATCATCGGTGGTCACTCACAAAACCCAGTGTGTATGGAGCCAGGTACCAATGAGTATGCTGATTTCAAACCTGGTGATGATTGCGCGCCAGACCAACAAAAAGGCACTTGGATTATGCAAGCGCATGAGTGGGGTAAATATGTGGGTCGTGCGGACTTCGAATATTACGACGGCAAGCTTCACTTAGCGAATTACGCACTGATTCCTGTAAACCTTCTGGACGACAACGATGAAGTGATCGGTGAACGCATTCAACAAGATGCGACGGTAAAAGCGTTACTACTGCCATACCAACAGCAAGGTCAAGAGTTATTAGATGAGAAGATTTCTAATACAACGGGTAAGTTAGAAGGTGATCGTAACGTAGTTCGCTCTCAACAAACTAACCTAGGTCATCTACTGGGCGAGGCATACCGTACTTACAAAACGGTAGGTGCTGACTTTGGTGTGATGAACTCTGGCGGTGTGCGTGATTCAATCCAAGATGGTGATATCACTTACCGTGATGTACTAACCGTTCAGCCATTTGGTAACTTCGTGACTAAAGCAACTATGACAGGTAAAGAAGTTAAAGAATACCTAGATGTGGTTGCGACGAAATCTGCAGGCTCTGGTGCTTACGCTCAACTAGATAACATCACTTTAGATGTAAATTGTGATGCTGGCTCAGTAACCATTACCGACATTAACAATAAAGGCTTCGATCTAGACGCAACGTACACATTCTCTGTAATCAGCTTCAGTGCTGCTGGTGGCGATAACTATCCAATCATCGATGTTCAATCTACCCAGCTAACCGATGCATACGTTTTACGTGAGTTCTTCGTAAATAATCCACAGATCTCTGCGGATAGCTACAACAAGAACTTAGAAAACATCAAGTACTTCAGTAACGGTCAAGCTGTGAAAGGTTGCCCAGCAACTAATAGCTAAAAACACCTTACACTCTGACGTGAAGAGCTTTTAGAAGTTGTTCCGTCAGAGCCTCCC
The DNA here is from genome assembly GCF_054064075.1 of Vibrio sp. JZG10. Classification (NCBI taxonomy): domain Bacteria; kingdom Pseudomonadati; phylum Pseudomonadota; class Gammaproteobacteria; order Vibrionales; family Vibrionaceae; genus Vibrio; species Vibrio sp. JZG10. Next base: position 408,724 of record NZ_JBSUGE010000001.1, read on the forward strand.
TAAAAACCGAAGCGTGACGCTTCGGTTTTTTTATTTTCGTTAAAGTGCTGAAAATTATCGTCCTTCATAAAGTGTTCAAAAATTATTCATTTGTGTTGTTGACGCCCATGTGCTGGGCTTCTATGTTTGATAAGGTCTTTCGAAAATACAGATTCATCAACTAACTTTTCGCTATGAAGTTTCGTGGCTTAGTGGATGATTCTAGGAAAGATGTGAATGGCGTTACAAACACTGCTCTCAAACAATTTGTCTTTTTGACCTAAAACGAAGGTGATTCGCCGCCAAGCGTTCACCAATGAGCAGCGATCTGGACGTCAATATGTTCAAACTGCTGCCATCGAGTTCAGGAGGTCAAAAATGAAACGAGCCAGCAATAGCTACAGACTTCAAATGATCAAAGAAGTGGTTACCCGTAGAGAGCGCGAAGCTTGCACGGATCCTATGGCGAGATACATTCATCAGCTGATGGATGAACGCCCGACAAGTAAATTAGATGTTGAATTCAATCATCGATTTTCAGGAAGCCACTTTGACGAACATGCTGGGGGATGGGTCAGTGACCGTTGGTCAATGAAGTAGCGCTAATTTAACGAGTTTGCCTTACACGCACCGCATAGTAAGAGCTAATACAGTCCCGGCTCATCATTGATTATTGCCGAGCCGGGATAATTCGAAATTTAAAAGAGATCTTGCTGTGGTGATAATTCTTCTTGAGGCTCTTCTGCCTTTCCCTTCCCTGCCAATACCTTTCTTCTATAGCGCTGACGGCATAGCTTAATTACATGCAACTGTTGAGCAGGGGTATAAGTGAGCCAGTTAAATCGCTCTTCTCTTTTACGCATACATCCTTTGCAATACCCTTTTTCGTCCACACTACAAATACCAACGCAAGGGTTTGGGACGGTAAAAAACTCTAGTTGCTCCATGCTCTAACCGTTTTTTGCTCGCTGTGCTGTAATGATATTATAACGACTTCAATATACGCTCCCAACAGTGCTATACATCTTGCACCTTGAAGCCGTTTGAGTATATAAACTGGACTCTGTCACAGTAATACGAAACTATTACCTTATGCTGACAAAAACAGTGTTTTATTACCTATACTTACCACGTTTTCTAAAAACGGAGTCTATAAAATGAAGCTTAGCCTAAAAACGTTAGTTACAGCAATCTCTCTTCCTGTTCTTATGACTGCATGTGCTAGCAACGGTGACAATGTGAAAGAAATTACGGCTCAAGATTTACAGCACCATAATTGGGAGCTGGTTCAGATTGATGGTAAAAACATCGAATTAAAAGAACGTCAGCAAGCGCCTCGCTTAGAAATCGGAGAAAATCTGACTGCAAATGGTAACGCGGGGTGTAACAACTTCTTTGGTCAAGCTGAACTAAAAAACAATCAACTACGCATCGAAAAAATGGGAATGACCATGAAGATGTGTATGGATGACCAAATGAAAATTGAGCAAGCGATGTCTGAAACTCTTACTGAATGGAGTGATATAACGCTAACCAAAGAAGGGCTAATGCTTAAAAATGACGATCACGAACTAACGTTTCAGTTGCGTGATTGGGTAAACTAAGTCCCATGTCATATTCTAAGAGCAGCCATAAAATGGCTGCTTTTTTATGCCTCCTAATCCATATCAAAGCAGGCAGGATGTCTGTTTCGCACGTTTCGGTTAGCAAAATCGTTTAAAACGACAAACTCTTTCCCTCTTTACGCCCTCAACGCCACGTCTACGACGCGGGTTCAGTCTTCCAAATCAACATATCGAAGTTGCTTGAGGACAATAATTTTCAATTACTTGAAAGAATATCGTCAAACAAGCGGTCCGCTCTTGTATACCTAAAACGACACCAGAACTGTCCTTTCTTCGTTTTGCTTCACATTGAGAATAATTCTTTGAATCAATGAGTGATTCCGTTTGGGATTGGCATTGATAATAGAGAGAGATGGATTACTATCCTTGTAACAAAGCGGAGCGACTTGTTTAGACGTCAATAACGCCGGAAACGAGAATAAAAAGACATAACACGGAATAGATATGAAAAAGCTACTCAGTACCGTTGGCATTTTAGCCACCACTTTCGCGACATTTTCTTTTGCCAACTCATCGGTTGCTAGTGAATGGCAAAAAATCGAACAACAAGCCGACGGACAATCCGTCTACTTTCATGCTTGGGGCGGAAGCCAAGAAATTAATCGCTACATCCAGTGGGCGAGTAGAGAGCTAAAATCGCGTTATAACGTGACGCTAAACCACGTTAAAGTCACCGATATTTCTGAGACCACCACTCGACTTATCGCAGAAAAAGCCGCAGGTAAAAACAGCGGTGGCAGTGTTGATATGGTTTGGATCAATGGCGAAAACTTCAAATCAATGAAGGATAACCAATTGCTGTTTGGTCCTTTTGTTGAAGGTTTGCCAAGCTGGCAATACGTCGATAAATCATTGCCAATTGATGTGGATTTTTCAGAGCCGACTGAAGGTTTGGAAGCACCTTGGGGTGTGGGGCAATTGGTGTTTATCCATGATGAGCAAACCCTGCATAACCCTCCTCGATCATTTGCTGAAATGCTGAGTTACGCAAAGGCGTTTCCAAATCGCCTAACTTACCCTCGCCCACCAGAGTTTCATGGCACAAGCTTTATTAAAGCATTACTCATTGAACTGTCTAACAACGCCCCTGCTCTGCAAAAACCAGTTACCGATGACACGTTTGAACAAGTTACTCAACCGCTGTGGGCTTACCTAGATGAGTTCCATAAAGTCGCTTGGCGCGGTGGTAAACAGTTTCCAGGCGGTACAGCAGAAACCCTTCAACTACTGGATGATGGTCAGACTGACCTGGCAATTACCTTTAACCCGAACGCGGTTTTCTCTGCGCAGTCGAGCGGTAATCTTGCAGAAAGCGCCAAAGCGTATGCGATGGACGCAGGTGCACTCTCAAACATTCACTTCTTAGCGATTCCTTGGAACGCAAATGCCAGTGCCGGTGCGCAAGTTGCGATAAACTTTTTATTGAGCCCTGAAGCACAATCTCGCAAAGGTAACCTTAACATCTGGGGCGATCCTTCAGTGCTAAGCAGCCAATACCTAACAGGTTCGGCTAAAAATACTCAACAATTCAAATCTATCGCTGAGCCGCATCCAAGCTGGCAATCTGCCTTAGAAAAAGAATGGTTGAAACGCTACGGAAATTAATAAGAGCCCATGTTAAGAGCGCTATATTTAGTCATTATCGCAGTTTGTATTTTGCCTACCATTCCGGGACTACTCGGAGTGGTGGTCTCTGCGCTCGGTTATGTGCCTCCTATCGGCTTGCACCACTTTTCTTTAGATGGCTTTAACGCTGTTTTTGATTGGGAGGGTGTTTGGACATCCATCGGGCTTACTTTCTACTCTGCCATTTTCAGTAGCTACTTGGCTTGCTTGATCACATTTGCGATTTTGCAAGCATCGTGGGGCAGCAAGTTTTGGCGAAAAATTGAAGTAAGCCTCTCGCCACTTCTTGCCATGCCGCACGTAGCGTTTGCGATTGGCTTTGCGTTCTTGTTTGCCCCAACTGGTATGGGCGTTAGGGTTCTCAACCAACTGTTTGGTTACGATCCCAATGCGCAAACGGTGAATGACTTAGCATTGCTGATTAAAGATCCGCATGCACTCGGTTTGATCATCATGCTTGCGATTAAAGAAGTGCCGTTTTTATTGTTGATGAGTATTCCAATTCTTCAGCAATTGAAAGTCGATAAGATTGAAAAAGTCAGTCATTCGATGGGCTACAGTTCGGCGCAAGCGTGGTGGAAATGCGTGTTCCCACAGTGGATAGCAAAACTGCGCTTTCCAATGCTGGCGGTATTGGCTTACAGCTTGTCGGTTGTCGATGTTGCATTGATTATTGGCCCTACCAACCCACCAACGTTTGCGGTTTTAGTGTGGCAGTGGTTTAACGACCCTGATTTATCGCTACTACCAAGAGCTGCCGCAGGCGCGGTAGTGTTGTTTGCGATCGCTAGCCTTTTGATTGGATTTGCACGCTTAATGGAATGGTGTATTACCAAAGGCTTCAAACGCTGGCAGTACTCTGGTCGAAACGGGTTTCGTTTACCCGGTAAGACCCTGTTTTCACTGATTGCGCTACTCGCACTTCTAATGATTCCACTCATGGTGGTATGGAGCTTTGCTCAACGCTGGCGCTTTCCAGATTTACTACCGAGCCGCTATAGCCTGCGTTTTTGGGAATACGAATGGCACAGCATTCTTGGCACGCTGGAACAGAGCATGCTGATTGCTGTTATAAGCGCGACCGTCGCTCTAGTCCTTGCCTTGATCGCACACGAGTATCGCCTTCGTTATCGCTGGCAGGTGCCCGGTTACATTATCGCCATCCCAATGCTGATTCCTCAGCTATCGGTGCTATTCGGTATGCAAGTAGTGACACTGTATTTTAACAGTAACGCGTATTTCTTTTGGGTATGCTGGGCGCATGTGTTCTTCGCATTCCCATTTATTTACCTCTCGCTAGACGGCCCGTGGCGCAGCTTCGACAACGGCTTAACTCGCGTCGCACTCAGCTTGGGTAAATCACCGATGCAAGCTTGGTTAAAAGTGAAACTGCCAATCCTCCTACCTGCAATTACATTCGCATGGGCGGTCGGTATTAGCGTAAGTCTGGCGCAATACCTACCGACACTGGTGCTAGGGGCTGGGCGCATTAGCACCATCACCACCGAAGCCGTTGCGCTATCCAGTGGTTTTGACCGACGTGTCACCGCGATTTATGCCATTTGGCAAGCACTCTTGCCGTTCTTGTTCTTCTCTTTTGCGATACTACTAAGCCGCTTACACGTGAAGTATCGCCGCTTGTCTATAAAAGGTTTACTACTGAATGAGTCTTTGTCTCGAAAACCTCGCCATCCGTAAAACCAATGGCGACACGCTTTTCTCAGCGTTCAACATGACCGTAGAGAAAGGTGAAATTGTTACTCTGATGGGACCAAGCGGTTGTGGTAAATCCACTTTGTTGGATGCCATTGCTGGACACCTCTCCGCCGAGTTCAACTACTCTGGCTCCATTACGCTTGATAACGAAAAGTTGGATGCCCTCCCTGCACATAAGCGGCAGGTTGGTATTCTGTTCCAAGAAGATTTGCTCTTCCCTCACTTAACGGTATGGGAGAATCTTGCATTCGCGCTACCAAACTCAATCAAAGGTGAGGAGCGTAAAGCACACGCCATGCAAGCACTGAAGAACATTGCATTGACCAAACTTGCCGAATCCTTCCCAGATCAAATCTCCGGAGGACAACGAGCCCGTATTGCTTTGACTCGTATGCTGTTGGCAAAGCCGAAAGTTGCGCTACTCGATGAGCCCTACAGCAAGTTAGATAAAGATCTGCGCGTACAATTTCGCAATTGGGTGGTCGAGCAATTGCAGCAAGCGAACATCCCTACTTTGATGGTAACGCACGATGAAGACGATATTCCCAATGGCAGCCGCTGCCTAAACTGGCCATGGGAGACAAACCATGCTTGATAGCCTGAGTATAAAGCTCATCCGCAAACCGCTGGCCATCAGTGCGACATACCTCGATAAATGTGGCATCACCGCAAATCAGACGACAGTATTTGGTTTTGTGCTTGGCTGCTTTGCCCTACCGGCTTTGATCGCCGAACAGTACTTGTTGGCGTTGCTGTTTATTTTGCTGAACAGAATCTGTGATGGATTAGACGGCGCACTGGCGAGGATTCAAGGCATTACCGATGCCGGAGGCTTTCTCGATATCAGCTTAGATTTTCTGTTCTATTCCTTGATTCCTTTTGGTTTTGTGTTGGCCAATCCAGAACAAAATGCCATTGCAGGGGCATTTTTGATTTTTTCCTTCGTCGGCACTGGGAGTAGCTTTTTGGCTTTTGCCATCATGGCAGGCAAACAAGGCATCGATAATCCAGTGTATAAACACAAATCTCTCTACTACATGAGCGGTTTAACCGAAGGTACTGAAACCATTGGTTGTTTGGTTCTGTTTTGTTTGTTACCGCAACACTTTGCCGTCATTGCTTATATCTTTGGTGCAGCATGTTGGTTTACCACATTCACACGTATTTACTCTGGGTTTCATACGCTTAAAGGCCATTAAACCACTTAGAAGTTCACGTTGCCTTGATAGAACAGCCGCTAAGCACCTGTTTTATATAACACTAAAGCATATATTAAATTGGGGTATATACTCTTTGGATGGAGAGAAATCATTCGGAGGCTATATGAAAAAATACGTCAAGCTAGGTATGCTGCTCATCATGTCTTGTATTGTTATGCTTAGCGGCTGTACCTCACCTAACCCGTACGGAGATGCATACGGCTCTTCAGACACGCGCAAAGTTCAGCAGGTTTACTACGGAACGATTGAAAAAGTTGAACCAGTAACCATTGATGCCTCTACCCAATCCAACGCCATTGGCACAATCGCTGGTGCCGCCGTGGGTGGTATATTAGGCTCAAAAGTCGGGGGCGGCTCTGGCTCGGATATCGCAGCTATTGGTGGTGGTCTGCTGGGTGGTTATGCCGGCAGTAAAGCCGCTGAAGCAACCGCGAAACGAAACGGTGTGAATCTGACCATTCGCTTAGAAGATGGAAAAATAATATCTGTCGTTCAAGAAGCAAACCCAAACATGATTTTTCAGCCAGGCCAAGCGGTTCAAATTAACATGTCTGGTAATGAAGCAAGGGTTGTTCCTCGCTAATTTGAACTCGGTTACTCCTTTCCATTGGTCTGCTGTTTTGGTTCAAAGAGCTTAATCCGCGCAAGCGTACGTTGCTTACTCATCGGCTTGCGCGATTCTATTTGTATCAAGTTTGATCGTCGTCAATGGAACATCAATCTCCCACACCTTTCGATGTTCAAATGACATCAAATTGCTAGCATGAGCCCATTCCAGATAACTTTGGGCTTGTTATGACACCGACTGTTGACCACGTACTCCTTAATATCGCGCTAAACCTCAGCTCTAATCGCTCTCACGAGCAGCAATATCAAAACCTCATTGATGGGGTCGCGCAAGTATTCCCATGTGATGCGAGCTGCCTGTTTATCTTCGATGAGGATGGGTTTCTGACTCCTGTCGCGGTAAAAGGCTTATCCAGCTCGGTCTTAGGTCGTCGCTATTTCCCCAAAGCGCATCCACGCTTAGATGCCATTATTCATAGCCGTGAACCGGTGCGTTTCGATGCCGATTGTTCACTGCCTGATCCTTTTGACGGCACACTATTAACCGAAGACCAGTGCATTGATGTTCACGATTGCATGGGCTTTAGCTTGTATGTGGAAGGACAACTTGTTGGCGCACTAACTATGGATGCTCTAACGGTGGGCGCGTTTGATGACATTGACCCTGTCGCTATCGAAACCTTGGCGGCTTTGACCGCTGCGACATTGCGTAACATTGCTCAATTAAAAGCGCTCAAAGCACAAAACCAAAAGCAGAAAAGCGTCACTCAAACCCTTATCCAACAAGCCCGTTCCCAACATGGCGAAATGGTGGGCTTGAGCCCGCAGATCAACCAGTTACGAAACAACATTGCGACCGTTGCTCAATCGGATTACGCGGTACTTATCACAGGAGAGACCGGTACTGGTAAAGAACTGGTCGCGCACTCGGTGCACGCGCAATCTCATCGTAGCGATAAGCCGATGATCTACGTAAACTGCGCGGCCCTGCCTGAAGGTCTGGCTGAGAGTGAACTGTTTGGCCATGTCAAAGGCGCATTCACTGGAGCCAATAGCCACCGCGCCGGTAAGTTTGAACTGGCAGACGGCGGGACGATTTTCCTTGATGAAGTGGGCGAACTGCCTTTGATTTTACAGGCAAAATTGCTACGTGTGATTCAGCAAGGCGAGCTGCAACGTGTAGGTAGCGATCAGCATTTGATGGTCAATGTGCGCATCATTGCCGCGACCAATCGACAGCTGGAAAAAGAGGTCGAAGCTGGCGCATTTCGAGCAGACCTTTTCCACCGTTTAAACGTATTCCCAATCCAAGTTCCCCCACTTCGTGCCCGTGACGGTGATATTCCCGTTTTAGCCGGATATCTGTTAGAAAAGGTACGCCAACAATTTAATGCGCCCAATCTGCACGTTCACCCTAAAGTGTTGACTAAACTGGAGTCTTTACCTTGGTACGGAAACGTACGCGAGCTCGAACACACTTTAACTCGCGCGGCTTTACACGCCATTCAACAAGGTGCGAGCACGATCATGCTTAACCATTTCGACACCTCACTGGCTCTCGATGATGTAAAAAACACATCGCATTATCTGCCTAAAGAAAGCCAGCCAATGCGAGAGCTGATAGAAAGCTATCAGCGTGATTTAATTGAACATGCTTTGAGCCAAACTGGTGGTGTTTGGGCAAAAGCAGCGGAGTTTTTGCAAATGGATCGCGGGAACTTATATCGGATGGGTAAAAAACTTGGGATCAATAAATAACCAACCACAAGAAGCCGTTGTAATTAAGACATCAACTGCGTTGTCTTAATTACATCAACCACTCTTCTGAAACTGACAAAATACAATATAAATCAACAAGATAATAATTGGCACACATTCTGCTCTCTAGTGGTCAACATCACGACTATTAAAACAATCACTGGAGAACCCAATATGTTCTGTATTCAATGTGAACAGACAATTCAAACCCCTGCTGTTAAAGGTTGTTCTTTTGCACAAGGCATGTGTGGCAAAACTTCTGAAGTATCAGACCTACAAGACGTGTTGGTTTACACACTGCAAGGGGTTTCTTTTTGGGCATCAAAAGCACTTGAATTCAACATCATTAACGATGAAATCAACCAATGGGCACCAAAAGCATTTTTCTCTACATTGACGAACGTAAACTTCGACCCTGAACGTGTCCTAGAGCTGACTTCTCAAGCAGCAACGTACAAAGCATTGCTAAAAGAGCAAGTGATGTCGGCAGCAACGCTTGCCGATACCGAAGTCGCTGACATTCCTGCGGTTGCTCACTTTGAGCTACCAAACAGCGCAGAAGCAATCTTAGCTTTTGCTCCGCAAGTCGCGGTTAACCGTGGTAAAGACCAAGTACATGAAGATGTTATTGGCCTACGCCTACTTTGCCTATACGGCCTTAAAGGTGCAGCCGCGTACATGGAGCACGCACGTGTTCTTGAGCAAACCAACAACGATATCTATGCCGAATACCATGAAATCATGGCGTGGTTGGGCACAGATCCTGAAGATCTCGGCGAACTACTTGATTGCTCAATGCGCATTGGTCTGATGAACTACAAAGTGATGGAAATGCTCGACCAAGGTGAAACAACGACCTTCGGCCATCCAGAACCAACCACGGTGAACGTCAAGCCAGTAAAAGGTAAATGTATTCTTGTTTCTGGCCATGATTTGCATGACCTAGAAAAAATCCTGCAACAGACCGAAGGCAAAGGCATTAACGTTTACACCAACGGTGAAATGCTGCCTGCACACGGCTACCCTGAGCTGAAGAAATACTCTCATCTTGTCGGTAACTACGGCAGCGCATGGCAAAACCAACAGAAAGAGTTCGCAAACTTCCCTGGCGCAATCGTAATGACGTCGAACTGCTTGTTGAATCCAAATGTGGGTCAATACGCAGACCGTCTATTCACCCGTAGTATTGTTGGCTGGCCTGGTGTGGCTCACATCGAAGGCGATGATTTTAGCCAAGTGATTGAATGTGCTCTAGCGCAAGACGGTTTCCAACACGATGAAATCGAACACCACATCACGGTTGGTTTTGGTCGCAATGCACTGATGAACGCCGCCCCTGCGGTTATCGACCAAGTGAAGCAAGGCAACATCAAACACTTCTTCCTAGTCGGCGGTTGTGATGGTGATAAAGCGGAACGCAGCTACTACACCGATTTTACGGCTGAAGCGCCAGAAGATACGCTAATCCTGACGTTGGCGTGTGGTAAGTTCCGCTTCAACAAGAATACGTTCGGCGATATCAACGGTATCCCTCGCCTATTGGATGTGGGCCAATGTAACGATGCTTACTCTGCAATCCAGCTTGCACTTGCACTGGCGCAAGAGTTTGACTGTGACATCAATGAACTGCCACTCACGCTTGTACTTTCTTGGTTCGAGCAAAAAGCGATCGTTATCTTGCTAACGCTATTTGCATTGGGCGTGAAAGGCATTTACACAGGCCCTACTGCACCGGCATTCCTAACGCCAAACCTAATCGCGATCATCCAAGAGAAGTTCGATATGCGCAGTATTGGCAATGTTCAGGATGATCTAAAAGCCATCCTAGCAGCTTAATAAACTTGCTTGTTACGCGCCTCCTTACGTGGAGGCGCTATCTATTTCGAACTAAAAATAGCCACAACCAAAGAGATTGTTATGTTTTTTGAATGGCAAGGTAACCAACCCGTCACACTCCGTTGCATCGACAAATACTTCGAAACACACGACACCGTCAGCATTAAGTTGGCTGAGCTAACAGAGTCACTTCTGTTTCAGTTTAAGCCTGGCCAGTTTATTAACTTGGGCGTCGAAATTGATGGAAAAATGGAGTTTCGTGCCTATTCAATCAGCTCGATCAATGAAGACAATCACCTTCAACTCACCATCAAACGAGTATCTGGCGGTAAAGTATCGAACTACATCGTTGACTCGCTGCTGCTCGGTGATACCGTTCAAGCATTACCACCAGCAGGTGAATTTAACTGCATCGACCATCCACCCGTGTTACGTGATGGCGAAACAAAAGCCTTGCTTATCAGTGCAGGTTGCGGTGTCACGCCCGTATATTCGATGGCAAAACACTGGCTGAGTAATCAAGATGAAAACGACAACGATGTGGACATCGCATTTCTTCATATCGCGCGCAGCCCCGAAGAGACGATTTACTACGATCAGCTAGAAACGTTCGACGCTGTGTATCCAAACTTCCATTTAAAGCTGTTGCTAAAAAACCGCGAAGGAACGTCACACCCACAAGGTCGTTTGAATGCCGACTGGCTTAAAGAGCTTGTTCCTGATTTCAAACAGCGCACCGTTTACCTGTGTGGTCCAAGCCAGTTCATGCAAGATGTTCACGGCTATTTGAATGACCTTGGTTTTGACATGACGAACTTCTACCAAGAGAGTTTTACGCCTGCGACTGGCGCAGAAACATCGGTCTCCGATGAAGTTGTTCGTGTTTCTGTTCCTGACTTTGCTCAAACCATCGATGCGCAAAAAGGTCAGGTACTGGCCGATGTGCTTGAAGGCGCAGGTTTACCATTAATCGTCGCTTGTCGTAGCGGCATTTGTGGCTCGTGCAAATGCAAGGTTCGTCAAGGCAACGTCTCTTCCACCAGCCTAGAAACATTAACGCCAGAAGAAATTGAACAAGGCTATGTGCTCGCCTGCTCATCAACCATCGAAGCGGATCTTGAAGTGCAGATTGGTTAGTTTTCCAAATACAAAAAAGCGCCGCGATACGTCTGTCTAGTTGTTTCGCGGCGCTTTTTTTGATGTTACTTCTGTTGCAACAAAAGTCTTTTAGCTAAATAACAACACTTTCAATGCTGCTTCGCTGTCTACGTCCATAAACTCTGGCGGGTTATCCAGACGCTCGCGGAACGTCAGTTGTGGCGCTTCTTCTTTCATGCTTTCAATCAAGAAGTCGCTTGTCACAGATGGCGAGTTCACACATGCCATCACTTGACCGCCTTCTGCCAACAAATCTGGCAACCGACGTAGAATCTTTTTGTAATCTTTAGTCAGCGCAAAGCTGCCTTTCTGGAATGACGGCGGATCGATGATAATCAAATCATACTGACCAGATTTTTTAATCTTACCCCACGATTTAAAGATATCGTGCCCCATAAAGCTTACCTGGTTGATGTTATGACCATTTAGCTTGTGGTTCTCACGACCTTTAGACAGCGACGCTTTTGCCATGTCGACGTTAACCACTTTATCTGCGCCACCCGCAATGGCAGCGACAGAAAAGCCACACGTGTAAGCAAACAAGTTGAGCACGTTTTTATGCTTCGCATGTTCGCGAACCCAATCACGACCGTAGCGCATGTCCAAAAACAGACCGAAGTTTTGGTTGCGGCCAATATCCAATTGGTATTTCAAACCGCTTTCTTCAACGACAGGGCGAGCGTCTAATTCACCGACAAGCACTTCTGAAGGCGCACCATCGGCATAACGGTGCTGAAGAACCATAGTGCGACCTTGCTTATTTGCCCACTGTTGTGATTGTGCCACCGCATTGAGGCCGCTTTTCAGCTCAGCGAGAAACACGTCATCAACTTCTTTAAACAAGTTGATGACCAACTGACCTTGTAACCAATCACAGGTAATTTGCTCTAGGCCCTCAAAACTACGGCCACGACCATGAAACAGTCGACGAATTTCATTCGGAGCTTGCGCGAGCTCGGTTTCTAGATGCTGAAAAAACAGCGGAAGTTGTGATGCTTGCATCGAGTTCTCTTATTAGTTTTCTTTGTGACGGTTATTTGATCGTAGGCCAGTTCAGTTCCCAAGGGGAAAGCCAAGTATCCAAACCCTGAGAGACGGTCTCACTGTGCCATTTTTTACCAAGCATTTTGTGTTCTCGTGGGTCGCAAACAAAGCGATATTGCTCATCTCGGTATTGGAAGCAAAGTGAAAATGCATGCAGATAACCGCGATCAGCCTCATTGCCTGCATTGTAAATCGGGTCACCAACAATACCTGAGCCAACCGATTTTAATGCCACGCGGATTTGATGCGTTTTACCAGTGTGTGGCTTACATAAAAATAGGCGCTCTCCTGGCTCTGCCGCAAGAGAGAAAAACTGGGTAACGGCTGGGTTATTTTTGCTGTTGACCAGCTTCCATGATGAACGGCGCGAACGCTCCATATCACCAACGACCAAACCTTGTTTCTTTTTCGGCTTTTTAGAGCCAATCGCCAGATAGAACTTTTCCACTTGGCGGTCAGCAAAGGCTTGCGATAACGCACTGGCCGCTTTGGCGTTGCGTCCGAGGAGCAGAATACCCGATGTCATTTTATCCAAGCGATGGATAAGATAGAGCTGCTCATCACCACTCTGCTTAGCCACTTCTTGCAGCAGCATTGTGTCGCCATCGTCTTTATGAACAGAGACGTTGGGATGCTTATTGATGATCAGAAAATCGGGATGGGTATGTAGAATATCGAACATAAAAAAACTGGCTCCACGTTTGGAGCCAGCAGTATACATAAGTTATCGGACAAAGCTATCGAGGCTTGCCCCAAGGCCTGAGCTAGAGCTTTCTAGAGAAAATACCAGCAAGACCAATGATTGCGATACCCAGCAGCATGATTTCACCTTTGCCACTGTCAAAGCCCGACTTAATCCCCATGAAGGCAACAATAGCAATCGCAACAGGAATCAGGTATTTAACTAGGTTGTACCACAATCCAAATAGCGGGAAGGATACTTCGCCGTCATTAGTGATCTCTTTTTCTAGCTCAGCACGGCTTAGGCGCCATCCTGCAAAGATACAAACCAACATACCACCAACCGCTAGGAAGATTTTGTCCGTTAGCAAGTCGAAGATATCAAAGGCACCGGTACCGAACAGCGTTGGCCCCATTCCACCTAACGATAGTGACGCAAAGATACATAGTGCCGCCATGACAGCACTTGCAGACAGAACAGCGTTAGAGCGCTTCATGCCTTTCTCGTCGATTAGGTAAGACACGACAACTTCCAGTAATGATACAGAAGAAGTTAATGCCGCCACCGTCAAGCCGATGAAAAATAGCAACGCGAATAGCAACCCAATCACACCGCCCATTTCAGCAAATAGTTGAGGAACGACAACGAATACAAGACCTGGGCCTGCCGCAGGTTCCATGCCGAAGGCAAACATAGCTGGGAACATAGCAACACCAGCAAGAATCGCTACACCTGTATCCATCGCAGTAACCATACCGGTTGTTTGAACTAGGTTCTCTTTCTTCTTCAGGTAAGAACCGTACGTCATCATACAGCCCATACCTAAGCTAAGTGAGAAGAACGCCTGCCCTAGTGCAGCAAGAACCACATTGCTATCGACTTTAGAAAAGTCCGGCATGAATAAGAACTCAAGGCCAGCCATTGCACCTGGCAGCATCAAGCCTTTAACAGAAACAACGATTAGGATTAAGAACAGAAGCGGCATCAGAACCTTACCGGCTTTCTCAATACCACCCGAAATCCCTTTCATCACAATCATGACGTTAAGGAACAGGTAAACACCCATCCACATTAAAGGTTGAATCGGATCTGAGATGAAACCACCAAAGCTGTCGCCAATTGCTTCTGGCGCGCTGAGTAGACCACCGCCCACTTTAAAGATGTAGGCCAATGCCCAACCACCAACCACTGGGTAGAAGCCCATGATCAAAAGACCACTGAAGACTCCCATAACGCCAGTGAACGTCCAGCGTCGGTCAGTTGTTTTGAATGCACCTACGGCAGAAAGACCTGTCTTACGACCAATAGCGAACTCTGTCAGCATCACGCTAAAGCCGATAAAAATAACAAAGATAAGGTAGATAGCAACGAATGCACCGCCGCCACTCTCACCCGCTGTGTAAGGGAATTTCCATATATTGCCTAAACCGACAGCGGAACCCGCTGCTGCCATTACGAAGCCTAGTTTAGACCCCCACGTATCACGTGGTGCTGCTGTATTAGTTGTAGCCACGCTTTTTCTCCAAAATTAGTTTGTTGTGTATGCATAGAGATAGGCGTCTAAAAAGTTTATGTAAAAATTATTGTACACTTATAAAATAAGCGTTCGACGCACTATGTCTAGAAAGTAAAGCAGCTCCCCTTTAAAATTGGAACCCCAAAAAAGTACATTTATCGCACAAGTGTCGAGTTACGCAGGTTAAATGCTGCTTTTTTGTTCAAAAGTTAAAGAATGACCTTATTTTTCACATTAAAATAACAGAATCAGCTGTTATGAAATTCGTTCCTCATATAAGGTCAATCCCACGTCTAAATGGGAAATCTATTCCCCCAACCCACTTTTATGCTTAATATCCTAGAAGGGCATATTACTCTGAGCGTATATGGACAAGTTTTATCACTTTCTTACTTTAGCTGGCATCGGGCTATATTGGTTACTGGTCGCAGGTGTGACCATTCGTGTCGTTTTAAAGCGCCGTGCAGTGAGCGTGTCTTTAGCTTGGCTAATGATCATTTATATCCTTCCCGTTCTGGGTGTCGCGTGTTATTTCCTCTTCGGTGAACTGAACTTAGGCAGAAAACGGGCCGAACGCGCAAAAGAGATGTTTACACCATTCGAGAAGTGGTTCAGTCAGTTGAACGACTGTAACGCGCACAACCCAGAAACGATGGGAAGGCACATCTACCGAATTGATGAACTTTGTAACAACCGCCTTGGTCTTCCCGCATTGAGCGGTAATACATTGTCGCTGCAACAGTCACCTAATGAGATTTTGCATTCCATTATTGAAGACATCGAAAACGCGCAGAGCAGTATTCGAATGGTATTCTACATTTGGCATCCAGGTGGTTTGGCTGACTCTGTCGCTTCTGCACTTATCCAAGCGGCTAAACGCGGCGTAGATGTCAAACTATTGCTCGATTCAGCAGGTAGTCCACGTTTTTTCAGAAGTCCTTGGTATCGAATGATGCAGGATGCTGGAATTGAAGTTATTCAAGCGCTAGAAGTGAAGATGTGGCGTATTTTCTTACGTCGTCTTGATCTTCGCCAACATCGCAAGATCATCGTAATTGATGATGAAATTGCTTATACAGGTTCAATGAACTTGGTTGACCCGGCTTACTTCAAACAAAACAGTGGCGTCGGGCATTGGGTGGACATCATGGTTCGCATTACGGGACCAACGGTAAACGTATTGAGTGCTATCCACTGTTGGGATTGGGAAGTCGAAACTGGCGAACGTCATTTACCGAGACTACCTGAATGCAAGATCGATGAGAGTGAATTCCAACACCCTATTCAGGTTGTGCCTTCTGGCCCTGGTATGCCGGAATATCTGATCTATCAAGTATTAACATTGGCAATCAACCAAGCCAATCGCTCGGTACGAATTACAACGCCATATTTCGTGCCCAATGCAGACTTACTTGAAACGTTAAAGATGACAGCACAACGAGGCATTGATGTTGAACTCATTATTCCACATAAAAATGACTCAATGATGGTGCAATGGGCGTCACGCGCCTTTTATAGTGAGCTTTTGTGTGCAGGAGTCAAAATCTATGAGTTTTACGGTGGTTTGCTGCATACGAAATCCGTCGTAATTGACGACCAATTCTGTTTAGTTGGCACCGTAAACATGGATATGCGCAGCTTGTGGCTGAACTTCGAAGTTACCCTCGCCGTTGACGACGAAGAGTTCACGAAGCAAATGTCTTGGTTACAAGATAGCTATATTAAGCAATCTCACACTGTTGTATTGGAAGAATGGGAGAAAAGAAGTCTATTTTCTCGATTCTTAGAGCGAGTATTCTATCTCTTCAATCCACTCCTCTAATACCTCAAATACACCGACTAAAAAAACCTCCAGCGCTTCAAACATCTTGCCGGAGGTTTGTTCTACTTACGTTTTTCACCTTAGCGATACACTCTAAGCCTACAACTCAACCTTTCAGCTTTGACGCCTTCACTCGATAATCTCGGCTATTATTGGGTGATAGTTGACTTTTCCCTTGCAAACGTTATGTCGTCCATGTTTTAAATAATCAAAATCGTAATATTTAAGACAGGGAACTTTTATGTCAGAGGGCAAAAAAACCAAGCTCATTACCGCTGGCCGCGATAAAAAGTGGACAAACGGTGTTGTAAACCCACCCGTTCAACGCGCTTCAACCGTGGTATTCAACACGGTTGCAGAGAAGAACCAAGCCACCATGAACCGCACCAATAAAACATTATTTTATGGTCGCCGTGGCACCAACACGCACTTCGCTTTTCAAGATGCAATGGTTGAGATTGAAGGTGGATCAGGTTGTGCTCTCTACCCTTGTGGCACGGCAGCAATTTCAAATGCGATTCTCTCTTTCGTCGAAACTGGCGATCACATTCTGATGGTGGACACTTGTTACGAACCAACTCGTGATTTTTGTAATACCATCATGAAGAAAATGGGCATCGAAACTACCTATTATGATCCAATGATTGGAGAAGGTATTCGTGATTTGATTCAACCAAATACCAAAGTCCTTTTCCTAGAATCTCCGGGGTCAGTCACAATGGAGGTGCAGGACGTACCAACATTGGCGCGCATTGCTCACGAGCACGATATTATTGTGATGCTTGATAACACATGGGGAGCTGGCGTGAACTTCTCACCATTTGAACATGGTGTCGATATTTCCATTCAAGCCGCCACCAAATACATAGTTGGTCACTCTGATGTAATGTTAGGTACAGCGGTAGCTTCCGAAAAATACTGGCCCCAACTGCGTGAACAAAGCTACTTGATGGGCCAATGCGTTTCTCCTGACGACGCATACCTAGGCCTTCGTGGTATTCGCACGCTGGATGTTCGCCTAAGACAACACGCAGAAAGTAGCTTGAAAGTCGCCAAGTGGCTGACTTCTCGTCCGGAAGTTGATCATGTCCGCCATCCAGCTTTGGAATCATGCCCTGGGCATGAGTTTTTCAAACGCGATTTCACTGGCGGAAACGGCTTATTTTCATTTGTTCTCAAAACGTCTTATCCAAAAGCGACGACGGCTCTGCTTGATGGTATGAAACACTTCAGTATGGGTTATTCTTGGGGCGGGTATGAAAGCCTCATTCTAGCTAACGAACCAAAGAGCTTTAACAGCTTGAGAACCGTAGCGCACCCACACTTTGAGGGCACTTTAGTTCGAATTCATATTGGCTTAGAAGACGTGGATGACTTGCTCGCCGATCTAGAGGCTGGTTTTGCACGCTATAACGCGTTAATTTTAGAAAAAGAAGTCTCTCTAAAATAGTAATTGAATCGCCCTGCTTCGCGGGGCGTTTTTATAACTCGCTGACTTAATTAGAATTACCTAACATTCCCACCACCTATTCGTTAATGTTAATCATTTGTGTTGTTTTTCAATTGAGCAGTCACAGAATGAAATAATGTGCCACAAATAGGCTTTCCAAATTTAGAGTTTCTCTCCTACTTTTTATCATTCATAAGAGGTCATACCACAAGGAGATAGTTTTGAAACTCAAATTCATAGCGCTAATACTTTTTACCTTAATTACCGTCCCAATAACCACCGTACACGCCGCAACGGGTTATACCCAAACCAAGTATCCAATTGTTCTGGTTCATGGATTATTTGGTTTTGATACCCTCGCAGGCGTAGATTACTTTTTCGGAATACCACATTCCTTAACGAAAGACGGCGCTAAAGTTTATGTCGCGCAGGTATCCGCGACCAACAGCAGCGAAGTTAGAGGGGAGCAACTGCTTGCTCAAGTAGAAACCTTACTAGCTGCAACAGGCGCAGAGAAAGTCAATCTCATTGGTCACAGTCATGGTGGTCCAACAACGCGCTATGTTGCCTCTGTCCGTCCTGACCTAGTCGCATCAGTTACGAGTATCGGTGGCGTTAATAAAGGGTCTAACGTGGCAGATTTAGTTCGTGGCACCGTATCTGAGGGTTCTGGCAGCGAGCAGCTCGCGGTAAAACTGGCGCAAGGCTTAACCACTCTTATTAATCTTCTATCAGGCGGTTCTGATCTCGACCAAGACCCTTTGGCCTCATTAGCAGCCTTGACCACGGAAGGATCATTGGCGTTTAACCAGCACTACCCAGAGGGAGTGCCTACTAGCGAATGTGGTAATGGCGACTTGCTGGCTTCAAATGGCGTTTATTACTACTCATGGACCGGATCATCCACTTTTACAAACGTTTTCGATCCGACCGATGCTGCCATGATGGTACTTGGCTTAGCCTTTGATGGGCCGAATGATGGCTTAGTTGGTGCGTGCAGCACACATTTGGGCAAAGTCATACGTGATGATTATCAAATGAACCATTTGGATGAAATTAACGGCCTACTCGGTATTCATCATCTTTTTGAAACCGATCCAGTCACGCTTTATCGCCAACATGCAAATCGTCTCAAACTTCAAGGTTTATAAGAGGTCATCACAATGAAGAAAGTCGCTCTCACCACTTTTATCCTGCTCTCGATATTTGGCGTGGGAGCGCTTTCTCTATTGCAAAGCGACAAACAACAAGAGATAACCTCCAGCCATTCGCAATCTCAGCAAGACATAGCCGCCAATGTCTCTTCCCCAAAAGACTTCTTCGAATATTCTCTTAGCCGGCTGGGCGAAGAAGATCTCGATACGATCAAAGCGGAAGTCAATGAAGACACTTTAGCAAAACAAACACTGAATATTGATGCCAAACTCTTCCAGACCTACCTTTCCTACAAGCAAGCGCTCTCTGCATTAGAGCCTTTTGAGCATAAACACCTAACGCTTGAACAGTTAACCATGCTGAATGAAGCGATACTGAATTTACAGCTTCAATACTTTAGCGAGGTCCAGATAGCTCAATTGTTTGACGAAGAAAACCGACTTCGCCAACTTGCATTGGAAAAGCTGACGATTAAAAAACAGGCATCGGATATCGAGAGTCAGACACACCTTCTCAATCAAGCGTTATCAGAACAACCAGATTACATCCGAGAGAGTGAACGCAATAACGCATTAGCGGAGCAACTCGAGCGAGCTTCTCAGCTTGATTCACAAGATAAGTACATCGCCCGTGTTGCACTGGTGGGAGACGCTGGAGCGCAAAGGCTGCAAAAGCTTGATGAGCAAAGAGCATCATTTGAGACTCAACTCGCCACTTACTTAAAACAGCGTCAAGATATTCTGAATAGGGATTTTCTAGGGCAAGATGAAAAACAGGCAGAAATCATTGCTTTAAGAAAACAAAGCTTCGATGCAGCTCAATGGCGTCGAATCGAAGCTTTGGAACGTATCCATGATAGCCAGAATTAACGATATAAACTGAACAAGCCAAACGTTACTTATTCTGCTTTTTAGGACATCCAACGATATGGTCATCCACCATGCCGACGGCTTGCATGAAAGCATAACAGATGGTTTCACCGACAAACTTGAAGCCTTTCTTTTTTAGGAACTTACTCATGGCTTTGGATTGCTCTGTCGAAGCTGGTACGTCACTCATATGCTGCCATTGATTGACGATTGGTTCGCCGTCCACGAACTGCCACAACGCGTCTGATAAACTTCCGTATTCAGCAATTAACGCTTTGGCCGCTTTGGCATTACTGAAAACCGAGTTAATCTTTCCGCGATGCCTTACAACATCGAAGTTTTCCACGATGTATTCAGCGCGTTCTTCATTTCTTTGTTCCAACGCATCTAGGTCGTAGTTCTCGAACGCTTCTCTATATCCTTCGCGCTTTTTAAGAATGGTGATCCAACTAAGCCCAGCTTGTGCACCTTCCAACGTAATAAATTCAAACAGGACTTGGTCGTCATATACTGGCACGCCCCATTCGGAATCATGATATTCGCGCTCCAATGGGTGATTCATCGCCCACGCACACGTTTTTTGTTCTGTCATTATTCTTCCTTAAAAAGCGCCTCTAACTGATGAGCTAGAGGCGCGATACTTTTCATCGTTATATCAGTAGCACTAAGCCTGTTTCGGTACTGCCACTTTATGGAATAAACGATACAACACTGGCACGACAATCAGTGTCAGGACTGTCGCAAAGCCCAAACCAAACATAATCGTAACCGCCATTGGTTTGAAGAAAATATCTGGTAATAGTGGGATCATACCAAGGATCGTCGTGATTGCAGCCATACACACAGGACGAACACGGCTTACCGCAGCATCAACGACCGCATCATAAGCCTCTTTACCCGATTTCATTTCTATTTCAATTTGGTCCAGTAATACGATGCCATTTTTGAGCACCATTCCCGATAAGCTTAAGAAGCCGAGCAATGCCATAAAACCAAACGGCGTGTTGAGTGCCAACAAACCGGTGGTGACACCAATTAACGCCAGCGGCACGGTAAGCCAAACAATGAGTGGCTCTTTGATAGAGTTAAATAGGAATACGGTGATCAAGAACATGAACAAGTACCCCATTGGCATGGTAGTAAACAGCGACTCTTGAGCATCACCTGAAGATTCGTATTCACCACCCCACTCTAAGGAATAACCTGGTGGTAATTGAATCGCTTCGATTTGTGGCTGTAAACGTTTTTGCAACGTCGATGCGGTTTCTTCACCAAGAATATCAGGGTCTGCCATCACAGTGAGCATACGCTTACGGTTCTTACGTACGATGATAGGATCCTCCCAACGCATGTCGTAACCCATTGTGACTTGTTGAAGTGGGATAAACTCACTCTGTGCTGGACTCCATATTTTCATGCCTTCAATGTTACGAATATCAATACGTTCATCTTCAGGTAAGCGAGCCACGATAGGCATGAGCGTCGTGCCGTCTCGGTAGAGGCCTATCGTCATTCCAGAGAATGACATGGACAAGAAGTCATCGACGTCCGATTTGGTAATGCCATAGCGACGTGCCTGACTCTCGTTAAACTGCGGTTCAAGAACTTGGGTTCGTTCACGCCAATCATGCCTGATATTTGTTGCCTGAGGATCGGCGTACATGATGTCCTTGACCTGAGCGGCTATCGTACGAAGGATTGTTGGATCAGAGCCAATAATGCGCGCTTCAATTTTTGCACCACCACCAGGGCCTAACTCAATCTGTTTGAGCTTGTAATTGATTTCTGGGTAGTTGGCTTTTAAATACTCTCGAAACTTCGCCATTAATGGTTTCAACGCTTCGTAGTTTTCCATACGAGTGGTTATCTCACCATAAGCCGCATAACTTTTCTCGGGCGCGTACGTTAACATGAAGCGCTGTAAGCCTTTACCCGCGGTCGTCGTGATATGGTCAACATGCTCTTGCTTAGCTAACCAACTTTCTAACTCTTTAAGCGTTGTGTTGGTTGCTCGAATATCAGTTCCTTCCGGCATCCATACATCTAACTGAAAAATCGGCGTTGTCGAAGATGGGAAAAACGCTTGCTTCACAAAGGTGAACCCGTAAACACTTGCCGCTAATCCCGCAATCAGCACCACAACGGTAAACCAAGCACGACGCATACAAAACTGAAGAAACTTTTTATAAATAACGAAAATAACCCCGTTATATGGATCATTTTCTTCCCCTTCACCTTGTTTAATCTTCTGGCCTTTAAAGAAGATGTCAGCAAAGAACGGTGTCAACGAGATAGCGGTAAACCAACTCAACATCAATGAGATCAGCAGAACCGTAAACAAAGTGCCACAGTATTCACCCGTCGAGTCTTCAGACAGTCCAATGGGCGCAAATGCAGTTACCGCGATCACAGTTGCCCCAAGTAATGGCCACTTGGTTTGGGTAACAATGTCAGTCGCTGCTTGGAGTCGAGTTCGTCCTTTTTGAGTACCAATCAAAATCCCTTCAACCACGACGATTGCATTGTCCACCAACATACCTAACGCGATAACCAAGGCACCTAATGAAATCCGCTGCAAATCTATCGCGAGATACTTCATGAAAATGAACGTACCCAACACCGTCAGCAGTAAAATTAAACCGATAAGCAGACCTGAACGTAGCCCCATAAAGAACAGAAGTACGATAATGACGATACCGACAGCTTGAGCCAAGCTGACAACAAAACCGCTAACCGATTTATCCACCTCTTTAGGCTGACTGTAAATTTCCGAGATTTCGATACCGACAGGTTGTTGGTACTTTAGCTCTGCAAGGCGATGATCAAACGCTTTTCCGACTTCAACGACATTGACGCCTTCAGCAAAAGAAACACCCACGTTTAGTGCGAGGCTGCCGTTAAAATTAATAATATTATTCGGGACTTCTACATAACCACGTTTTATTTCCGCTACATCTTTCAAGAAGATGAGCCCCTGAGCTCCCGACTCAGTAATCAACAAATCGCCTAGCTCATCCACACTCTGGAATTCGCCAGTCGGCTGAATTCTGATGTACTCCTCACCAATTCTGATCGCCCCTGCGTCAGAAACCACGTTTTGCGTCGAGAGAAGATTAAAGACCGTATCGGGGGAAAGTCCTATACTGCTCAGCTTTTTCATCGATACTTCGATGAAAACTTGCTCTTGCTGTTGCCCGGATACCGAAACTTTACTCACGCCATCAACCAGTTCGAGCTCTCGGCGTAAGTAATCAACGTAATCCAGTAGCTCTTTGTAGCTATAACCGTCGCCAGTCACCGCTAACAAAATCCCGTAAACATCACCAAAATCATCGATCACTTGAGGTTCATTCACACCCGGAGGCAACGTCCCTTTAAGGTCATTCACTTTACGGCGTAACTCATCCCAGATCTGTGGCAGATCATCAGGGCCATAATTGTTCTTCATCGTGACCGTGATTTGCGATAATCCTCGGCTAGAAATCGAATTCACTTCATCAACATAAGTAAGCTGCTGAATCGCTTTTTCGATCGGATAAGTCACTTCTTCTTCGACTTGTTGCGGCGTCGCACCAGGATAAGAGGTCACCACCATGGCATCTTTGATGGTAAAAGCAGGGTCTTCAAGACGCCCTAACCCAAAGAATGCAGCGATACCACCAATCAAAAAGATCAGTGCGACCATCCAACTGATGACACGATTTCGGATGAAGTACGCAGCAATACCGGTCACATCATCATCACTTTGAGGCACTGATTTATTAAGATCGCTCATAGACCGGCCTCCTGCGTAGCCATTTCCTGTATCACTTCCACTTTCATGCCATCCCTTAACCGAGAAACACCGGCAATCACAACTTTGTCTTTGAGCATGAGACCATCAAGGATTTGAATGGACGTTTTAGATGCTTTACCTGCTCGCACCTGCCTGCGCGATACCGTGTTGTCATCATTCAGTACCCAAACAAATTTATTTTCGCGCCCCAGCTCGTCACCGTCCGCATTAAAAATGGCTTCAATGGGAACATTAATTCCTAAATTGAGATCCAAGCCAACGTTCTTATCTTTGGAGGTCACCTCAACGGCCATCCCATCTAGGATGTATTCTTCTTCCGGCATAGGAAGCGATAATGTGACGGTAAACGTACCTGTTGTTGGGTCTGGCTCAGTCGTAAATTCTTTCACGGTCGCGTTGTACTCGTTACCACTAGGCACGCGCACCAATGCCTTTATCGCGGTAAGCCTTTCTTCCGTTGGCGGTTGGTTAACATAGAGCCGGTCTGGAAGTTGAATCAGCACCTCTACTCGCTCCAAACTATGAATATTGACGATATGCTGTCCGACTTGGACATTTTCGAATTGCTCGATATTAACTCGCGAAATGATCCCATCCACAGGCGCTTTTAAGGTAGTAAATGATAAACGGAGTTTCGCTAACTTAAGCTCAGCCAGAGCGATTTGTCGTTGTGCTGCAATTTCATCAAACTGAGACTTAGCTAATAGACCTTTGTCAACTAAAGGACGTGAACGGCGATACTGACTGTCAACAACAGAAAAACGCGCACTCGCATTATCTACATCCAACTCATAGTCAGTAGGATCCAACGTTGCGATAACATCACCCTTCGTGACTTTATCGCCCTCTTTTACCATGATGCGGCTGACTTCTCCTGTCACTCGGAAACTCAAATGAGAGCGATCCGCTGCATTCGCAACCGCAGGGAAATATAAGTTGTCATCCACCCGATTTCCCGCTAATGAGGTAACTCTTACACGCGGTGTCTCAAGAGCTTTTTCTGGTGCCTTATCGCCACAACCAACAAGAAGAAACGTTGAAAATAATGCCGCTAGAGAGATGATTCCTTTCATATTACAACCCTCTTTCCTTAATCCAGGCTCTTACCTTAATTCCGGGTTCAATTACACTAACACCAGAGATAATGATTTGATCGCCATCGTTAAGCCCCGCTAACACTTGGTTTTTGTCATTCATCTCAATAGCGGTTTTGGACACAATACCTTGCTCATCAACACGCCAAACGTATGTTTTGCCGTTCTCTTCTAGCAACGCGGAATTAGGAATTTTTGTTGCACCAGCATTTTTAGATAGGAGGTAAACATTACCAGACATGCCCGGTAAAAGGCCTATTTCTGATGGTCGCTCCATAACCATAGTGACTTTGTAACTACCGGTTTTAGGATCGGCTTCTGTATCGATTTCTTGAAAGGTCAGGTCAAATGACTGCTCGGGGAAAGCGTCAAAGACCATTCTGGCAGAGACATCGCTCCCCTGCGTGTAACGGTTTAGCAGATAGTCAGGGACTTGGAATATCACCTTAAGCAGTTGGTTGGATTGGATATTCATCACGCCTTCTTTTGCGGCAACATACTCATGGTTTTCTGCTGGAATATACGAAATCGTACCATCATATGGCGCGACAAGTTTGGTATACCTTAAATTTGCCTTTGCTTGATTCCACTGAGCTTTGGCTGAATTGTGATTCGCTTTTGCCTCATCAAAATCTTGTTCGGACACCACTTGGTCTTTACGTAACTTTTGGTATCGCTTGTACTGCACGTCTGCGAGCGCGAAATTTGCCCGAGCTTGCTGTTCAAGCAGAGAATATTCATCAGGGTTTAATGAAGCCAATACATCGCCTTTGCTGACGACTTGGCCTTCATTCACCTCAATCGTTTGAAGAAGTCCAGGAACTCGAAACGTCAGTACCGCTTTATCACCAGCTTCCGTCGTGGCAGGAAAGTGTCGTTCAAATTGGGCATTGCCAACAGATACTGTAAATAGCTTCGCGGGGCGGGATTCAGGTTCTGGAACAGGGGGAAGTTCTTTACCACACCCCGACAACACAGCCGAGATGGCGACAGGAATGAGCAATCTTCTCATTACATTCATCCATAAAAAATTAAGGGATTATTTTTAAAGTAGATGAATTCTGGGCGAACTTCCAGAGTTGAAAAGATTAATAGTGCTTTAAAATTAGTAATTTGTGACAAAAAAGCAGGCTTTGCGCCTGCTTCGTTTAAATCTTCTTTGGATGCGGAGTGTTTAGAGCTTGCTGAACTCCCGATTCACCCTATATGTATCAGACGTAACATACGCTTCCATGTTACGGATTTTGCCATCAAGACGGTCAAAATCGCGTTCCAACACACTGAGCAATTGGTCCGGACTTTGTCCTTTCTGCCAAGGCTTACTTTTAAGTGTGTGCTCTTGTTGCGCTCGGATATTTTCAGAATACGTCACTGGTTGCTTTTCTAACATAAACGCCATCGCGACGTATGCTAACAGCACCAAAAACGTACCACCCAACAGCGCTGCAGAAATCACTACAATACGAATCAACCAAACCTCTGCACCAAAGTAGTTGGCAATTCCGGCACAAACACCGGAGATTTTGCCATTTACTGGGTCACGATACAGCTCTCGATTAGTCATACTTGCGTCTCCATGTTGGTGACTCAGCATCCAAGATGCGCTCCAATGTATCAACTCGGGACTGCATCGCTTCCGCTTTTTCAGATAGTACCTGAAGGCGCTCTAAATCTTGGCTCGACAGTGCACTATCTGTTTTGCGTTTGCTGCGATAGTGTAAGAAGAGCCATAGTGGAGCGACAAAGATTAAAAAGACAATCACTGGTCCTGCTATAAAAAATGTCGACATAAATGGCTCCTTTGTTATTTATCTTTCGATGACATCTGTTCTTTCAGTTTTGCCAACTCTTTTTCGATTTCGTCTTGAGCTTGAAGCTCTGCAAACTCTTGCTCTAGCGATTTTGCATTACCAGTTTGTGCGTACAAATCTGCTTCTGCTTCCATTTCATCCACTTTACGCGAGTACTGCTCAAACTTCGCCATCGCTTCATTAGTACGGCTAGTGTGCAGGTGTTTTTGCACATCACGACGGTTAGAGGCTGTTTGGTTACGAATTGCTAGTGCTTGCTGTTTTGCACGCGTTTCTGCAATTTTGCTTTCTAACTTACCGATCTCGCCTGTAAGCTTGTCGATCGTTTCTTCTACTAACGTCTGTTCAGTGTGAAGACCTTTAATCACTTGCTCAAGCTTTTGCTTTTCAATTAACGCTGCACGAGCCAAATCTTCACGCTGTTTTACCAACGCTAGGCTCGCTTTTTGGCTCCATTCGCCAATTTGCTCTTCTAACGTTTCAACTTTACGAGCCAACTCTTTTTTGTCTGCAATCGCTTTAGCCGAGTTAGTACGCACTTCAACAAGTGTGTCTTCCATTTCTTGAATGATAAGACGGATCATTTTTTCAGGATCTTCCGCCTTGTCCAGCAATGCACTGATGTTTGAGTTAACGATATCTGCAAATCGAGAAAAAATACCCATAACGGAACTCCTCTTTTTTCCTATTAAAACTCGACAAGGTAGTGATTGACCTTGTGTCTCCCTGAATACATTACAAGTAGCATGCCAACTTAAAATCACATTTAAAATCAGCAATTTATGCATTTTGTTGTCGTTATGCACTATTATGCTATGATGTTTTTCACCAACTGTTGGTGAAATTCACCAACTCCATATGTAAATCATGGCTCGGCTGTTAAATAAGAAGGACTTTATGAAGCAAAACCTGATTGGTGAATCACCTGCTTTTCTCGCCGTACTAGATAAAGTATCACAACTTGCGCCTATTGAGCGTCCAGTCCTCATTATCGGTGAACGAGGAACGGGTAAAGAACTCATCGCTCAGCGTTTGCATTATTTATCAAGACGTTGGGATAAGCCACTACTATCACTCAACTGTGCGACCTTAAGCGAAGGACTAATAGATTCAGAGCTATTTGGTCATGAATCCGGTTCTTTTACAGGTTCTAAGGGCAAGCATAAAGGACGTTTCGAACGCGCCGAAGGCGGCACTTTGTTTCTTGACGAACTGGCCACCGCACCACTTTTAGTTCAAGAAAAGCTGTTGCGTGTCATCGAATATGGTGAATATGAACGAGTTGGCGGTCATACCGCTCTCAATGCGGATGTTCGACTTGTTTGTGCAACCAATGCGGACTTACCAAAATTGGCGGAACAAGGCGATTTCCGTGCCGACTTACTCGATCGTTTAGCGTTTGACGTCATCATGCTGCCTCCTCTTCGTGAACGAAAAGAAGACATCCTCTCTTTAGCAGAGCACTACGCGATGAAGATGTGCCGTGAACTTCAGCTCGAATATTTTGTCGGTTTTACCTCAAAAGCACAGCATTCGCTTCTTGAATATGAATGGCCAGGTAATGTCCGTGAACTAAAAAACGTGATTGAACGTGCTATTTACCAACATGGTCTCAATGCCGATCCAATTGATGAACTGATTTTCAATCCTTTTGAAACAGTTTGGAATAACACGCTTGGTCATAATGCCGAGCAAGCCGAACAGCAGCAAGAAGAGGAAGCACCAAGCAGCGCAGTTCAATTCCCTCTAGACTATAAACAGTGGCAAGAAGAGCAAGACATCCACTTACTCAATCGCGCATTGGAAGAGGCCAAGTTTAATCAACGACAAGCAGCCGAACTACTTGGTTTGAGCTACCACCAATTACGAGGGATGGTTAGAAAATATGGTTTAGTCGGGCAAAGCTAGCTTGGTCGAAGGTGCTTGATCGGTTAGCGAGCGAGTGACAGCGCTCTAATTTGTATGTCTTTCAAGCATAACACCTTACAGTGTATGGATTTTATGTTTGGAGCGAGTTCACAAAGGTGATAAATTAGCGAGATCATTTTCGCTTGTTAGCTCTGAAAGAGTAAGATCAAATGAAACAAGCAAGATCCAATGAACATTTCATATTATGAATGCTTTTATAAGATTATCGCTGAGCCTTATTGGGATTAGCCTACTGACCGCTTGTGGTGATGAAATTGACCACAATGACATTCGCAAAGCTGGCTTTGTGTTTTGCGGACAAGGTAAGCCAACCACGTTTAACCCTCAGCTTATTGATAGCGGTATTACCGCAGAGGCACTGAGCCCGCAGTTGTACGATACGCTGCTCACGCTCGATCCTAAATCACATCAGCCAGTAGCAAGTATCGCTGAGAGTTGGTCTGTGAATGAGTCAGGAACGGAATACACGTTTAAGCTTAAACGTAATGTTCAATTCCAAACTACGTCCTGGTTCACTCCCACTCGACCATTGAATGCCAAAGATGTGGTATTTAGCTTCAAGCGAATCATTGATGTAGACCACCCTTTTCACCAAGTTGGTGGTGGTTTTTATCCATGGTTTGCAGGGTTAGATTTTCAAAACCTGTTGCAAGACGTGACTGCGATTGACGAGCATACGGTAAGGTTTACCTTATCTCAGCCAAATTTTTCCTTCTTGGCAAATATTGCCACCAGCCATGCTGTCATATTGTCTGCAGAGTACGGACAGCAACTGGCAGCAAAAGATCATAAAGAAGAAATCGACCAACTTCCTATCGGTACCGGCCCATATCAGCTAAAAGAATACCAAGTGAACGACTTGATTCGTTTGGAACGTCACTCTAACTACTGGAAGTCACCCGCGAAAATGGAACAAGTGGTATTCGATATCTCTCATCGAGGCACTGGTACCTTGGCGAAACTTTTAAGAAACGAGTGTGATGTGCTCTCTTCGCCTATTTCAAGCCAAATACCCGTTATTCAAGAAAATGACAATCTTGAGTTAACTGCTACGCCAGCCAACAACGTATCCTTTATTGCGATCAACACTGAAACGACCGCACTTAGTGATGCTCGCGTCCGCCAAGCACTTAACTTAGCGATTAACCGTCAGAACATTTTAGATTCGGTTTACTACGGAACTGGCTCGCAAGCTTATACATTGCTACCGCCTAATTCATGGGCCTATCAAAAGGACAGCGTAAAAATTCGTTATGACCGTAACTACGCATTAGCACTACTCCGTGATGCTGGCTATGAAGATGGTCTAGAGCTGACCATGTGGGTACCACTTGAACCACGCGCCTTTAACCCAAGTCCTCGCAAGACCGCGGAGCTAATCCAAGCGAATTTTGCCGATATTGGGGTTGAGTTAACGTTGCTAACCGATGATAGATTCGAACGTGTGGATTTAGAGAACATCAACGACATCGATTTACTTTTAACTGGTTGGATTGGTGATACCGGGGACCCTGACAACTTTTTTCGCCCGTTATTATCTTGTGAGTCTGATCGCGTTGGCCTCAACGTATCGATGTGGTGTAACGATGATTTCGATTTCTTGCTCGATTTGGCATTGGAAACCCAAGAACCGCGTTACCGTCTGAACTTATATCGCCAAGCGCAGAACATTTTAAATCAAGAATTCCCGGTAATTCCTCTGGCACATGGTGTGCAATTCCGTGTTCACGACAAATCACTGACAGGCTTCAAATCAAGCCCTTTCAATGCCCAACCGTTTGATAGAGTTGAGAGAATTCACTGATGTTTTGGTATACCGTTCGACGCTTTAACCTATTTTTCATCACTTTGATGATCCTCACATTAGTGGGCTTTTCTCTGCTGCGCCTTGACCCTCTCTCGCACTGGGCAAACGTTGATTTTTGGTCTGGTTGGCAAACTTACTTAATCAACCTTTCTCAGCTTGATTTTGGCATAAGTAAAAACGGCAACGCGATTTATGACGAGCTCGCCGTCGTATTCCCTGCCACTTTGGAACTGTGCTTTTTTGCCTTTTTGGTGTCCCTTTTGATCGGCATTCCGCTTGGAACCGTGGCTGGGATGAAGCAAGGTAAATGGCTCGACACCAGCATTTCATTCATGTCGATGTCTGGTTATTCCGCCCCAATTTTTTGGGTGGCTCTGCTACTTATCATGGTTTTTTCATTGGAATACCAACTCTTTCCCGTGGCAGGACGGTATGACCTGCTTTACGAAATTGATCATGTAACCGGATTTGCCATTATCGACGCTTTCATGGCGAAAGGTGAATACCGCGCTCACGCACTGCAAAGCGTCATTGAGCATATGGTGCTGCCATGTTTGGTGCTCGCTTTGGCTCCAACAACGCAGGTTGTCGGACTAATGCGTTCTTCGGTGGCGGAAGTGATGAGCCAAAACTACATTCGTGCAGCGAGAATCAAAGGTCTCTCTAACCGCGAGATCGTAACTCAACATGTCTTGCGTAATGCGATACCGCCTATCATCCCCAAAGTCGGTGTTCAGCTTTCCAGTATGATTACCTTGGCTATCATCACTGAATCTATTTTTAACTGGCCAGGTATTGGTCGTTGGTTGTTAGATGCATTGGCAAACCAAGATTATGCATCAATCCAAGCTGGCGTGATGGTACTTGCGACTTTGGTTCTCACCGCTAATATTCTCTCTGATTTGATTGGCGCGATGATTAACCCTCTAGTTCGAAAGGAATGGTATGCTAACAAATAACGTTTATCAGGAAGAACGCATTCCAACTCAGTTTGAGCGATTTTGGCGAAGTTACCGCGCCAACGGGCTAGCCATGTTTGGCCTATGGTGCTTGGTATTTATCGTCCTAATTACCATTTTTGCGCCACTGCTTGCGCCGTTTGATGCCCAAGCACAGTCAGGCGAATTGCTTGTGCCACCATCATGGGCCCCTGCTGGAACGGTTGATTACTTTTTGGGAACTGATGACTTAGGCCGAGACATTCTGTCACGCTTGATCATGGGCTCTCAACTTACATTTGGTGCAGCCGTTGCCATCACTGCGATTGCCGCGGTCGTAGGTTGTTTGATTGGCGTATTAGCAGGTATGACGAAAGGCTTACTGTCGAGTACCCTCAATCACTTGCTCGATACCGTCATGTCGATCCCGTCGCTCTTATTAGCAATCATTTTTGTGGCATTTCTAGGCTTTGGTGGGTTCAATATTTTACTCGCGATCTGCTTGGCTTTGATTCCGCGTTTTATTCGCTCTGTTTATATCGCAGTCCACACCGAAGTTGAAAAAGACTACATCATGGCAGCACGTCTTGATGGCGCGAACGATTTCTACTTGTTGTGGAGCTCAATTCTTCCCAACATATTGACGGTTATTGCTGCTGAAATCACGCTCGCGCTCTCTGCTGCGATTTTAGATATTACTGCGCTGGGTTTTCTTGGCTTAGGCGCACAAGCACCAAGTACTGAGTGGGGAGCGATATTAGGTGACTCTGTCGAGTTGATTTATATTGCACCTTGGACCGTAACCCTACCCGGCCTAACCATCATGTTTACCGTTATTACCCTAAACTTAGTAGGTGAAGGTGTACGTCAAGCGCTTAATGCGGGGATCGAATAATGCCGTTGTTAGATATTCGACATTTGACTATTGAGATTGAAACCCCTCAAGGGTTGGTCAAAGCCGTGGACCGAATGAGCCTAACTTTGAATGAAGGTGAGATTCGTGGTCTTGTAGGTGAGTCTGGTTCAGGGAAAAGCTTAGTTGCAAAAGCGATTGTCGGGGTAAGTAAAGATAACTGGCGCATTACCGCGGACCGTATGCGCCTTGGCAATATTGACTTGCTTCAGCTTACGCCAAAAGAACGTCGACGTGTCATTGCCCGTGATATTGCGATGATCTTCCAAGAGCCATCAACCTGTCTTGATCCTTCAGAAGAAGTGGGACGTCAGTTGATCGAGTCCATTCCATCTCGTGCGTTTGAAGGGAAATGGTGGGAGCGATTTAAATGGCGTAAAAAACAGGCCATCGCGCTTCTGCATAAAGTAGGCATTAAAGATCACAAGCGTTTAATGGGTAGCTACCCTTATGAACTGACCGATGGTGAGTGTCAAAAAGTCATGATTGCCATGGCGATAGCGACCAAACCAAAGTTGCTGATCGCAGATGAACCAACCAACGACTTAGACCCGATTACCCAATCGCAAATATTGCGTTTATTGAGCCGTATGAACCAGCTCAACAACACGACCATTCTGCTTATCGGTCACGACTTAGCGACCATCACACAATGGGCGGGCCGCATTACGGTAATGTATTGTGGTCAGTCGGTAGAGTCTGCCGATACCAGTAAAATCATTGCAGCACCCAAGCACCCGTATACAGATGCCTTGCTTAAAGCGATGCCAGACTTTAATGATTGGGTACCACACAAGCAAAAACTCCAATCCCTACCGGGTTCGATTCCGCCATTGCAGCATCTGCCCATCGGTTGTCGACTCGGTCCACGTTGCCCGTATGCGCAGAAACAATGTGTTGAAATTCCACACACCAGACGAATTAAGAATCATAAATTTAACTGCCACTTTCCATTGAACACGGAGAAAAAGTCATGAGTGCGTTACTTGAAGTCGATAATTTATCGAAGCAATTTGTTACGCGCTCCCGTCTGTTCAAACGTCAGGTTAATGATGCTGTCAAACCGGTGAGCTTTACGTTGGAGCCGGGGCAAACTATCGGTTTTATTGGCCAAAACGGTTCAGGAAAATCCACTCTTGCCCGTATGCTTGCAGGCGTTGTAGAGCCAAGCTCCGGAGAGATCCGTGTGAATGGTGAACGATTGGAGCACAAAGATTACGCGACACGCTGTAAGCTCATTCGCATGATTTTCCAAGATCCAAACACATCGCTCAACCCGCGTATCCAGATTGGCCGCATTTTGGAAGGCCCATTAAAGCGAAACACCAACATGCCGCCAGATGCACGCATGCAGCGTGTGAAGAACACCCTACTCCGCGTCGGATTGTTGCCTGAACACGCCTATTTTTATCCACAAATGCTAGCGGCAGGTCAAAAACAGCGTGTGTGTTTAGCTCGTGCGCTTATTCTTCAACCTTCCATCATTGTCGCTGACGAGGCGTTAAACGGTTTGGATATGGCAATGCGCTCACAGATCATTAACTTATTCCTCGAGTTACAAGAAGAGATGGGATTGTCATTTGTGTACGTGTCTCAACACATTGGCATTGTTAAGCACATTACTGATAAAGTGATGGTGATGCATGAAGGTGAAGTGGTCGAGTTTGGCGAAACTAACCAGGTACTCACTAGCCCAGAACATCCGATTACTCAACGCCTAGTCGAAAGCCACTTCTATAAGGCGCCAAGCCACCAAACAAAATAGCCTATCAAAGATGTCATCGTTCAAATGTAAAGAAGCCTGCGTTAAAGCAGGCTTCTTTATTAAATGGACACGAATCGAAAAATTAGCGGCGGCTCGCTTGTTTGCGCAGTTCAAAATCAAACTCGTCAGGAAACAAAACCACCCCTTCTTCATTTTGATTTGGGAATACAACAATCGATAGCTCGTCATCCTCTAGACCAGAGGTCCAACGACTGTGCCACTTGTTTAGAGAGATCGCTTCTGGCTCGCAATCTTCCCAATCACCATTCGCCCATTGCAAAGCAAACTCTTCGTTTGGCCACACTGGTACACAATCATCATCTTCTGTATTTAACATGACACAGCCATGTTCATCTTTCAGAATCCAAACTTTACGATTCGCCACAATCTCTTTTACGCAGTACTTTAAACGTTGCTCTTCGTTGTAACGATTGATGGTATCCATCTGCTCTTGGGTCAGTTGCTCAGACATATTCGTCTCCTATTTCCCATAGAAAAATGCCCGCAGCTAGGCGGGCATTTAAAGTATATGCTAGAAAATTAAGCTAGCTCAGTTTGAAGCCAAGGCCAACCTTGCTTCTTACGGCTTAGCGTGTTTTCCATCATTAGCATGCCGTCTTTCTCGTGCTTAACAAGCTTCTCAGCCCACTCACCTTTGTATAGAAGACGAGTTTGAGCAGTCGTGATGTCTGTTAGCATTACAGCAGCAAATGCAAGGTTATCTTTTTCGCAACGCGCTTCTAGATCCGCTTCTAGTGCTTCGATCATACCGTCAACTTGCTCTAGTGTTGCAAGCTCAACCTGACCTACTACTACGTCACGACCGTTGAATGGGTAACCTTTAAGGTCTTTCTCAACAAGCTCAGCAGCAGATAGACCTTCGATGTTTGTCTTAGCAATTAGAAGATCTTTAGTGAATGCGTCAACATCTTGTACGTCTGCGATTACCGCTAGCTCAGCAACGGCATCTTTGTCTTTTTGTGTACAAGTTGGAGAAGCGAAGCCTACTGTGTCAGATAGAATTGCTGACATCATTAGCTTAGCGATTTGTGGAGTAATCGCGTGACCTTCAATCTTGAACATGTTGAATAGAACAGTGTTGGTACAACCAACAGGCCAGATCCATGCTTCCATTGGGTTTACTGTCATCACGTCACCTAGGCGGTGGTGGTCAACAATACCCGCAATTTCAGCTTCTGCGATATCGTCTGGTGCTTGTGCTAGATCTGAGTAATCTACTAGCCAAACGGTCTCACCCGCAACTGATGTACGAAGCTCAGGAACTTCAGCGCCAGCAACTTCTAGGATGTGCTGAGTTTCACGGTTGATTTCGCCTTGGCGAATTGGCATAGCTTCAACGCCACGCGCTTTTAGAAGTTCAGTTGCAACGAGTGCACTACAAATACTGTCACTGTCTGGGTTCTTATGACCTACAACTAGAATCATGTTTCTTCCTATTCAAGTCAATTTTATACGCCGCCTAATACAGTTAATTAGGGCGTGTTTGCTCACAAAGGCCGATACTTTACCTGATTTCAGAGAGTTTGACACGAAGAAAAGTTCACAATGCTATTGCGAATAAATCTCATTTACATATAATGATAATTATTCCTATTTGCATTTGAGTAAACGATGAACGCGACCCAATTTTTACACTCTGCACAACAGTTGTTTCAGCCTACTCAGTTTCGTTTAGCTTATAAGCGATTGCTGATCCCTATCGTCATGCTCATTTTGCTAGGCAATGAAAATACACGTGACGTTGCCGTACAGACGCTATCCGACTCATTCTGGGCGGTGTCATGCTATGTTGCTGCCACATTGGCTATTTATCATTATCTTTCAAACTTTATGTCGAAAACCAATCGAATCACCGAGCTATACCACCGCTCGCGTAATCATCAGGTTTTCTTTGCTTCTTTATTGGGTGCTTTGCCTGGCTGTGGTGGCGCTATTGTTGTGACAACGCAATTTATTAGTGGTCGAGTAGGATTTGGTGCGATTGTCGCAGTACTTACTTCAACAATGGGTGACGCTGCCTTTTTGCTTCTCGCCGCCAAACCTAGTGTTGGATTAGGCGTGGTTGGATTAGGCATAATCGTGGGTACTCTTTCAGGGCTGGTCGTTAATGCTTTTCATGCTGATAACTTTCTGCGCCCAGAGCCAAAAGAAGCACTTCAGACACATGCTTGTTGCCAACACCAGACAGACCGACACACGCCTCTTGAACAACGTGCAATCAATCTACAAGGCGCATTTTGGAAATGGCTTATTGTGCCTGCTAGTGTCGTTGCTGTGTTAATGTCTTTCCAAATCGATATTAATCAGCTGTTGTCTTTGCAGGCCAATACCATTGAATGGCTGGGCTCTATCTTCGCGGTGATCACAATGTCGTTGTGGGCGATGACAAAAGAGCTCGGCGATTATCAGTCAACGGTCTCTGAAGATGAAAAAATCGTGGACTCACACCCGATTCAAAAAGCAGCCCAAGATACGAATTTCGTCAGTGCTTGGGTGATCGTGGCGTTTCTGGCGTTTGAACTGACGACCTATTTTTCTGGAATCGACCTCGTAGAAACCTTTTCTCATTGGGGGATATGGATGCCATTAGCTGGCTTAGCCATTGGTATGCTACCTGGTTGTGGTCCGCAAATTCTAGTCACCAGCCTTTACATCTCTGGTGCAGCGCCACTTTCGGCGCAGTTGGCAAATGCGATTTCCAATGATGGTGACGCCCTATTCCCCGCCATTGCTATGGCACCGAAAGCCGCTTTGGTCGCGACTATTTATTCGTCCATTCCTGCTTTTATTGTTGGATACGGGTATTACTTTTTATTCGAGTTCTAACGCTCAGGACGTCAAAATAAGAAAGGAGCCACAGTAGGCCCCTTTCTTGTTTTTATAATCGAACGATTTGCTGCACGTTATGCCGTGACGATCGCTTTCGCATTTAACCCTTTATCCACGCTCACCATTAATAACTGACAAGGTTCTTGGTTTAGCTTTTCTCCTGTCCAGAAATCATACCAATCCATCGGTTGATCAGACGTCAGCGTAAATTCCATCGCCCCGTAGCAGGCATAGTTAAACAAGCAGTGAAGGTCATTCTTCGTCGTTAGTTTTAAAAACGCATGATTTAAACTCAAAGCCGTGAACTTTGCTGACTCTCGGTTACGTTGTTGACGTAGCATGAGCTTAGCCAATGTCTTCTTTGCAAATGGCGTAATCTCAGGGAGAGGATCGCCAGACAGCAGCAAACCACCACACGCCAATAACACCGTGCGATGAAATTCATACTCTTCTCTGGATGCGGCTTGATTAGCTAATGACGTGAATGTCGCGCAATCCGGATCAATTTGCCACAGTTTTCGATGCTGCCAACTACGATAAAAGGTTTCTTTGGCTATCTGCTCGAAACGACGACTATGGCGTTCTACGTCATCAGAAACACGCATTGCATCCACAAGCCCTAGAGATGGCCACATTGGCGCGTTGCAACCTAAAAGCCACGCATCACCAGCGCCTTTAGCAATCGCTTCCATTCCTAAGCGATACGCCTCAACGCCTGTAATACCAGATTGTTTACGCACACCTTTCAAGGTGCCCCAATAGTTCGCGTCTAGCTTGAACAATTCAACGCCCCACTCTTGTCTCATGACAGAGACCACATTCGTCAGATGGTCTTGCACTTCTGGATTTGAGGTATCGAGTATGTACCAAGGCGTGCAGCGCCAACCACCGTATGTGACATCTTCTGCTTTAAGTAAGCTTCCATCTTTGTGACGAACAAACCACTCTGGGTGTTGTTTGAAGATCTCCGACTCAGGTTGAGCAATAAAGGGGGCCATCCAAATTGCCGGCTTTTTGCCTTTTGCACGGATACTATGAATGAGCTCTTTCACGCCACCAGAAAATTTATCCGATGGGGTTAACCAATCGCCCATAAAGGCTTGATAGCCATCATCCAGAAGTACCCACTCTAGGTCTTCGAGCTTATCTTGCATGCAATCAACGTTCTGCATGATGTTTTGCTCTGTCACGTCTGCGTAGTAGGCATACCACGAACACCAACCGACAGGCGCATCTTGTGTCACACCTTGGCGAACAGGATGATGCTCTGCAATCATCTCGCCATAGATTTGATAAAGCTCAGACAGAGATTGGCCACAGAGTACCGCCACGGACTCAAGTTGATTACTTTCCCAATCCGCCACTTGAGTAAACTCACCATCAATCGCGGCAGATAAAACCCAATGTCCATCACGCAGTACAACATCAAAATAGCCCGCAAAACGGTGACATGAAGTAAAGCCAAACAAGGTATAGCCAGCCGAGCCTTCCACCACTAAATAGTTGTAGTAACGCTTAGGGGCATCTTTGGGATAGATTCGATAAGAAGGGTTGTTGTCTGGACAGCGACCAATATCAACGGGATGGCTAACCGTTCCCGCTGTTTGCGCTAGCATTTGGAAGCCATCGCCAATCACATTGGCCTCGTGCTCGTACAAAAACGGCATCTCGAACAACACTTCACGATCGGTAAACGTTTTATTGTGAAGCCCAGCAAAAGAAAAATGTAATTGATTACCCTCAACTTCAACTTGGAAGTCGTTGTTATTCACAGTGATCTCAATGTGATTTGCCAATTGAATGCTCTGAGCCATAAAGAGTCTACTCACTTAATTATTATTGTTTAGCTTGGTTCATTATCCCCTGCTTGTCCCACCCAATTCGTTATCAACGTCACGAATCCTACTGTCGTTTAGCGTCACAAATTTATTATTGAGATAACGCTCACTGAAATTTTGGTTAAAAAAATACCAGCCCGAAGGCTGGTATTTCGATTGATGTGAATTGCATTAATTAAGCAACTTCGATTGGGCCACCGAATGAAGTCACTGGCGGTACTTTGCCGGTGAACTTCTCGAAGTCTACGATACATGTGTTCGCAGAAGTCGCCTGCGCAAGTTCAGAAGAGCCGATGTCTTGCGTTAGCGTGTTAGGGTCACCGTAAGTACAGATTGCGCCCTCTTTCTCGTTTAGAGGACCGTACCATGCACCTTCTTCGATACGAATAACGCCACGTGGGTAGCTGTCAGTCAAAACAGCACCAGCTAACAGCTGACCACGACCGTTGAATACACGTACCAAATCGCCATCTTTAATACCTTTTGCTTTCGCATCCGCTGGGTTGATGTAAACCGGCTCACGACCTTGTACCGCGTAAGTCGCGCGGAACTCTTCAGATTCACACATCTGAGAGTGCAGACGCTTATCAGGGTGGCAAGACTGCAACCAGAATGGGTATTTATCTGAACCAGGACCACCGTGTGAACGCTCTGATTTTTCGAACCACATTGGGTGCTCTTGACAGTGTTCGTAACCGTAACGGCCGATCTTACGTGATGTAATCTCGATGAAGCCAGACGGCGTACCTAGTGGATTAAGCTCAGGGTCTTTACGGAAGTCCGCATGACGAACCCAAGGTTTACCTTCACCGAAGTCTAGTACGCTCTTCTCCCAGAACTCGTTGAATTCTGGCATTTCAAACTTACCTTCATTCGCTTTTTTACAATCGTTGTAAAGGCTTTCGATCCATTCCATCTCGCTCATACCACGAGTGTATTCTTCGCGGCGACCAAAACGCTGAGTGAGTTCACTCATGATTTGGAAATCAGGCTTAGATTGGAACAATGGATCGACGAGACGATGCATCGCAATCAGACCTTTGTTCGAGTATGAACCGTATACGTCGATGTCGTTACGTTCCCATTGCGTACACGCAGGTAGAACGATATCCGAGAAACGACATGTTGCAGTCCAAGCAAACTCGATCGTTACAACCGTTTGAAGTTTGCGGAACGCTTTCTTCATGCGGTTACGATCTTGATGGTGGTGCCATGGGTTACAACCCGAGATCACCATCATCTTGAAGTCTGGCAGTTTCACTTTACCGCCGTTGTAGTTGATCTCTTTGCCTGGCTCAAGCAGACAGTCGATCCAACGTGCAACTGGGATAGTACGGCTGTAACCGTTAAAGTCGTTGTTGTCCCACTTCGGCTTCATACCTTGGTCAAGGTTGCGAGGGAAACCACCAGGGCCCGCGAAACCAGTTGAAGGTACACCGATACTTGAGTAATGGTGACCGTAAGAGATACCACCGCCAGGTAAACCGATTTGACCAACCATTGCAGCAACCACAGCCGCTGCCCAGTATGGCTGCTCACCGTGCTCTTGACGCTGGATACACCAACCCATCAGGATCTGTGTACGGCCACTTACTAGCATACGCGCGAATTCGCGAATCTTGTCCGCTTTCACGCCACAGATAGCCGCAGCCCACTCTGGTGTTTTCTCTACTTTATCTTTTGTCTTACCTTGAACGTATTGAATAAACTCTTCAAAGCCTAGACAGTAAGTATCAATGAACTTCTTATCGTACAAGTCTTCGTTGTACAGCACGTGCGCCACAGCAAGCATGAACGCTACGTCTGTCAGCGGGTTGATGTACAAGTGATCGTTCTCTAAGTAGCGCTGAGTCTTGTTCTTCACTGGATCTACAGATAGAACGTTGATCTCACCTTTCGCTACTTTTTCTTTTAGTTGTGCTAGGTACTTGAACGACTCATGCGTTTCACAGTTCCAACCTACTTGAAGGTTTTTCACTGGATCGTTAGCCCAAAGAACGATGTTGTCAGAGTTCTCTAGGATTTCAGACCAAGACGTACCTTGTGCGTAAACTTCCGTTGAACCAAGTACGTAAGGCATGATGGTTTGACCTGCACCCGTCGAGTAGTCACCTACTTTCGTGATGAAGTTGCCGTGCATACCTACTGCACGTTGCATGTGCGCGGTACAGTTGTTGAATGAACCTGTTTGGTTCCAACCCGTTTGACCTGCGTGTAGCGCCCATGGACCGTAGTCTTTTTGAATACGTTCTAGTTCGCGGTAGAACAAATCTAGCGCTTCATCCCAAGTCACGCGGATGAAACGGTTGTTACCGCGAGTATCCGCGCTATATTTGTGTTTCTTCAACCAATCTAGACGAACCATTGGGTAACGCACACGTGAAGGGCTGTAAATAATGCCCTTGATGCCGTTTAGCATTTCAGTTGGGTTTTTGTCTAGCTCTAGCGGTTTGATCTCTTGAACTTTACCCGCGTAGATGTGGGCGCGGAACGCGCCCCAGTGAGAACCTGTTACTTTCCAAGTACCTGTCGTCTCAACAGCATTGGCAGAGGCTGACGCCAATAAGCTAGGACCAATAACTGACGCTGCACTTGTGGTTGCTACACCTTTAAGAAAACTTCTTCGTGTAATAGCCATTTAAATTACTCCAATCCGACGCTTATTAGTGGTGACCTTCAGCATAATCTGAAGAGTGTTTCTGTAGATACTTCA
This sequence comes from Vibrio sp. JZG10, assembly GCF_054064075.1. Classification (NCBI taxonomy): domain Bacteria; kingdom Pseudomonadati; phylum Pseudomonadota; class Gammaproteobacteria; order Vibrionales; family Vibrionaceae; genus Vibrio; species Vibrio sp. JZG10. The sequence goes on from NZ_JBSUGE010000001.1 coordinate 450,201, forward strand.
AGATCAGGGCTTCACTGTCTGTATCTAGGTTAACGAACGCCAACATACCGTCGAACATACCTGGCCAGGTGTTCGCGTCGAAGTGCGCTTCCGCAGGTTGCGTGTGACATACTGAACAGTTGGTTTTGTACGCTTCACGAGATTTTTCCCAAACAGGATTGATGTCGTTCAGCATAGACTCTTTCTTAAGCCATACTTTCGCTGCCACTTTTTCCCATGGAAGACCCGTTAGCTCATCCACTTTTTTCTCACCAGTCGTCACAATGTTGCTATCTGTCGCTGCTTCTTTCATCAGAGACGCAGTCGCAATGTTCTTACCGAAGTCTTCTTGAATTACGCGACCAAAACCTTTCGCTTTACGCCAGCCATCGATTTCGATTTCAACAAACTCGCCTTTGTCTTCAAGAACTTTAACGGTCGATGCTGGGTTAAGAAGACCGGCTTCTTTAGTGCCTTGTGCATCAAAGTAAATAGGTAGGTGACGAACACTCACTAGTTGCTGACCTACAGAGTAATCTGTATTTGAAGTCATACCTTCTAGGTCACCCACGATACCGCCGATGCTGTCCATACCTGCTGGCAGGTTATGCGCGATACCTTTATGACAGTCAACACAGCTTTGATCTTTCTCTGCTGCTTGCTTCATTTGGATACGAGCGGTTGGAGACATTTGCTCGAAATCCATCGATTCGTAGTTGTGACAGTTCTTACACTCTAAAGATTTGTTTGCCGAGAAACGATCCCATTCGTGTTTCGCAAGTTCGATACGACGCTCTTCGAACACACCAGGTTCATCGTAGTTGCCAAATACCTGTGCAAATACCTCTTTAGATGCCTGCATTTTACGAGCAATTTTGTCTGTCCAGTTATGAGGAACGTGACAGTCAGGGCAAGTAGCACGAACACCTGAATGGTTTTTCCAGTGAACCGTTTCTTGCAGCTCAACGTACACGTTGTCACGCATTGTGTGACAACTAATACAGAATTCTTCTGTGTTGGTTGCTTCTAGAGCGGTGTTAAAGCCACCCCAAAAGATAACACCAGCAATGAAGCCGCCCATAGTCAGCACACCTAGGCTGATATGTACAGCTGGGCGCGTCATGGTACGCCACAGTTTAATGATTAATGATTTCATTATTTGCTCTCTTAAAATCTTTTCAAAAGTGTGGTTATGAGCTCACAGGCTTACATGCCGTGCGCGCCTGGAGGTCCAAAGAAGAACACTTGCAACATCCAAACGATGAACCCGTAACCGCCGACAAAAGCCACACTCAGAATTGGGAAGAGAACAACTGCAATGAAGAGGAACGACTTCCACTCCAGGGAGCGTTTTTCACCACTCTCAATTTTATTAACATCACTCATACATTTGCCTATTTTGTATCTAGTGTTATTGAAAAGCCCGCGTAACCAAGCTTAAGTTTTTTACAATCTCTAATGGAAAATGTTAGACCATACTAATAGTAAGGTTCAATCAAATAAGAGCTCTCAGACCTTGTAATTCAACACTTTTTTGAGCTCATCCAGAGATGTGATTGATTGATGTTATTTATTAAAAAACATGAACAGATGTGACAAAATAAGTCTTTTAACTAATTGTTAAAACGACAACATTTACCAAACATAAGTTACATTTGGATAGTAATTAACGGGTCATAAATTGGCTTAAAAACCCGTCAAAAGATAATCAGTTGTGAATAAAATGATGCGAAATAATGACAAGAATAGCGCTAAAGGTTTACGTTGAGAACATCAAAAAATGCACATTGATGTTCATATAAAGGAGGAGCTTAGTTACAATTATTCGCGGATTTTCGAGGAGCGATTATGGATAGCGTGGTGGATATAAGTTGGACCAAACTGGCATTGTTTGGTCTGATTTTGTTGGTTCCCTTCTTTATTAATGCCCGCTACAAATTAGGGATTGCGAAAGACACAATAATTAGTGTTATTCGTATGACACTTCAGCTCATATTGATTGGCGTGTATTTAGAATATCTTTTTCAATTAAACAGCTTACTTGTCAATATACTTTGGCTTGCCATCATGTTACTGATTGGTGCAAGCTCAATTGCAGGAAAAGCTCGCCTGCCTAAAAAGCCACTTATGCTTCCTCTTCTTACAGGCTTAACCTGTGGTCTAATTCCACTTCTTATAGCGATTACCGCAGGCCTAGTGCAGCCATCCCCTATTTACAACGCCCAGTACATGATCCCACTTGCGGGCATGCTATTGGGTAACAGCTTAAGTAGTAACATCATCGCACTGCAGAATTTATTTACGGCTTTTGAACAGAGACAATCAGAATACGAGGCTGCTATCTCACTTGGTGCCTCTCCTCGTTATGCATCATTCCCCTTCATTCAAGAGGCCCTTAGAAAGTCACTTGCTCCAACTTTAGCCTCTATGGCCACTACAGGGCTGGTTACCTTGCCAGGCATGATGACTGGTCAAATTCTAGGTGGCGCAAGCCCGATGGTTGCAATTAAATATCAGTTGGTGATTATGCTGGCTATTCTCGTCATGTTGAGTACCTCCGTCGCTATTACGCTGGAGATGACACTGAGCTGGGTACAAACGAAAGAAGGCCGGATCAAAATAAAAATCCAACAATCAGAACCTACCAAAACTCATAGATAGTTTAAGCGTGTGAACAAAGCCAGTGAAAGGGCTTGTATTATCAAGTCAAACGCACTTTTAACTGAATAACTCATTCATTCTTTCAACATTCATCAAGACGCTTTCTGGAGAAAAGTCAGACAGAATTCTCTCGAGTATAAGCCTCTAATTTTATGAAATTTTCTCTGCAAGTTTAGATACGCACGGCCTTTGAGACAGGTTATCCACAGAAAATGTGGATAAACACCCTAAACCCATACGCAACCAGAAACATAGCAGCATAAGTGATCAATCTAATCGTCATGCTTTGATCACTTGCCTGACATATTCTAATTTTAGAGTAAAGATAGTGACCACAAACTTGGAGAGACGTACATGGATGTCTTAATGATCAAAGAAAATTACGATGAACTCCTATCCGATGCACCTCTGGACTGGCTCGTTCAAGAACCAAAGGAAGTGACTTCTCATTGGCTCCCAACCGATTTTGGCATCAATGAAGAGCTGATTTAACTCACTCGATTTGTGTGAAACTTATCGACACGAATAAAAGAAAGGCGAACCATTTGGCTCGCCTTTCTTTTATTCTTTTAGATTTATCGTAAATGCTTGTCTTCATCACGTAGATAAATCATCCAATACCACATACCAACGAATACACCGCCACCAATGATGTTCCCTATCGTTACAGGGATAAGGTTATTTACGATGAACCCCATCATGTTTAAGTCCGCATAGTTTGCAATATCCGCCCCTGTCATTTGCCAAAATGCTTCCGGTGCAAAATATTTGATTCCAATCGCCATGGGTACTTGGAACATGTTCGCAATACAGTGCTCGAAACCTGCCGACACGAACATAGCTACTGGCAGAATCATGACCGCTATTTTGTCAGTTAATGTACGTCCACTAAACGTCATCCAAACAGCAATACACACCAGCACGTTACACATGATGCCAAGCGCAACAGCAGCAAAGAAACCATGGTGCAATTTGTGTTGAGATATCGCCATCGCGTTGAGGCCAACTTGGCCGTGATCAAACATATACTGCTTGGTGACCAACATGCATGCTACCAACAAAAGAGCACCAACCATGTTGCCGAAATAAACCACAAACCAGTTTTTGATGAGCGCTTGCCACGAGATCTTTCCACTGGCTCGCGCTACCAATGTTAATACCGAGCTAGTGAAAAGCTCACCACCTGTAACGACAACAAGAATCAAACCAAGGCTGAAGGCTAGGCCACCGATTAGCCTGGTAATACCCCATGGAAGGTCGCCTGCACCGGTTGTCACCGTGGTGTAAAAGATGAACGCAATACCAATATGAAGTCCGGCAGAAATTGCCAATAAAAAAGATTTGATCGGTGCTTTAGTTGCTTTACCTACCCCCACTTCAGCCGCGCGTTCCGCAGCCTGAGGCGGTAATAATGAGTCAAACTGATTGAAGTTCATTGTGGTGTAACATTTAGAAACAATTAAAGAGGCGCGGATAATCGCTCCATTTCCCTACTTTTTCAAGCGCTATTTAACATGTTTACTAAAAATGTTGTTATCGAGAGATCAACCAATAAAGGTCAACTATCATTAGCAATCGTAACTATCATTGATACTTAACAAGTATTCTGCCTTTCGAACAAAGATCCTGCGTTATATCAGCCTGATAGCGCCATACTTAACACTTCTTATCGTTTAATGTTGCTCAACTCTTCTTTTCAGACTAGCTTGGTAAAAAAAGCGTAAAGGAATCATTTATGAAATATTCAGCTGAACATATCGCCGAATTGAACCTACTTCTTCAGTTCGACTTAAGTAGTGCTGCAACTGGTATTAAAGTTCATACAGACGCGTCAGAAGAAATGCAGGCAGCCGTTGCTCGCCTATACGAGAAGCAACTTTGTACACAGCCTGATGGTGGTTATTTAACAGATGAAGGTATTGAAGTTGCAGAGCATGCGGATAAGATTTTAAGAGTCCTTTCTGTGTAATTTGAACAAAAACGCCACCGAGTTGGTGGCGTTTTTTATTGGTCCCTGCATTTTGTTCCTGCCGAAACCTGAGGCGCTAATCGTTTTTTCATTTTGCTAAATGGCTGAACCTTGTCGTACAACCAATTAAAGCCTGTGGCATAAAATAGGAAGAACACTAGGAAGCCAGCTTCCAACACCAGAGCTTGAAGAAGCGTAATTTCTAAGAACCAAGCAATGACGGGTATAGAGATAAAGATCAACCCTCCCTCGAATCCAATTGTATGCCCAAAACGCATCGCTAAACTTCGCTCAGTTCGATTGCTGCCAAACCACTTATCAAAGTACAAGTTGTAGATGTAATTCCACACGACGGTATACATGCTCAACCCAATCCCAACTAACGCGAGATCACTCGATCCCTTTCCGGTGATCAATGAAGCCGCTGGCACAATGATCGCGAGTGCGATTAACTCAAAAAGTACTGCATGAAAAATTCGTTCGTTACGAGTCATATTTCTCTGTCCAAATAGTTCTACTCAATGCTTAGAATTTTATCTATTATTCAGATAACAAAAAGTTAGATACCATCGGCAAAAGCGATATGTTTACCATCGAACAACTGCAAGCTTTCATTGCTACATCAGAAACCGGATCATTTTCAGGCGCGGCAAGAAAACTGGGGCGAGCTCAATCCGTAGTCAGCCAACACATCATAAATATGGAGGTCGACTGTGGTGTTGATCTATTTGATCGCTCTGGTCGATATCCGAAATTAACCGAGAGTGGCCTCGCGCTCATACCTTATGCACAAGCGGCAATCAGCCAACTAGACCGATTGAACAACAGAGCATCACAGCTTTTTTCAACACCAACTAATAAATTGGTTTTAGCCATTGATGAAGGGATTCCTCTGACTCGCTTGCCCGACGTGCTAAAAAATTTAGAGCAACGCTTTCCACACTTGCAAGTTGAATGCTTAACAGCTTCAAGTCCGGATATCATTGAATTGGTCAAATCGGAGCGCGCCACTACTGGGATTATTTTGAGTGACTTACAAATGCCAAGACATATCGATTTCACTAATCTTGGTAACATTGCGTTCGATGTCTATGTCTCTTCAACACACGCTCTGGCACAGCAACGCGTCACTCACATTGATCAACTCAAACAACATCGTCAACTGGTCATACGCTCCAAAAACGCAGAGCCATGTGGTCTCAATCAAGCATTCAGCCCGGATATCTGGTACGCTGATAACTACTATATTTTGTTGGAATTAGCGAATAAAGGGTTTGGTTGGTGCTTTCTTCCAGAGCATTTAGTCGCGTATTCACCGAACACACTGAAAAGAGTTGGGGATGATTTCACAAAGCTGGCTTGGCAAGTCAATGTTGACCTTATTCAACATCAGAAATGGCATTCAGATCCCCTCCATCAACAAGCCAAAGCAGAGCTGCTCAATCTATTCGAGCAGACATAAATAAGTAAGTAGGAAGACCCAAATGGCAAATACATTGATCGTAGGTGCAGGCTGGCTCGGAACTCCGCTAGCAGAAACTTTGATGAAAGACGGACACCACGTTGTCGTTACTCGTCGTAACCAAGCTCGGTTAAACGAGTTACCCGCTTCATTGACTCACTCCGCATTATTCGATTTTAATCAACTTAACGCGGCGAAACGGCTAGATGAGTTGCTTAAGCAACATCAAATTACTCACGTTGTCGGTGCTTTTCCCCCTGGTTTTCGTAAAGGACGCGGACAAGAATACGCCCAACAATGGCAAATGCTCGCCAACGCAGCAAAGCAAAACAACGTTGAAAAGCTCGTTATGATTAGCTCTACAACGGTGTATCCCAACCTAGCTTCTGATATGGAAGAAGCAGATGCGTCACTCTCTTTAGCAGCCGACAGCCCTTATTTCTCTGACAATGCACGTATTATGCTACAAGCCGAGCAGCATGTTATCGACTCTAATATTAGCTTCGTCATTATGCGTTGTAGCGGGCTAATTGGGCCAGATAGGCACCCTTCTCGCTTTGCTATGAGACTAAAACAAGTCAGTCGTAAAGCGCCTGCTAATATGCTTCATCAAGATGATGCGGTATCGGCGGTCAAATTTGCTTTAGATAATTTAAGCAACCAAGTTATTAACGTGACCACACCACATACCGTCAGCAAGGCGGAGTTCTACCAAGCCGCTATAAATAAGAGCGAAAGTGAGATACCTCTTCCACCAGTCACAGAACAAACAGATAAGCGCATTCTCGCAGACAAACTACTCTCACTTGGCTATCAATTTCATTTCAACTCAACTTTGGACGCGCTATGAAACTCTATCGACACATAGAAACACTTTGGGATTACATGCAACTCAAACATGAGCTGAAACCCGCAGACTGTTTATTTGTGATGTGCAGTAACGATGTGCGTGTAGCAGAGCATGCAGCAAATCTGTACCACCAGAAGTTAGCGCCTTTGATTGTATTTTCAGGGGGAGAAGGTCGTTTTACCGATGGACTGTTTGAAAAAAGCGAAGCGGAAACTTTTGCCGAGATTGCCAAGATGTCAGGTGTGCCAAGTGAAGCAATTTTGCTCGAAACTGAATCCACCAACAGTGGCGAAAACGTTCGCTTTACTGAGCAACGATTGAAAGAAGAAGGAAAACATTGCTCATCGTTTATTCTGGTACAAAAACCATTTATGGAACGCAGAGCTATAGCGACATTTGAAAAACAGTGGCAGTCACCCTACTCCCAGCTCCAGGTAAGCTCTACGGCTCATCCGTTTTTTGAATATATTAATGAAGACATGCCATTAATGATGGTGCTAGAAGCACTAATGGAAGATTTCTCTCGCGTAAAAAGCTATCCAGAGAAAGGGTTTCAAACCGAGCAAAACATCCCTCCGCAGGTAGAATCATCTTATCAGTTTTTGCTAGAGAGATTTGGTTTTGACTTAGTCTAAAGCCCTTTCTAGCAGACAACAAAAAGCCACCGATTACGGTGGCTTTTCTGTATTAATACGGATTATTTACCGAGTGCTTCTTTGTAATGCTGACGGCACACGGAGACATATTTGTCGTTACCGCCGATCGCAACTTGATCGCCCTCTTTAATCGCCACGCCATGTTCATCGGTACGAATAACCATATTCGCTTTGCGACCGCAGTGGCAGATCGTTTTGAGCTCAACCAACTTGTCTGCCCAAGATAACAGGTACTTACTGCCTTCAAAAAGTTCGCCTAGAAAATCGGTGCGAAGGCCGTAACACAATACTGGAATATGCAGTTTATCAACAACTTCAGTGAGTTGGTAAACCTGCTCTTTCGACAAGAACTGACACTCATCAACAAGAATACAGTGACGTTTCTCAACTTCATTCAGAGCTGCGATCTCTTGATATAAATTGGTATCCTGACGAAACAAGTGTGCGTCAGATTGAAGACCAATACGAGAGCTCACTTTACCGACACCAAAGCGATCATCTAGTGCAGCCGTAAAAATAACTGGCGTCATGCCGCGTTCTTGATAGTTGAAAGAGGATTGAAGAAGCGTTGTTGATTTACCCGCATTCATTGCTGAGTAATAGAAATACATCTGAGCCACAGAGCATTACCTAAAGTTAAAGTTTTAATTTATGGAAATGGAAAATAAAAGGGCTGAATTATCAGCCCTTTAAAATTGAAAGTTCAATTACTTACGACGCCACGTTGTGCCTTCTGGACCATCTTCCAGAACAATGCCCATTTCGGTTAGCTTGTCACGAGCCATATCTGCATTCGCCCAATCTTTCGCAGCGCGAGAGTCGTTACGCAGCTTGATAAGAGCTTCGATTTCAGCCACTTCATCATCGTTACCTGCATCACCTTTTAGGAAGGCTTCTGGATCTTGGTGAAGAATACCGATCACATCTGCTAGTTCACGCATTAGCGCACCTAGCTCGCTCGCTTTCTCTAGGTTTTCTGTTTTCAGACGGTTAACTTCGCGCGCCATGTCGAACAGAACTGAGTACGCTTCTGGCGTATTGAAGTCATCGTTCATCGCTGCTGTAAAGCGAGATACATACTCTTCACCACCAGCAGGAGCAGCATTTAGATCCAAACCACGTAGAGAAGTGTATAGACGCTCAAGCGAAGCGCGTGCTTGGTTTAGGTTCTCTTCGCTGTAGTTTAACTGGCTACGGTAGTGACCAGACATAAGGAAGTAACGAACCGTTTCTGCATCGTAGTGACCAAGTACGTCACGGATAGTAAAGAAGTTGCCTAGAGACTTAGACATCTTCTCGCGATCTACCATCACCATGCCACTGTGCATCCAAGTATTTACGTACTTAGTGTCGTGTGCACAGCATGATTGCGCGATTTCGTTTTCGTGGTGTGGGAACTGAAGATCAGAGCCGCCACCGTGAATATCAAAGTGATCGCCTAGGATTGAAGAGTTCATAGCAGAACATTCAATGTGCCAGCCTGGACGACCAGGGCCCCATGGTGATTCCCACGTAGGTTCACCTGGTTTAGACATCTTCCAAAGAACGAAGTCTAGTGGGCTGCGTTTGGCTGTTTCGACATCAACGCGCGCGCCCGCTTGCAGCTGATCCAAATCTTGTTTAGACAGTTTGCCGTATTCGTCAAACTTGCGAACCTCAAACATTACATCGCCATTATCCGCAACGTAAGCAAAACCACGTTCAATCAGTTTTTGAACAAGTTCGATGATTTCTGGAATAAACTGGGTTGCACGAGGCTCAATATCTGGGCGCTTCATGTTTAATGCGTCGAAGTCTGCGTGCATTTCACCGATCAAGCGCTCGGTCAATGAGTCACAAGACTCGCCATTTTCAGCCGCACGTTTAATGATCTTATCATCGATGTCTGTGATGTTGCGTACAAACGTTAGATCGTAACCTAGGTAACGAAGGTAACGTGATACCACATCAAAGGAGACAAAAGTGCGACCGTGACCGATGTGACAGAGATCGTAGATGGTAACTCCACAGACATACATGCCGACTTTGCCAGCTGTAATTGGTTTGAATTCCTCTTTCTGTCTTGTGAGTGTGTTATATATCTTTAACATGATCTCTATCTATGATTGTGAATGAATAAAAGAAGGTCGAGTATATCAACTCCGACCTGGTTAGGTAATAGCAATTAACCGATAAAACGATAATCGGCTAAACTTCAAGCACAAAACGAAGAATTTCCTCTTCCTGAGTTTTTAAAGCACTAGAACTTAGGCTAGAATCTCGGGCTCAACACAACACAGTAAAGGAAAGTAGCATGATCACCCTTCACACTAATTTTGGTGACATCAAGATTCAACTAAACGAAGAGAAAGCGCCAGAGACTAGCGCAAACTTCCTTCAGTACTGCCGCGATGGCTTTTACGACAACACTCTTTTCCACCGTGTTATTGACGGTTTCATGATCCAAGGTGGTGGCATGGAACCTGGTCTACGTGAAAAAGCATCACGTGCACCTATCAAGAACGAAGCAAACAACGGCCTAAGCAACAAAGTGGGTACACTTGCTATGGCGCGTACTATGGAGCCGCATTCAGCAAGCTCTCAGTTCTTTATCAACGTAAACAACAACACATTCCTAGATTTCCGTAGCGAAAGCCTAGATGGTTGGGGTTACTGTGTATTCGGTGAAGTTGTAGAAGGCATGGACATCGTAAATAAGATCAAAGGCGTTAGCACTGGTTCTTACGGCATGCACCAAGACGTACCTCTAGAGGACGTAGTAATCACTGGTACAACAATTGAAGAATAATTCGTAAGAATTATTTCTAAGAGATAAGTTAATGGGGAGGCATCGCTTCCCCTTATTTCCATGACAACATTATTTATTTCCGATCTTCACCTCACCCCATCGCGTCCGGATATTACGGAATGTTTTGTGACGTTCATGCGAACAGAAGCAACGAAAGCCGATGCACTTTATGTATTAGGCGATCTGTTCGAGTTTTGGGTTGGAGACGATGACAAAACTCCTTTTGCCAATCAAATCCGTACAGAGTTCCAGCAACTAACAAAGACTGGCGTTCCTGTTTATTTCATTCAGGGCAATCGCGACTTCCTATTGGGAAAACGCTTCTGTAAAGAGACAGGCATTACATTATTGGATGAAGTTAGCCTCATAGACCTTTATGGTACTAAAGCAGTTATTCTCCACGGTGACACCCTGTGTACTGACGACATTGATTATCAAAAATTCCGTAAGACTGTTCATCAACCTTGGTTGCAATGGCTGTTTAATCACATTCCTTGGTTTATTAAGAAGAAAATTGTCTCAAAAGTTCAATCCGATATTCGTGATGATAAAATGAGCAAGCCTTTAGATATCATGGACGTCAATCAAAATGAAGTCGAGAAAGTGATGTCTCAGAATTGCGTCAACTTAATGATTCATGGTCACACTCATCGCCCGAATACACATTTTTTTGACGTCGATGGCGTTAAAAAGACCCGGATAGTTTTAGGGGATTGGTATACGCAAGGCTCAGTTTTACAAGTAAATTCTGATGGCTTTGACCTACAAACGAGACCATTCATACAGAATTTGCGTTAAGCATGTAGAGCGTGTAGAAGATTCACGCTCAAGTCGTAGATATTTTGTAAAAAATCGCTATTATCATAATACTAAGTTAAACAGAACGAAGTACCTAATTGAAGTATTCTTACGTAGCTCGCCAACCGATTCTGGATAGAGAAAAACGAACCATAGGTTACGAACTTCTCTTTCGAGACGGTCCTAAAAATACCTTCCCTGAAGTAGAACCAGAGCTGGCTACTAGTCGACTGCTATCCGATCATTTTTTGTCGACGCATTACAACACATTAGGGAACAAACTTGGCTTTGTTAACTTTCCGCATCAAAGCTTGGTGAATCTAGTCCCAACTCTGTTTCCCAAAGAGTCTCTCGTCATTGAAGTCCTTGAAGATTGTGAACCGACAGAAGAGCTGCTAGAAGCCATCAAGCACCTTCATGAGTGCGGATACAAAATTGCTTTAGATGATTTTGTGCCGACGAAGGCTTGGAAACGTTTTCTTCCATACGTTTCCATGATCAAGTTTGACATTCGACTCGTACCGATCAAGAAAGCCGCTATTTTTATTCAGGCATTGAGCCCATTTAAAATCGACTTTCTTGCGGAAAAAGTAGAGACCTATGAAGAATTTGAGCAAGCTTTAGAAGCCGGCTTTAACTATTTTCAAGGATATTTTTTCAGCAAGCCTGAGATGATCCAGAAAAAACGGTTGAACCCCGCGTTTCTTACCGTCATACAGCTGTGTAAAGAGATTGCAGATAAGCCCATCGACTTCAATGAGGTTGAACGTCTGTTTTCGATTGATGTGACGCTGTCATACAAGTTGCTTACTTACGTAAATTCAGGATATACATTAACGACTAAGATCAAATCGTTCAGACAGGCACTTATTTATCTGGGTGAAGAGCGACTACGACGCTTTATTTCCTTAGTTGCAATTGCATCCGTTCAAGAGGATAAACCTGACTCTCTTTACTCTTTAGCGATTCAGCGTGCAAGAATGTGTGAACTGTTACTTAGTCAAATGAACACTAGGTATGACCCTGGGCAGGCTTTTTTGACAGGAATGTTTTCTTTACTCGGATCTTTGCTCGATCAACCGCTCTCGGATGTCATTGAAGATATCCCCGTTGACGAAGATATAAAACTCGCATTAACCAGTCGAAAAGGCGTACTTGGCCACTTACTTTCAATGACGATCGCCTACGAACAAGCAGACTGGGAATTAGCTGAGCGGTATTGCACCGTTCTTAAATTAACCGAGCCTCAATTAGCAGACGCTTTTAATCAATCTACCGAGTGGGCTCAAGAACTGCTGTCTCAAACGCCTTAAATCTCTATAATGCCTCACCTCCAGCCTCGCAATTGTGAGGTTGTTTGTTTTTACCGCTTAATTAATCGAGATTTCATTTTATGGCTTCTTCTTGTCCTTGCGGCTCTAACCGCACCTACCAACAGTGTTGTGAAATTGCCCACAATAACCATGCTGACGTTACCACTCCGGAGCAGTTAATGCGCTCTCGTTACAGTGCGCATGTGTTAGGTCTAGTAGATTACGTGGTGAATACCTACCACCCAAGCTGTAATGCAGAAGAACAACGAGAAGGCATTGCCCAATCTATCGACAGCGATTGGTGCAAGCTTGAAGTATTAAAAACAGAAGCTGGCAGTAATGACAATGAAGGCTTTGTCGAGTTTAGCGCTTATTTTGATGAAGACGGCAAACGCTACTGTATGACAGAACGTTCTCGCTTCGTAAAAGAAAATGGGCTTTGGTACTACATTGACGGCACATTTCCTGAAGAAGAGCCAGAAGAAGAACCAGAACAGGATCCACGATTGAGCCAGCCAGTGAGTAGCCTAAAGCTAGGTCGTAACGATCCGTGTATCTGCGGAAGCGGTAAGAAGTTTAAGAAGTGTTGTGGGTAAAGGCATCCACGCTTAGCTTATTGAGCTCGCTTTAATGAGATTCCTGATCTCACCTAAGCTCGTCGGAATAACGTGAATATGTACTTTCGTTTGAAATAGATAACGCGACTTCAAATACCATTAGAAAATATACCGTCATTCTGAACAGCGAGGGACGAGCGTGATTCAGAATCTAATCGCCACCAGCACTGTTGCCGGTTTTTACCCCCGAATCAAGAACACTAAATTAAAAAAAGCCCCTAGACTTGAGAGCATAGGGGCTTTCACTTATCTATAAGCAAGTTTACTTATGACGCTCTTTCAACTTGTTCACTACGTCATTCATCGATAAGCCTTGGTCTTGAAGCAATACCATTAAGTGGTAAATCAAGTCTGCTGATTCACACACTAACTCCGCCTTATCGCCCGACGTCGCCGCAAGCGCGACTTCAACGCCTTCTTCGCCCACTTTTTGCGAAATACGCTTGGTGCCACGGGCATAAAGACTGGCAGTATAAGAGGAATCTGGGTCGGCACTCTTGCGGGCAGCCAGTAGCTGCTCAAGTTGATGAAGCCACACCATTTGTGACTCCTCTTGAGGGTCCACATCCCAGCAAGTTGTATTACCCAAGTGGCACGTAGGACCAATGGGATTCACCTTAACCAGTAGCGTATCGTTGTCGCAATCTAGCTGCATGTTCACTAGTTGCAATACGTTGCCAGAGGTTTCACCTTTCGTCCAAAGACGCTGCTTGGTACGAGAGAAAAACGTCACTTGACCTGTTTCGCCCGTTTTTGCCAACGCATCTTGGTTCATGTAACCCATCATCAGCACTTGGCTTGATTGAAAATCTTGTACGATGGCAGGTACCAGACCATCCACCTTTTCCCAGTTGATTCGCTCAGCTAGCGAACTTACTTCGGCGGCTTTTACACTCATAGTCGTACCTCAATGCCTTGTTGTTTCAAATACTGCTTTAATTCACCAATGTTGATGACTTGTTTGTGGAATACCGATGCGGCAAGCGCGCCATCCACATTGGCTTTTTGGTAGGCTTCTGCGAAGTGCTCCATGGCACCTGCACCACCCGATGCAATCAATGGCACGTTACACACTTCACGCACCATATTCAGTTGTTCGATGTCGTAGCCGTTACGCACACCGTCTTGGTTCATCATGTTAAGTACGATTTCACCAGCGCCGCGTTTTTGTACTTCTTGCACCCAATCACGCGTTTCCCATTGGGTCGCTTTGGTGCGTTCTTCATCACCAGTAAACTGGTAAACCTGATACTTGCCCGTCTCTTTGTCGTAGTATGAATCGATACCAACGACGATACATTGCACACCAAACTTATCAGCAAGGTCAGTAATCAACTGAGGGTTCGCCAAGGCAGGAGAGTTAATAGATACCTTATCTGCACCAAACTCAAGAATGCGCGCTGCGTCCTCTGCTGATTTAATGCCACCAGCGACACAGAACGGAATATCAATCACTTCTGCAACGCGAGCGACCCAACTTTTATCAACGACACGCCCATCACTTGAAGCGGTAATATCGTAGAACACAAGCTCGTCAGCGCCTTCTTCAGCATAACGCTGCGCCAGAGGAACGATGTCACCAATGATTTCGTGGTTGCGGAACTGAACGCCCTTCACCACTTGTCCATCACGAACATCAAGACATGGAATTATTCGCTTTGCCAGCATGCAAATGCCTCCTCTGCTGTGAACTTACCATCTAACAGCGCACGACCAACAATCACGCCAGCCACACCACTGCCTTTTAGTGCTTCGATATCCGCTAATGAGCCAATGCCGCCTGAAGATTGAAACTGCACTTGTGGGTACTGTTTACATAGGTCGACGTAAAGCTCAACGTTTGAGCCCTCTAGCGTACCGTCACGAGAAATGTCCGTGCAAAGCACATGCTGTAGACCTACCGTCAGATAATCGTTGATCAGAGCTTCGATAGTCACGCCTGAATCTTCTTGCCAGCCAGAAATGGCAACTTTGCGCGTGCCGTCTTGATCGATGTTGATGTCTAGTGCGAGAACGATTTTCTCTGCGCCGTATTTTTCCATCCAACCTTTCACAAGCTCTGGCTGTTTTACTGCTGTAGAACCGACTACAACACGCTGCGCACCGGCTTCTAACAGATCAATCACGTCTTGCTCTGTACGCACTCCACCACCGATCTGGATGTTCGCTGGTGTGCTTGCTAGTAGCTTTGCAATCAAACCTAGCTGGCGTGCTGTCGTGTCTTTCGCGCCAGTTAAATCCACCAAGTGCAGCCAGTTAGCACCCGCTTGGTGGTACAAATTGAACTGCTCTGCTGGGTCGACTTTGTACTCGGTTACTTGGCCGTAATCACCTTGATAAAGGCGAACCACCTGTCCTTCAATTAAATCAAGAGCTGGAATAATCACACTAAATCCCTTTTATAATTCTAAGAAGTTTTGAATAAGCTTCGCGCCCGCTTTTGAAGAACGCTCTGGGTGGAATTGCACACCATAATAGTTACCGCTTTGAACCGCAGCAGTGAATGGATTTCCGTAATCACATTCGGCAATGGTGTAGTCTCCAACTGGCATCGCAAAGCTGTGCACAAAATAGAAGTACTCACCCTCTTCAATGCCTTTGAACAACGGATTGCCTGCTTTTGCAGAAACGGTATTCCAACCCATATGCGGCAGCGGCAAGTCTCCAGTTTGTAGCAGCTTCACTTCGCCATCACAAAGTCCGAGACATTCAACTAACTCGTCGGCTTTCTGCCCTTTTTCTTGAGACACTTTGCCCAGCAGTTGCATGCCTAAACAGATACCTAGCAGTGGCTTTTCTACCTGTTTTACTAAGCTGATAAGGTCACGTTCTTCTAGGTTCTTCATCGCTTCACTAGCGGTTCCCACGCCCGGTAGAAATAGCTTGTCAGCCGCCAATACAACTTGTGGATCTTTTGAAATCGTTACGTCATAACCTAGGCGTTCAATAGCAAACTTCACCGAAGAGACGTTGGCACAGCCAGTATCGATAATGACAACTTTCTGTTCTGTCACTGTTTTTCTCCTTGCTAACGTTAGCCTTAAAGTACGCCTTTACTACTCGGTAGCTCAGTGCCTTCTACTTTGATTGCTTGGCGTAACGTTCGACCAAACGCTTTGAACAGGCTCTCAATGATGTGGTGATCATTATCGCCAGCAGAAGAAAGGTGCAGCGTACACGCTAGGGTGTCAGTCAGAGAGCGGAAGAAGTGAACCACCATCTCTGTTGAAAGGTCACCTACTTGCTCACGGCTAAACTGCGCGTCAAACTTAAGGTAAGGACGACCAGATAGGTCCAGTGCACATTGTGCCAAGCACTCATCCATTGGCAGGCTAAAACCAAAGCGACCAATACCACGTTTGTCACCCAGTGCTTCTTTCAACGCTTGACCTAACGCAAGAGCCGTATCTTCTACTGTGTGGTGATCATCAATGTGCAGGTCACCTTCCACTTTGCACACCATTTGGAATCCACCGTGCGTCGCAATTTGATCCAGCATGTGGTCAAAGAAGCCAAGACCTGTAGAGATGTCATTGCCGCCTTGCTCATCAAGATTAACCGCAACTTTGATGTCCGTTTCTTTCGTGGTGCGAACCACTTCAGCTACGCGCGCCTTCACCGTCAGATCTTTTAGGATCTGTTTCCAACCCATGGTTTCTGGGTTGTATTGAATGCCACGAATTGCCATGTTTTCTGCAAGTTGAAGATCGGTTTGACGATCGCCAATCACGACAGAGTTTTGGAAATCAACTTTGCCACCTTGAAGGTACTCTTTCACCATGCCTAGCTTAGGCTTACGGCAAGAGCAGTTATCTTCTTCAAAGTGAGGACAAATCAACACGTCATCGAACTTCACACCTTGAGACTCGAAGATCTCCATCATCATGTTGTGCGGTGCATCAAAATCAGCTTGTGGGTAGCTGCCAGTACCCAAACCATCTTGGTTAGTGACCATCACTAGACGGTATCCAGCATCCTGCAACGACAATAGGCTTGGGATAACAAATGGCTCTAGTTTTAACTTATCCAAGCGGTCAACTTGGAAATCAATCGGTGGCTCAACAATCAGCGTGCCATCTCGGTCGATAAATAGGATTTTTTGTTGCTTGCTCACTCGAACTTCCTTATTACTAATCTTGTTTCGTTCTCGGCATAAACCGAGAACGTTGAGAATTCTATTTATGAATAGTAGTTTCTAATGAAACCCAGTGTCTTTTCACACTCGTCGCGGTTACCAACACTGATACGCACGCAGTTCTCAATTGGCGAGTTACGCAGGATAATGCCAGTATCCCAAGCAGCTTTGAAAAGAGCATCGCCATCTGGGAATTTCACCAATAAGTAGTTACCCCACCCTTCAAAAACCTCCAGACCCGGAATCATCGACAAACCAACTTGTAAGTAAGCTCGGTTCGCGTTCAAATCGAGAACTTGGAACTTCGCTCGCGCTAAACCTGCTTCAGAGAGCGCTTGAGTAGCAATTTCAGCAACTGGCACCGGTACTGGATATGGCGCGATCACTTTAAGAAGGACATTAATCAGTTCTTCGTTTGCTAGCGTAAATCCGCAACGAAGACCAGCAAGCGCGAAAGCTTTCGACAGAGTACGCAGAATCGCTAGATTTGGATATTCTGCCAGTAAATCTACTGTTGACGCTTCTGGACAAAAATCGATGTACGCTTCGTCCATGACCACGATTGCGCGGTCTTTTGTCATCTCAAGCAGAGAGACAATATCGTCACGCTTAACTAAGTTACCCGTTGGGTTGTTTGGCGAGCATACGAAAACCAGTTTTACGTTATCCAGACTCGCTTCGATACCTGCGAGGTCTAGTTGCCAATCTGACATTAGCGGCACCGTTTTGCGCTCTACACCGATGGTTTCTGCACTGATGGCGTACATACCGTAAGTCGGTGGGCAGTATAAAATCGCGTCTTCACCCGGTTCACAGAAAGCACGAATCAATAACTCAATACCTTCATCTGCACCGCGAGAAGTCAGCGTTTGTTCTGGCTTCACTCCAGCATATGCGGCGTAAGCAGAAATCAGTTCTTTCGGCTGGCATTCGCTGTAACGATTAAGACGAGCAAAGTCTGTTTTGTATTCATTGTTGAATGGCGATTCGTTGGCGTTCAGCCATACGTCACCTGTACCACCAATTCGGCGAGCCGAAAGATAAGGTGTTAGTTGTTGGACTTGTTTACGCGCTAGCTTTTCCATCTCTTTACTCTCTTATTCTTACTTACTTGCTAATTTTTCTACACGGATAGTAACAGCACGTTTGTGGGCGTCCAGACCTTCTGCTTCAGCCATGGTGACAACCGTTGGCGCAAGATTTTTAAGACCGTCAGCTGAAAGCTCTTGAACCGTCATTCGTTTAGAAAAATCAGCCAAACCTAAGCTTGAATATGTCCGTGTATAACCGTAAGTAGGAAGAACGTGGTTAGTGCCCGATGCGTAATCACCTGCAGATTCAGGCGACCAATCACCAAGGAAGATCGAACCTGCGTTATCTAATAGAGGAAGAAGCTCGCGAGGGTTCTTAGTCTGAACAATTAAGTGCTCAGGACCATAATAATTAGAAATAGAGATTGCTTGGGTGATCGATTCAGCAATAATGATTAAACTCGATGCGAGCGCTTTTTCTGCAATCTCTGAACGAGACAACTCTTTCAATTGACGACGAACGGCATCTGTCACCTGATCTGCAATAATGGCTGATGGCGTCACAAGTACAACTTGAGAGTCAGGTCCATGCTCTGCCTGACTTAGAAGGTCCGCCGCAATAAAATCTGGGTCCGCTGTTTCATCCGCAATCACAAGAACTTCCGAAGGACCCGCTGGCATATCAATCGCTGCGCCACGGAAATCATTGCTCACCTGACGCTTTGCTTCCGTCACATAAGCGTTACCCGGGCCAAAAATCTTATCAACTTTTGATACGGTCTCTGTACCATATGCCATTGCAGCAACAGCTTGACCACCACCGACGTTGTACACTTCATCAATGCCACACAATTTTGCTACGTAAAGGATCTCGTCAGCGATTGGAGGCGGAGAGCAAAGCACAACTTTACGACAGCCGGCAATTTTCGCAGGCACGCCCAGCATCAAAACCGTCGATGGCAATGGCGCGCTACCACCAGGAATGTACAAACCCACTTTTTGAATTGGACGTGTTACCTGTTCACAAAGCACACCCGGTTGAGTTTCGACTTTAATTGGCTGTGGCTTTTGCGCTTTGTGGAATTTAGAAATATTGGCATAAGCTTGCTCTAATGCATTTTTCATTGATTCAGACAAGCGCTCTGAAGCGGCTTTAATTTCCTGAGAAGAAACACGAATGGACTCAGGTTTAACGCGATCAAACTTTTCTGTCAGCTCGTTGAGAGCAGAGTCGCCTTCATTTCTAACTTTAGCGATAACCTCAGACACTGCTGCAGTGATATTTGCACCTTCTGCAATAGCAGGACGTTCTAAGATCGAATCTTGCTGCTCTTCACTTAAAGATTGCCAAACGACTGTTCTCATGATGTTTACTCCATCATTTTTTCAATTGGTAGCACTAGGATTGAGCTAGCACCTAACTCTTTTAGCTGTTCCATGGTTTCCCAGAACAGGTTTTCAGAACTCACTAAGTGAACAGCCATTTTCTGCTTATCTGCAGAAAGAGGAAGAACCGTAGGATCCTCAGCACCAGGAAGTAGTGCTTTGATTTGATCGAGCTTTTCAGCTGGCGCGTGAAGCATGATGTACTTAGACTCTTTCGCTTGTTGTACGCCTTGCATGCGAGTCAGTAGTTTTTCAATCAGTGCTGTTTTGTCTGCATCAAACTCACCGATACGTTGAATCAGCGTCGCTTTAGATTTAAAGATCACTTCCGCTTCTTTTAAGCCATTCGCTTCTAACGTTGCGCCAGTCGATACCAAATCAGCAATAGCGTCAGCTAGACCTGCGCGAGGTGCAACTTCTACAGAGCCAGTTAGCATACATGTGGAGAATGGAACGCCTGCTTCATCCATGTAAGCTTTTAGGAGTTGAGGGTAAGTTGTGGCAATACGCTTACCGGCTAAGTCTTGTGGACCGTTGTACTCTTCATCCTTGTCGATAGCGATAGACAAGCGACAACCGCCAAAGTCAAGTCGACGAAGTTGTACAAACTCACATGGTTCACCCAGAGCTTTACGATCTAGACGAACTTCTTCCAATTCATTTTCACCAATGAAACCTAAGTCAACAACACCATCCATGATCAAGCCAGGGATGTCATCGTCACGAACCAAAAGCAAATCAATTGGCATGTTCTCCGAGTGAACCACTAAACGCTCACCCATTACATTAAATTTTACGCCGCACTGTTTTAGCAGAGCTTGGCTCTCTTTGCTAAGGCGACCTTTTTTCTGAATTGCGATTCTTAAGCGTTGTGTTTGCATTGCTTTTTCCCTGTGCAAGATTTTGATATCTAAGTAATTTTTGAATTAATAAAACTAAAAAACCCTCGAGAGATTGGAGTCTCCCGAGGGTTTAAAATCTGCTTTTACTTTGATTTCACCTCCGGGAGTTTCCTGCCTCCCGGGTATGCGTACATCGCCCGAAAGACTAGATTGGGTGATGATGGTGATGAATGTTCATTACAAAATTACGCATACTTATTTAAGGCTCTATTGAGTTGCTTCGTTAGTAACCACACTAACCAAGGATTCTATATTTTTCAATACTGAATTTAACATTTTCTAGCTGTTTTTTATAATCACTTGATTTCAAAGGATTTAAATTTAACTTCAGTTGAGTATCTTGGTAGAAATTAGGTTTCTATTCAACCCTATTCTTAAAGAAAAAGAAGAATAGTATGAATTTTCATCAAAACAACTATTTAGATCTCACCGCCCTTAGTAATTGACATCATTCTCAATAAAGAGACATCCACTCACGTTTGAGACGACTCATTCAAAACTATTATTTTAGTGGGGCAAAAAATAGTGATTAACCATGAAACTGCGTAACGGTAGTAACAAACAAGCTGTGGATTTCAGCGATACAACACTATACCCATTAATCGGCAATAGTGCATGTATCCAAGAACTTCGCACGGCAATCCAAAAGTACGCTCAATGTGATGCTGAAGTACTCATTCAGGGTGAAACAGGGGTGGGCAAAGGTCTCTGTGCTCGTCTTATTCATCAGTTGTCGAACAGACACTCGGCACCTTTTGTTGAAGTTAACTGCGGCGCAATTCCAAGTGGTCTTATTGCGTCCGAACTTTTCGGTCACGAAAAAGGAGCATTTACAGGAGCGATTTCAGATCGTATCGGTTTTATTCAAAAAGCGCATAAAGGTACCCTATTCCTAGATGAGATTGGTGATATGCCGCCGGATCTACAAATCCACCTTCTGCACTTTTTAGAGAGTAAGCAAATCCATAAAGTCGGCGCTGATAAATTCATTGACGTGGACTGTAGAGTCATTGCTGCGAGCCACGTGGATTTGAAAAATGAGGTTGTACAAGGTGGATTCCGTGAAGATTTATTCTATCGGCTTAATATCTTGCCATTAACTATTCCTCCACTGAGAAAGCGTGGGAAAGATATCCTTATGTTATCAGAACACTTCTTAACAGATTTGTCTCATGGTCAGGTACAAAAAATGTCGGATAAAGTCAAAGCCAAGCTCCTCAAGCATCGTTGGCCAGGTAACGTAAGAGAACTGCGAAATGTAATCCAACGAGCGATTGTCATGTGTGAAGATCACACGCTTCTCGTCGCCGACTTGGGCCTTGATAATAATGAAAGGCAATTACTCCCTTCAGTGGACCAAATTGATCTCGACTACCTACTGCAAGCTATCGAAGAAAATAAGCACAATATGAGTGCGGCTGCACGTCATCTTGGTATTTCAAGAACAACGCTTTATCGTCTAATAAAGAAATACAACTTAAATGTTTAGTTGCTGTACAGGTGTAACGTGACACTGTGTAACAGACAACTCATCATATATCATTTACTTAGCCCCTCATCATAAACCTCTTGATATTACCGCCTTTAAAATCAACAACTTAAACTAGGCATAGTCTTTGCTTAGAGCTAAGAAGAAGTCGGTTGATAGATTTTCTATCACAGCACAGAAAGGAGTGCTCAGAACACAAATAGCTCGCTTTTAACACGAAACGATTATCCCCAAAAACGCGATTGCCCCCCTCACCTAAATCGCGTTAAAAAAAAGCTCCGCTAAATTTAGCGGAGCTTCCTCTTTATTAAAAATACTGAGCTGTACTAGACATTTTGGCACGATGCCATTTTAGACTTCGACAACCAAGAAAGTGCTCCACATACAATAATAAATGTGATTGATGCAGCGATGAATGAGAATGCAATTGACGCAGTCATCCCCAAAGTAATGAAGCCAACACAGGAAACTAGCGCCACGGACAATGCATAAGGCAACTGGGTCGATACGTGATCAATATGATTACAACGTGCACCAGTCGACGACAGAATAGTGGTATCGGAGATAGGTGAACAATGGTCACCAAAAACGGCACCGGCTAAAACTGCACTTAGCATTGGGAGCATTAGCGCAAGATCGGTTGCACCAGCCATATCACCCGCGATTGGAAGCATAATGCCGAACGTACCCCAAGAAGTACCTGTTGAAAATGCCATTAGACCAGACAACAAGAATAGGATAACTGGTAGCCAATGTGGATTGATATTGCCCTGAGCCATTGTAGAAAGGTAAGAACCCGTCTTCATGTCACCGATAACCGAACCGATAGTCCAGGCAAATACCAGGATTAGAATCGCGCCAAACATAGACTTCGCACCAATCCAAAGTGTGCGTGCAATTTCACCTATTGGAAGACCTTGCTTCACAACAGTAAACAGTGCAACTGCTAAGCCAAGCAAGCTACCGTAGATTAGTGATGTACCTACATCTGTATTTTCAAACGCACCTAGAAGCGCAAACTCTTTGCCGTCAGCAGCCAATGCTTGGCCACCCGTGTAAAGCATAGAAGCGATAGTCGCAATAATCAGCGTCACGATAGGAAGTACCAAGTCTGACACTTTACCCTTTTCGCTCTCACGGATATCTAGCTCTTCGTTTAGATCATGCGCTTCTTGAGAGTCGTTTTCTTTGTCTTTATCAAAACCGCGGCCTTGAGACGCAGAGATTTCATGCTCACGCATCTTACCGATATCGAGGCCAAACCACGCCACAGCAAACACCATAAGCAGTGCAAAAACTGCATAGAAGTTCATTGGAATAAGACGAACGTACGCGCCAAGAGCCGAATACTCAGTGATCCCATGTGAGACTAAGATACCGCCGATAATCGTAATAATGTAAGCACCCCAGCTAGAAGCAGGCATGATTACACACATCGGTGCAGCAGTTGAGTCTAGAATGTATGCAAGCTTCGCGCGAGACACATAAAAACGGTCGGTTACTGGACGAGAAATGGCACCAACAGCAAGGCTGTTAAAGTAATCGTCGACAAAAATGAATACGCCTAAAAAGGCAGCAAGAAGTTTGGAGCCGCGTTTACTCTTCACTCGAGATTGTGCCCATTCGGCAAATGCACGAGTACCACCAGATAGCGTTAATAATGCAGTTGTCATACCTAATAAGATTAGGAAACCAACAATGCTCATGTTCCAAGTGTTAATTCCGCCATCTTCAATAAAGACAGAAGAAACTTGAGAACTCACGTAACTAACGGTATCACCGATAGACCAGCTATTAAGTAGAACCGCACCCAGCACGATACCTACACCTAAGGAAACTAATACACGTCGAGTCAGAATCGCCAAAGTCAAAGCGACAATAGGTGGCAATAATGAAACAGGAGAACTAGAAAAATCTATTAAATTCATGATCTTCAAAAACCAAAGTTTGGCTAGAGATCTACTGCAGACAAGTCACGTAGCATACGATACGTGCTCATGTTGAACTTAGCGACAGGGAAGCGAACACTCCACCCAACCCTACAGTAGCGCTCCATAGTTTAATGTGAATATATACTATGGCAGTGTTGTTCCTTTCAGATACAACCCCAGCAAGTAACTTTGATGAGTTACTTACTTCGGCAATCTTCGCCTTCCACTATTATTCATTGGCATCACCCCAATAATAGCTACTCTTCGAGACCGCGCCTCTACGGCAACAACAAACAATTAACCACTAACTGTACAAATTAACAACAAATTGTCTGCAATATTGCATCAGGTAGCAGCCATTGTACTTATGATGAGAGTCAATGCAACACATCAAACTAAATTAAACAAATAAATAATGACTGAGATAATTTATAAACCTTGTCTACTTCAAGTTAGTTTTGTGCAACTGAAATCACATCAATTTTGTTATTTATGAAACATTATTACTACCTTAAAAATATCATGGTTTATCTTGTATCAATAAATTAAGGATATATGACACTCCATCAAAGATGGACGCTTCATATTTTTAAGTAATAACTCAACTTTTTTTATAAAAACCAAGCTGGCTCTATCTCTATACAATAACGAGTGTTGATTTCAATTCTCATCTAATAAGATTTATTTCGAGTGTAATAATATTTATTGCTTTAAAAAAATAGCTAAATTTAAACAAAATCTTGATTTAGTATTTGCACATAAGGAAAAGATAAAGTTAAATATAAGGACTCTTTGTTTATTTATAGATTGGCATTATTTAATCGTAACGATAAAAAGTGCCCAACACATTAACCTTTTAATAGGAATCGTTATGTCAGAGCTGACTAAAACCCTTCTAAATATCCGTAGCCTTCGTGCATTTTCTCGTGAGCTGACTCTAGAACAATTGGAAGAAGCTCTAGATAAACTAACTACTGTCGTAGAAGAGCGTCGTGAAGCAGAAGAAGCAGAACGTGCAGCACAAGCTGAGCAAGAAGCTAAGCTAGCAGAGATCGCAGAGAAAATTGCTCAAGACGGTATTGACGTAGAAGCGCTTATTACTGCGCTATCTGGCGAAACTAAGACGAAAGGCAAAGCGAAGCGTGCACCTCGTCCAGCTAAATACAAATACACAGACTCAAACGGTAATGAGAAGACTTGGACAGGCCAAGGTCGTACACCTTCTGCAATTCAAGAGCAACTTGATGCAGGTAAATCTCTGGATGATTTCCTGATCTAAATTCGCGCTATTTTTAAAAGGCTCCTATTGGGAGCCTTTTTTATTTGTAATGATCCAAATAAAAAAGGCGCATTTTTTAATGCGCCTTTTACTTTAGTTATAGAATGGTTAATTAAACTACTGTGTATTAACGTTCCCAGTATGCTTCTTCTAGGCTATCTTCTCGCTCAGGAAGCCCACGTGACAAACGTGGAGAATGTTGCACGAGAACTTCGTAGCTCGCACGGTTTGCGTATTTACATACTTGAGAAAAAGAAGAGTAAGTTAAATATTCGTTACTGTGCTTGCTTGAATTAGGCACATTTTCTTTATGGTATTTGTTTGCCGCCATATCATGAAGAACAGCAGATAACGCAGCATCACCTGCACCATTGGTATTCTTGATTTTTTCTGGACCACCCATATATGGCGAGATATGTGAGTACACTTTTATTGGTGTTTCACATGTATCTTTTTTCGCCGGACGACTAAATTCATAGCGATTAAATTCAGCGATTGACCCCGGAAGTAATGGTAAAGAAGTTTCGCGCTTCGCGCTGTCTTCCGTATAACCCGCCATAAATAGGCCTACAGGCCCCGCGGTGCACAATACTAGATCTGCCCACTCCAGTGTTTTATCAGATGCAGCAAGTGGGTCTGACTCACCCGTCAGTGCTTCTGCTTCATCTTCATTCATCGCAACGACTGAAACGTTATCTCGAATGAATTCTTGCCAATATTTCGGGTCATCTTGAATAACGAACTTAGTCCCAAGAGTCAGAACAACAGGTACATCATTCTTTTTCGCGTACTCAATCGCTTTCATTGTTGCTTCAGGCATTGGGTCGCCTTCTTTACAACGTACTAAATATGACGTTAGTACAAGCGCCGATGCATTTTTAAAGATTTTTTCTGGAATGCTATCAGGATGCAGTTGGTTCATTTGCCCTTCACTGATCGCAAAAGTACGTTCACCATCTTCTGTAATAAGAGCGAAACAACGACCGATAGCGCCATCAACACCTTGTAGGTAGTTCAAGTCCATGCGGCTTGATGTATTACAAAGGTAACGGTAGCCATAGCTGCCAATTTTGATATCCTGGCTCATCACTCCAAGCAGCGTAGAGCGATCATCTGCTAGCACAGAGTAGTTGTGTAGCGTGTTACCAATTGTGCCACCCGCATACTCATTGGTAATTAAGTTCTCTTCTTTAAGTTGCTGGTACAACTCTTCTGCTCTTTCGTCATCAATAACCAAAGAGTGACCTTTACTCAGACCGTACTTTTCAATCACATCCGTTGTAACTTTAGCTTCAATATCAACCAAAGTTTGGTCAATACCAATGATGTGAGTGCGCGTCATCTTCTTGCTTTCTTGTGCTTGGCTCACCAGCGGGTCACGAGCATGAACAGGAAAATAGTGCTTCGATTTGCGTTGTCCAGGAAATTTCATATTGTCAGTCTGAGTAAGGGGATGAAAAGGAGAACGGATTCTATACCGCTAATAATAAAGCGGCAATAAAAGCAATTATAGCAAACGTTTGCTAGCCACTTTTTTCTTCTAGACTCCTTATTCACCTTCCATAAAACTTAGATCTGGCAGTTGCTCAAGGTGCTCGCAGTAACGCTTTAGGTTGAACTCACCTTCATTTTTCATCACATCGAAAATTTCAATCGACATGGCACATGCCATCATTGCAACCGCTTCTTCTCTAGGTGTCCCTGTCATCATTAAGCGCATTAGCGTCTCTTTAACTTTTAATGGATTGCCGTCCTCAAGTTGGTTTTCAACAATTTCAATCAACTCGGCTTCTTGCATAAACTGGTTTTCTTCGGTCATTTGGACTTTCCTCTTGGATTTTTGCCAACTATGCCATATATACCTCTTCTATACTTGCGAAATTGCCCGTTCGAATTTCTGTTGAAGAAAAATGCAGCGAAACGAATTGTGATTTCGATCTCGGATCTGTCACCGGTCTGTGGATTCTGATAGAATCTGCATCCCGTTTATTTAAGTGGTGTTTAGTAATGTCTGATAACAGCCAAAAGAAAGTCATCGTCGGTATGTCCGGCGGCGTTGATTCATCTGTTTCTGCGTATCTTCTCAAGCAACAAGGCTACCAAGTAGAAGGCCTGTTCATGAAGAACTGGGAAGAAGATGACAACGAAGAATATTGTACAGCAGCAGAAGATCTTGCTGATGCTCAGGCAGTATGTGACAAGCTAGGCATTCATCTACACACCATCAACTTTGCTGCCGAATACTGGGATAACGTATTTGAGTACTTCCTTGCAGAATACAAAGCGGGTCGTACACCGAACCCTGACATTCTTTGTAACAAAGAAATTAAGTTCAAAGCATTCCTAGAATTCGCTGATGAAGTGCTTGATGCTGACTACATTGCAATGGGTCACTACGTACGTCGCTCTTTCCCGGATAACGGTGAGAAACCAGCGATGTTGCGTGGCCTAGATGGCAACAAAGACCAGAGCTACTTTCTATATACACTAAGCCACGAACAAATTGGCCGTAGCCTCTTCCCTGTTGGTGATTTAGAGAAACCTGAAGTACGCCGTATTGCGGAAGAGCAAGGTTTAGTAACAGCGAAGAAGAAAGACTCGACAGGTATTTGTTTCATCGGTGAGCGTAAATTTACCGACTTTCTCGGTCGTTACCTTCCTGCTCAGCCTGGTAATATCGAAACGCCAGAAGGCGAAGTGATCGGTCAACACCAAGGTTTGATGTACCACACACTAGGTCAGCGTAAAGGTCTACACATCGGTGGCCGTAAAGGCGGCGGTGGTAACGAAGAGCCGTGGTTTGTTGGTGAAAAAGACCTAGAGCGTAACGTGCTAATCGCAGTCCAAGGTAAAGACCACCCGATGCTAAAATCAGAAGGTCTACTTGCGTCACAACTTCACTGGGTAGATCGTGAGCCAATTCGCGATGTTATGAAGTGCACAGTGAAAACTCGTTACCGTCAGGAAGATATTCCTTGTACAATCATCCCGATCGATGATGAAAACATTAAAGTGATCTTTGATGAACCACAAATTGCAGTGACGCCTGGTCAATCAGCAGTGTTTTATAAAGATGACGTATGTCTAGGTGGCGGCATCATCGAGCAACGCATTAAATATTCTCAAGCTTAGGAGTCGTTACGTGGCGAATACACTTTATGACCGTACTATCGCTTTCGCTGGTATTTGCCAAGCTGTCGCTTTGGTTCAACAAGTTGCGAGAAACGGGCATTGTGATCAAGATGCTTTTGAAACATCAATCAACGCTATTTTGAACACAAACCCTGCTAACACCGTTGGCGTATTCGGTCGCGAAGCCGATCTAAAGCTCGGTCTGGAGTGTCTGGTTAAAGGGATTGATAGCACCCCATCAGGCAGTGAGATCACTCGTTACATCATTAGCTTAATGGCGCTAGAACGTAAGTTAAGCGCTCGCAACGATGCCATGTCCCAGCTTGGTGACCGTATCCAGATGGCCAAGCGCCAGTCAGAGCATTTTGAACTGCTAGATGATCAAATGATCAGCAATTTAGCAAGCATCTACTTGGATGTTGTTAGCCCTATTGGACCACGCATTCAAGTAACAGGCACGCCTTCTGTACTGCAACAAACGGCAAGCCAACACAAAGTCCGTGCTCTACTGCTATCTGGTATTCGTAGTGCTGTTCTGTGGCGCCAAGTAGGCGGTAAACGTCGTCATCTAATTTTTGGCCGAAAGAAAATGGTCGAACAGGCTCAAATCCTGTTAGCCAGAATGTAGAATACTCTGCTAGCTCGCGTTTATCGCGAGCTACTTTTTTTCGAATAAAACAAATCCCGCGCAAACGTTTGCGCAATATTCGTGACAATTGCCACAGTTATTGGTATAACGCTCACGAAATTTAGAAACCCAATTCAGGAGAACATCATGGAACTGTCAGCATTGACTGCTGTTTCACCAGTAGACGGCCGTTACGGAAGTAAGACGATTGCGTTACGCGAAATTTTCAGCGAGTACGGTCTACTAAAATACCGTACTATCGTAGAAATTCGTTGGCTACAGAAGCTAGCGGCTACTGCTGAAATTGCAGAAGTGCCAGCATTCAGCGCAGAAGCTAACCAATTCCTAGACGACCTTGCTGCTAACTTCTCTGAAGAAGATGCACGCCGTATTAAAGAAATCGAGCGTACAACTAACCACGACGTTAAAGCGGTTGAGTACTTCTTAAAAGAGAAAGTAGCA
Source organism: Vibrio sp. JZG10 (assembly GCF_054064075.1). Taxonomy (NCBI): domain Bacteria; kingdom Pseudomonadati; phylum Pseudomonadota; class Gammaproteobacteria; order Vibrionales; family Vibrionaceae; genus Vibrio; species Vibrio sp. JZG10. The sequence continues at coordinate 479,669 of NZ_JBSUGE010000001.1, forward strand.
GACGTTCCTGAACTGCACGCTGTTAATGAGTTCTTCCACTTTGCATGTACTTCTGAAGACATCAATAACACCTCTCATGCGTTAATGCTAAAAGAAGCACGTGAGCAAGTGATTCTTCCAGAAATGCGTAACCTAATTGACGCTATCAAAGCACTCGCAGTTGAATACCGCGACATTCCTCTTCTATCTCGTACACACGGCCAGCCTGCTTCTCCATCTACAATGGGTAAAGAAATGGCAAACGTGGCGTACCGTATGGAGCGTCAATTCAAGCAAATCGAAAACGTTGAGATCCTAGCGAAAATCAACGGCGCTGTAGGTAACTACAATGCACACCTTTCTGCTTACCCAGAGCTAGATTGGCACAAGTTCTCTGAAGAATTCATTACAGAGTCTCTAGGCGTAACTTGGAACCCTTACACAACACAAATCGAGCCGCATGATTACATCGCTGAGCTGTTCGACGCTATCGCTCGTTTCAACACTATTCTGATTGACTTCGATCGTGACGTTTGGGGTTACATTGCATTAGGCCACTTTAAGCAAAAAACCATTGCTGGTGAGATTGGTTCTTCAACAATGCCGCACAAAGTTAACCCAATCGACTTTGAAAACTCTGAAGGTAACCTAGGTCTTGCGAACGCAGTATTCGGCCACCTAGCACAAAAGCTGCCTATCTCTCGTTGGCAACGTGACCTAACTGACTCAACAGTTCTACGTAACCTTGGTGTTGGTGTTGGCTACGCTATTATCGCGTACACTTCTACGCTTAAAGGCATCAGCAAGCTAGAAGTAAACCGTGAAGCGCTTCTTGCTGAACTAGATAAAAACTGGGAAGTACTCGCTGAGCCAGTACAAACAGTAATGCGTCGTTACGGCATCGAGAAGCCATACGAGAAGCTAAAAGAGCTAACTCGTGGTAAGCGTGTAGACGGCGAAGCAATGCGCAACTTCATCGACAGTCTTGAGCTTCCAGAACACGAGAAAGCACGTCTGAAAGAGATGACGCCAGCGAACTACATTGGTCAAGCGGTTGAGCTGACAGATAAGCTGTAATCACACCTTGATGATCTGCAATTGAAAAGGTTGACGTGAAAGCGTCAACCTTTTTAGTTAGGAAGAAATAATTTCGGTTATTTGGTAGTAATGCAAGAGGATAAATCCCCCAACTATTATGGCTGTTTTTGGAAGAATAAGGTTATTGTCCCGACCTCTATACCAAACTTTTTAATTTTGGTGAGGTTGAAAACATGCTTCTCGTCCTGACGATAAAGCCAATCATCAAAAGCGACCGTTACTGTTGAGTCATCCATTTGCAACTCAAAGTCATACCGCCACTGCAACGCATTGCCTTGCTCAGCCCCTGTTGCTACACCAATAATATCCTCTGCTTTACCTTCATAGCGTCCATCTTCTAATTTGGTAATAACCCAAATTCGCTGGTCAACCTCTCCATCATCAAACACAAAGTCTTCCACCAGCGTCAACGTGTTACCTTCCACAGTACCCACTATGTCGACTTCAAAACGACGAGTTTGTTGTTCAGTGTAATCTTGGACCATCCCCCACGCCTTTGTATCGCCTTCAAAATAGCCGAATAAATCAAAAGTCGGTGTAGAAGATTGATAATTATCGATATCTGCTGAGCATGCTGAAAGTAAGGCCGCAGCGGCCAAGGCGACTGATTTTAAAATTCGTTTAAGCACTATCTAACCTGCCCTATTAATTGTTTTCGAAGTTTTGGGAACTCTGTATTAGGTGACAACCATATAGACAAAAACGCATCGTTCATTCGCTCATCTTGAACGAAGCCGACTGTCTTGATTTGTGCAATGCCAGCTTGTCGGTAAAGAAGCTGACCAGTTTTACCATCGGTTAAGTAAGTAAGCTCATCCCCTTTTTTTATATCAGGGAGCATACGGTTTAGTTCACTGATCCAACTTTTTCGATATGATTCAGTAAAACCAAGTTTTGCCCATTGCTCATCAGTTACATCAAGCAACTGCTGCTTGCTGATGTCTCTTTGATAGTTAATTTCCAATGCCAGAGGGTGTGGTGATACATCGCCATTTACAATGAACTTTCCATCGGGTGCTTTTAGTCGAGACTGATATATATCGAAGATGAACCATGTGAGTTGTGCCTCACCGACAGTTTTCCACCCCTCCCAACTCGACATCTTATCTGCGTTTTCACTGTTTCCAACTGGTTGAGCTTGTAGAGCAAAGGAGCCCATAACTACTAGAGAAGCAACTACCTTAATCAGCCTCTGGGTTAAATCTCTCTTCAAGCTTTTCATATCCGTATACCTTGAGTATCAAAAGCGTCATGGCAAACCATTCAGCAAATAGAATGACCAATGTAACGCTGGTATTAAATCCATATTCAACGACTTGGAGCTTGTAACCGGCGTAGTAACTGACGGTTCCTCCAACGCCACCTACAATTGATACGTAGATTTTTGGGAAACGGTACAAAACAGGCTTGAGCTGATAGGCATACCAAGAGAACAGAACCCAAAGGCACAACAACCAAATGGGTAACCATTGTGTTGGAAAGACAAAAACAGAAAACTGTTGATTGAGCGTATCGAGCACTACACCCGCCAAAACGATACTCGCGATGTGCTTCAAGGCAGAAGCGTCCGTCCTCCAACAATAGACAAGAGTAATAAATGTTAAGATCAGTGTTAGCCACTGCCATTGATAGGTCCCAAGCACTGCAGAGAACCAACAGAGCTGGAACCATGTAGAGGCAATCAGCAACTTCATAACGGTTTAAGGTCGCTGGAATGTCATGTGAACGGCACTGATACTTCGAGCTAAAAAGCCGCCTTCACAATAGCTCAGGTAATAGCGCCACATGCGGACAAAGCGGTCGTCATAACCGAGAGAGCGTACGTGCTCTTCAGCTTGATTAAATCTAGAGTGCCACTCGCTCAAGGTTTTCGAATAGTCCAGACCAATATCAAATAAGTCTCTCACCACCAAGTCACTGTATTTGGTCGCAGCTTGAGTTAAAGATGTAACCGAAGGTAAAAAACCACCTGGAAAAATGTATTTCTGGATAAAGTCAACGTTGTTACTGTAGTAATCATAACGCTGGTCAGCGATAGTGATGGCTTGAATTGCCATTAAACCACCCGGCTTGAGTAATGATTGGCATTGCTTGATGTAGGAAGGCAAAAATTGTTTTCCAACCGCTTCGATCATTTCTATCGAGACTAACTTATCGTAGTGACCCGAAAGGTCTCGATAGTCTTGTTTTAACAGAGTGATCTTGTCACCCAAATTTCGCTCTCTAATTTTTTGTTCAGCGTAAGCATGCTGCTCTTCAGAAATCGTCGTTGTCGTTACATGACAACCATATTGCTCTGCCATGTAAATGGCCATAGCCCCCCACCCTGTACCGATCTCAATCACTCGATCGGATGGTTGAAGCTCAAGCTGCTGGCACAAACGATCCATTTTGTTGATTTGCGCTTGTTCCAAAGTATCGTTGTCTTGCACATATAAGGCCGATGAGTACAGCATGTTGTCGTCTAAAAATGACTCGTACAAATTGTTGCCCAAGTCGTAATGCGCATGAATGTTTTTACGAGAGTTCTCTTGAGAATTGCGGTTGGTCCAATGACTGAACTTGTACAGTATTTTAGTTAGCCAACTTCCTTTCTCTTCAAGTTTATCTAGCGCGCGCATATTAAGAGCCATAAGTTTCATTAACGAGGTTAGATCCGGGCTGTCCCACCAACCATCCATATAAGCCTCACCCGCCGCAATGCTGCCACCTTGCAAGATTCGCGAGTAAAAGCCAGGATGCTTTACTTCAATCGTCGCCACAACAGGCTGACCGCTGTATTCACCGTTGGGCGCATTAAAGCGCTCGCTTCTTTCTTTCGTTTCCGTCTTAAAGCTTTCAATAACAGTTAAGCAGCCGATTTCCATTTTTTGCAGACATTGAAAAATAACTCCGCGAGCCGCCTTTTGTGTTGTCGTCAATTTGCGCGGCAATGTCATAGAACTGGTATTTAACATGCAGAATTCTCCTTGTGCTTTTTATTTTTTTTGTCTGTTTTTTTAGTGTCGGCTTCTATTTCGTCGTGTGTTGAATATTTAGGATGAGAATAAAAAGGCGCGCCTTTCACCCAAAGTTTTAATGCGTGCCAATAAATACCAACCATTACTTTTACCGTCTGTATTGGCGTAACGATCAAACACTTCAATAAGCTTTTGCTCGAAAACACTTGAGCTTTCATTGTCATCGTCGCATCAAAGTGCTTTTCGCTTTTGTGGCATTCAAGATGAATCCTTAACTTGTCCGTCAGTGGTTTAATCTTCCAGTGATACTGTTGGTCAATTGGATTAAACGGAGAAACATGAAAGGCTTTCTCTTGTTCCCATCCAAAGTTTTCATCGTTTTGCTCAGCAGCGACTGCGTAGTAATGACGCTCGTTCCAAGGTGTATTGCTGACTTCAGCTAAGAGGTATTTCCATTCCCCTTCTTTGTTATAAACGTAGTAGAAATTCACCGGACTAAAATAAAGTCCTAAATAGCGCAAATGACAAACAGCGATGACTTTGCCGGTACAACGAACACCTGTTAACTCTTCAATTTTGTCGTGTACGGCCACCTTTAAACAGCCCTCACCAACATAGTCACTGCGTTTAAAGCGTGCCCAATGCCACCAACGAGAGCCAAATCCCCAAACTTTTTCCTCTAGTTTTTTTAGCTCATCGACGTCAATAGCTGGCATAAACAATGAGTAGTTCAATTCATGTTTTATCGGCGTGAACCTGCGATGTCGAACGTTGCCAACAAACAACTGGCTGTTCATTTGGCTATCCATATCACGCAGCACCTTTTTCTAAGTTGACAGCAGTCTGAACGCGATATTTCTCTTCAAGCCCTTTCACTACGTCCAACGCGCTGCGAACGCCATCCTCATGGAAACCGTTGTACCAATAAGCGCCGCAGAACCAAGTATTGTTCAGCCCTTGCACCTCTTCTTTACGTTGCTGTGCAGCGATAGAGTCGGTGGAGAACACTGGATGGTGATAGGTAAACGTCCGTAATACTTTGCTCGGTTCGATCTGCTCAGTGCTATTTAGCGTGACACAGAATGTGTGTTCAGATTGAACATGTTGGAGAATATTCATGTTGTAAGTAAGCCAAGGGAGGCGTTGCTGTTCGTCTTCACTGCCCTCCAGTAGGTAGTTCCACGAAGCCCACGCCGCTTTACGCTTTGGAAGTAAACTCGTATCAGTGTGAAGCACCACTTCATTCGCTTGATAAGCCATATTACCCAGCACCTCTTGCTCGACTGGGCTAATGTCACCTAACATGTTCATCGCTTGATCACTGTGACAAGCAAAGATGACATCATCAAACCAGTGCATTTCACCGTTAACTTTTAAACCCACACCATTCTCACTACGGAGCACTTTTTCTACCGGACTATTGAGTCGAATTTTATCGATAAAACCTTGAGTCAAAGGTGGAATGTACTCACGAGAGCCACCTTTAATTACATACCATTGCGGCCTGTTAGTGACATCAAGCAATCCGTGATTTAAGAAAAAGCGAAGGAAAAACATCAGCGGAAATGCGCGCATGTCCGCTAAAGTCGAAGACCAAATTGCAGCGCCCATCGGCAAAATGTAGTTATCTGAAAAGAAAGTACTGAAGTTGTGCTCATCAAGAAACTCACCTAGCGTCTGAGAATGACTCGATTGTTTGCTAGCGACGCTTTTGGCAAGTTTGTTGAAACGAAGGATCTCGAAGATAAAACGATAGAACTTAGGATTTACCCAATTGCGCTTTTGAGCAAATAATGTCGACACGGTATGACCGTTATATTCCAAGCCATTGCCGTCGTTTCTTACGCTGAAACTCATCTGGGTTGGCAATCCTTCGACACCAATCTCGTTCATCATTTTGATGAAATTAGGATAAGTGCGATCGTTGTAAACGATAAAGCCCGTATCAATCGCATATTCTTTACCATCGAGTTTTACATCCACCGTCGCGGTGTGCCCGCCAATGTAATCGTTAGCTTCAAATACGGTGACATGGTGCTCTTTATGTAGATAGTAACCACACGTAAGGCCAGAAATTCCGGTCCCCACAATCGCTATCTTCTTTCTTCCTGCTGTTTTCATTTTTATTCCTTCTTATGACACGAGTTTAGCAGTTAGGCGAGCTTGCCAACTGTATGGAAGTAACGAGATAAAACGTAAAATACTGGTAAACCTCGCGGGGAAATAGATGTGAGTCTTGTTGGCAGCCAACTGTTTTCTGATAGAGTTCGAGGCTTGCCGCGTAGAAATAATCATCGGCATTTCGAAGTCATTTTTGTCAGTTAACGGGGTTTCCACAAAGCCTGGGAACACGGTCACCACTTGAATGCCCTTCTTCTTCAAATCAACAGCTAATGTGCGAGCAAAGTAGCTCACAGCGGCCTTAGAAGCGCCGTAGGCTTCAGCCCTTGGCAACGCGACTTCTGAAGCAATAGAACCCACGATAACGATGCGATGCCCTTTATCTAAGTGTGGTTGGCAACCTTCTACGCAGTTGGCAACACCAACGACGTTTACATTCATCACACGCGCCATGAGTTTCGCGTCAACCACACCGTTGTCCATATACTCACAATCCCCTGCATTAAAAACCCAGGTACTCGGCGTGAAAGGCAAACTGGACAGCGCATGCTGAGTTTGTTCATGGTTTGTCACGTCAAACTGTAATGTATGGATATTAGAAGAAGCAGCCCCCAATTCAGCAAGAACGTCTTTGTTTCGTCCACAAGCAATAACGCTCCAATCAGAGTTCGCGTAATCTAAAGCCAATTGCTTCCCTATTCCGGAGGTAGCGCCAGTGATTAAGATAGTATTGTTCATTGTCCTAACCTCTGCTTGATGGTTTTTACGACTGAGCCAAGTAAAGGTAAGTTTTCGTAAAGCATTTCTCCGAGATCAAAGTAATCTCGGTGATAAATAACTTGGCCTTCGCTGAACTTAAGATGCGACACACCATTAACGAGAATAGGTGCACCTTTTTGAAGTTTGGGATGCTGAAGATCCATGGTCCACGTTAGGAAGCCAGTATCTCCGACTTGTTGATGTTCGTGGATAACAAAGTCACAGCTTATGACGTTGGCATATAATGATGTGAAGTAATCTGAAAGTGCAGGCCACCCTTCTAAACGATGAGCAGCATCTTCAAAGACGACATCTTGGTGATATACGTCTTTAAGCAGATGTAAGTTCGCTTTATTCAGCTTTTGATAGATATTGCCAACAGACTGTATGTCCATGTGTTTACTCCTACATGCCCATCAAGTTGTACAAAATTATTATATGTACAAGATAGTTCATTCTTTAAAAGTTGTACAAAAATAATTTTGTATAACTTTGTTTCTGTAGGTAGATACGTGATGGATCTCGCAAGCGATCAATCGATCAAAAAAAAGGCTTGGTCAAAACCAAGCCTTTTCAGGAAATTAACGATTACTTTCGCGTGCGCTGTCAGTTTTTACAACTAGTATTGCTGACTACGTAACGCTGCAATACGTTTATCTAGCGGAGGGTGGCTCATCAGTAGCTCAGTCAATGACTGCTTGCCATTAATACCGAATGCCATCATTGTGCCATCAAGTTGAGATTCGTGACTCATCTTCAAACGTTCCAATGCCGCGATCATTTTCTCTTTACCAACTAAGTGAGCAGCACCTGCGTCGGCATGGAATTCGCGATGACGGCTGTACCACATGGTAATAAAGCTTGCTAAGAAACCAAACACTAGCTCAAGCACCATAGATACACCGAAGTAAACCATCATGTTTGTACCTTGACCTTCTTCATCATCGTTCGATGCCACAATATTGGCGATAAAACGGGATAGGAAGATAACAAACGTGTTCACAACACCTTGCATCAATGTCATCGTGACCATGTCACCATTTGCAATATGGCTCACTTCGTGGGCCAGTACCGCTTCTGCTTCATCACGAGTCATATTGTGTAAAAGGCCAGTGGAAACCGCGACAAGAGAGTCATCTCGCTTTGCACCCGTCGCGAATGCATTGATATCTGGTGAGTCATAAATAGCCACCGTTGGCATACCAATACCCGCTTGCTGAGCTTGACGACCCACAGTTTCGACTAACCAATGCTCAGTTTCGTTACGCGGACTTTCAATGACCATACCGCCAACCGAGCGCAGTGCCATGCCCTTTGACATCATCAACGAAATCAGTGCACCACCAAAACCAAATATGGCGGCCATAACTAGCAAACCAGAAAGACTGCCAGGTTGCATTCCAGTGGTAGCGTAAACAATATTCAGAACAACACTAAGCACTAGCACGACAGCTAGGTTAGTTGCTAGGAATAACATAATTCGCTTCATTACTTTTCTCCGAGGAAGCTTATCGTTTTTTTAAAACGGATTGTTATAAGGAACAGGTGGTAATCGCTGTAAAAGCCAATTCCGCTAAGTTTCATGCTCCGTGCGTTATAGATATAGTCTATCCGCGATAAAAACAAGGTTAAGCAATAAATTGCAACATTTGTTTTCGAGACTGAAAGATTATGTTCAAGCGATTTCTAGGCACGTTCTGATAAGAGCCATTACCTCCATTCATATTCATTCCTTTCCGTAATGAAAAGTACTTTGAATCGCACCTCATCTATCAATGGATGACCTTGATGTTAAATCTATCACCTCTAGGCAACTTAGCTAGAAATATTTTACTAGACCAAAAACAGTATGTTAGCCCCGCTATAGACTTTGGTCTTATTGTGCGGTGACATGGACATGCTAGATTCGAACGAGATGAACAAAACAGAGCCACTCTAAGTACATTAAAAAGGTACATTAGGCGAGCTCAAAACTTCCATGTATTGAGGGAAAAACCATGGTAGAAACTAACGACTATCAAATGGCTATTGATTTACTACGTTGTCATCTAGGCATCTCAGAGGATGAGGCGAAGCAACAACTTGGTATTTCAACCGATCATCATATGTCTCAGCGTGTTGCAGAAACTCAGCAAGCATTGATGGGGCTTAGCCAAGATAAGTAATCTGATGTTATAGATTACACCAATAAAAAAGGGCTGCATTGCGCAGCCCTTTGGTTTTTTAGTATTTTAAACACAATCAGTCAGTATTTAGCAAAGGCTCGACATTAATGTACTTGCCTAGCTCTTTGCGCTTAGCACTTGGAATGTATGGGATTTCGCCAAGCTTAGGCGCACCGATACGCGCTTCAAGCATCTCGATAATATCAGCATAGTGCTCGGTGCCAGGGTTCACTCGGTTTGCCACCCAACCAACAAGATTCAAGCCATCTGCTTTAATACTCTCTGCCGTGAGTAAAGCATGGCTCAAACAACCTAATTTAATACCAACCACCAAGACCACGGGTAACTGCTCTACTTGTACCCAAGTAGATAAACAGTCGGTATCTGACACAGGCACACGCCAACCACCAGCGCCCTCAACGAGAACGACATCAGCTTGCTGCTTGTGTTGAGCCAGCTTTTCACTGAGGAGTTCGTATTTTATTTCGACATGTTCATGTTTTGCCGCGATGTGAGGAGAAGCAGGCAATTCTAAAGCGTATGGATTCACATCATCATAAGCGACATCGAGTGTCGCGGCCGCTTGTAAATGTAAGGCGTCAGAATTACGCCATCCAGCTTCAGTCTTATCACTCCCTGCTGCCACTGGTTTATAACCAATAGTGTTTAGTCCTTTTGCTGCCAACGCTTGCAAAATGGCTTTAGACGCTACCGTTTTTCCTACATCAGTATCCGTACCAGCAATAAAAAAAGCATCAATCATAGATGTATTACTCCAAAACAAACCTGATAACTTGCAGGTAGAAGACCTTGATCATTTTTAAACGCTTGGTACTCATGCTCAACTTGCAACAAAGTCTCTCGACTGGTTAAACCATGTGAGCGCCCGCTTACGTGATTTGCACCTATACCTTTGAGGTCACGCATAACTGAAAATGCTGAGTCGTACCAAACTGTGATGGTGGTCAAGTCTAGTTGATGGTTGTCACATCGAGATTGCGCTAACGCAATTTTTACCTGATTGAGCGATAGAAAGTTATTGACGTGTTGATATGCATCAATTTTTTTCCATGATGCACGCAACTCGCACAGTGACCCTTCAGCTAGGGTAGAAAAAGCCGCCTTCCCATTAGCTTTTAGTACACGACGAACTTCTCTCAGGGGGTAACTTAAATCGGCACACCATTGCAAAGCCAAGCTAGAGAATACGTAGTCGAAGCTTGTATCGTCGAAAGGCAAGTTTTCTGCGTCGGCTAGCACATAATTCATTCGCTCATGGCCACAGCGCACCATAGCTTTGCTTAACATCTCTTGAGAGATGTCCACACAAAACACTTCAGCGCCACGCTCTTGAAGAAGTTGAGAAAAATAGCCCGTACCACATCCTAAATCCAAAACACGTTTATGAGTTAAGTCATTCGGAAGTTTGTCTATTAAGCGATGGCCGACATCACGCTGGAAAGCGGCATGTTTGTCGTACGTGTTAGCTGCTTTACTAAATGAAGCGGCGATCGCTTGTTTATTAGGCAGTAAGCAATCCAACTTCATTTGCTCTGCATTATCCATTACTGCGTTCCTAATGCTTGCTTCAATGCCATTGAAAGCGTTTTAACTTGTTCGTTAGTGTGATTAGCAGTGAGTGTGATTCGCAGACGAGACGTCCCTTTCGGAACTGTTGGAGGACGAATAGCAGTAACCCAAATACCGTTTTGGCGACAAGCACCTGCCACTCGCAAAGCCAAATCAGATTCACCAATCACAAACGGCTTAATCGAAGTTTGAGTCTCAACAAAGCCCTCAACGTCGCTGAGGCTATCTCGATACACTTCACTTAACTCTGTGAGCTTTTCACGTCGCCAAGACTGCTCTTGAACCATCGAGACAGCATGCGTGAGCGCATAGGCTTGTGCAGGAGGCATCGCCGTGGAATACACATGGTGACGAGCAAACTGAGTTAAAAAATCTCCCGTTGCGTGGTCACATAAAATAGCCGCGCCAGACATACCAAACGCTTTGCCGAAAGTAACGATCAGTATCTCAGGCTTAACCGCCGCTAATTCACATGAGCCACCGCCAGATTCCCCTAGAACACCGATACCATGAGCGTCGTCTACAGCAAGCCATGCATCATGATTAACGGTGACGTCAGCGATATCAGCAAGTGGTGCACAATCCCCGTCCATACTAAACACCCCTTCAGTCACGACTAAGTGATTGTCTTCGCTATTCAGCAGCGACTTTAGGTGCTCGATGTCATTGTGCTTGAAGCGCTTCATCTTAGCTGGTGACAACATCCCCGCTTCCATTAGTGAGGCATGGTTCAAACGGTCTTGGATCAATACGTCTGATTTTTCTAACAAGGTGAACAACAAGGCTTGATTAGCACTGAATCCAGAGCCAAACAGAATTGCTCTGTCGTAACCCAGCCATTCGGTCAGTGCGGCTTCTAAATTGCTGTGCGCGGCACTAAAGCCAGTCACCATCGGTGATGCTCCACTGCCACTGCCATATACGCTTAAACCTTGCTGCCAAGCACGAACAAGCTCTTGGTCATTGGCCAAGCCCAAATAATCATTACTTGAGAAATTAATGTAACGTCTACCTTCGTGTTCCAAAACGGACTGGTTACCGGCAAACACCACATTCATAGAACGATTCAACCCTTGCGTTTTACGCTCAGCAAGAGCGGACTCGATACGAGATTTAAACGCTGGCATCGTAGAAAAGGTCGTCTTTTGTCGGACGAGCAGCAACGCGCTCTACGACGCGATCGAGTAGCTCGTTTTCTTCGATTTCATCAGGTTTTTGAGACACCTCTTGGCTGTTAATGCCGAGCTTGTTGAACAGCATCATGTCTTTGTCTTCTGAAGGGTTTGGCGTGGTCAGAAGCTTGCAACCATAGAAGACGGAGTTTGCACCCGCCATAAAACACAGCGCTTGCATTTGTTCGTTCATGTTTTCACGGCCAGCGGACAAACGAACGGCTGATTGAGGCATCATGATTCGTGCAATCGCAATCAGGCGAATGAAATCGAATGGCTCAACATCATCGACTTCTTCCAACGGTGTGCCCTTCACCTTCACGAGCATGTTGATTGGAACGCTTTCAGGGTGTACCGGTAAGTTCGCCAATTCAACCAATAAACCTGCTCGGTCGTTAGCACTTTCACCCATGCCGATGATGCCACCGGAACATATCTTCATGCCTGCATCACGAACGTGAGACAAAGTGTCTAAACGGTCTTGGTAGGTACGTGTGGTAATGATGTTGCCGTAAAACTCAGGAGAGGTATCGAGGTTATGGTTGTAGTAATCCAGACCTGCATTAGCCAATTGCTTAGCTTGATCTGGCGTCAACATGCCTAATGTCATACACGTTTCTAAACCCATGCCCTTCACGCCTTTGATCATGTCAGTCAAATGCGGCATGTCACGCTCTTTCGGGTTTTTCCATGCTGCGCCCATACAGAATCGAGTAGAACCAGCATTTTTGGCTTTTTGCGCAGCATCGAGTACGCGTTCTACTTCCATCAGACGTTCTTTTTCGATGTCTGTGGTGTAACGAGCACTCTGAGGACAGTACTTACAATCTTCTGGACAAGCACCTGTCTTAATCGACAGAAGCGTGCTTACTTGAACATGGTTGGTTTGTTGATATTGACGATGTACAAGCTGCGCTTCGAATAGGAGATCCATGAATGGTTTTTCCATGAGATCGCGCACTTCAGCATGCGTCCAGTTATGACGAACTTCCACGTGTATTCCTTTAGTCACTTTTGTTGTTGTGTTGACAGTCTACTGAGTCTCGATAAACTGTCAACACAGCACAAAAGAACAAAGTTTACATCTGTTTATTTTTTAATCTAAATTATTATTGGAATCGCACATGGATCTCGCCTTCGACCGCCAGCATATCTGGCATCCTTACACTTCGACATTGACACCTCTGACCTGCTACCCAGTGGCATCGGCAAATGGTGTTCACATTAAACTGGAAGACGGTACTGAGCTTGTCGATGGCATGTCTTCTTGGTGGTCGACGATCCACGGCTATAACCATCCGCACTTAAATCAAGCGGCTCACCAGCAAATCGATCAAGTCTCTCACGTGATGTTTGGCGGGGTTACCCACCAGCCAGCAATCAGTTTGTGTAAGAAGTTGCTATCCCTAGCGCCAAGTAATCTTGAACATGTATTCCTTGCCGATTCAGGCTCCGTTGCCGTAGAAGTCAGCTTAAAAATGGCACTGCAATATTGGCATGCAAAAGGTAAACGCCGACCGAAGTTTCTTACTTTACGATACGGTTATCACGGTGACACCTTTGCGGCCATGTCGGTAACCGATCCTGATAACTCCATGCACTCTCTCTACAAAGGCTTTCTGCCTGAGCATATCTTTGCGGAGTCACCAACTTGTGGCTTTTGGGATAAATGGAAGCCAGAAGACCTTACCGACTTCGAGCACAAGATTGAAACGCACCATCAAGAACTTGCTGCGGTGATCCTTGAGCCTATCGTTCAAGGCGCAGGTGGCATGCGTATCTACCATCCCGAATTTCTCAAAGGCGTGCGTAGACTTTGCGACAAATACGGTTTGTTATTGATTGCAGATGAGATCGCTACCGGTTTTGGACGCACAGGCAAATTGTTTGCCTGCGAACATGCAGATATTCAACCAGACATTCTGTGTGTCGGGAAAGCACTCACTGGCGGCTACATGACCCTCTCTGCGACCCTCGCGAGCAAACACGTAGCAGACACTGTTTGTGGTGGTGATGCTGGTTGTTTTATGCACGGTCCAACCTTTATGGGGAATCCACTCGCTTGTGCTGTAGCTACTGCAAGTTTGGAATTGATCGAGCAAGGTGATTGGAAGCAACAAACCCAACAAATTGAAACGCTGTTTTCTGAGTTACTACCAAAACTTGAAGAATACGACTTGGTGAAAAACACCCGTTGGTTGGGTGCTATTGGCGTAGTGGAGACGCATCGACCTGTGAATATGGAAACCATCCAGGCTCTCTTTGTTGAGCACGGTGTTTGGATTCGTCCATTTGGCAAACTGATTTATATGATGCCGCCGTTCATCAGCAAGCCGGAAGATATTGAAAAGTTAGTGAATGCGATTGATGCTGCGTTACAACGCAAAGACTGCTTCGCTTCATAGTTCAATTCAACATGAAAACGGTTTGAGTATGAGACTCAAGCCGTCTCGTTATTTATTAGAGCAGTAAAGCTATCGAAGTTGACTGTCTTTACTCGCTCGTCGATGATATGTTGAATTTGTTGGCTGACGCTATCGTCGTTTGCCCACCCTACGGCCATAAGCCCTCCTCGTTACTTGAATGAGAAAATCTACTTACCGTGGTAAGGTGGATGATTATATCGATTACAAATAATAAGATAATTAGGGTAAATTCGAAAACACTATTACGCTTTGGTAATAATTACTCTGCAATCGATTATTCGGCACTCTCATGGAAAAGCAATGCAAGGTTACTCATACTCCCTTCCTCACATTCAAAGTACTGCGTTTGCTCAGGCTCTCTCAAAGTAACACTGAGTATCTTCTCTACCTCACCTAACTCCTCGCTAAAGTACTCACTGACTAATATGACGCGCTCACCAATACTAAATTCCAAAGACTTCTTATCTACCAACGCTCGATGATAATGTTCAACACGATAATCTTGAGGTTTTATCCGCTGTAAAACAGAGCTTTGATTCTCAATGGACTCATTAAAGATAATCCCACCTTTGCCTTGCTCTATAAAAAGACTAAAGTTCATAGTTTGGTTCACTGAGCATTCAAAGACTTTTCTGGGCGAGGTGTTAGCAACAGCAAACGTGCTCATCATCGCAACACTTAAACCCAAAGTGACCGCCAATCGTTTCATTACCATTCAGCCAACACTGTAAATAGCGCTTGTTCAGACATACGGGTTAATACATATCCGTGTGAAGATGAATACGAGCCACTGAGTACACTATTCTCTTTCTCAATAACGATATCCTCGATGCCGTCAGCGTTGTAATCACCTTTTGCGGTAACGGTAATAACCTGAAAGCCGTCAGTCGAATCGTAATACTCTGCTCTGACTTCACTGATGACCTGAGTTCTTTGGATATGGTCTGCTTCATCCCACGTTGATAGTGTCTTTGCTTTCTCTGCACTTTCGTCAGAAATAACAAAAGCAAGTGCACTTGGAGCGAAATTAGGAAAGGTATCGTCTAACTTAAAGTCTGATATAAATGAACGCTTAGAGGCAGCTAACTTTGCCATCTCACTCCATGTTTGGCACTGAGTTAAATATGCTTTAAACGCGCCGTATTCATAGGCTTTTGCCGCAGTAAAGCCCGTAGAGTTTGCCGTAGCTAAGTCTTGGCAATTAGATACTAGTTTTTCTTCATCAGATGCACGTTTCAATTCAAGTTCATAGCCCCAATCGAGTGAGTTACGAAGTTGCATATTTTCTTTGGAAGGTTGCGCTATTTCGCGCGCGAAAAAGCGATCGGTTCGCTCACTATCTAAGTATTGAGGCTGAATAAGTTCACTTGCGATAACACTCTTACTAACGAGCAAAGTAAGCGCAAAAATAATAAGCAATGAAAGATGATTTACTGGCATAACGTTTAACAACAAGGGCAAATGATGCCATTAGCTTGTCACGTGAAAAACCGTTTAGAAAAATATCATTTGTCTCGTACTACCAGATTCTGGGCGAGCTCTTCACTATTGCGTGTGCTAATTACATAACAACGTATTTTCACTCGACGCAAATAACAAAAAAACCCAGCACTATGGCTGGGTTTTGGTGTTCTAGTGGCTAATGCACTAACCGATGTGCGTTGCGCCGCCCATGTACTTCTGAAGTACTGTAGGGATTGCAATGCGACCGTCTGCTTCTTGGTTGTTTTCTAGGATAGCAACCATGGTACGACCTACAGCTAGACCAGAACCGTTTAGCGTGTGTACAAGCTCAGGTTTCTTCTCGCCTTTACGACGGAAACGCGCTTGCATACGACGAGCTTGGAAGTCCCACATGTTAGAACATGAAGAGATTTCACGGTAAGTTTCTTGAGCAGGAACCCAAACTTCTAGGTCGTAAGTTTTACGAGCGCCGAAGCCCATGTCACCTGTACAAAGAACCACTTTACGGTAAGGAAGCTCTAAAAGTTGTAGAACTTTCTCAGCGTGACCTGTTAGCTCTTCGAGCGCATTCATTGAATCTTCTGGCTTAGTGATTTGTACTAGCTCAACTTTGTCGAACTGGTGCATACGAATCAGACCACGAGTATCACGACCATAAGAACCTGCTTCTGAACGGAAACATGGCGTGTGAGCTGTCATCTTAATTGGTAGATCCGCTTCGTCAGAAATCGTGTCACGAACTAGGTTCGTTACAGGTACTTCTGCCGTAGGAATTAGCGACAGTTTACGTGGTTCTTCGTCGTTTACTTTTTCCGCCAGAGGCTCTGTGTGGAAAAGGTCTTTACCGAACTTAGGAAGCTGACCAGTACCGAATAGGCTGTCAGAGTTCACTAGGTAAGGTACGTACATTTCAGTGTAGCCATGTTCTTCTGTGTGAAGATCTAGCATGAACTGAGCAATTGCACGGTGTAGACGAGCAAATTGGCCTTTCATCACGATGAAACGTGCGCCAGTGATCTTAACTGCGCTTGCGAAGTCTAGACCGCCACCCATTTCACCTAGGTCAACATGGTCTTTCAAATCGAAGTCGTAAGTCTTAGGCTCACCCCAACGAGAGATTTCAACGTTGTCGTTCTCGTCTTTGCCATCTGGCACTTCATCTGCTGGGATATTTGGTACAGAAAGCGTGAATTCGTCTAGTTGAGCCATTACTTGCTCAAGTTCAACTTTCTTCGCATCAAGATCGCTACCTAGAGTACCGATTTGTTTCTTGATCTCTTCTGCGCCTTCTTTGTCGCCAGCCGCCATTTTTTGGCCGATTTGTTTGGAGATGGAGTTACGCGTGGATTGTAAATTTTCTACTTCTACTTGAATGGACTTACGTTGTTCTTCAAGTTTACGAATAGTCTCTACGTCTAGCTTAAAGCCACGACGCGCCAGTTTAGCAGCTGTTTCATCCAGCTCTGTACGAAGTAATTTAGAATCCAGCATTGTTAATCCTATGCTTTTTGTTGTGAAATCACGCGCACTTTCCAAGCGTACGCGTTAAAAAAATTTACTGAACAAATGTATCCAAAAACGCCTACTTTTCATAGCGCTTTTGTTGGCTATTTGCGTCTAATTTAGCCAAGTAATCTAACTTTTCGCCGATTTTGGTTTCTAGACCGCGATTTGTTGGCTGATAGTACTTACGATCCGCCATTTCTGGTGGCAAATATTGCTCACCGGCTGCATAGGCACCCGGCTCATCGTGAGCATAACGATACTCTGCTCCATAACCCATGTCTTTCATCAAACTGGTAGGTGCATTTCGAAGGTGATGCGGCACTTCATATTCAGGTAAGTTATGAGCATCTGTGAGCGCTTGTTTCCAAGCAACGTAAACCGCATTACTCTTTGGAGCGCACGCGAGATAAACAATAGCTTGAGCAATCGCACGCTCACCTTCTGCTGGACCAACGCGTGTAAAACAGTCCCACGCGGAGAGTGCAACTTGCATGGCTCTAGGGTCCGCGTTGCCAACATCTTCCGATGCTATCGCAAGTAATCGGCGAGCGATGTAGAGCGGATCACAACCTGCGGCGATCATACGTGCAGCCCAATATAAAGCGGCGTCTGGATTTGAACCACGAATGGATTTGTGAACCGCAGAGATTAAGTCGTACCAGATATCACCTTTGTTATCGAAGCGAGAGACCTTTTCTCCCGCCACTTCCGCAAGCAACTTAAGCGTGATTTCTTTTTCACCTTGCGCATTGTCTTCTGCCATATCGTATAGCAGCTCAAGGTAGTTGAGAGACATGCGAGCATCACCGTTCACTAGCTCTGCTAAGCGATCTAGAACGTTGTCGGCGAAATTTGCTGGTGTATTACCCAAGCCGCGCTCTTTGTCGTTAATCGCTTGATCAAGCGCCAGCGATATTTCGCTCTGGTCAAGAGAAGTCAACTTGTAAACGCGAGCACGCGAGAGTAATGCGTTGTTTAACTCAAACGAAGGGTTCTCTGTGGTCGCACCGATAAACGTAACCGTACCGTCTTCAATATGCGGTAAAAACGCATCTTGCTGCGATTTGTTAAAGCGATGCACCTCATCCACGAATAAGATAGTGCGGCGACCTGCCATTTTGTTCTCACGCGCTTTGTCGATCGCAGCCCGGATCTCTTTAACGCCAGACGTCACCGCAGATACACGCTCAACTTCGGCGTTGGCATAGTTTGCTGCCACTTCCGCTAATGTCGTTTTGCCTGTGCCTGGTGGTCCCCAAAGGATCATCGAGTGAATGTGTCCCGCCTCTAGCGCTCGGCGTAGGGGTTTACCCGGACCTAAAATATGCTGCTGTCCAATATACTGTTCGATAGTTTGTGGTCTCATACGAGCAGCAAGGGGACGAAAATCTTCGTCCCCTGAGAAATCTAACGTGTAATTACTCACTACCAATTAATTCCTTTGGTCATCCACTTCCACGCCATCTGGAATTGTGAATGTAAATCTGTCTACCTTTGGTTTACCAAGCTTAACATTACTAAAAGTAAACAGCCCTTTCTGACCATCTTGCTCAATGACGTTAAAGCCTTTCACTACGCCTTTTGCATCAATATTAATCTGGAATTGGCCTTGAGTAGAGTCAATTGCCGTTGGAATGAGCGTAAACTCATTACCTTTCTGAGAAATCTTATAGTTATCCCAGTCGCTTGCTCTATTGCGAGTTAACAGCACAAATGGTGTTTGCTCGGTCGCTTGCTCTTGCCAGTAAATGCTTACTTGCTCAATGAATGGGCTGTAATACCACAACGTCTTGCCATCAGATACTAAAAGGTTTTCATCAGGAAAAGTCGTACTCCAACGGAACAAGCTTGGACGAGCGATTTCAACCGTGCCCTCACCTTCCATTACCGTTTCACCTTCAGGGCTGATCACTTGCTGGGAGAAATCGGCACTGAAACCTTCGTTCATTGCGAGACGTTTATTGAGTTCATCTTTTGGAGATGCTGCATTCGCAGCTGAGAAGAAAGAAACGCTTAAAACTAGCGCTGAGAAAAGTTTCGCTGAAAATCGTTTTTTCATTCAGATACCTATCAGAGGGTCAAAGACCTAAAGTTACTCACCTCAGTTGGACTGAAGTGAGTAAAACAAGTTCATTAATCTTTTGGCGGCGCAGGAGCTAAAACTTCGCGGTTACCGTTGTGACCCGGAGCACTCACGATACCTTGCGCTTCGAGTTGCTCAACAATACGGGCGGCACGGTTGTAACCGATCTTAAATCGACGCTGTACGCCAGAAACAGAGCCTCGACGTGACTGAACTACGTGCTCAACGACTTGATCGAAGAGTGGATCCACATCTTCATCCGCTTCCATTTGCTCACCTGGCAATAAGCTTTCTGGACTTTGATCTCCGCTGATGATCTCTTCAATGTAGTTCGGTTTACCACGCGCTTTCCAGTTGTTTACAACAGCATGAACATCATCATCTGATGCAAATGCACCGTGGACACGAGTTGTATGACTTGAGCCCGGCGGTAGATACAACATATCACCCATACCAAGCAGTGATTCTGCACCACCTTGGTCTAGAATCGTACGGGAGTCTGTTTTAGTCGATACCGTAAACGCAACACGAGTTGGAATGTTCGCTTTAATTAGACCGGTAATAACGTCAACCGATGGACGCTGAGTCGCAAGAATTAAGTGAATACCTGCCGCACGCGCTTTTTGCGCCAAGCGAGCAATCAGTTCTTCAACTTTCTTACCTACCACCATCATTAGGTCAGCAAATTCGTCAACAACAACAACGATATACGGCAGTTTCTCTAGCAATGGCGGTTCCGTATCCATACTGTCGCCTTCTTGCCAGAATGGGTCATGAATTGGGTGACCCGCTTCTGCAGCCATCTTCAACTTCTCGTTAAAGCCTTTCACATTACGAACGCCCAATGCCGACATCAATTTATAACGACGTTCCATCTCACCCACACACCAACGTAGAGCGTTTGATGCGTCTTTCATATCAGTCACAACTTCAGAAAGAAGATGAGGGATACCTTCGTAAATAGAAAGCTCTAGCATTTTCGGGTCAATCATGATGAAGCGCACATCTTCTGGACCTGCTTTATATAGCATGCTCAAAATCATCACGTTCACACCCACCGACTTACCAGAACCAGTTGTACCTGCTACTAGCACGTGAGGCATCTTCGCGAGATCGGCCACAACAGCTTCGCCCGCAATGTCTTGACCTAACACAACCGTTGTTGGTGACGTT
This sequence comes from Vibrio sp. JZG10, assembly GCF_054064075.1. Classification (NCBI taxonomy): domain Bacteria; kingdom Pseudomonadati; phylum Pseudomonadota; class Gammaproteobacteria; order Vibrionales; family Vibrionaceae; genus Vibrio; species Vibrio sp. JZG10. The sequence continues at coordinate 500,165 of NZ_JBSUGE010000001.1, forward strand.
GCTTGCTCAAACTGAGGACTACTGATTACATCAGATAAATAGACCGTCTGACGACTCATGTTTGGCAGTTCCAAACCGATGTAAGGCTTGCCTGGGATTACTTCTACAACACGTACCGCCATTGCAGACAATGCACGAGCTAAGTCAGTTGAAAGACCAGAAATACGGCTTACTTTTACCCCCGGCGCCAAATCAAGCTCAAAACGAGTGATCACTGGACCAGGATAAATCCCCACCACGTCGGCTTTGATTTTGTAGTCCGCTAGCTTGCTCTCAACCAATCGAGCGACCTGCTCTAGCGCATCTCGGTCGATAAAGTTTTCGCGTTTTTCTGGATGGTAAAGCAACTCGAGCGTTGGAAGTGGCTCTTCTGGAACAGGCAAGTTTTCTTCTTTCTGTACCAAAAATGGGTTCTGTGTCGCTGCTACTTTGGCTTGCGCACTAGAAACCATGTCTTGGAATGCCGCTACATCTTCGTCGCCGTCTTGAACCTCTTCAACCTCCGCTTTTTGAAGTGCAGGTTCAAATGTTGTTGAAGGTGTTGCCACTTGCTGATGAGGTGTTGCTGGAGCTGGCTGTAGTTGTTGTACAGACTGTGACTCCACTTCGTCTTCATCGTCTAACACGTCAAAATCAGAGATCGTAGGTTCAATGTGTTGACTCGATTCTGTTTGCTCCGTGATGCTATCTAGCGCAGCGGAATCAATTACAGGCTCTTCATGCACAGGATGCTCAATACTTGGCTGCTGTACTTGCTCTGCTTCAAATTGTTCGTACTCCGCATAATCTGGTTCAACACTGTTCGGTTCTTCTGTAGCTGTATGTTGGTCTACATAGGAAGAGTAAGTGTCTGCAAATGATGGGGCTGCCTGTTCTTCAGTTCCCCAGTCATCTGCTTGTTGCGCTGCAGCTTCAAGCTCTTCTATCGTGACATTCAGCTGCTTGGTACGCTCCAGAAGCGGATCAACGTTATCAGTATTCACCGCATGGACAGGTTGCGTTTGGTGCTCAGGTTGAGCATAAACTGGCGCAGCATTAACCGTAGCCTTGTGTTGTGGCGGCGTCGGTTCCACCATCATTTGTTCCGCTGGCTTCTCAGGTTTAGCTTGAGGCATATAAATAGGATACTCATGCGCAGGCGCCGATTCTTTCGGCTCATCGACATCGAACGCCGTTAAATGAGGAAGCGGTTCATCATCAATGTCATGGTCTACGTTATGTCTAGGCGTAGAGACTTTATCTTCCACAAACTCATCAAGCTGAGGTTCTAAAACTTCCTGCTCTGAACCTCTTGCCTTATTTGCAAGCGCGGCAATTAGCGCTAACGCACGATCTCCAAGCCACTCAACGATGTTAAGCCATGAGATGCCAGTAAAGAGCGTAAAGCCCGCTCCCCATAAGAACAGCAGAACCAATGTCGTGCCAAGTACATTCAATGTAGGTAAAGCTAGGCTAGACAACACGTCCCCGACGACACCACCGGACGAGAAATACCAAATATCATCAAAATTAATATCGGCTAGACCACAGCTAGTCATTATAAGGACGACAAGGCCGAGTAACCTCGTACCCCATAACATGAAATCAATTGGCTCATCTTCTCCTCGTTTACGGCAAATCACCCATGCAGCCGCAGCTAGCAAGAAAGGGATGGGATAAGCGAGAGAGCCAAATGTGAAGAATAGTGTGTCCGCAAGCCAAGCGCCGAAAAGGCCACCAGCATTATCGATCTCCCCTCCCCATGCGGTTTGGGACCAGGAAGGATCGGCCGGACTGAAGGTAAATAGTGCAACCGCAAGCAATACCGAGCTAAGAACGCCAACGATAAAGCAGCACTCTTTTAAGCGTTGGAAGCCATTTAAGCGTGAAGACTGGGGCTCTTCACTGGTTTTGATAATGGTTTCGACTTTCTTTGCGTTCTCTTTGAACATAAATCAACTTGAATATGGAAATGAAATAGGAAATTGCAAAACATTCCGAGCGGCATCAAGCCGCTCGGTAAATTGATTTAACCATATCAAAGAGAAAAACCCAATTACTCTCTGGCGAAAGCGGAAGCATATACCGCTTTCTTTGCAAGAAATTAACGAGTTTTGATCACAAGCTGGTTAGATTGTTTCACTTCTTCCATTACAACGTATGTGCGAGTGTCATTTACGCCAGGTAGGCGTAGTAACGTATCGCCCAATAGTCGGCGGTAAGCACCCATATCTGATACACGGGTTTTAAGAAGATAGTCAAAGTCACCTGATACAAGATGACACTCTTGTATGTCGTCTAGCTTTTGAACAGCTGAGTTAAACTGCTCAAATACATCCGGCGCACCACGGTTTAGTGTAATCTCAACGAATACTAATAGTGACGCATCCAGGAACTGCGGATTCAATAATGCAGTGTATCCTGTGATGTAACCCTGACGCTCTAAGCGACGTACACGCTCCAAACATGGCGTTGGAGAAAGTCCCACACGTTTTGAAAGCTCAACGTTTGAAATACGACCGTCTTTCTGCAGTTCATTAAGAATGTTGCGGTCGATACGGTCTAGTTCCTTGGACGGCTTTTTATAGTTGTCTGCCATTTTTTATTCCACCTTATTACTTCCTTGCAAAAAAATATACTACAACTTTTTAATATTTGGTGCCAAATTTTACAAATCTATAACTATACTAGTTATTAATTCGACAATAACACCCTACAAACAGTTAATACAACCATTATAGAAAGAGGATACAGGATGATCATTGGCGTACCTAAGGAAATCAAGAACCACGAATATCGTGTTGGTATGATCCCAGCAAGCGTGAGAGAACTCATCTCACATGGTCACCAAGTTTTAGTTGAGACCAATGCAGGTGCCGGCATTGGTTTTTCAGACGATGATTACATCGCTGTCGGCGCATCCATTCTCCCTCATGCTGCAGACGTATTCGCGCAAGCAGACATGATTGTAAAAGTAAAAGAACCCCAAGCAGTAGAGAGAGCAATGCTCCGCGAAGGGCAAATTTTATTTACTTATTTACACCTAGCACCAGATTTTCCACAAACTGATGAGCTAATCAAGAGCAAAGCTGTCTGTATAGCCTATGAGACTGTAACAGATAATATGGGTCGTTTGCCACTGTTAGCACCAATGTCAGAAGTGGCAGGTCGGATGTCTATCCAAGCTGGCGCGCAAACATTGGAAAAATCACACGGCGGTCGTGGTCTGCTACTAGGTGGCGTACCTGGTGTTGAGCCAGCGAAAGTCGTCATCGTTGGTGGTGGTGTTGTTGGTGCAAACGCAGCTCGGATGGCCGTTGGTCTTCGCGCTGACGTAACCATTCTAGACCGCAACGTAGATACACTTCGTAAGCTTGACGAAGAGTTCCAAGGTCGCGCTAAAGTGGTTTATTCTACTGAAGACGCTATCGAGAAACATGTTCTAGAAGCTGACCTTGTTATCGGTGCCGTTCTAATTCCTGGAGCAGCAGCGCCTAAGCTGGTAACAAAAGAGCACATTGCTAAGATGAAACCTGGTGCGGCAGTGGTTGACGTGGCTATTGACCAAGGTGGCTGTTTCGAGACATCTCACGCAACAACCCACGCAGATCCAACTTACATCGTTGATGAAGTGGTTCACTACTGCGTAGCAAATATGCCTGGTGCGGTTGCACGTACTTCAACTTTCGCATTGAACAATGCAACACTCCCTTACATTGTGAAACTCGCAAACAAAGGCTACCGTGAGGCACTTCTAGAAGACAAAGGCTTCCTTGAAGGTCTAAACGTTATTCACGGAAAAGTAACATGTAAAGAAGTAGCAGAAAGCTTTGACTTGGAATACGTTGAACCAACTCAAGCTATCGCTATGTTCAATTAATGACAAAATAAAACACAATTTGTCACGTTTTGTTTACAAAAGCCCACACATAAGTGGGCTTTTTCATATAGAGCGTTTAGCTATAAAAAATAACTAATTCTTATATGCACAAATTAAAATATTTCTAGGTGTAACTGATTTAGGGCAAAACTCTGACAATCTAACACGATAACCACGTTCTTCAAGATAAAGTGCTTTGTCCAATGCGAGCCAGATCTCCAATGGACGTTGAAAAACCAGTTGCACTAAGCTCATTCTCTCCATTTGCCAGAAACGTTGTTCGCTTAACTTTTCAAAATGATCGAAATCGATTTCTTGAGAAAGAACGATACCTTTCTGCTCCGCCGCCCAACGACACAAAGATTCAAAGCCTTCACTTAATTGCGACTTACGAATACTGGGGACAGGTTGGTACTCTGCCATGCCTAACGCTCGTCGAGTAATCAAATCGAAGCCAAGACGAAACACCATTTCCTGCTGACGATGGCGACGTACACGCTCTCCCCCTGTCACCGTTTGCTGTAACGGGATACGCAGTTCTTGCTTAGACAATGAGAGAGAAGAAACCCTCCCCGGTTTCGACATCGGCTGGTATTGTTCCGACTTAATCAAGTGATAACAACAAGGTGAGATGGTCATCGCAGCAATCCCATTCTCACTGCCGTACTGCATTAGACGAACATGGAGGTCACCACACGCATGCAGTGCCACCGCGTGTTGCGCTGGCTTGAATACCGCTTTTGCTTTGCTATCGAACGCGTCACCTTGAATAAACGTCATTTTCCAATGGTGTTCATTCGCAGCTTGTTGTCCCGAATCACACAGTACTTGTTGATATTCGAAACTGGTCACAGGCTGATCGGTTTGTGTTGCCAGGATTCGTCCTAAATAACCTTTCCCTGAACACCACTCTAACCATTCTTCGCCACAGTGTTGTTGAATTGCAGCTTCACCCATCGAGCTGATTTGCTCCAGCTTACGTCCGGGAATGCCGTTGTCTAAACCACGAGCGAGTGCCAAACCATTTAAGGTTAAAGACTCTAAACGCGTGTGATAAGCGAGTTGTTCGAGTTGAGACACGAACGCGCTTATCGCTTTTAAGGCGAGTTCAGGTTCCGCTTTATACTCTTCGATTTGAGAGGGAGAAAGAGACACTAACCACTGGCACAACTGAGGGTGTTGCTCTTGCCAAGGTAATGAGGTGTGGATGCTACTTTTAAATGGTTCAAACCGCCATAGCGATTCGTTTTCCAATAAGCAGTCATTAATAAATTGAAATTGCGTTTTCATAACTCCCCCTACAACGAGCGCATTGTAGAGGGAATCGAATCATCAATGAAGTGTTATCTCACCGGGAGCTCGATGTCTTTAAACATCTCTTCGATTTCTGCATTAGATTTCAACGAAATCGCCTGCTCTACCACTGGGCGAGTTAAATGAGGAGCAAAGCGTTCCATAAAATCGAACATGTATGAGCGCAGGAATGTGCCGCGACGGAAGCCAATACTTGTCGTACTAGCCCCGAATAAATGGCTCGCATCTATTGCGACTAAATCGCTGTCCTGCTCTTCATCCACAGCCATGCTAGCAATTACGCCGACACCAATACCCATGCGAACATACGTTTTAATAACGTCCGCATCAGTTGCAGTGAACACCACTCTCGGGGTTAAACCTTCACGATTAAATGCGGTATCTAACTCTGAACGGCCCGTAAAACCAAACACATAAGTGACCAATGGATAAGCGGCAAGATCGCTGATCGTTACTTTGTCTTTCTTCGCTAATGGATGATCTTTGGGCACGACAATTGAACGGTTCCAGTGATAACAAGGCAGCATGATGGCATCTTGATATAAATGAAGTGCTTCTGTCGCAATCGCAAAGTTCGCCGTACCTTTGGCAATCGCCTCAGACATTTGTGACGGCGTACCTTGATGCATGTGTAATGACACTTTGGGGTAGCGAGAAGTGAAACCTTTGATGACATCCGGCAAAGCATAACGCGCTTGCGTATGTGTCGTGGTGATATTCAGCGTCCCCATTTCTGGGTGGGTGTGCTCCCCTGCTACAGCTTTGATACTTTCTACACGAGCGAGAATTTCTTGAGAGATACGTACAATTTCTTCACCAGCAGGTGTCACCTGTGTTAAGTGCTTACCGCTACGTTCAAAAATCTGAATGCCTAACTCATCTTCCAGCAACCGAACCTGTTTACTGATACCTGGCTGAGAGGTATACAAGCTTTCTGCCGTCGCGGATACATTCAGATTATGGTTTACAACCTCAACAATATACTTCAGCTGCTGCAGTTTCATCGTAATCCCTTACTTGTTCATGAGATAATTTATTGGCCACTCGGACGAGCGATATAATAATTAGTTATAACGCGTTCAAATCGAAATGAACAGTAATTTCTAACTTATACCTCAATCACATACTGATAATCCTCAACATAGAAACAATATGCACAAAGTTGAGCCAATAAATGACTGAATTTCTATGATGTGACTTCTATCAGTAGCTAAAACGTGGGAGAGACAAAATAATCAAACAAATAGGGTGCCGAGTAAGATAAGATTCATGTATTCTTTAACGCTAGCCGTAGAAAAGTAAAGCAGACGCAAAGATATGAATATTGGTTTAATAATCGCTTTGGTAGCCATCCTACTGGTGTTGATCCTAGGCTATAACATTATGTTGCAGTATAAGGTCAAGGTAGAGACTGCGAAAAGACAGGAGTCCGCACGCTATGTTGCCTTGATTGATGGCACTGAAGAGTTGATTGGTCATGCGCATCATATCCCTTTTAGCAAGGAGCTGTTGCTGTGTCTAAACAATCGTATTCTTGACGCGCTAGAAAGCATGCATGAGCTTGACCCGAAGAATAAGCAGCTTGCTCAACGTATCGAAAACATGAAGCAACAGATTGAGCAACTGAAAGAGAATGGTCCCACTGGCGAGAGTACCACGTTCAAAATGCCGAGCAGTGATAAACAAGCCATCGTCATGCTTAAGTTGGTGAAACGCCTCCGCGATACTATCCGTAACGAACACAATAAAGGCCGTATCGACACCCAGACTTATGTCGCTGAAAATGCGCGTTTAGAAACGATGCAGATTCGTATCAACATCGAAAACGTCATTAAAAGAGCAAACGACTCAATCGCTCGAGGTCAACCTGGTACAGCACTTCAACTGCTACGCAAAGGTATCGATGCATTGAGTACAAAGAGCGATCCCTACTCTATTCAAGCGAAACAGAAGCTTGAAGACATGCTGGGCGACCTAGATAAAAAACGCCAAGATAAAAGTGATGCCGAAATGCAGCAGATCGCCGATAAAGAGCGCGACAATGACATGGAAGCACTCTTCGGCGAGAAGAAAAAGTGGTAACATTCACTTAAGGTCAATAAAGGCTGCGATCGCAGCCTTTTTTCTATCCGTAAGATAGCGGATATGCCCAATTAGAATGTGAAGTACTAAAACTAAAATGATGAATCTAGACGCCTATCAAGATCTTCTTGCTCCCATTAACCAATTTCTGCAATGCAGCACACCTGATGAATGGGTAGAGGAAGCAAAGAAACCAGAAAACCTTCAAACCATTTTATTAGACCACCTACTGTGTGAGCTAAAAGCTGGCCAATCTGCGATGTTTTTAATTCGTAAGTATGCCGTTGACCAATCCAGTTCACATGCTCTGCTTGACTGGTTTAAACCCTATGAAGATTTTGCTTATCGCAATGTAGGCTCACTAGAAACTTTAAAAGGTAAGAGCAATATTTCCAAAGCGATCATGGCTAAGTCCAACTCACCTTACAGCCAAGATTTGATCGATAAAATGGTGCTTTTGATTAAAGAGGAGTTACACCACTTTTATCAAGTTTTAGAGATCATGGAAAGTCGTGGAATTGAGTATAAAAATATTCCAGCAAGTCGCTATGCTAAAGGGCTCATTTCGCATATGAAGACTCATGAACCGGAAACACTGATCGATAAGCTCATCATTGGTGCGTACATCGAAGCCCGATCTTGTGAGCGTTTTGCCAAACTAGCACCACATATGGATGACGATATCGCAAAATTCTACGTTTCTTTACTGCGCTCAGAAGCACGCCACTATCAAGATTATCTTGTATTGGCAGAGCAAATCGCGGGCAAAGACATCAGCGAACGCATAGCCTATTTTGGCCGAGTTGAGGCGGATTTAATTTCTACGCCAGATACAGATTTTAAGTTCCATAGTGGTATTCCAGCCTAGCGAGCATATTCTCCCAAGATTGAGCATGTTCTGAACTTATTTATATAGACAGAGAATAAATAAGCCGGACATTTCATCCGGCTTATTTTTTGTAGCAATGAGGTTAGGAATAAAGCTGAAACACAACAACTAGAGCTGGAATGAACCCATTCGAGTTTTCAAGTTGTGCGCTAGGCTACTGATCTGCTGGCAAGCCACAGCCGTTTGCGAAGCTCCCTCAGCCATCTCTGTTGAGGCACTATTAATATGCTCCACACTTCGATTCAGCTCTTCGGATACAGAATTCTGCTCACTACAAGCCGTTGCGATTTGTGTGCTCATTTGCGCTATGTTATCGACAGAATGTTCAATTTCTTTTATCTGGCTATCAGCGTCATTGACTTGCTCAACACACTGAGAAATGCCCTCCTGACAATCACGGCTTGAATGCCCTATTTTGCTGCTGCTCTCTTGTAGTTGATTAACAATTTCCACAATTTGTGAAGTGGAGTCTTGAGTGCGTTGCGCCAGAGAACGAACCTCATCTGCCACAACAGCAAACCCACGTCCTTGTTCACCAGCCCGAGCGGCTTCAATTGCGGCGTTCAGTGCTAACAAGTTTGTTTGCTCCGCAATCCCGCGGATCACATCTACGACCACATTGATATTGTTTGAGCTAGATTCAAGCTCACGTGCCAGTTCATCAGACTCTTGGATCGTATGTGATACACGCTCAATTACTGCGATAGTTTGTTGTAACGTCGCCGTTCCTTGCTTTGCCACTTCCGTTGCCGAGTAAGCGGAGGTCGCGCCAACTTCGGTATTTTGTGCCACTTCACTTACAGCAGCTTGCATTTCTGTCATCGCAGAAGCCACCGAGCTAAGTTCAATTTGTTGATTTTGCATACCGGAAGCGGTCTGAGAAGAAATAGCACTCACCTCCTCTACTGCTGCCGTTAGCTGAATCGTTGAGTCATTAATCTCAGAAACCAGCGAATGTAAGTTTGTTTGCATACCGACAAGCTCTTTGAGCAACGTTCCTAACTCGTCTTTGCTCAATTCACTTTCGTCGATTTGATTATTCAATTGACCCTTGGCGATTTTGGAAGCGAATTCCAATGCTCGATCAACAGGCCCGCAAATGACTCGAGAAAGCAACATGGCAGACATTACCATGACCAATGCGACGACAAGCGCACCAACAGCAGCGCTGTATTGTGTAAATGCCGCTTCATTTTGTACTTCTTCGCCAATCAAATTCACCAACTCATCGTTCAACGCGAGGGTATCATCCAAGCTGCTCAACGCTTTTGAGTAGGTATCGAAACTCGATAAAATCACATCATTTGCACTTTCAGCATCACCTTGACTTAGCAGTGCGTTGTAAGTCTTCGTTTCCTTGATGTATTGATTCCAGGTTTCTTTAAAAACGTTAAAAGACTGTGTTTCACGCTGATTAAGGTCGAGCTTTTCGTATTCTGCAATACCAGCCTGCACATCAGAACGCCATTGGTCGAGGCCTTTTAACCACTCACCAATTTTGGGGTGATTTGCGTTTGGCAATAAAGAGAACTCATCTTTGCGCACTTTAGTAATATCAACTTGGATACCTTTCAAAATCGCAACAGAAGGTAAGCTTTTATCTGTTAGCACTGAGATGTCTTTATTCAGTGTTAACAAACCTTGCACCAACATTACTGACACTAAACCAAACACGGCAAAAACGGTTAAATAACTAACCGATATTTTCTTTACGACACTTAAGTCTTTAATACGCATGCACTTTCTCCCTGCAGCCTTTCCAAACCTCTCACTTAAGTGAAAGCTTAACCTCTAAAACACACTGTTTTTTGCGCTCGATATCATTGAGCGCTCTTATATACATCGGCCTGAGAGATCAAATCTTGACCAGTAATTGATATTTTTATCACGTGCTATTTTAGAGATAGGCTCGCATGCTCCGTATTGTGTCTGCATTTTTTTATGAGCGCTTCCCGGCGCAACTCTAAGATCTCATCGATGAGTTTTTCTTTAGCGTTGATGCCAAAGTGCTGGGCATAATTTTTGACTTTTTCAATCTCATTAGGCTGCAAGCGGTATACCTCTTTCTTTAAACGAGCTTCTGCTTCGCTTCTAATCAAACCTTGCTCTTGTAGTAATTTAATGATGGTTTCATCGATTGGATTTACTGCTCTAGCCATGGTGCTCCATCTATCAATTTAAGTTCTAGCCATGTGGCTGGATGAATGACGCCGCACAACTTATAGAGCAAAGATGACAACTTGATTGCAGTGAGTACGATTCGTTAACCATCGCTATTATTTACAGCCGCTTAGGCAGCCATTAACTCTCTACCCCAACTCCTCACCATTGAATAAAGATCACATTCTGATAACAATTTTCAGTACTGGCTTCGATGTCATCCATATTTAACGTGCAAGTAATATTTATAAACAAGAATGATTGCTCTAGTTCAAATGATGGAAAAATAAGATGAAATTATCGCAGTGGGGTCTTTTATTAAGTGGCTTGGTGGCATTACCAAGCATTGCAGATACAGATGTTTATCTAACCAATAATTCTGATCAGCCTTTAACTATTCAAGTAAAGCACGAAGGCAGTGATTTACTTCAATACGGAGAAGAGTGGCAGCAACATGTACAAGTACTTGGTCCGTGGGAAACCAAACCTGTATTGAGCTTCAATCGTTGGGAAGGCGTGAAATCAAACCAAACTTACCGTTTTGAAACTGTGGTTTCTAGCCCTAAAGGTGAAAGCATAACACTCAATCAGGTCATGGAAGGTCATTGGTATAATTCAACCATTGAATATGGCTTATCGGCGTCCGATGTCGATTTATCTCTTAAAGATGATCGTAATATTCATCGTGCCAACACTAACGCTTTTGGCATCCGAGAAACCGAACTGGCATTTAAGTCAGACAGTACCGCTCGATACGACGATCTTTATTACACCATCACGCCAAGCAAAGTAAATGAATCTGTCGATAACGAAGAACAAAACCTTAAGTTGATGACATACAACATCTGGGCTCTTACAGCTATTGCATCGCACATCGGTGATCGTTACGAACTGATTCCTCAATACGTCAAAGGTTATGATGTATTAGCGCTGCAAGAAGTGTTTGCAAGCGGTCGTGAAGGATTCCTACGTGAGTTAGCTAAGGAGTATCCGTACCAAACTAAGATGTTAGATAAAGAAGGCGTTAATATTCATGATGGTGGGGTGATCATTGTCAGTCGCTATCCTATCGTGAATGAAGCGCAATATGTCTTCCCCGACTGCTCTGGCACAGACTGCTTTGCCGACAAAGGCGTTAATTATGCGGAAATTATTAAAGGTGGTCAGGCTTACCATGTGTTTGCTACCCATACCGCATCTTTCGATACAGACACCGCTCGCGAGTATCGTCAGCGCCAGTTCAAACAAATCCGCGCACTCGCTAAATCTCTCAACATTCCTTCAAGCGAAACTGTGGTATACAGCGGTGACTTTAACGTAAACAAAAGAAAGTTCCCTGGTGACTACCAACAAATGATCGCCAACTTAAGCGCCATAGAGCCTCAGTATTCTGGTTACACGGAGTCAACCTTTGATCCCCGCATCAATAACTTCGCAGGTGAACCGTTATCAGGTGGCGAAAACGTGGAATACCTTGACTATGTCATGGTGAGTAGTGAATACGGGGTGAAATCATTCAATGACAACCGTGTAGACGTGCCGCGCACAACCGCAGAGAGTTTATGGAAACACTACAACCTTTCTGACCATTTCCCAGTTAGCGCAACAATCAAGCCATGAAGAAAATCGCGTTGATAATCATGTCCGCCATTATGGCGGGCATGATGTTTTTAACTTTCAGTCAAGATGGGCAGCAAGAAACGGCCGCGTCCGCTTCTGCTCCAAAAACAAAAAATAAGAACGTCCCCAGTACACCACTAAAAACAAGCAATATCGCTCCCAGTGCAGAGGCTTCAGCACAGACCGCAGAGCTCCCTTCTGCGACTCAAATAACGACTGAGAGAATAACTCTGCTCAAAGGGAGAGAACTCGTCGCAGAGCTTGAGTCATTTTGGCATGAGTGCATGTCGAACCGCGACTGTGAGGAACAGTTAGCCTTGCTCGAGCCTTATTTATCTTCAGCACGATTTCAACTTTTGGCGAGCTACCATCAACTCAACAGTCAATGGCAAGAAAGTGTAGGTAATTTGTTGTTTGATGAGCAACAACCACTAGCCTCACGTATTGCACAACTTAAAGCCGAGGCAAGAGGCATTTGGGGCGAGTTGGCTGATGTTATTTTCGCGGATGAGTTCGCCCTATACGATTTCAATTTAGAGGCTCAACAGCTCAACACGCAAAGTCCAGAAAGCTTTTTGCAAGCTTTCGAGCAACTCATCATAGACTGGCAAGAACATGCAGATGCTATCGGGCTTACAAACGACCAAGCAAAATATGAGCGTGCAGTCGCCCTAATACCCAATAGCATGAGCTTTCCAGAGCGCCAAACCATCATCGCAGAGCTGGAAAAAACTTACTTAACGAAGGACGAAAGCGAAGAGATTCACGCTCGTCAGCAACAAATTGCCGAGCAAAAAGAGCAAGTCAGAGATTACCAACAAGCATTGCAACAACTTGAGTCCAGACTCAGAAAAGAGAGAGTCACCAGCCATGCTGGTTTATCAGAACCGGAATGGCACAGTTATTACCAACAAGAAATAGCGGATTTTCGCCGCGAGTTCTTTTCTTCTTAAACGTCAGCTTTCATTGATGGGAATTGAAAGTCCAAAAGGCACGTTACGAATAAACAGCCGTGCCTTTTATTCAGAACCCTGTTTTTTAATTCAGAACAAATTCAAACCAAATACATCTTTCACATCAAATAGCACTTTTTCGGTTTTCTCGCGAGAACGCTGACTACTTTGTTTTAAAATATCAATCAGCTGTGCTTTATCATTCAAATACATAGTGCGCTTTTCTCGAATAGGACGAAGCATCTCTTGTAGGCATTCTTCTAACACTTTCTTGGTCAAACCATCACCTAACCCACCTCGTCGATAATGCTCTTTTAGCTGTTCGATATAATCTTTATCAGGGTGAAAGGCATCGAGGTAGGTAAATACGATATTACCTTCGACTTGGCCAGGGTCCTCAATTTTCAGGTGATTGGGGTCGGTATACATAGATTTCACCGCCGCAGAAATCTCTTTTTCAGACGCCCCTAGGTTGATTGCATTCCCCATGCTTTTAGACATCTTATTTTTGCCATCAGTACTCGGCAAACGAGGAGCATCACTAAGTAATGGACGGCATTCTCTAAGAACCTCTTTTCCACCCAGGTGGTTTATTTTTCTTACGATTTCATTAGTTTGCTCCAACATCGGCAGTTGGTCATCACCTACCGGAACCAACGTCGCGTGGAACCCCGTAATATCGGCAGCTTGAGAAATTGGATACGTTAAAAAGCCAGCAGGAATAGAGCGTTCAAAGCCTTTACTCTGTATCTCATTTTTAACCGTGGGATTACGCTCTAAACGCGTAATAGAGACAAGATTGCTGTAATACATCGTTAACTCTGCTAACGCTGGTATTTGAGATTGCAACGTGATCGTGGTTTGTGTGGGGTCGATACCAACGGCCAAATAATCCGCAACGACATTGAGAATATTGGAGGATACTTTTGATGGATTGTGGGCGTTATCCGTCAAACCTTGCATGTCCGCGACCAAGATCGTTTGCTCATGCTCCGTTTGCAATTTGACTCGTTGTTGCAATGAGCCGACATAGTGTCCGAGGTGTAACGGACCTGTCGCTCGATCGCCGGTAAGGATAATTTCGCGCTGCGATGTACTTTGAATGGTGTTCATATTTATCTCCAAGTATTTAATAGATCGCTACTGGAGATAAAAAGATCAAACACTCTTAGCTACCATCCAGCAGCTTAAGAATGTGAGTATTCCGTGCCGCTCTATTTAGAGCGCCACCAAAAGAAGGTTGTTGATGAAGGGCTAACGTGTATTTTCATGTTTTCAAACTCATCAAGCTGAACTCAATCTGTTTTTGTATTGAATTAGCGTAAGTATTCAAAGAGCCTACAGAAACGATTACATTGGTAAAGACATCGCAATGACTAAAGCTGCACCAAACACCGAACCTGAGACAAATGCACAAAGTACGGTTTTGTTGTGTTTCCTTTTCATCGATGAACTCCTATCCATAACCACAATGACCAACCCTTTTATTTAATACGCATGTGGATGCATCACGATAAGTAGTAAACCAACATATCGCGCATAGAACCAGTGCAGCTTTATTAAACTGGGACCTCGTCCATAACTTGGAATGCAAATGGTTCTGGAAACAACAAAAGAGGAAAATTTCATCACTTTTCTATCCTGTCTCCCAGAGTTTATGGCTTAATAGACAGCAGGAATATTTTCTTTTGCTGCGGGTACTTACATGGAAGCTGTTCTACATCAGTTGCAATTCTCTTTGTCGATAACCGGCCCTATCTGCTTAATGTTAATACTTGGCGTGATGTTCAAACGCATAGGGCTGATCAACGATAATTTTATCGAAGTAGGCTCCAAACTGGTGTTTCAAGTTACGCTACCTGCGATGTTATTTGTCAGTATTGTGGCCTCAGAACACGATTTTTCAGCGGCAAGTGGCTTTGTCAATTTCGGCGTTATCGCTAGTGTTTCTTTTTTTATTTTCACCTACCTTTCGGTCAAGCTTCTGTTCAAAGCATCGCCTGACCAAGGTGTTCTTATCCAAGGCGGGTTCCGAGCAAACACAGGTATTATTGGCATCGCTTACGTTGCCAATGCGTATGGTTCTCAAGGTGTGGCGTTAGCAGCGCTTTATGTCGCGGTTACCACGTTTATTTACAACGTCCAAGCGGTAATTTGCTTATCTCCCAAAGGCGCAACTTCTGTCCCACAAGCCGCAAAAATGATGGGCCGAACACTGACGAGGAATCCACTGATAA
The DNA here is from genome assembly GCF_054064075.1 of Vibrio sp. JZG10. Classification (NCBI taxonomy): domain Bacteria; kingdom Pseudomonadati; phylum Pseudomonadota; class Gammaproteobacteria; order Vibrionales; family Vibrionaceae; genus Vibrio; species Vibrio sp. JZG10. Next base: position 515,279 of record NZ_JBSUGE010000001.1, read on the forward strand.
TCTCAATCGTCCTAGGGATGGCTTTCTATTTGCTCTCTATTCCAGTACCGAATGTTGTTATTGATGCAGGGGACTACTTGTCCAAAATGACATTACCTTTAGCGCTGTTGTGTACGGGCGGCTCACTCGATTTTAGCTTGATGAGAAAAGAGAAAGGTCCATCTTGGTTTGCAAGCAGTTACAAGCTCATCGTGGCACCCGTAATGATCACTATTGGTGCTTACTTAGTAGGTTTTCGAGGAATTGAGTTAGGTATTCTTTTCTTTATGAACGCTTCCCCAGTGGCAGCAGCCAGTTATGTCATGGCACGTTCGATGGGAGGCAATGCCACGTTAGCCGCAAATATCATCGCACTCACTACGGTGCTTTCTACCGTCACGTGTACGTTGGGCATTCTATTTCTTAAGTTTTACGACTTAATATAATTGGCCAGCGATAAAGTAAAGGCGCGCTAGATAGCATTAAGATAAGCTACTGGTCGTGATTCGCAAAAGTGAGTTTTCTTACCAGACGAAAAAACTCACTCGCTTCTGATTCAGACAAACAAGCAAAAAATTCTTTCTGTAAGTTCGTCATGATTTGATGCACTTGCTTTAAAGCGTTTGCCCCCTCTTTTGTCATGCTGAGCATTTTGAGACGCTGATTCGATTTACTTTTAGAAACTTGAACAAACCCTCGCTTTTCCAAATTATCCACCATTCGCTTTGCTACACTTCGCTCAGTTCGAACCGCGTCAGCCAACGCTTGCTGACTCATGGGTTGAAACTCTTCCAAAGCGGCCAGTGCACTTGCCATCTCGAGTGTCATTAAATTTTGCCGAGAGAGCTCGGCTTGAGCACGATTGCGGTACATTCGCTGCATCACACCGCAGACAAACATAGGGCTTTGATCCAAAACGGAAATTGGGGATATTTTCTGATCTTTCATCGTCGTTTGTTCTTCTTTAGGCTTTCATTCGGTCGGAAGGAATAAACAGATTCTGCATAAGGCAAAACGCTCCCCCTTCAAGTTTGCGTCAAAGACGGTAACCACCAAGTGAAAACATAAAATAAAGAGCGCCGAAGCGCCCTTTTATCGTGTTTATTATCACCAGTATAACTTAGTTACAGCAACCAAGTCTTACTCGCTTTGCTGAGCCGGTTTAGGATTAGTCTCAGACAACTCTGCCTCTGAGTCTTTTCTCGCACGTCGATCAAACAATCGCTCAACCACCACAAAGAAAATTGGCACAAAGAATATACCTAAGAGCGTCGCACTGATCATGCCACCAAGTACACCAGTACCTACCGCATTTTGACCTGCTGAGCCCACGCCAGAGCTGATAGCAAGCGGTACTACACCTAGACCAAAGGCAAGCGATGTCATAATAATAGGGCGCAGACGAACACGAACGGCATGCAGGGTTGCTTCGATAAGGCCAGCGCCTTTCTCGTAGTAATCTTTCGCAAACTCAACAATCAGAATGGCGTTTTTAGTTGCTAAGCCGACCGTCGTTAATAAGCTCACCTGGAAGAATACATCGTTGTCCATACTTCGCGTCATTACCGCGAGCACAGCACCAAGCACACCAAGAGGCACAACTAACACCACGGCGAAAGGTACTGACCAACTTTCATACAAAGCGGCGAGAACTAAGAATACGACGAGGATAGACAGCGCATATAACATTGGCGCTTGGTTTCCGGAAAGGCGCTCTTCATACGAAATGCCATTCCAGTTCACCGTAAAGCCTTCTGGTAGCTTTTCTACCATTGCTTCAATTTCTGCCATGGCTTCACCAGTACTGACGCCAGGAGCTGCGCCGCCTTGGATATTCATCGCTGGCAAACCATCAAAACGCTGCAAAAGAGGTGAACCATACGTCCACTCTCCGCTCGCAAAGGCAGAGAAAGGCACCATCTCATCTTTTGAGTTACGCACGTACCACGAATCGAAGTCTTTTGGCTGCATACGGTATTCCGCATCACTTTGCATCATGACTTTTTTCACTCGACCGCGATCAATATAGTCGTTAATGTACGCTCCGCCCCATGCCGCTGACAGGATTTGGTTGACGTCATTAATGCTAACATCCAGAGCACGCAGTTTAACGTGGTCAATGTTCACTTTGTACATTGGCGCATCTGCTTGACCGTTCGGACGAACACCGACAAGTTTCGGGTTTTGTGCAGCCATGCCAAGCAGTTGACCTTGCGCAGCGACTAATGCGTCGTGACCTTTGTTCAACGAATCTTGAAGATAGAAATCAAAGCCTGTCGAGTTACCCAATTCTTGAATCGCAGGAGGTGCAAATGCAAACACCAGTGCTTCTTTGATGCTTGAGAAGTACCCCATCGCTCGACCAGTAATGGAAGCTGCATCAGCACCCGGCGCTTCACGCTCTGACCAATCTTTCAGACCAATAAAGGCCATCCCCATGTTTTGGCCTTGCCCTGCAAAACTAAAGCCCGCAACGGAGAAGACGGATTTCACGTTGTCTTTCTCATCCACAAGGTAAAAGTCGCGCATTTTCTCAAGTGTTTTTTCCGTCTGCTCTTGCGTTGAGTTAGGCGGCAAAATAGCCATTGAGAATACTGTGCCTTGGTCTTCATCCGGCAAGAATGACGTCGGAAGGTTCATAAATAGCCAGCCCGCACCTGCACTCATTGCCAAGAATACAACCAACATACGACCTGTACGCTTTAGGAGTTTAGCAACGCCGGTTTCATAGCCAGCTGTCATCGCATCAAACTTGCGGTTAAACCAGCCAAAGAAGCCTTTCTTTTCTAGAAGCTCAGCATCGCCTTTTTTCAGTAATGTTGCACATAATGCTGGAGTCAGAATTATCGCTACCAAAACTGAAAGTGTCATCGCCGCCACAATGGTTATCGAGAACTGACGGTAAATAACCCCTGTAGAACCAGACATAAACGCCATAGGGACGAATACCGCAGAAAGCGTCAGACCCACACCAATCAGAGCACCAGTGATCTGCCCCATCGATTTTTTGGTCGCTTCTTTGGGCTCTAACCCATCCTCATGCATCACACGCTCGACGTTTTCCACCACAACGATGGCATCGTCCACCAGCAAACCGATAGCCAGAACCATCGCGAACATGGTTAACGTGTTTACGCTAAATCCAGTCGCGTACAAAATAGCGAAGGTGCCGAGCAGTACGACAGGCACTGCGATCGTTGGAATGATCGTCGCACGGAAGTTCTGCAAGAACAGGTACATGATTAAGAACACAAGAAGAATGGCTTCTAATAGCGTTTTAACCACTTCTTGAATCGAGGCTTTGACGAATGGCGTCGTTTCAAATGGGTAAGCAATCTGTAACCCTTCTGGGAACGTAGCACTCAGTTGGTCTAAGCGCTCTTTTACCGCATTGGCTGTCTCAAGCGCGTTTGCGCCAGTACCTAATGAAATACCTAACCCCGATGCTGGGAAGCCATTATATTGGCCTCGAATGTCGTAACTTTCTGCCCCACGTTCAACGCGAGCTACATCTTTCAAATAAACATTCGAACCGCTGGCGTCCGACTTAAGAATGATGTCTTGGAACTCTTCTACACTGCTCAAACGACTTGCAGACGAAATCGTTGCATTCAACAGCTGACCTTCCTGCGCAGGTGCTGCACCAAGTTGACCTGAAGAAACTTGCGCGTTCTGTTCACTGATAGCATTTGCTACATCGATTGCGGTCAAGTTGAACTGCGTAAGCTTAAATGGGTCCAGCCAGACTCGCATCGCATACTGCGCACCAAACGCCTGCACTTGTCCTACGCCAGTTACACGACTTATCGGGTCTTGAATATTCGTTACAACAAAGTCGCCGATATCGTTTTCTGTAAAGTCAGGATCTTCAGAATAAACTGCCACCACCATGAGAAACGCCGTGTTGGATTTATTCACGACGATACCTTGGTTTTGTACTTCCATCGGCAATGATGTCAATGCCAATTGCAGCTTGTTCTGCACCTGTACTTGCGCGATATCAGGATCAGCTTCGCTATCAAACGTCAGGGTAATTGTCGCATTACCGAATGCATCACTGCTCGATGATAGGTAGCGAAGATAATCTAATCCCGTCATATTTTGCTCGATAACCTGCGTTACCGAGTCTTCAACGGTTTTCGCTGATGCACCTGGATAACGTGCACTGATGGTGATCGTTGTCGGTGAAATCGTTGGGTATTGCGAGACGGGTAAATTGAATAATGACATTACCCCCGCCAACATCGTTAGAATCGCGAGAACCCAAGCAAATACCGGACGATCGATAAAAAATCGTGCCATGATTACTCCTGTTCACCGTTTTGGATAGTTACAGGACTGCCTGGACCTACCTTTTGTAACCCAGCAGTAATGACTTTATCGCCCGCTTTCAAACCATCAATGATACGCCATTGATTATTGATCGCTTCAGCTGTCTTCACTGGTCTCGCTTCCACTTTGTTCTCACCATTCACCATCATCACTGTCGCTTTGCCTGTCGCATCGCGAGAAACGGTATTTTGTGGTATCAGAATCGCGTCAGGGTCAACACCAGTAATAACCGTCGCACGAACAAACATTCCTGGAAGTAACAAACCGTCAGGGTTTGGGAATTCAGCACGAAGCGTCACGCTACCCGTACTTTCGTTCACATTGACCTCGGTAAATTTCATCGTGCCTTTGTGTTCGTACGTGCTGCCATCTTCAAGCATCAATGTAACTTGCGCAGAATCATCCTCTTGCATATGACCTTGGGAAAGAGCCGCTTTTAAACGCAGCAGTTGCGCGGATGATTGCACAATATCAACGTTGATAGGATCAAGCTGCTGAATGGTCGCTAATTTGGCTGCTTGGTTAGCCGTAACCAACGCACCCGCCGTCACACTCGATTTACCGATCACACCGCTAATCGGAGCTTTCACTTGCGTGTAATCTAAATTGATTTTTGCCGTATTGATCTTCGCTTTTGCGACTAGGACCTGTGCTTGCGCTTCCTTGTATGCTGCTTCTGCTTCATCCAAATCTTGTTGGCTGATGGACTTTTTGGTGATCAAGGTTCTGTAACGCTTCACTGTGGCATGGGTCGATTCTGCCGCTGCTTGAGCTCGGATTAATTCCGCTTCAGCGCTCAGCAAATCCGCTTGAAATGATGAATCATCAATTTGATATAGGGACTGTCCTTGTTCAACAAGGCCCCCTTCAACAAAATTTCGCTCTGAAATAATGCCTGTAACTTGCGGACGAACTTCCGCTTCTTTGAATGCACGGCTACGACCTGGCAACTCGACAGTTAACGCTTGGCGAGTTGGTTCCACCGTTAACACTTCAACTTCGGTTGCGGGCGCAGGACCACTACCTTGACTCGATCCTTCTTCGCTAGGTTGACATCCAACCACAAAAAGGCTCGACGCAATCAGCAGAGATAGCGTGGTTTTACGTCTCATGAATTTTTCTCTCTTTTACCTACAAGCCTTCAAGGTTCCTTGCTAAAAACTTCTAGAATGACTTAATGATGACTAACGGATGTATATCCAGAACAAATTAATTAGGATGATAATTACCCAGTGTTGTACATACAACAAAATTTACAGTTCTATACGCTTACGAAAAACGTTTATGGTAAAGGTGTAATGAAGTTCTCAAATTTGAAGATTTTGGGTTGGAAATCACACTTTCCTGTGAGCAATTGCAATGGTTAAAAAGCAGCAAAAGTGATGATAAAAGCATCATCACGCTGTACAGAGTTTGTCACCGCTGTCTAGGATTATTTGCACCTCTGGTATACAAAGTTAAGTAAAAGAGGGATGTAAATATAGTCGAGCCTTCACAAGTCAGGTTCGACCCTTATCTAAAAAATAACCCGCTAAGAAGCGGGTTATTTCGTCAGTGAGACTGCAGTTCTCAAGCTTATACTTTGAACTGACTAACCTGATGATCTAAGCGCTGGGTTTGCTCTGATAACATGGCTAAAGATGCTTGCGCTTGGTTGACGATTTCCACAATAGATGTACTGCTATCTGCAATGCCTTGTACGTTGCTATTTACTTCGTCACTTACCGTACTTTGCTGGCTTGCAGCCGTTGCAATGTGTGTGTTCATCTCGTTCATACGTGAAATCGCGTTTAAGATTTCAGAAAGGGATTGACTCGCTCTCCCTGCCGATTGAATTGTTTCATCACTGCTATTTTGGCTACCGCGCATCACTTCTACGGCTTGTCCCGCACCAGATTGTAGCTTTTCAATCATGGTTTGGATTTCACCCGTGCTCTGTTGTGTACGACTGGCTAACGAGCGAACCTCATCGGCTACAACAGCAAAGCCTCGCCCTTGCTCTCCTGCACGAGCCGCTTCAATCGCTGCGTTAAGCGCCAATAAGTTCGTTTGCTCTGCGATACCACGAATGACATCCAATACAGAAGCAATGTTACTCACATCATGATCCAATGTGTTAATGACGTGGCTTGCACTTTCGATTTCACTTGCGAGGCTACGAATTGAGCTAACGGTTTGATCCAAAATAACATTGGTATTGGTAAGTTCATCATTCGCTGTTTGGCTCGCAACCGCAGCTTCGTTAGCGCTATCGCTGACATTTCTGCTGGTGACTTGCATCTCATGCACTGCCGCTGCTACCGCCTCGCTGTCTTTTTGCTGTGAAACGGTCGAGTTCGCGATGGTCGTGGTCAACGAGCTAAGATTTTCCATCTCATTACGCAAGGTATTCGAACTTTCAATTACTTGAGAAACTGTCGCTTGGATTTTAGACACAAACTGATTAAACGCGTTCGCTAAATTGCCAATTTCGTCTTGTGTTTTCACATCGATTCGCTGGCTTAAATCACCTTCACCAGAAGCAATTTCTGTCATCGCATTTTTGATATCGTTGATAGGCTTCACGACGGTTTGCAACAACAAAAACGCCATCGCAATAGCGGCCAGAATAACAATCACAATGCCCGCTTCAAGAATTAACTCTGCTCGTGTTGCGGCTGCAGATATTTCATCTTTCAATAGGCTTTGTTTTTCTTCTATCGCATCTTTCACAACATTAAGTTGCGCTCTTACCTCGATAAACTGATTTTCAAAGGTGTGTTTGTGTTCGTTGTAGTAACCAAGCCATTGTGATTGAGGTAAACGCAACATCGCTTCATAACTCGCCAACCATTTTTCACCTAGGGAGACAAGCTTTCTCACTTCATTACCATGTGAAGAAGACATCACGCCAGCTTGCGATAGCTCAATCATTTTCTCCATACGTGGCAGCGCTTTGTATGCGTTGTCTTTGTATTCACCGATGTGGTGGTCAATATCGGTTTGAGTATCAGAAAGAGCAACACCTTGAATTGCAGATGTCGCTTGGTAAAGATCGCGGTAAGCATCCTCAATCGTTAATAAGTTCGGCACTATCTGTTCGTTAAGTGTTTCACTCAACTCAGATTGTTTCCAACTTGTCATAACGTTTAATACAGAGCTCACAATAAACAATCCAATAATCAGTGACAGCGGAATCACTATCTTCTGCTTGATCGTTAAGTTCTGGAACATGAATAGACTCTCTTTAATTATGGTATACAAACTGCCAGAAATTATATCAAACAAATAGAGTATCCCATTAGGTAAAAGACTCTATTAAACATGATATCTGATGACTTTTTGACAAGCGTTCTAATTTCAACAATTAATTGATTTTATGGAAAATTTAATAAGGAACGCTCATCACAACATGCGAATAAAAACGCACTACCTGTACGGAAAATGTGTAACAAAAGATGAATAAAAAGGAGGCTTTTTTGAAGGGCTTGCCGACTCAATAAGTAATTGAGAATCAATACGATATACAGCTCTGGGATTGAACTTGTCGCGTAATACGAAAAAGCCCCAGCATTTCTGCTAGGGCTCAAATATGGCGGTGAGTGAGAGATTCGAACTCTCGATACGTTGCCGTATACACACTTTCCAGGCGTGCTCCTTCAGCCACTCGGACAACTCACCGAATCAATTTTTGTTAGCATCATTGGCTAACGAGGCGATAATTTAATGATTATGTGCCTGATGGTCAAGGCTAAACATAAAAAAAAGCGCCCTTTTCCACTCGATTGCTCACTAAGTAACTAAATTGAGCAAAACTGGGTCATTTAGATACTTTGAGAATAACCGGGAACACGGAACCAACGGCGGCACATGTCCAAGAAGTACCCATACAACACACCCATACCGCAAGAAATAATGGCGTTACTTGTCACCGCGGTCACTATTTGGTCTGTAGACGCACCAACTGCGAATAAAATTCCCGCATAAACTGGAGACTGAAAAAGCACATAAGCGACCAGATCAGATACGTTTTTCATAAATGAAGACGGCGATACCTTGTTGCCCTGACGTAGCACCCAATCACGAAAAACGCCATACGGCCAAGCAATAGCAATATTCACTGGAATAGATAGTGTACGTGATGCTAAAGATTGCTCAAACGTCATCCCTGAAATCAAAATCTCGACAATCATCCCTGTGATAAAGCAAAAAACAACCATAGCAAAGGTATCCGCTGCGGCGTGACGAATACAAAATGGTCCGCGAGACTTCATTAACCAACCCCTAAAATTAAATACCACCAACAATAAACAAAATAAAACTATCAACCACCAAACAAATACATGACCAGTTGATAAGGCAATTAAATCACATAAAAAGCAGCGTATGGCACTGTATTTGAAATCAAGTTGTAAATTTATAACCATTTTTTAAAATGAAAGTAGTTTTTTTCACCACCAACAACTAAAAACGCCTAAAATGACGTAAAAATGATAAAAAAATACGGATTTAACTTACACAAAAAGTGGGATAAGTGATTGTTTGGATGGAGGGTTAGGATAAAGTTCGGGGAATAAACGATCATTCTAATAACTTATGCTACTGAGTTGTAAAAATTCAGAGTATTCCCGATGTGAGCGCAACTGAGAGCCGCACCGTTTCTCTTATGACAGAATCCAACAGCAGAGCTAAGCTCATTGAAAGTAAGGAAAAAATAGACGATTCAGCTAAAGGTTAGGTATGACGAGTAAAGACAATTCATGATAGCGTTGAATCGCGCTATATGGATTAAGCTATGATGATGCGAGCAAGAGCGTTAATGTGTCGATATCATCTTGGTTTGGAGACTGCTGACGCTTTAAGTTACGCCTTATTCGCTCGGCAACTAAAGAAACGTCTTTATTAGCATCTGGGGTGACTTGAGCAATAATCGCTGAAATAGCCTCTAGCGCTTCGTTGAGATGACCATTATCTAGAGCAACATAGAAGTTTAGTAGCCACTTTTCCGCATCAAGGATATCCGTTGTATTATCACCAAAGTCCGACTGGTATTGGTATAACCGTGCTGCATGGAGATATAACGCATCATTTAATTCAGACTCCACAATTGGTTTCGCAATTATGTGGTCGGCTCCTACATTTATCATGCGCTCTTGTGTTTCTTTGAATACATCCGCTGTGCAGCCAAAGATCAGTACCGACTTTACAGGCGAACTCATCGCTCGAATGGCTGATATCGCCCCAACACCATCAAGAACAGGCATATGATTGTCCATTAATATCAAATCAAATGACTGAACGGCCACCTCATCGACGGCAAGCTGACCATTTTCAACACTTGTGCACTCAAAGCCTTTGGCTCTTAGGAAAGTTTCCATAATGATCGCATTTGTTCGGTTGTCTTCGACAATGAGCGCTTTCAAACCTTTGCAATTCAGCTTATGTGCATTGACTGCTTCCACTTTCCCAGGCTCACAAGGCGTAAGCGCGATCTCGACGGTAAAGGTTGTCCCGACATTCTCTTGACTCTGCACAATCACATGCCCTCCCATATGCTCGGCAATTTCTTTTACTATCGCTAAACCAAGCCCTGTCCCACCAAACCGCCTCGTCGTCGAGGACTCCGCTTGTTCAAAAGGACGGAAAATGCGTTTTTGCGCTTCTTGAGAAATACCGATACCCGTATCTTTCACCGCGAGAATAAGCTTGGTATCTACCTTGCTCGATTTCTCGGTCAGCTCTACCTCTACGATGCCTCGGTCGGTGAACTTGACAGCGTTGTTTAGTAGGTTAAACAATACTTGGCGCAGACGGGCTTTGTCATTGTTGTACCAGCGCCCTGTTGGTAAATGAGACACGACTCTAAAACGAAGGCCTTTTTCTGCACATAGTGTTTGATAAACACTTTTTATGCTGCCGATGATCGACTCAATTGGGAAAGGCGTATTTTCGAATTCAACATGTCCTTGCTCAATTTTTGAGTAATCTAAAATCTCATTAAGTAACGTCATCATATGATCACCTGAGTCATAAAGTGTTCTCAGGTGCTTACGTTGATCATCGGTGAGTGGCGTTTTTAACAATATCTGAGCGGTTCCTAATACACCGTTCATTGGCGTACGAATCTCATGGGATAATGTGGCTAAAAATGCCGTTTTAGCGTTCGTCGAAGCCTGGGCTTTTATTCTCTCTTGCTCTAGATAGATGGTTTTTTCATTGAACTTCTCGATGAGCTGTCCAATTTCATCTTCGCTATCGTAGTCAATGTCTATGATCCCGCCAGTTTTCGAGTCATCAATCTTAGCCGCAATACGGACAATCGGTTCGACAATGTAACGATTCAGCAAGTAATACCCGACCAGTACACACAAGAGTAAGAATGGAATGATCCTCCCCTCAACACTCATGACTTGTTCAAACACTTGATCAGCTACTTTAGCTTTCGCGTTGACAACTTCCATCCGCCAATCAAACTCTCCGAAATCAAGCTCACTGACATAAATTTCGTCTGTTAGTTGGAAGTTGTGCTCAATAATCACGTTCGAGTCAGCATCGCGAACCACCACACCTAAAGAATGCAGGTTCGTGTGCTCTCGAATAAACTGAAAAAGTGCATCAAGTGATAAGTCTACCGTTACAACGCCAGCGAATTGACCGTTTTGATAATATGGGGAAGACGCAGTAATCATCTGAACCTGAGTAAAAGTGTCGATATAAACCGTAGACCAACTCACAGAACCAACTGGCGCGTCAGCAGCTGCCTTATACCATGGTTCATTATCATAGCCGCCAGATTCAGGATTATTGTAGGAGTGAATTTGGTCAATACCGCCATGACTGTTTTTATTGAAGAATAGGCTTTTATATCGCCATTGTTCAGCTTTGAGTTCTGGTTTAGGCCATACGCCACCACTGACGAGCATCTCATCACTCAATTGGAGAATATGCGGAATTGTCGTGTTGAGAGATTGAATATTTTCAGTCCCCTGGGCGAGTCCTGCAAGGCTACTCAATACACCGGTAGAGCTAAGGAGAGGCTCTTTAATCTCTAGAGCAAGGAGTTGGGTGCGTAACTCTAGGTTTTGCTCTAGCTTTTGCCTAACCGGAGGCTCGACAACCAAATAGGCAACAGAACCAATCGTTGCGATAAAGAAACACAGGTACAGTGTCAGGGCGAGAATGCTTTTTTTTCTAAGTGATGAGCGAATTTCCATAGATGTCTGTGAATCATTCCCTAATATCGATTTATCACAAATTGATTGGTAAGATGAGCGCAATCAACCAGCCCATTAACAAATGGTATTCTATTTTGAAACTACAAGACATCCTTTCTCTCCCAGAACTTGACGGTAAACTACTAAACCTAGCAAAAACTCAAGGCTTTGTAACAGCGATGGCTGCAGCGCCAAACGTATTAATGCCTCAAGAGTGGTTGCCATTCTTATGGGGTGGTGAAGAAACAGCGCCATTTACTGACGGTGAGCAACTAGAGCAATACATTGATGAGATTGTGCAAATGTGGAACCAAACTCGTCCTGCTCTCCTAGAAGGATCTTGGCAGTGGCCTGAGGGATGCGCGTTAGATGAACAAGATATCGTAACAAGCCAGACCCGTGATTTCTGTGAAGGTGTATTACAAGGTTGGCAACTTGCTCGTGATGACTGGGAAACGCTAATGCCAGAGGACAGCGAAGATAATGCTCTGCTCGGCGGTGTTTTGCTTTCTCTTACGATGCTTTACGATCCAGAAACGACCATTGAAACGTTGGCAGAACAAGGCATGGAAGGCTTAGAACAGTTTGAAGAGATCTTCAATGCCATGCCAGTGATGCTATGTGGTCTTACTCAGCGCGGTGTTGCATTAGCTGAAGAACAATAAGACACAACGCTGTCGACCATCAAGATTGAACCGCTGAATAGACAAAAGCTCTCTGGATGGAGAGCTTTTTTGATCATGTTAAAATCACATGTGGAATATATCGCGCCATATCTTGCGTGACTAAGCTAGTGTCTTCCCGAATCGAAATCCCAGCGGCTCTATCGTTGACTAACCAGCTGCCAATTAATGTATGGCTTTGCCCAAACTTGGGTAACGGATGATACTGCTGGACGATATTGAATTTAGATTCATAAGGCCCTGCTGTTTTGAGTATGCGTTTCCCACCTTTGACGATCTCAATATTCGCGCCTTCTCGAGAGAATAGTGGTTTGATTACAAAATCTTTCAAAGTGTTCGCTTTTGAATCGTTAGCAAAATAGGCAGGTAAAAGATTAGGATGATTCGCAAAGCGCTCCCACAATAACGGTAAAAGTGCTTTGTTGGATAGAATCGACTTCCACATGGGTTCTAACCAATTCACTTTCGCGGTCGCTAGGTATTTCGCATATTCCTCTTCAAACATAAACTCCCACGGATAAAGCTTGAACATCCAACGAATCGCTCTGTCACCTGCATCCACAAACAGACCATCTTTCGTCGCACCAATATCTTCGACATAAACAAACGCCGTCGCTAACCCAGCTTCGCGCGCGCAGTCTTCTAAATACTGGACAGTCCCTTTATCTTCTTCAGTGTACTTGCAGCAGCTAAAGTGAAGGGTTTGCCCGGGTTGATATTTGGCTATCTCGGAAAAACGCTCAATCAAAAAGTCTTGAAGAATGTTGAATTGATCCGCGCTCTGGTGAATTAGACCTTTATTTACAACATCCTCTAACCACACCCACTGCCAAAAACCCGTTTCAAACAGGCTGGTCGGCGTATCCGCATTGTTCTCCAGTAACTTAGCTGGCGAAGTTCCGTTGTATGCAAAATCCAGACGCGAATAGAGTGAGGGTTCATTTCGGTGCCACGAAGAAGCAACCTGCTCCCACATAAATTCAGGGATCGCACATTGCGTCAGCAACCTCTCACTCCGAACTACTTCATCCACAATAGCCAAGCACATCTGATGCAGCTCTTCAGTGGGCGCTTCAATATCGTTCTCTATTTGCTCAAGCGTGAATTGATAGTAAGCACTCTCATCCCAATACGGTTGGTCATACATGGAATGGAAGCCAAAACCAAACTGGCGTGCTAACTCACGCCAGTTTTCTCGTTCTTGTATTTCTCGTCGAAACATAGTGCTTATTAACCGCCTCGGCTGACCGATACCGCTTTACCAAACCCGCCTCGAGACATTGCTCTACCAATAGTTCCGCCACCACGTTTATTTAGGTTACTGGTCGCAACCTTCGTCGGCTGATTACGATAGGAACCAAAAAATTGTCCGGCACCATTATAGAATTTGGATTTATAGCGATACATTGGTTCAGAGTAATAGCTCTTGTTGTAACCTTTCAAACCGCTCAGTGCGCGACTGTAAAAGAAGCCCCCAAAGTGAGGCACATAAGCTCGGGAACTGGAACTGTAGTAACAATCGTCTTCGTAAAAATCATTTTCACATTCGAACTCATTGTTGTAGCGAGGGGCATTTCGTTCGGCGCGAGCCAAAGCTTCTTGATAAGCAATGTCACACTGCTCACTGAACTCTGGCGAGTTTGATTTGCATTCATCAGCGTCAGAAAAAATGTAGCCTTCGGTTTTCGATTCTTGTGTCGCAAAGAAGAAAATACCGCCAAAAGCAGCAAAGGGAATAATTTTCCCAAGCTTTAAACTTTTGTCCATGGAAGAACGTTTAACGTTAGAACTCCGCTTCATCGTCCCTCCTAGTACGTCATACAAGCGGCATTTAATACACCGACCGATATAGAAACAGCCGCTAATACAATACCGGCAGGCAGCTCATCTTTTTCGATACGCTCAGTCACTTTTGGAAGTAAAACAAAACGTACAATCGCAAATGCAATGATCTGCGCCAGCATTGCAACAACGCCCCACACCATAAAATCGACAATGTTGACTGAGTTTTTTGCAGCCCCCGAAATCGCAATACAATAACCAAGAAATGCGCCACTTAGTGCAATCGCTGCCGCTGTATTCTGCTTTTCTTTGATCAGGTGCCATTCATCGTAAGGCGTAAGCTTGACGTAGATGAACTTAAACGCCAAAACGAAAATAATAGAAACAGAAAAATAGAGTAAAAAATTGGGAAAACCTGCTAACAGGTCAGCAATCATGTGCATTATTGTTCCTTGTTCATTTCTTTCCATGCAAAATCTTCAATACGTTCATCTGCAATGTAAAACAGCTTGGTACTCGGTGGTACTTCAGCATCTAAATCTGGGTTGAGTTGGATACCTTGGCCAATGTCAAAAGCAATTAGCGTGGCATGATGACGCCTTTTGAGAAAAACGAAGAGACTCTCAATAGTAGTTACTGGCAGCCTTTCAGGATAAATAACCGAGTATTGAGTCATGCCTCGTGTTGAAGCTAATAGCTCTTGGTGAAGTGCACTTGAGCCTGGATCTACCGCCGCTTTTGCCAGCATTTCCGCGCCAACTGCAGGTATGCATTCCGCTTTAGGACAGTGTTGACTTAAAAGACGGCCTAACGCCTCATCTTTAAAGTAAGCGACCAAATGTGCGGAAGGATTCACAGAAGCACAGTACAGCGCGGCTGACAGCGTGATATCGTCCGAGAGGTTATCAACAATAACGCAAGCTGCTTCAGCAATATTGGCGTTTTTCATCTCTTGCGAATCCGTGTAGCTGGTCACTTTGATAAAACTGATCTCGCCTGGCAACGGGTTTTCTATTTCTGAACGGCTGCATAAAACAATCGGACGCTTCCCCTCTTCTTCATGTTGTAACATGCGAATAAGGTGCATCGTTCTCGATCCATTCCAACCCAACAATACAATATGGTTTTCCACTCTTACTCTCCGTTTTCCTAAAATACCCGCTCGCCAGTAATCCATCGCTGCTCCAGCGACACGTCCCAATAATGCAGCGAATAGGCTCAAGCCGCCTGGGATCACAAACAGTACAACAACCCATTTACCCAAATCTGTCACTGGAGAATGATCACCATAGCCAACCGTACTCGCCGTAACCATAAGGTAATAGATAAAGTTAGAGAAGCTGTCTGTTAATGCGGTTTCACCAGCGAGAACGAGCAGTCCCCATGAAAGGCTCACATATAAGCCACTAAAGATGAGAAGACTTCGGTTGCTCAATTTAAAAAGGTGTGAACTAAGCCACTTTTTAACTACTAACCACACCGCCATAAATTTATAACCTCGACATTCATTGATTGCATCAATAGTAACTCATTGATAGTAAGACACAAAAAAACCAGCCATATTCGGCTGGTTTTTGAGATTTACTTTCAGTTACGCCTACTTTTTAATCATTACCTTTCACTTGCATATTTAGCTGCTCAGCAAAGTCCAACATACGATTTAACGGAATGAGCGATTTAACACGCAATTCTTCATCAACAAAGATCTCGTGTTCTTCACCGCCTTCACTAAGCGCTTTCTCTATCGCTTTCAAACCGTTCATTGCCATCCAAGGGCAGTGTGCGCAGCTACGGCATGTTGCGCCAGCACCTGCGGTTGGAGCTTCGATAAGTTCTTTCTCTGGCACAAGTTGCTGCATTTTAAAGAAAATGCCTTTGTCTGTCGCAACGATCATTTGTTTATGAGGAAGCGCTTTCGCTGCTTTGATCAACTGACTCGTCGAGCCAACGGCATCGGCAAGTTCAACCACACTTGCTGGTGATTCAGGGTGAACCAAAATAGCCGCATCTGGATACACGCTCTTCATTTTGCGTAGCGCATCAGCAGAAAACTCATCATGAACCACACACTCACCTTGCCATAGCAGCATGTCTGCGCCAGTTTTATTAGCGATGTACGATCCTAGGTGACGGTCCGGTCCCCAAATAATTGGCTTATCTTCAGCGTCTAAGTGTTCTACGATTTCAAGCGCAATGCTTGATGTAACGACCCAGTCGGCACGGGCTTTAACAGCGGCAGACGTATTTGCATAAACCACAACCGTGTGATCAGGGTGAGCATCACAGAACTCACTGAACTTATCCGCTGGGCAGCCAAGATCGAGCGAACATTCCGCTTCCAACGTTGGCATTAGAATTCGCTTTTCTGGTGTTAGGATTTTGGCCGACTCGCCCATAAAGCGAACACCGCCAATGATCAGTGTGCTTGCAGGATGACGATTACCAAACTTCGCCATTTCCAACGAGTCACCAACAAAACCACCCGTTTCTTCCGCTAGGGCTTGAATCTCAGGATCGGTATAATAGTGTGCGATAAGTACCGCATCCTTTTCTTTTAGCAGCTTTTTAATGCGCTCAATGTAAGACGCTTTTTCTTCTTCGCTTAATGGAACTGGCTTCGGTGGGAATGGGTAAACAGTGTCGATTTTATCTAATATATGGCTCATTGCTCTTGCTCTACGCAACTTCCTTTAATCCGAGTATTGTAACCTCGTTAATTTTCAAAAACCAACTTGTCGCGGGGATTTCTAGCTATCTAGCCGTATATCTTTGTTACAGGTAGCATTTCTGATTGAAAGGATCCGTTGCAAGATGGGGATAAATGGCTCGATGCCATTCCTCTCGATTTATTCGATCACCACCGATAAAGAAACGGAAAAGAAAAAGGAAGCCGAAGCTTCCTTTTTAAAACATAACGTCTTACAGCTTAGAGCTGGCAAGTTTTGCAGATGCACTACCTGGGTATTCATCAACCACTTGTTGGTAGTACTTTTTCGCTTGAGCTGCATTGTTATTACGCTCAGCGATTTCACCTAACTTGAGCAAAGCATCGGCTCGCTTATTGGAGTCTTTATAAGACACCACCGCAGCAAAGCTCTTTACAGCATCTTTGTCCTGCTTCTTAGCGAAGTACAATTGGCCTAGCCAATAGTGAGAATTCGCTGAGTATGTGGAGTCAGGATAATCTTTCTGGAATTGCTGGAACGCTGCAATTGCGCCAGTGTAGTCACGTTTCTTGAGAATGAGGTCGACTGCATTTTGGTATGCCGTTTGCTCATCAACATTTGGTGTGTACTGACCACCTGTTTTAGCCGGTTTCGCTTCTTGCGCAGGCGCGGATTTGATTTCTCCACGCACACGATCTAGCTCGACAAACAACTCTCGTTGACGTTGCAACATTTGCTTCATTTCGTAGCTATTTCGCTCTAATTGACCACGTAATTCACTGATCTCTTGTGACATTTGGTCAATTTGTTGTTGCATTTGGAGCTGAACGCGATTGCGGTTTTGTAGCAAGCGCTCTAGACGCTCTACTTCCGTTTCAGATGAACGGCTCTTAGAGACGGATGATGTGCTGTTGAGATCGGATACTGGAGCTGGTGCAGCGAACGCAAAGTTCGCTGCACTTGCCAGTAACGTAAGCGCAACAGCGCGCTTAGTGTTACTGAACATGAGGATTACCTCGAATTAGTATACTAGAACCGCGCGACGGTTCTTAGCGTAAACTTCATCTGATTGACCTAGAAGAAGTGGCTTCTCTTCACCGTAGCTAACGATTGAGATTTGGTCAGCTTGAACACCTAGTGCTTGCAGGTAGTTCGCTACTGCTTGTGCACGACGCTCACCAAGAGCGATGTTGTACTCAGGAGTACCACGCTCATCAGCGTGACCTTCGATAGTTACGTTAAGAGCTGGGTTCTTGCTTAGGTAAGAAGCGTGAGCCGCTAGCATCTCTTCGTAATCTGCTGCAATTGTTGAGTTATCAAAAGCAAAGTAGATTGTTTGAGTTTCACGTAGCGCTTGCTCTTTTAGCTCTTGCTCTGTTAGCTGACCGCTTTGATCAATTGGCGTAGCTACTGTTGTTTCAACTGCGCCATTGTTGTTTGTTGCTGCACCAGTGTTAGAAGCTGCGTCGTCGCTTGAACTACACGCTGTAACAGCCATTACAGGAAGCGCGATTAGTAGCCCTTTTAGAACCTTGTTCAGTTGCATCTTATTTTCCTTTATTAATCAAACTTATTACTACAAAAACGGTGACCATGCAGGCGCTCTAACACGCCCATTTGTTGCCGGTAATCTAGCTTTGAATCGACCATCAATTGACACCATCGATAGTACGTTTTTCTTGTTGTAAATCGAGCTATACACAACCATGCCACCGTTTGGGGCAATACTAGGAGACTCATCAAGCAAGGTCTTAGTTAAGACTTGAAGAGCACCAGTTTCCAAATCTTGTTTCGCCAAGTTAAATCCTGCGTTGCTGCGGTTCACCATTACTAGGAATCGCCCATCAGGAGTAATCTGGCCACCCAAATTTTGGCTGCCTTGCCAAGTCAAACGGTCAATAGAACCGCTGCCCAAATTTACTTGATAAATCTGTGGTTTACCACCCCTATCCGATGTGAAAATCAACGATTTTCCATCTGGATGCCAGAACGGTTCAGTATTATTTGATCTGCCACGCGTAATTTGCGTCAGCTTGCGAGTGTTAAGATCGAACGTGTAAACATGAAGCGAGCCTGTCTTAGAGAGAACAATCGCTAACTTATTGCCGTCAGGCGAAAATCTTGGCGCACCATTATGACGTGGGTATGAAGTGATCTTCTCACGCTCACCGGTGTAGATGTTCATGATGAAGATTTCTGCTTGACCATTTTGGAAGCTAACATACGCAAGCTTTTTACCATCTGGCGACCATGCTGGTGACATTAATGGTTGCTTAGAACGTAAAACCAAGCGCTCGTTGTAGCCATCGTAATCAGCCACACGAAGTTGGTAAGGGAAACGGTCTTTATCATTCACCACCACGTATGCAATACGGGTCATGAAGGCACCACGGTCACCCGTTAACTGCTCATACACCAAATCAGAGATACGGTGAGCGTACTCACGCATGCGAGGGCCTTGAACGGTCGCGACCTTATTGAACAGCACGTGATCTTTTGACAATACTAATTCGCCATCGCTACCAAGCGCTTTACTTTTCCCGCCCGTTAACTGGCCACGCACAATATCAACAAGTTGGTAGTTGATAACGTAATCACCTTGAGCATTTTGTTTGATTGAGCCAGTCAGCAGAGCATCTACACCTAAATTAGTCCAGGCGTCAAAATTGACTTCTGATTCACTGAACGGAGTTTGTGGCATCTTGCTCGTTGGAACGGGGCTGAACTTACCACTGCGTTGCAAATCCGAGGCAATAACAGCAGAAATATCCGTTGGAAGCGCTTGAGTGCCCTCCCACTTAAACGGAACAACAGCAATTGGTCGTGCTGAATCAATACCATCGGTAATGACCAACTCTAATGCGGCATTCGCCACATTTGTCATACTGCTAAACAGTACAAACATTCCTAGTAAAAGGCGTCTAATCACGTCTTATTCCTTTTAGTCCAAAGCAACAGTTATGTTGATGTCTTTTAGTCTTTCGTTTACCGCAGCTTCTGAAGATTTAGGGAACGTCCCTACCTGAGCTATCGCTCGCTTCGCCGCTGCACATACTCGAGTATCGCCACTCAAAACGGTAACACCAGAGACCATCATATCAGTTCCTGTCGGAATCAATTTGATGTTTACCCTACACTCCTTTCCCAGCAAGTAGTCATCCTTAATCAACTTTTGCTGAATATTTTGAGTATAGATGGATGACATTCGAGAAAGTTCGTCGTCAATAAATTGATTTCGAGCAGCACTATTTTTACTAACCTCATCCTCAAGGCCTGCAAAAATATCATCTAGCGCGGCTTCTTGCGCTTTACGCTCGCGCTCTGCACGTTCCGCAGCTTCTCTCGCTTTGCGCTCTCGCTCTGCCGCCTCTTTTGCCGCTTTCTCTTTTGCGATGCGCTCTTGTTCAGCTTTTTCAGCAGCTTCACGCTCACGACGTGCTTTTTCTTCCGCTTCTTTTGCCGCCTTTTCACGAGCTAGACGTTCTTGCTCAGCTTTTGCTATAGCCGCTTCTTTCGCTAAACGCTCCTGCTCAGCTTTACGCACAGCTTCTTCTTTTGCCTTACGCTCTTTCTCTAGCTTAGCAGCTCGCTCTTTTTCTTTGCGAACACGTTCTTCTTCCTGCTTGCGCTCTTGTTCTTTTTTCTTACGTGCAGCTTCTGCTTCTCGTGCCGCTTGAGCATCTTTCGCTTGCTGTTCTTTCAACTTGCGAATTTGCTCTTCTTCAGCTTTACGGTTTTTTTCTAGCTGCTCTGCTTCGCGTCTCAATTTATCAAGACGCTCTTGTTCTTTTTTTGCTGCCTTTTCACGTTGCTGGCGAATTTCTTTCGCTTGTTGCTGCACAAGTTTTGGATCGATGACAACAGCTTGAACCATTTGCCCTGTAGGCTCTGGTTTAGACATGTTGAAGTCCGTCCCCCAAAGCAGGGCTGCAACGAGAATTGCATGCAAACCAACCGATATTGCTATCGGTTTGGCGTATTGGTTGGGTTTCTTCTTGTGATCTTTCATAGATAATTGATGTCTATTCCCTGATATCGGTCATTAGACCTACCTTAGGGATACCAGCTCGACTTAGTTCATCCAGTAATAGGACAACATCGGCATATGGTGTTGCCGCGTCGCCACCTACCGCAACTGGTGAATCTGGCTTAACCTCTCGCTCCGCTTTCACTCGCACAATAACATCTTGCAACGACAAACCTCGTTGAACTTCTTCATCGTTTACGCTTAGGCCTAAATTACCCTCGCTATCAATTTCGATGATGATAAAACTACTGTCAGTTTCGCCAGCAAGGTCTTGCATAGATTCAGCGGTCGATGTTTTCGGAAGATCAACATCGACGCCTTGAGTCACAAATGGAGCGGTCGCCATAAAAATGATCAACAGTACGAGCATTACGTCGATATACGGAACAACGTTGATCTCCGCTGTCATTTTTCGCTTTTTAGGTTGATAACCCGCCATGCTTTATTCCTTATCCGCGCTGTCTCGGCCAGCCATCGCTTGACGATGAAGGATGCTGTGGAATTCTTCAGAGAATGTTGCGTAAGTGTGCTCTAGTTTGCTCACTTTATTGCTTAGGCGGTTGTAGGCCATTACAGCCGGAATAGCCGCAAATAGACCCATCGCTGTCGCGATCAATGCCTCGGCGATACCTGGGGCAACCATAGACAGCGTAGCTTGTTTTACTTCACCCAACGCAATAAAAGCGTGCATGATGCCCCAAACAGTACCAAATAGGCCGATGTAAGGACTGATAGAACCGACTGTCGCTAAGAACGGTAAGCTTGTTTCTAGTTCATCAACCTCACGAGAGACAGCAACGCGCATTGCGCGGCCAGTGCCTTCCATGATGTACGCTGGTGAGTTTGCGTTGCTCTTACGTAGACGAGCAAACTCCGTGAAACCCGCGTAAAAAATTTCTTCTGTGCCTTCAATTTCGTCTTTACGCGCTTTTACTTTTTGGTAAAGCTGAGAAAGATCAGTACCCGACCAGAATTTGTCTTCAAACTGCTCTGCATTCTTTGACGCTTGAGAAAGCACTTTGCTGCGCTTGATGATCATTGCCCATGACACAATTGACATGCCAAGCAACGTCAGCATCACAAGCTTTACCAACAGACTGGCCTGAAGAAAGAGATCTAAAATGGAAATATCAGCAGTCACTATTTGTTAGCTCCGAATTTATAAAGGTTGGAATAGCTATTGGTTTCATTTTCTTATTATCGATACATGCTACCTTAACAGAGGCCTTGCACAATATCTTGCCTTGATCATTGACCAACTCTTGACAGAATTGCAGGGAAGCACGTTTTATTTCTGACACTCGGGTTAATACTGTCAAATGCTCGTCCAGCCTTGCCCCTTGGTTGAAATCAATATCCATGTGTCGGACAACAAAGCCGATATTTTGTTCCAATAACACATGTTGAGAAATGCCTTTAGCACGTAACATTTCTGTCCGCGCGCGCTCAAAGAATTTTAGATAATTAGAATGATATACAACGCCGCCCGCATCGGTGTCTTCATAGTACACGGTGATCGGCCAGCGAAAGAGATTTGATGTGCCTTGCAAGGGAGTCCCAATATATTCAATTCTTTAAAGTAATTACTATAACTGAAGCGACAGCAATTGGTACCGAGCTAAGGGAATATTTTTGAAATTTGTAGAAAAAATAAAAGCTAGGCGAAATACCTAGCTTTTATTCGATGATTTAGTAACCGACTTTATTACAGCGTATTTCAGCCTAAAAGAAATAAAGTGCCGTTAAATAAATTAAGATAGCTAACGAGAAATAAGGACTAAACAAAACTTGCCAGTACCAGTTTCTCGGTTTGAAGCCCACACCGTAAACCATGCTTGAGCATACAGACCAAATCAGTGCTGGTGCGATGATTGAGTTAAAACCACCAATTGCTTGATGGTAAGCTTCAGGATCCCACATCACCAATCCTACATGCATAAAGCCAAGGATGAGAGATAAGACTCTTAACAGAGTCTTATCCATCGGAGCGTGAAGTTGCGCTACCTTATCAGCGAGATTACTCACTGTCTTTGTCCATCATTTCTGAGTGCTCTAACCAAAGAGCGTTGATGATACCGAATGCACAAGCAAGTAGTACACCTAGAATCCATGCGAAATACCACATAGTAATTGCTCCTTAGTATAGTGAGTTTTTGTTGTCTTCAATGTACTGATCATCAAGGCGACCAAACATCTTGTAGTAAGTCCAAGACGTGTAACCAAGGATGATTGGTACCATAACAAACGCAACGCCTGTCATTAGGTTCAGAGTCAGTTCAGATGACGTTGCATCCCACATTGTTAAGCTGTGGCTTGGCATTAAGTCTGAAGGCATGATGAATGGGAACATCGCAAAACCTGCAGTAAAGATAACGCCAGCAACACCCAGACTTGAAGTAATGAACGAAATCGCACATTTTTCAAGACGAGATGCCAATACGGCAAGAAGCGGCATTGCAACACCTAGTACAGGAGCAGCCCATAGTAGTGGGTAGTTTTCAAAATTCTTCATCCACGCACCAGCTTCACGGATTACCTCTTTGTTTAGAGGGTTAGAAGCTGCATTAGTGTCGATACCGCCAACAATGACGTAACCATCGATATTTTGGATCCAGAAACCAGCCGCTACAAACGCTGCAACCGTCAGTAAACCTGCCAACTGAGCAACGTTGCGAGCACGCACATGCACTTCGCCCGTTGTTTTCATTTGTAGCCAAGTCGAACCTTGCATCAAAATCATGAACAAGCTAACTAGGCCACACAGCAGTGCAAATGGGTTTAGAAGACCAAAGAATGAGCCATGGTATGTTGGCATCAAGAACTCACTCAATTGGAATGGTACACCCTGTAGTAGGTTGCCAAACGCTACACCAAAGATGATTGGTGGAACAAAACCACTGATTGAGATACAGATATCCCAGGTATTGCGCCATTTTGGATCTTCGATTTTAGAGCGGTAGTCTAGGCCAAGAGGACGAAGCCATAGCGCTGCTAGTGTCAAAATCATCGCTAAGTAGAAGCCTGAAAATGACGTTGCGTAAACCAAAGGCCAAGCTGCGAACAGTGCACCACCAGCAGTGATAAGCCAAACTTGGTTACCATCCCAGTGAGGGGCAATTGAGTTAATCATGACGCGACGTTGCGTGTCGTTTTTACCGATAATAGGTACAAGCGCGCCTACACCCATATCGAAACCGTCCGTTACTGCAAAACCAACTAGTAGAACACCGATTAGTACCCACCAGATGAGTCGCAAGATTTCGTAATCAAACATCTTGTTATCTCCTTACCTTACGCTTCTACTTGGCGACTAACTTTGTCTTCAACAGAGTCAGCATTTTGCTCGAAGTGGTAGCGACCCGTTTTCAGACTACTTGGGCCTTTACGAGCGAATTTCAACATTAGGTAAACTTCTGCAACCAGGAATACCGTGTATAGCGCCAAAATTGCGAATAGTGAAGTCCAGATTTCACCAGCAGTTAGTGCAGAAGCTGCAACATGCACTGGTAAAATCTCACCAACAGCCCATGGCTGACGACCGTACTCAGCGACGAACCAACCCGCTTCAATCGCAATCCACGGTAGTGGGATGCTGAATAGTGCAGCTTTAAGAATCCATTGTTTCTGTTCAATCTTCTGACGACACGTTTGGATAAACGCCGCACCAAAGACAAACAACATGATGAAACCACAAGCAACCATGATACGGAATGACCAGAATAGCGGCCATACTGTTGGGATTGAGTCATCCGCAGCAGCTTGGATTTGCTCTTCTGTCGCATCAACAACATTGTCTGTGTAGCGTTTTAGAAGTAGACCGTAACCTAGGTCACCCTTCACTTCATCAAACGCAGTCATGTTTTCTTCTGACTTGTCGCCCGCACGAAGCTTCTCAAGAAGTTCATAAGCGTACATACCGTCACGAATACGATCGACGTGCTCATCACGTAGGTCACGAAGACCTGTTACTTGCTCATCAAAAGAACGTGTCGCGATGATACCCATTACGTAAGGGATCTTGATTGCGTAATCTGTGTGCATGGTTTCTTGGTTAGGAACACCAAACAACGTAAACGCTGCTGGAGCTGGTTCTGTGTGCCACTCTGCTTCAATTGCAGCAAGCTTCACTTTTTGAACTTCACCAAGCTCGTAGCCAGATTCATCGCCAAGAACGATGGTAGATAAGATAGCCGCAATACCGAAAGAAGCAGCGATAGCAAATGAACGACGAGCAAACGCAATGTCACGACCTTTTAATAGGTAGTATGAACTGATGCCTAGAATAAACATTGCGCCACAAGTGTAACCAGAAGCAACCGTATGCACGAACTTAACCTGAGCAACTGGGTTTAGTACAACTTCAGAGAAGCTCACCATTTCCATTCGCATAGTTTCGAAGTTGAAGTCCGCGCCTACTGGGTTTTGCATCCAGCCGTTTGCGATAAGAATCCAAAGTGCAGAGAAGTTAGAGCCCAGCGCCACAAGCCAGGTAACCGCTAAGTGTTGACGTTTAGATAGACGATCCCACCCGAAGAAGAATAGACCAACAAAAGTTGACTCCAGGAAGAATGCGACAAGGGCTTCGATCGCTAGCGGCGCACCGAAGATGTCACCTACATAGTGGGAGTAGTAAGACCAGTTCGTACCAAACTGGAATTCCATGGTAAGGCCTGTCGCCACACCAAGTGCAAAGTTAATACCGAATAGCTTACCCCAGAACTTGGTCATGTCCTTGTAGATTTGCTTGTTCGTCATTACGTACATCGATTCCATAATGGCCAGAAGGAAGGCCATACCAAGGGTCAATGGTACGAATAGGAAGTGATACATCGCTGTCAGTGCAAACTGCAACCGCGATAGATCAACTACGTCAATCATGGTAACTCCTATGTGTCGGCTGAATGACACTCTCTACATATTGCAATCCATATTCAAGTGTTATTTACACTTGAAAAATGTTGAATTATCACAACTCATTGTTGCAAAAATGTGCTTCATTGGTTAGTTAATTGTTAAGCATCAGCTAATATAGCTAGGGCTAATATTACTTGTAAAAACAGATTGTTTCAAAAGGTTTATAGCCGGAATGCGCTTTGATATACATCAATGTTTATGCGCGGAATTTGCACAAAAATCCATCACATTGATCCAGATCAACCAGTATTAGATACGGATGTTAAGAGAGAGTAATCAGGAGAGAAATTAACCAGTTGTGAGCAAACATAGAGTTAACAATCAATGCTTTTTACTTACTAAACTGGTATGAGAAGAAATTCAAAAAATGTGAGTTTGGTCAACTTTAATGAAGCACTGGGCCGCAAAGGCCCAGCGAGGGAATCTTATTTTTCAATTCCGAAATGCAAATACGCACGATCTGTCGCGATTCTTCCACGTGGAGTGCGTTGTAAATAACCTTGCTGAATAAGATAAGGCTCAAGAACGTCTTCGATGGTATCCTTTTCTTCACCAATCGCTGCCGCCATGTTATCGAGTCCGACCGGACCACCACCAAATTTCTCCATAATTGCGAGTAGTAGTTTGCGGTCCATGTAATCGAAACCTTCGGCGTCCACATCAAGCATATTCAGCGCTTTGTCGGCAACCTCTGCACAAATGTGACCATTTCCTTTCACTTCCGCATAATCGCGAACACGACGTAGTAGACGGTTAGCAATACGTGGTGTGCCACGTGCACGTCTTGCCACTTCCAATGCGCCTTCAGGTTCCATTGACAAACCTAAACAATCCGCGCTGCGCTGCACAATATCTTGTAGGTCTTTTATCTTATAAAATTCAAGACGCTGAGTAATACCAAAACGGTCTCGTAATGGTGACGTTAAAGAGCCCGCTCGGGTCGTTGCACCAATCAAAGTAAACGGCGGCAAATCGATCTTAATAGAACGAGCGGCCGGACCTTCACCGATCATAATATCCAGTTGATAATCTTCCATCGCCGGATACAGCACCTCTTCAACCATCGGGCTTAAGCGGTGAATCTCATCGATGAACAACACATCGTTTTCTTCTAGGTTGGTTAGTAACGCGGCTAAATCCCCTGCTTTCTCAAGTACAGGGCCCGAAGTGGTGCGAATGTTCACTTCCATTTCATTGGCAACGATATTCGCAAGTGTGGTTTTACCCAAACCTGGAGGACCAAAAATCAAAAGGTGATCAAGTGCTTCGCTACGTAACTGAGCAGCTTTGATGAAGATCTCCATTTGGTCACGAACGTGGTCCTGACCTTGGTAATCCGCCAACTTCTTTGGTCGAATAGCACGGTCAATGACATCTTCATCACGAAAGGCAGGGTTTTCTGGCGCGATTAAACGATCGGCTTCAATCATCTTTTTACCTTGAAAAATGGTTACCTGAGAGAATAATGCCGCTCGTTTAACAGCAAGTGGCATATTTCTGTATCTCGTCATCCTGTACAGCGACGAAGGAGCGTGATACAGGATCTTCTATCCGAGCGGTTTATGGTCAAATTGTTTCATTAACCGCTCAGCGTGCTGCTATTAGATTCCTGGTCTCACCAAGGCTCGCTGGAATGACACAAAAACATCGTTAAGCGACTGGCATTAACCTTAGAGAGTGAGTTATCTTGAGCAAATGCTCACTGTGAAACCAGCGTTACACCATTGATTTTAGAGCTTCACGGATCATTTGCTCACTGCTCATGTCCGGTTTAGCAATTTGAGACACCACTTTCGACGCTTGAGTCGGCTTGTAACCCAAAGCTAGAAGCGCGCTAATTGCCTCTTCTTCCGCGTTGTTGGATGTCGAACCAGAATCCGCAGGAGCAGCATCCGTAAATGGTGTAAATAGATCGCCAGCGCCCCACCCTTTCAAGCGGTCTTTCATTTCAACAACCAATCGCTCTGCGGTTTTCTTGCCAACGCCTGGAAGCTTAACCAGCGTAGAAACGTCTTCATGTTCCACACAAGTAACAAATTGCGTTGCTGTCATACCAGAGAGAATACCAAGACCGAGTTTAGGACCAACGCCATTGGCTTTGATCACTTCACGGAAAAGTGCTCGTTCTTTTACTGTGTTGAAACCGTATAGCAATTGTGCATCTTCACGGACGACAAAGTGAGTATAAATAATGGCTTCTTCGCCAACATTTGGCAGCTCGTAAAAACAGCTCATTGGCATCTGTACTTCATAACCAATGCCATTAACTTCAATTAATACTTCAGGTGGTTGTTTTTCAATCAGTGTGCCACGAAGACGTCCAATCACTATAAATACTCTTTGGAAATGAATTTGCGACAGGATAATAAAGAACTGGATAGACATCCAGTTAATTTTATCGGTAGCGCCCTTTTCTGGCACTGGTTGCTTTGCCCGCTAAGGCAACGAGGGTTTTGTTCGTATTGGCATGACAAATCGCCACACCTAAAGCATCGGCTGCATCCGCTTGAGGCTTGGCGGGCAGTTTAAGCATCTGCTGAACCATATGTTGAACTTGCGCTTTGTCCGCACCACCAGTACCGACTACAGCTTGCTTAATAAGACGCGCGGCGTATTCGTATACCGGCAACTCTGCATTCACCGCAGCAACAATTGCGCTGCCACGAGCCTGGCCAAGCTTTAATGCTGAATCCGCATTTTTAGCCATAAACACTTGTTCAATCGCAAATACGTCCGGTTGAAACTGAGTAATGATTTCCGTGACGCCAGCGTAAATCTGCTTAAGACGGCCCGGAAGTTCTTTTTCTGAAGTACGAATACAACCACTACCAAGGTATTGCAAATGGCGTCCATTTTGACGAATGACCCCATAACCGGTAATGCGTGAACCTGGGTCAATGCCCAAAATAATTGACATGAATGTTCCTAAAAATGAGGCCGAATGCGGCCTCAATTTCTTATTATTACTTTCTAATTTCGGAGCGAATACCGCTCACTGCACATTGAGTTTACTCTAGAGAGGCCGCAACGTCATCAGAGATGTCACCGTTGTGATAAACCTCCTGAACATCGTCCAGATCTTCTAAAGCGTCAATCAAACGGAGCAGTTTTGGCGCAGTGTCCACATCCAGTTCTGCTTTCGTTGAAGGGATAAGCGACACTTCGGCGTTCTCCGCCTCAAAACCTGCGGCATCAAGGGCATCTTTTACGAGTCCAAAATCGCTTGGCGCGGTGTAAACATCAATCGAGCCATCTTCTGATGTTTCGATGTCATCAGCGCCACTTTCTAACGCCACTTCCATCACCGTATCTTCATTTAAACCTGGGGCGTATGAGATCACGCCTTTCTTGTCGAAAAGATAGTTTACACTACCATCCGTACCCAGATTGCCTCCTGACTTCGAGAACGCATGGCGTACGCCAGATACTGTGCGATTTCGGTTATCCGTCATACATTCGACCATGACTGCAGTGCCACCCGGACCATAACCTTCATAGATTACGGTTTCCATATTGTCATCGCCTTCACCACCAGCACCTCGGCTGACAGCGCGGTTGACAGTGTCACGCGTCATGTTGTTAGACAACGCTTTATCAATTGCAGCTCGCAAACGTGGGTTATTTTCTGGCTCACCGCCTCCCTCTTTTGCCGCAACAACGATTTCACGGATTAATTTGGTAAAGATTTTGCCGCGCTTCGCATCTTGCGCTGCTTTACGGTGACGAATATTCGCCCATTTACTATGACCTGCCATAATTCACCTTTTAATGTATTTTGACGCTTAATAGCAAACATGAGCTAAAAAGCGTTGCTTGGGAAATTGCTTTGGAAGTTTCTTGGGTTTATTTAAACAAAAACTCCCGCAGTTGCGGGAGTTTTCTTCAAATGTTGTGCGCTTATTCTGCGTCTTTTTCTTTCGCTGCAGTCACTGCGATTGCTAACTCTTCTAGCGCTGCTGGGTTCGCAATGCTTGGTGCGTCTGTTAGTAGACACGCCGCTGCTGTTGTTTTCGGGAATGCAATAACATCACGGATGTTCTCGGTACCACATAGCAGCATCACTAGACGGTCAAGACCGAATGCAAGACCAGCGTGTGGAGGCGTACCGAATTTTAGTGCATCAAGCAGGAAGCCGAACTTAAGCTGTTGCTCTTCAGGTGTGATGCCTAGAATATCAAATACGGCTTCTTGCATATCTGCGTTGTGGATACGAACAGAACCGCCGCCAACTTCGTAACCATTTAGAACCATATCGTAAGCGTTAGAGTTTGCCGCAGCTGGGTTCGCTTTTAGCTCTTCCGCAGTCACACCTAGAGGTGATGTGAATGGGTGGTGCATCGCGTGTAGGTTGCCTTCGTCATCTTCTTCGAACATTGGGAAGTCAACAACCCATAATGGAGCCCATGCAGATTCGTCAGTTAGCTCTAGATCTTTACCTAGCTTCAGACGCAGTGCACCCATAGCTTCTGCAACGATACCCGCTTTATCAGCGCCAAATAGGATGATGTCGCCAGATTCCGCTTGAGTGCGATCTAGGATAGCGTTGATCACATCTTCGTTTAGGAACTTAGCTACTGGAGATTGGATACCTTCCATGCCTGCTGCACGGTCGTTAACCTTCATCCAAGCTAGACCTTTCGCACCGTAGATACCAACGAATTCACCGTAGCCATCAATTTGCTTACGAGTCAAAGATGCACCACCTGGAACGCGAATAACGGCAACGCGGCCTTTCTCGTCGTTTGCTGGGCCAGAGAATACTTTGAACTCAACGTCTTTCATTAGGTCAGCAACGTCTACTAGCTCTAGTGGGTTACGTAGATCTGGCTTGTCAGAACCGAAACGGCGAATCGCTTCGCTGAATGGCATTACTGGGAACTGACCTAGGTCTACGTTTAGTAGCTCTTGCCACATATCGCGAACCATGTTTTCCGTCACTTCACGTACTTGCTCAGCCGTCATGAAAGACGTTTCGATATCGATTTGAGTGAATTCTGGTTGACGGTCAGCGCGTAAGTCTTCATCACGGAAACACTTAACGATTTGGTAGTAACGGTCAAAACCAGACATCATTAGAAGCTGTTTGAATAGCTGTGGAGACTGAGGAAGCGCGTAGAAGCTGCCTTTGTGAACACGGCTAGGTACTAGGTAGTCGCGCGCACCTTCTGGTGTCGCTTTCGTTAGTACTGGTGTTTCGATATCTAGGAAGCCGTTGTCATCTAGGAAACGACGAACAAAGCTAGATGCTTTAGCACGTAGCTTGATGCGGTCACTCATTTCTGGACGACGAAGGTCTAAGTAACGGTACTTCAGACGTTGCTCTTCAGAGTTCTTTTGGTTGAAGTCTAGAGGCAAAACGTCACTGCGGTTGATGATTTCAAGACCTGTCGCAAGGATCTCAACTTCACCTGTTGCCATGTCTTTGTTTGCTTGGCTTTCTGGACGAACGCGTACTTCACCCGTTAGTTTGATACAGAATTCATTACGAAGTGTGTTAGCCACTTCATACGCATCCGCCATATCTGGATCTACAACTACCTGAACGATACCTTCGCGATCTCGCATATCAATAAAAATAAGACCGCCTAAATCACGACGACGGTTAACCCAGCCGCAAAGTTCTACAGTTTGTCCTGCAAGGGACTTGTTCAGGTGACCACAGTAATGGGTACGCATAATGAAATTCCCAATCTCTCAAATGTTGTTAACTACGCTCTGTCAGCCTCATTGCCAAGCAGAGTAAAGATTCAGTTATACGCTGAATGTCCACGAAAATCGACTACTCAACATACAATTAAGTGTGTTTTATCATTCACTGGTGCTTTTTAGTACAACAAATGTTCAAAAGCGCACCAAAGCGAAAAAATTGGTGGGGATTATAGCGTGAAATTACCTATTTCAGCAAAACTCTCGTAAAGTATTCACACGAGTAGCAAGCAGTAAAGAATAATGGATAACTTACCTCTTCGACTTGGATTGACGATGTGGTCGCACAATCAATGGCAACAAAGCTTTTACGGCAGCGGGACAAAGCCCGCTGAACGTTTAGAAAAGTATGCACAGGTGTTCCATACCGTGGAAGGCAACACGACATTTTATGCCACGCCGACGCTCAACACGGTGCAAAACTGGAGAGCAGCAACCCACGATGATTTTCGCTTTACTTTCAAACTTCCTAAAGCCATCACTCATGAGCAAATGCTAAGAGGTTGCAGCGAACAACTGAGAGACTTCATGAAAGTCATGGAGCCGTTGCATGACCGTGTGGGGCAATGGACAATTCAATTGCCAGCCGCATTTGGTCCTGAGCACCTTGATCGACTGAAAAATTTCTGTGCGAGCTTTCCACCTAACTTCCCTCTTGGTGTTGAGGTTCGTCATATGGCATTTTTCTCCAAAGGTGAAGAAGAGCGAGCGCTTAACCAATGGTTAGTAGAAAATAACATTGACCGCATTATTATGGATAGCCGCCCTGTCTTTGCCGCTAAGCCAAACAATGAAGCGATCATTGATGCGCAAATGAAAAAACCAAGAGTACCAGTCCACGCCATTGCTACCGCTTCACACCCTTTGATTCGCTTTATTGGTCATCCAGAAGAACAGCAAAATTACGAGTTTTTTACACCATGGCTCAGCAAGTTGCCGCAATGGATTGCAGAAGGTAAACAGCCGTATGTCATGATCCATACTGCGGACAATATAATTGCGCCGGAGTTGGCAGCCAATCTGTATAAAGACATACAAAAGCGTATAACACTTCCTGACTTAGCCTCTTTCCCGGCTAACGATGGCAACTCGCAGTTGCAGATGTTCTAACGCAACACATGACAGAGGCGTGAAATTCCCATAAAATACGCGCCTTTTTTGGTGCCTGACGTTTTCAGGCGGCTTGTATGCAGAGACTTGGTTATGAACCCTAAGAGCAATCCAGATACTATTTTTTCGGCTCCAATCGATAAAATTGGGGATTTCACGTTCGATGAACGCGTAGCGGAAGTATTTCCTGACATGATTCAACGATCGGTGCCGGGTTACAGCAACATTATTTCTGCAATTGGTATGCTGGCAGAACGTTTTGTAAAACCTCACTCAAACATCTACGACCTAGGTTGCTCTTTGGGCGCTGCTACGCTGTCTATGCGTCGTCATATCAAACAAGAAGGCTGTAAGATCATTGCGGTCGACAATTCACCTGCAATGGTTGAGCGTTGCAAATTACATGTAAACGCGTACCGAAGCGATACTCCTGTAGATGTGGTTGAAGCGGATATCCGTAATATCGATATTGAAAACGCATCGGTTGTCGTACTGAACTTTACTCTGCAATTTCTTTCTCCAGACGATCGTTACGCCCTGCTTGAACGAATCTACGCGGGTCTACGTCCAGGCGGAATTTTGATTTTGTCGGAGAAATTCGTCTTCGAAGATGAAGTGTCAAACGAGCTATTAATTGACCTTCACCACGACTTTAAACGTGCAAATGGTTATAGCGAACTAGAAATCAGCCAAAAGCGCAGCGCGATAGAAAACGTAATGCGCCCAGATTCAAAGAAAGAGCATAAAGAGCGTTTCGCTAAAATTGGCTTTTCTAGCTACGATGTTTGGTTCCAATGCTTTAACTTTGGCTCTATGTTCGCAATTAAATAAACCTTGCATATAAATGCCCTGAATCACGCCGATTTAGGCTGTTATTTAATAATTTTAATACCATCAACTCAGCGATTAACTAACTATGTTTAACTTTGCAAACTTCTACCAATTGATTGCCCAAGACACACGTCTTCAACCTTGGCTCAATGTGCTACCACAACAGCTAACGGATTGGCAAAATGCAGAGCACGGTGACTTTGGTCGCTGGTTGAAAGCACTGAACAAGATTCCAGAAGGCTCACCGGATCAAATTGACATCAAGAATTCCGTGACCATCAGCAACGACACTCCTTTCCATGAAGGTGAGCTGAAGAAATTAGAGAACTTACTTCGTACATTCCACCCATGGCGCAAAGGGCCATACCACGTACACGGCATTCATATTGATACTGAGTGGCGCAGTGATTGGAAATGGGACCGCGTGCTTCCGCATATTTCTCCATTAAAGAACCGCAGCGTACTCGATGTTGGTTGTGGTAACGGCTACCACATGTGGCGTATGCTGGGTGAAGGTGCACGCTTAACCGTCGGTATCGATCCATCTCACCTGTTCCTAATTCAGTTCGAAGCAATTCGTAAACTCATGGGAGATGACCAACGTGCGCACCTACTGCCGTTGGGTATTGAACAACTACCTAAGTTAGAAGCGTTCGACACGGTATTCAGCATGGGCGTGCTTTACCACCGTCGCTCTCCACTGGATCACTTGGTGCAGCTAAAAGATCAATTAGTGTCCGGTGGTGAACTCGTACTAGAAACACTAGTGATTGAAGGTGATGAGAATTCAGTGTTGGTTCCAACTTCTCGTTACGCACAAATGCGCAATGTCTATTTCTTCCCTTCAGCAAAAGCGCTGAAAGTGTGGTTAGAGTTGGTAGGATTTGAAGATGTACGCATCGTTGATGAAAACGTCACTTCGGTTGATGAACAACGTACCACAGATTGGATGACGCATAACTCTCTGCCAGACTATCTAGATCCGAACGACCCAAGCAAGACTGTAGAAGGTTACCCTGCCCCTCGCCGCGCGGTTCTTGTCGCTCGCAAACCATAATTCGCTGAGATTCCTGACATTGTCTTAACTCATTTTACGAGTTAAGACATTACCCTCTTTCCTCGTACTGAGCGTGTTTGTTTTTCGAGTCCATTTGTTACATCAAAACATAAGCACGCTCTAAATAAGGATGCGCTTTTATGTCCTTGATTTTTAGCTTTTCATCACTATTCCTCAAACAATAAGTAATAGAGAAACATTCTTACTTGTGAGGCTTTATCGATATGAGCTAAACTCCTAAAAAATAAACAACTTAATCCAATCCCAAGGTTTTCAATGTTATTACGATTGACCCCGATTGTTGCCATCGCCTTACTATCTGGATGCTCACTAACCAAAGGCGAACAGTACCACCAAGAAACGTTAGCGGCTATTCAAACTTCAGAAGCGAATGTCAATAATCGCATTACTAACTTAGAGCTTCAGCTCAGCAACCAATCGGACTATATCGACAGCCTTGAAGAACAAGTCGATAAACTACAGGTTGAACTTCTGACATTTCGTGATGAAGCAATGGCAGAAGTGAAAAAGCCAAAAGAGCCGATTATTGTCCAATCTCCTGCTCCTGTGGAACCAACACCAACTCATGATATTGTCCTTGGCTCAATTGAAAAGGTCACTATCGACTCCATTAAGCAGACTTTTGATGCACGTGTCGACACCGGTGCCGCAACCTCATCTTTAAATGCAGTTGATATTGAAGAGTTCGAAAGAAACGGCAAAAACTGGGTTCGATTCCACCTGGCAGATACCAGTAAATCTGAAGAAGAAAAAAATACTTGGATCGAAGCGCCAGTCATTCGTTACGTAAAAATTCGCCAAGTTACCAGTGAAGAACTAGAACGTCGCGCTGTAGTCGAACTTTGGGTGCGCGTTGGAAAAATTCATGAAAAAGCGCAATTTACGTTGGCAGATCGCTCGCATATGAACCATCCTATTTTACTGGGTAGAGAATTTATGCGCGACATCGCACTTGTCGATGTAAGTCGTACCTATATCCAAACGGACGAAGATAAAAAATAATAAGGTAGATTATGACGTCAAAAATACCGTTTTACCTTTCAATCATCTTATTGGTGATTGCGGGCATTGCTTTGAGTGTTTTCAGACATGAAAACTACGGCGTGCCTTGGACACCAGGCGAAACTCGTCAGGTATGGGATGTAGAGGCACGTATTGAGTTCAATGCTAACGGCAATGAAGTCAAAGCTTCACTCGCAGCACCTCATACACAAAGTGGTTATACGCTTATCGGTGAATCCGCTTCCTCTTCTGGTTATGGCGTTTCCTACATTAATTCTGATTCTGGACGTCGTGCCGAGTGGTCAATTCGTCAGGCCAAAGGTCCTCAAACCATTTACTACAAAGCGCAGTTCTTAGTGGACCCTCAGGCTAAAGTTACGCCTCTACCACCAACGGAAGACATTACGCCACCAACGCTATCAGCGCCACAAGCCGCGGCGGCAAATGCCCTTGTTGAGCGTGCGATGAGTCGCTCTGCCGACAATGTGACCTTCACTCGTGAGCTCATCAAAGCGCTTAATGACCCAGACAGTCAAAATTCATCGCTACTACTGAATGACTTCAGCCGTACTGATGCACTACATAATATTTTGCTTACCGCAGGTATACAGAGCAAAACCGTCGGTGTTATCGAACTAGAAGATGGCCGTCGACGCCAAACCATTCAACCAATGGTTCAGGTTTGGTCAGGTAAAGATTGGGTACTGTTCTCACCAAATTCCGAACAGAAAGCCGTGAAACCAAACTTATTAGTTTGGGATGAGTCGAATGTATCCCTGCTTGATCTTGTTGGTGGTAAAAATAGCCAAGTTCATTTCTCAATGATCAAGCAAGAAATGACTCCACAGCAAGCGACGAACAACAAGATAGAAGCTGATGGGCTGCTGAATATTTCAATTCATAGCTTGCCTCTTGAAGAACAAGCAATGTTTAAGACCATCATGCTGATCCCTATCGGTGCCCTTATCGTGGTGTTCTTGCGTGTGATTATCGGTCTAAAAACATCCGGTACTTTCATGCCAGTACTGATTGCTGTTGCGTTTGTTCAAACCCAGCTATTAACGGGTATTGTCGGTTTCTTACTGATCGTTGGCACAGGCTTGATTATTCGAAGTTACTTATCGAGGTTGAACTTACTGCTTGTAGCACGGATATCTGCGGTCATTATTACCGTTATTATGATCATTTCGGTGTTCACAGTTGTCGCATTTAAGATGGGCTTAACGGAAGGCTTAACAATTACGTTCTTCCCAATGATCATCTTGTCTTGGACAATTGAACGTATGTCTATCCTATGGGAAGAAGAAGGCGCGAAAGAAGTCGCTCTGCAAGGTGGGGGCTCACTGCTCACCGCAGTATTGGTTTACTTAGCGATGACGAACTCATACATTCAGCACCTAACCTTTAACTTCATTGGTCTACAGTTGATTGTTCTGGCCGGTATTCTATTACTAGGTACTTACACAGGTTACCGCCTCACTGAGCTACGACGCTTCAAACCACTAGCGGAGGACTAAACGATGTTCGAAAGTTTTACTTCGCCGTCTAAGCTTCGCCATAAAGGCATTATGGGGATGAACAAACGTAACCACAGTTATATCGGCCGTTACAATGATCGTTCTAAATACCCGTTAGTTGATGACAAGCTCAAGACTAAAATCATTGCGCAGGCAGCAGGGGCGACAGTCCCTGCCCTGATCGGCGTTATTCATAACCAAGCAGAAGTAAAGACCATCCATAAGATGGTGCAAGATTGGCCTGGTTTTGTTATCAAGCCCGCTCAAGGTAGTGGTGGTAAGGGTATTTTGGTTATTACCTCGCATAAAGATGGGGTCTATACCAAACCTTCCGGCTCTACAATTGGTAAGGACGAAGTTGAACGTCATATCAGTAATGCGCTTGCTGGCCTTTTCTCTCTTGGTGGTAAAAACGACGTCGCAGTCGTTGAGAACCTGATTAAGTTTGATGATTGTTTCGATGGCTTCAGTTATGAAGGTGTGCCTGATGTTCGAATCATCGTATTTAAAGGCTACCCTGTTATGGCAATGATGCGCTGTTCTACGGCGGCGTCGGACGGTAAAGCAAACCTACACCAAGGCGCTGTGGGCGTGGGCATTGATATCGCCACAGGTAAAGCAATCCGAGCGGTGCAATTCGACCATCCAGTCACCCACCATCCGGATACCGGCAAAGACCTTTCTACCCTCCAAGTCCCGCACTGGGAGCGCTTGCTTGAGCTTGCGTCTAGTGCGTGGGAGATGACTGGGTTGGGATACATGGGCACTGATATGGTGTTAGATAAAGAGGAAGGACCTATGGTTTTAGAGCTCAACGCTCGTCCTGGCTTAGCAATCCAAATCGCTAATGGTGCAGGCTTGCTTCCTCGTTTGAAACACATAGAGAGCCTCGGCACACCTGCCGAGTATCCAAAGCCGATTGAACGTGTCGCCTACGCAGCAGAGCAGTTTGGGGTAAAACCGCAGTTCTAATCGCCAATCATAATATCATTCGCCAGTAATTGTTCGGATTGCTGGCGTTTTTTGTTTCCGTTTCCAAAACCGTCTACCTACTCATCTTATTAAACAAACCTATCTCACCTATAACTTGAATCAATGATCGAGCTAACAGAATCAACATAGATCGTTTCTTTTCTCCTTTAACTTTTGAGTATGATGAGGTCTCCCCTTACTCAACTTGAGAGGTTGAGAAATGCTAACAAAAGAAACAGATAACGATGAACCAGAGCTTGAAGAACAAGAGAGCTTAGACCAGCATTTACAACGCTTGTCTGAGCTTTCTGTCCAAGCACTTGAAGAGCTTGCTGAAATGATCGATATCAGAGACGATATTTCAGAGGAATAAAACTTAGCCTCCCCGCTAAGTTCTATTAATAAGCCGAGACTGTCGTCCTACAGTCTCGGCTTATTTTATACGCTTTGAAGCCTCCCGCTAACAAATACAAAAACGCCCGCAATAAATGCGGGCGTTTTGCTAGATTCGAAGTTTACGATTCAAACTCTTCGATCATCTCTTGCGCTTCGGTCTTAGGCTTATCCGTTTGACCAAAACCACGTAGACCAACTACGTGTACGTGCTCATGGTCTTTAAACACCTTACGCACCAACTTGTAGGTAGTCCCTTTCTCTGGGCTGATGTTTTCTGGTGCCGCGATAAGAAGTTGCATATCCAGACGGTCACACAATTCGAACAATGTCGCGATCGATTTAGCATCCAGACGCGCTGCTTCATCCAAGAAGAGCAAACGACAAGGCACAATGTCTTTGCTGCGCAGACGACGAGACTCTTCTTCCCAGCTTTGCACGACCATCAATAGAATTGACTGACCGGTACCGATCGCTTCACCTGTTGATAGCGCGCCAGACTCGGCCTGTAGCCAACCATCTGTACCACGGTTCACTTCTACACTTAGCTCTAGGTAGTTACGGTAATCCAGTAGCTCTTCACCCAGAACCTGAGGAGAACGTTGACCCATATCGATATGTGGGTTCACACGTTGGAACAGTTTCGCCATTGCTTCAGAGAAGGTAAAGCGAGTCGATTCAAACAGGTCTTTATGCTGCTCTTGTTGTGTCGCTAGACCGTTCAGTAGCACTTCGTGACTTTCGCGAATTTTCACGTTTAGACGTACGCCCTTCACCTGACCGAACGAGATATTCGACAAACCTTGGTTCAGCATACGAATACGGTTTTGCTCACGCTGAATCGTCTTCTTGATGATGCTCGCTACCGACTCAGAGCTGATCGCTAGACGGTTTTCACGTTGCGTTAGCTCTTCCGTTAGACGCGCCAGTTCCACTTCCATCTCTTCGATCGCTTCTACTGGGTCATCAGTGCGGATGATGTCCTGGCGAATACGCTCACGAAGGTGTTGGTAAACAGCAATGTAGAACAGAACTTTACGCTCTGGACGTGCGTTGTCTTCTGATAGACGCAGCGCATCACGCAAGTCGTCATTGTTCGCAACCGCTAAACGCAGCGCACCCAATGATTTATCCGACATCGAACGCAATTCATCCGCCGACATGTAAGCCAGTTCGCGCTTGTGTAGACGACGCTCAACATCGTTTTCACGCGCTAAGCGAAGTACTGAACACCAACCCGCTTTCGCTGCAACGACAAATTTGCGCAGCTCTGCGTATTCTTTCTGCACTTTCTTCAGACGTTTCGCTAAGCCTTTCATCTCAAGCTCGGTCGACGTTATCGTGCGCTCGTATTCACTCTTACGACTACGTGAAGTATGTAAGCGTTCGTGCAGCTCGTCACGACGGCGCATTGCACGCTCTTCCGCACCTTCGTCGGCATTTACGCCATACTCTTGCAGCTCTTGTTTGAACTCTTGTACGGTTTCTTGCTTAGCTTGATGCGAACTCTTCAAAGACGCCAATACTTGGTTGTATTGGTTCATTTGTCCTTGTGCTTGCTTCAACTCTTCACGAGAACGAGTACGAGTCTGTTCAGCTTGAACCAACTTCGCTTTTAGCTGCTCACTCAGTTCGCTACTTTTGTTCAGAAGATCAACCGAGTCTGAGTAAGCGAAGTAGTGACGACGTTCAACCAGATCCGAGAGTGCAAAGATTTGCTTCTTAAGATCTTGTAACTGTTCATCTGCCGCTTTGTATTCTGCTTCTAGTGCATCAAATTGCTCTGGGTCAGCATCAAGCGCAGACGCAATATTCTCTAGTTGCGCGACGGCTTTTGCATGATTATTTAAGAAGTTTTTCGCCTCTACAAGCTGAGCGATTTTCTCTTCTAGCTCATCAAAACGCGCTTGCAATGATTCATCTTCAACAAGCACCATGTGTGATGCTAGCTTGTCCAGAGAAGACAGTGCTTGCTTACTAGTTTGAAGCTGAGAGCGTTGTTGCTGCTCTTTTGCATCCAGATCCGCCAGCACGCGAGCGATTTGGTTACGCTTATCACGAATGGTTGCGAGTGCTTGTTCTGGATCGGCGTCAAAAGCAACTTGAATATGGTTAGACACAAATTGGTTAAATGCTTGGTACAAACGCTGCATTTTCTGAGAATCAAACGCCGCTTTTGCGTGTTTCTCTACCACTTCTTCTCGTTCGTTACGCAGCAACTCAAGACGCTGCTCACGGGCCGCACGACCAAACAATGGGATCTCAGGCAAGCGAGAGTAACGCATTTGGCGATCGTTCATGCGAACACAAACCGCGCCCTCTAACTCTTCTGCATCGAACGAGCTGTCATCAAAGGCATCGATGTCACCTTCAATGATGTACAAGTCTTCTGGACAGTCGTCTAGCTCTACCAGTTTCTCTTCGATACCTGACAGGTCAGAAACAACGATAGCGTGACGAGCCGGACCGTACATCGCACTGAAGTAAGGCGCATCATCAATCGTGATGTCATCGTAGATCTCAGACAGTAATACACCGCCTAAAGTATCAGCCAAACCTTTCAGGCGAGGGTCGTTTGAACCACCAGGAGAAGCAAGACGTTCAATCTCAGTGTCAAGCTGACTGCGACGCTCAGCAAGTTTATCTTTAGCTAAGGACAGCTCCCTTTCTTGCTCAAGAACAACCTGCATGTGGTTCATTACCGCATGGCGATCCTCAAGGTCTGCCCCGCTCTGCTCTCTCAGTTTCTCTAGCGCATCATTAGCCGCAATCCAAGCTGGCGCTATCGCTTCAAGTTTACTGATTTCTGCCGCCGCGTTTTGCTCTAGACGGCGCTGTTCACCACGCTGATCACGAACTTCTTCTTGAGCTATCTCTAGTGATTCGATTTGCATCGCATGACGTTCACGTTCTTGTTCAAACGTAACTTCATCGGTTAGCTCGACGTGATATTGCTTTTTGTATTCAGCAACCAGTTCACGCGCTTGACGTTGCTGATTGAGGCTACGCTCAAGATCGCGATGCTGCGCTCGCCATTGCTGTTCGTTTTGTGCAATTTGCTGTGATTCTCGAGCTTTAGCGATTGCCAATTTTGCGTGCTCAGAGGCTTCTTTGCGCTCAACATAGCCAACGATGCTCTGTACAAGCTTCAATGCAGTATCAAACTGCTCTGCCGCAGCTGATGACATATCGAGCTTATGTTTCACAGACAACAACGTATTGGTATTTTCTGACTCTTTGTTTTTAAGCTCCGCCACTAACGCTTGTGCGGATTCTGCCGTTAGGCTGTCATCGCCAAGTAGCTGCTTCGCTTTCTCCAGCGCTTGAACGGCTTGTTGGTATTGAAGCGCGCGAGTTTGCTGAACGTCAAGAGCTTGCTGGTAATCAGCAAGTTGCGTCTTAAGGCTGTCCACCTCTTCTTCTGCAACGGTCGCTTGCTCTTCAGCCATCATCACGCGTTCTTGCGCTTCTTCCACTACCATCATTTGTTCTTCAAGACGCTCGCTCAGCTCTTCAAGATCTTCTTGGTAGCGTTCGATCTTCTCTTGCTGACGCAGCGCGTTTTGCACCAGTTGCAAGTGATCCGAAGCCGCTTGGTAGTCTTGCTCTAAAGAAGATTCTGATTCGTTCAGCAGTTCCAGCTCTTCTTGAACGCGGTTAAGCAGGTTGTTTTGCTCAATCAAGGTCTCGCGAGAACCAAATAACTCTGAACGCAAAGACAGTGTCTGTTCTAGTTTTTTACGACGCTCGTTGGCATGGCGCATATAGTCTGCTGCCACGTAGTTGGTCGACTCTGTAATCAAGTGCTTGAACAAGTCACGGTCTGCTTGCGTAGTTTTGATCGCTTCTAGCGTCATGCGGTTTTCACGCAGCGCCGATTCCATATCTTGGAACGCTTTCTTCACACCACCGTTTTGTGGCAGAAGGTAGTCACGTAGCGAGCGCGTAATCGCACTTGAAATACCACCGTAAAGCGATGCTTCGATCAGACGGTAGAATTTAGAGCGGTCACCAGAGTTGCGCAGTTTCTTCGGAATAACACCGAATTCAAACATCTGCGCATGGTAATCAACAATAGAAGAGAAGGCTTTGAATTGAACACCTTCAAATTCCGCGATCGATTCTTTTACTTCGTTGATTTGACGTACACGAGCTTGAGTCGCAGATACGCTTTCAACCAAAATATCTGTTGGTTTTACATGGCTTGGAAGGCCTTGAATAACAAACGGTTTGATGTCTACTTTCTTATCACGACCCGCAACTTGCTGCAGTTTTACTGCAAACAGTAGGCGTTGGTTACGTGAGTTCACCACATCTAGCGCCGCATAACATGCGCCCGGCTGCAGCTTACCGTATAAACCTTTATCGCGAGACGATTGGCTGCTGCCCGCTTCTGTCGTGTTACGGAAGTGCAGTAGCGTTTGGTCAGGAATCAATGCGGTGATGAACGCCGCCATTGTGGTTGATTTACCTGCACCGTTACCACCTGATAGTGTGGTGACCAGACCATCGATGTCAAACGTACGGGCAAAGAAGCCGTTCCAGTTGACCATGGTCAGCGATTGGTATTTACCGCGTTCAATCATGCTCATGCTTCACCCTCTTCTGTTGTTTCTTCTTGGGCTTGGTCGTCTTGAT
Source organism: Vibrio sp. JZG10 (assembly GCF_054064075.1). Taxonomy (NCBI): domain Bacteria; kingdom Pseudomonadati; phylum Pseudomonadota; class Gammaproteobacteria; order Vibrionales; family Vibrionaceae; genus Vibrio; species Vibrio sp. JZG10. Next base: position 558,102 of record NZ_JBSUGE010000001.1, read on the forward strand.
CTTCTTCAGACAATAGGCTGCCTTGGCTTGGCTCCTTGGTGTGCACTACCGCTTCACCATCACGGATCAGACGTAGCTGCGCTTCACGCATATCATCGCCAATACGTACATCGGCACCAAAGCGGAATACCGCTTCACTGATGCTGAATTTACCGGTCTCACCAATGTTGATGATCATGCCTAGGCGGCGTAGACGACGAAGTGACGTACGTACTTTTTCAAACAGCTTTTCTTTATCAAGGTCAGAACCGGTAGCACGATTGGTCACCAGCTTCATCAGCTTGTTTTCATCTGCTAGCGCAAGCAGTTCGTCGTACAGCTCTTGGTTAGTGAAGATACCTTCGTGCGCAAGACGCTCAGGGCTTAGGTAAAGGAAACACAGTACCTTACCCACCAGCATATCCAGCTCAGAAAGCACACTGCGGCCAATCAAAGAAGTTGAACGAGGACGAAGGTAGAAGAAACCTTCTGGCGCTTTCACCAATTCGGTGTTGTAGCGTTGGTAGAAAGAAGAAAGCTCAAGTTCGAAATCCGACAACAACGCGTGATTGTCCAGATCTTCACTTGAGATATGACGCCCTGCCCGAAGCATGCTGTCTAGCGCTGGGAACAGAGGGTTAGAGATTGCTTTTGCCAGATTCTCTGACATGTATTCATTAGTATCGGTCGATGACATTCGCTTGTACCTTTGCCCCAAATTCGTTGATCGCTTTCCAGTCTGGTTGAATCGCTTGGTAATCCGATTCTGAATACCCTAGACGCACAGCTTGATCGACAATAATGCGAGCTAAATCAAAATGATGAGTGTAAGGATGCTGTGCAAGGTAATCTCGCAATACCACACTCAAGTCGATTGGCGTGCCTTGATCTTTATGCGCTTTTAGCATGTCACCAACTCGTTCAGACAACTCATCATTGACTTGTTGAAATTCTTCATACTCTACTTCCATCGGAACTTGGCCGGTCACTTCGTCATCACGTAGCACCAACGCCTCATCACGAAGGTCAGAAAGCCTTTCCGCATCTGCATAAGTCAGATACCAAGGCGCATCGAAGTAATCTTTGACGGATTGACGTAGACGCGAGCTAAACGCACGGTTCTTATCCATATCAATTGCAGTACGGATGAACTTGTGCACATGTCGGTCGTAACCAATCCAAAGGTCAATCGCTTGCTGGCCCCAGCTTGTGATTCGATCCAGCTTCATTTGCAGACCAAACAACGCTTCTTCGATGAACTCTAGCTCAGGATCGCCGTACACAATTTCTTGAATATCTAGGATCTGAGTTTGCAGTTCATCACTGGCGGCTTGCAGCGTATCTTGAAGTTCACGCAACGTGCTTGATGTTTCTGATAGGAGCGCTTCACAGTTGTTGATCGCTTCGCGCCAGTCTTTATTTAGCAGATCGGCAATTTGTTGTTTTACAGATTGCTGCTGCTCATCCATCACACGTTGGTTAAGATCGATTTGATCGAAGATTTCGCCTACAGAATATTTTAAAACTCCGTATACGTTTTTCTTCCAGTGGCCCGGTGTGCCACCTTTTTGTGCTGCCTCAATCGCTTTCGCCATTTCATCTGCCACCATAGACAGTTGAATAGAAAGGCGCAGTTTCGAGAACTCACGATGACGCACGTAGTAATCGGTAATTCCTATCGCTAAAGGCGACAAGCGGTAAATGCTCGCTCCATCAGTAATCTCACTGACAAAACGGCTAATAAGGCGCTGCTTTACCATCTCGTTGATGGCGTTGTTAGCACGAAAAGCGGATGCTTCGCCAGTCTCATCAAATAATCGAGTGACGATGGCAAACGCATCATGCAATTCACCTTCACCCAATTCTTCATCGAACCTTTCATTACTCAGTACGGCAATGGCTATTAAGAATGCCAATCGCTCTGTGGTCAGGTTCAACGAGAAATCGTGCTGCTTAACCCAGCCAACCAACTCATCGATTGGTTGCTCTGCAGCATTGAGAGTCATCTCACTCATTGTTATTCCTGTTTATCGTTCTTTTTAGCCCACACATGAATGTAGCGGCCTAATGAGAGGTATGGCTCTTGTCGACAAAGTTGTTTTTCTAGCGCCAACACATCTTCAAACTCGTAATCGCCCATGTATTGCATATTGCCTATGTAATCACTAAATGAGCGGATACCAGATTTACCACAAATACTAAAGCCTGAATCTTCTATCCATTGGTAGACTTCTTCAGGTTTTAAGCCTTTTTGCGGCTGTAGTTTAAATCTTTTTCGGTGAGGCATGCCGTCTAATATATGAGGAATGTTGCCACAAACCACGTTTTTATAGACTAAACCATGGTGGTTATAGAACATCACTGACGCGATGCCTCCCGGTTTTACTTGTTCTAGTACCGTTTCAAGTGCGGCCTTAGGATCGACCAACCACTCCATGACGGCGTGAAACATAACAAGATCCACCTGTTCATCCATATGCTCACCAATGGATTGGACAGGCGAATGAATCAGGCGATACTGCTCAAGCAAACCGTTTTTTTCAATATCCTGCTTAGCCAACTGCAGCATTTCCGAAGATAGATCACATAAAGCGATTCGATGTCCGAGCTTAGCAAGCTTTTGCGACATTTGTGCCAAACCACCACCAGCATCCAACACCTCTAGGGGTTGCTGGTCAGCATCTAATTCACTTAGAATCTGTAGAAAATCTTCCCACACAATGATTTGGCGGATCTCCCCTTTGTCGGAGCCGTAAATATTTTTTGCAAATTTGTGGGCGATATCGTCGAAATTGCGGTCTTCTGTCACTTCTGCTGAGTTATCATAACGGATTGTGCCGCTATTCTGGCACAAGGAAAGCAGGAATAAAGAGGGGTACCCTCATTTTTATTATCAATTGATGTTTTTTCGGACTATTTATGTATGTTTGAGCTGAAAAAAGTAGTGTCAGCCTTGCTTATGCCACTTCCGGCATTGCTGCTGATAGGCTTGTTGGGTCTTGCTCTCATTAGTTTTACCACAAAACGTAAAACTGGCTGCTTCGTTGTTCTATTCTCTTTTGTTGGCATTTTTCTTATTGCCTTCCAACCTGTTTCAACCAAGCTTCTTATGCCATTAGAGCGAGAGCATAAAGCCTTTTTGCCAGTTTCTGGCACCATCGACTACGTGATGGTTTTAGGGAATGGTCATGTTATCGATGACGAAATTCCACCCACCTCGCAGTTAAGCCGTGCAGCATTAATGCGCTTAACTGAAGGCATTCGTATTTTAAGAATGTATCCAGGTGCTAAATTAATTTTATCTGGCTATGCTGGCGGATCTGAAATTAGCCACGCAAGAATGATGGCGAACGTTGCCCTTGCGTTGGGAGTCGCGAAATCCGATATCATTTTATTAGAAGATGCGAAAGATACGTGGGAAGAGGCGCGTCAAGCGGCTGCATTCGTTCAACAAAAGGAGATTGTGTTAGTCACTTCTGCGAGCCACATGAGCCGTGCATTGTATGAGTTCAACGCAGCAGGCATTAAACCAATCCCAGCCCCGACCAACTTCTTAGCTATTAGCGAAATCAGTCAACCTTGGGATAAATACTCACCTAAAGCGCGTTACTTAGAACAAACAGAGCTTTATTGGCATGAGTACTTGGGCAGCATTTGGCAAAGGTTGCGTGATACTGTCGGCCAAACACCAATGGTTGAAGCAAAGTAGTACTATCTTGAAACCACAAAAAAGGAGAGCCGAAGCTCTCCTTTTTCTTTTTTAAGACTTAGGTTTGTTCAGTTTAATCACCAGCAAACATATAGCCTTCGCCGTGCACCGTCACAAAAATTTGTGGGTTCTTTGGATCAAACTCCATTTTTGCGCGCATACGTCGAATAAGAACATCAATAGTACGATCATTGGGAGCATCAACTCGGTGGCTGATCATATTCAAAATACGCTCGCGACTTAACACCTGGTTAGGGTAAGACGATAACGCCACCAAAAGTTCGTATTCTGCTTTGGTCAATTTTACGGGTTCGCCGTTACGGCTCAGCGCACGACGTTGAATGTCGAATGTCCACTCTCCAAAACGTACAATATGTTCTTCACTGGTTTCGTTCGCTTTCGCGCTACCGCTACGCGCTGCTGAAATACGCCACAGCAAGTTTTTAACGCGAACCAACAATTCCCTCAGTTCAAAAGGTTTTGTCACATAATCGTCAGCGCCCATTTCTAGGCCTACGATTTTATCAATGCTATCCGTGCGTCCTGTTACTAATATGATACCAATATCCGATTGGCTACGTAATTCACGAGTAAGCATCAGGCCGTCTTCACCCGGCAGGTTGATATCCAGCATGATTAGGTCTACATCACCCGCTTGCAGGACCTCACGCATTTCTGCGCCACTCTCTGCTTCGCTGACTTGGTAACCCTCATTTTGGAAATATCCCGCAAGCTTACTACGAGTTACAACATCATCTTCTACGACTAATACGTGATAGCTCATTTACACCACTTTTCTGTCTTCTTATTATCCAAGACGTATTCTATTCATAACTAGTAACATTTCTAGTCATAGATACATTAAAAAGCAAGATTTAGCGTTTTTATTGATTCAAAACAAGCTTACCCATCGCTATTAATAAACGTTAATTTTTGACCATAAAACATAATAATTATAGTTACTGCTATTCATTTTAATTGATTACACTTAGGGGATATCCCTAATTGACTTTGTGATGCACAACTTGAAGCATCATTCAGGAGCCCAAGATGCAAGAAGTGAAAGCTTTTAATGAAAAACGCGCTGAAATTTACTGGTGGTTTTCGAGCTTGTTCGCAAAAGAGCTAACAGAGAAAGAGCTGGAAGCCTACCACAGTGTTGAAATTCGCAGTTTTCTAGCAGGTTTAGGTGAAAATGAGTCGCTGAAACCAGCCGTTGATAGCCTAGTTGATGCGCTAAACCGATTGCAAGATCGTGAAGACGCTCAATTGGAGCTTGCTGCTGACTTTTGTGAACTGTTTTTGAAGACAGAAAAATACGGCGCTCTTCCTTACGCATCGATGTACATCGGTGAATCAGGTTTGCTGAATGACAAGCCCGCCGAGGAAATGGAAAAGTTGATGGCAGAATTTGGCGTTCAAGTAGATGAAAATCTAAAAGAGCCAGCGGACCACTTAGCCGTTGAACTAGACTTTCTCGGCAACATGATCATCCGCTCAAACGAACTTGAGCAAGAAAAACACATGGAAGAAGCCTTCGTTAAACAAAACGACTTTATCCAGCAACAGTTGATGTCTTGGTTACCTCAGTTTGCAGACAAATGTAAACAATTCGACGAATTTGGGTTCTACTCGAGCGTCGCGAAACTATTAGTTGCATTTTGTAAACTAGACAGCGCTTACCTTCTTGGTGAATAATTGCCGCCTATTTTTAAGGAGCCCGCCTATCGGGCTTCCTGTATACCTGAAATAACTGAATGTAAGTAAGTTGGGTATATTATTCGTTTGCCTTAACTTAGCTCAAAGACGCTTGGTTATTTAGCAGTCAAAATGTGACTTCAAATACACAAATCTCTTGCTGAAAACATTGCTAGTCAGTCCACATAGGGCTAAAATGTGAGCGCAAACGATTAAATATGATTTATATGTAAACCGCTGAAATATAGCGGTTTTTGTGTTTTTTAACAGGTTGATGGCAATTTCTAATCAGATAGAAAAAAGATAAAATTCATCGACCGATGCTGCTACGTACCCTTTTGTCGTGCTTGGACCAACCGCTGCCGAAACACTTAGCGCCAACCTTAGATTGCTGGGTGTAAACCATTAGAGCATCAGGTACATCCAACACGACATATTTCAGTAGCTCGATACAGGACACCATTTATGGCCACTATAAAAGACGTTGCTCGCTTAGCCGGCGTTTCCACTACGACAGTTTCGCACGTTATCAATAAAACGCGTTTCGTTGCAGAAGCAACGCAAGAAAAAGTAATGAAAGCCGTGGACGAGTTGAATTACGCGCCAAGTGCTGTTGCACGCAGCCTAAAGTGCAACTCAACTCGTACGATTGGCATGTTAGTAACGCAGTCAACCAACCTATTCTTCTCAGAAGTGATTGACGGGGTTGAGAGCTACTGTTACCGCCAAGGCTACACTCTGATTCTGTGTAATACGGGTGGGATTTACGAAAAACAACGCGATTACATCCGTATGCTGGCTGAAAAACGTGTTGATGGCATCCTAGTGATGTGTTCTGACTTAACCGAAGAGCTTAAAGAGATGCTTGACCGTCATGCCGACATTCCTAAAGTGGTCATGGATTGGGGTCCAGAAAGCTCACAAGCGGACAAGATCATGGATAACTCAGAAGAAGGTGGCTACATCGCAACCAAACATCTGATCGACAATGGCCATACTGATATTGCTTGTCTAAGCGGTCACTTTGAAAAACTTGCTTGCCAAGAGCGCATTGCAGGTTTCCGTCGCGCGATGAGCGAAGCAAACCTAACTGTAAATGAAGATTGGATCCTTGAAGGTAACTTTGAATGTGATACGGCCGTATTAGTCGCAGATAAAATTACAGCAATGGACAAACGTCCGACAGCGGTATTCTGCTTTAACGACACAATGGCTCTGGGCCTAATGAGCCGCCTACAACAAAACGGCATCAAAGTTCCTGATGATATTTCAGTGATCGGCTACGACAACATCGAGCTTGCGGAATACTTCTCTCCACCGTTAACAACTATCCACCAACCTAAACGTCGTGTGGGTAAAAATGCGTTCGAGATCCTACTTGAGCGAATCAAAGATAAAGAACACGAAAAGCGAATTTTCGAAATGCGACCTGAGCTTGTAATTCGAAACACCGTGAAGAAAATGAACTAAAATTCGCCAAATATAACGATGTCAAATAAGCGCTCTAAAAGGGCGCTTATTTTTTATCTCTAAATAACTTTTCCCTGACTTAGGTTTGTTAGACAAAAAGCCTCGAATCTCTAAGTCTCTGTTTTATATGTAGGTAAATCACACTCCCTCACAACCTCGAGATCATCCCGCCTTATTCTCAAATATGCACAAACATGCGCTTGTCGACACTTTTTATTGAACCAAAATCACACTTTTACGGGTAAAACGTGATGTTAATTCAATATACGAAGTATGCTCACTCTGTCACGCACAGGGCAAACCATTCGAAAGGGTGGGACGCAAAGCCTCCGGCCTGAACCATAGTACTATATGGAAGGTAGCGGGGTTACCGATGGCAAGTGTGCAAGCGATGACTTTACCCTGTAATGACATTGCTTTTGCGCATGTTTGCTACTCTCTCGGACCTGACTTTTGGTGGCGTAATATTAATTACACCGAGATAACAAAACATGGATAAACCGATACTCAAAGACTCTATGAAGCTATTTGAGGCACTTGGTAATATCAAGTCGCGCTCAATGTTTGGTGGCTTCGGACTATTCGCTGATGAAACAATGTTTGCACTAGTTGTAAATAATCAGCTTCATATAAGAGCAGACCAACAAACTTCATCTGACTTCGAGAAACAAGGGCTAAAGCCTTACGTTTATAAAAAACGTGGCTTCCCAGTCGTTACAAAGTACTACGCAATTTCCAACGATTTATGGGAGTCTAGCGAACGCTTAATCGAAGTAGCTAACCAATCGTTGAAAAAGGCAAAGCTTGAAAAAGAACAGCAGGCAACTACAAAGCCTAATCGCTTAAAAGATTTGCCTAACTTACGACTGGCGACTGAACGCATGCTGAAAAAAGCAGGCATTGAGTCAGTAGAAAAACTGGAAGAGGAAGGTGCACTTAACGCTTATAAAGCGATAAGAGATACGCACTCTGCAACCGTCAACATTGAGCTGTTATGGGCACTAGAAGGGGCTATTAACGGTACTCATTGGAGCGTTGTACCTCAAGCTCGCCGAGATGAGTTGATGAACGGCCTCCAATAAAAGTCGGCCTTAAAAACTATCTTGTAAAACCGCAGTCTAATCTGCGGTTTTTTTGTGAAATTTTTTCGACTTTCCTTCTGTCTTATTACATATATCCCAAATTGGAATCATAAATATGAATAAGAAACTGATATTAGGCCTAATACTGGTCGCGATCATTATCTTTTTAGGCGTTAACTTTAGTCAGTATTTAACGTTGGAAAATGCAAAAGCCCAACAAGAAGCGCTGACCACATACATCGATCAGAACTTTGTTTTTTCGGCAGCTATTTACTTTTTTGCCTACATTGCAATTACCGCTTTTTCTATTCCTGGTGCTGCTGTGGTTACATTACTTGGTGCGGCTCTATTTGGTTTTTGGACGAGCTTATTACTGGTTTCTTTCGCCAGTACTGTGGGTGCAACGCTAGCATTTTTAAGCAGCCGATATTTGCTGCGTGACTGGGTACAAAACAAGTTCGGCAATAAGTTAATCGCAATTAACCAAGGTGTCGAAAAGGACGGTGCATTTTATCTATTTTCCTTGCGTCTCATTCCGGTATTCCCTTTCTTTCTTATCAACTTGTTGATGGGCTTAACGCCAATGTCTGTAGGTCGATTTTACCTTACTAGCCAAGTAGGTATGTTGCCAGGCACTGCAGTTTACTTAAACGCCGGTACTCAGCTAGCAACAATTGAAAGCCTGTCAGGCATTATTTCACCTGCGGTATTGGCCTCTTTTGCGTTACTGGGGCTGTTTCCAATCATCACTAAATGGGTTATGAATAAAGTAAGGCCAACACCGAGTCAGCAAAACTCATAATTAGTAAGTGGACGTGTTTAATGAAAATATTCATTGCTAAAAACCCAGCAGAAGCGCATATCGTGTGCGAATTATTGAAAACCGAGCAAGTCTACTGTGAAGTCCGCGGAGAAGGTATTTTCGGTTTAAAAGGAGAGCTGCCGTTTAGTGATGATACCGATCCTTATGTCTGGCTTTTTGACGCCAAACAACAAGTAAAAGCAGAAGGAATAGTACAAGCCTACCGCAAACAATCCGATGGAAATGAGTATCAAGATTGGCAGTGCCCGAAGTGCCATGAGGTAAACGAGGGGCAGTTTGGTGCTTGTTGGCAATGTGGACATCAAATAGGGGAGCCTTAATAACTCCCCTACTCCTACTCAATCGATTTATTCAGCGCTAAGCAGAAACCGTTTGCTGCTTAATAAATTCGATGGAATGTTGATTGAAATCTTCAGGGCGCTCAACATTACAAACATGACCACAGTTGGGGATCTCTCGTAAAACACTAAGCTTATGCGCCGCAACCATTTCTTTAACAGGCTTAATAAACATGTAATCTCTGTCGCCCATTAAATAGAGTGTGGGAATGGGTAACTCTCGATCTTTAAAATACTTCATTAAAGGATTTACATCAGCAGCAAGAATAAACCAACGTTTAAATTCTTTTTGGCAAAGCTTCTTGGCCTCACGAATAAAAAGATGGCGAGACTCTCGCTGGCTTCTCTGTGGCATAACAATGTACGCAAAAAGTTTGTAGAGCCACATGTACGGCAGAATGTGCTTACAAAAATTACCTAATTTAACCAATATTTGAGAACGAGTATTGAGCCTTGTGACAGCGCCACCGAGTACCATTGAACGCACGCGCTCTGCTGATAATTCAGCAAGGTTTCGAACAATAATGGTACCAAGTGACATACCGACAAAATGAGCGGATTGGATCTTTAAATGGTCCAATACTTTCAAAATATCTTGGGTAACTTCCGTAAAGGTATAACGGCTGGCAATGAGCTCTTTAAGTAACTGATTTGACTTTCCATGACCTCTTAAATCGATCAGCAATAAGTTAAAATGTTGCTTGTAAGCTTTGATTTGCTTGAACCAGATAGAAGAGCTACCGCCAGCACCATGCACAAATACAACCCACTCATGGCTAGTAGGGTGCAAATAGGTTTTATGAAAAAGTAGCGGCTGGGTCATATTCAAGTATCAAAAAGGTCGTGCTATTGAGTAAAAAGCCATCCTACCACACTCCCCTTACTCAAGATAATAAAGGCACCTCATTCGGTGCCTTTCGTTACAATTTTAAGTCAATTTAACGCCGAATTGTAAAGTTGCAAATAAGCTTCTGCGGACTTTTGCCAACAAAAATCTTGTTGCATCGCGTGCAACTGTACTTTATTCACTTCAGGTTCGTTTTGAGCATAGAGCAACAGTGCCCTTAGCATCGTTAACAACAATGCCTGCGGTGTCGGTTCGAAAAAAACAAACCCCGTCGCTTCAGAAGGGTTCACATCATAATCGTTGACACTGTCTTTTAGACCACCGACACCACGTACTATCGGCAATGTACCGTAAGCCATACTATAGATTTGATTCAAACCACATGGTTCAAACTCAGAAGGCATCAGAAAGAAATCAGAACCCGCTTCAACGATATGCGCAAGTTCATTATCATAAGCTTCTACGAAGACAAATTTACTAGAAAACTGTGCAGCAACCTCTTCTAGCTGAGCGGCTAGTACAGGGTCTCCGGTCCCAACGACAACTAGTTGAACATCGTGCTTCAAAAAATCAGCCAAAGCAGGCAGCAAGTAATGCACACCTTTCTGCTGGGTCAACCGACAAACCATACCAAACATAGCTACATCTTTTTCAGGCAAATTTAGCCGCAGTTGTAATGCTTGTTTACACGCTTTCTTGCCTTGCGTCATACTTTGTTGGTCAGCGCAGTAATTAACTGGCAAGTAAGTATCCGTTTCCGGGTTCCAAGCACTGTAATCACAACCGTTCAAAATACCAACTAAGTCCTGCGCGCGTTGCTGAAACTCCCAAGCCATTCCATGACTGCCAAGCTCTGTTTTGAGTTCCTCTGCGTACGTAGGGCTGACCGCGTTTATCTTATCTGCATTCATTACACCAGCTTTGAGCATCGTAATATGCGTTGCACTCACCGCAGCATCGGGAACGTTTCGACAATGAAACTCTGGCAAGCACTGCACGTCTTCATAACTAAATACGCCTTTAAAGACCGCATTGTGAATTGAAATGACGCTTTTAGTATGAGCAAAAAACGGATCATTGCCATACCTGTGCTTGAGCAAAAATGGAACAAGACCAGTGTGCCAATCGTTCGCGTGTATGATATCCGGCTGAAAAGCAAGCTTTGGCAACATGTCTAAACATGCCGCACTAAAAAACGCAAAGCGCTCACCGTTATCGGTATACGCTTGGTTGTTCTCCGCATACATCGATGGTCGATTGAAATACGGCTGACAATCAATCAGATAAACAGGATTTTGACCTAGCATGAGCCGCAGAACTCGATACTCCGTATGCGGCCATGATGTTAGTTCTGTTTCTAATACAACTTCTGCGTCAGCGAGTTTATCAATACTGCTGTACGCAGGGATGGTAATTCTTACGTCTTGCTGTAGGTTTTGAAGGGCTTCCGGTAGTGCCTTGGCAACGTCTGCCAAGCCACCACTTTTAATGAGACCTTCAACCTCAGAAGCTACAAACAGAATAGATAAGTTGTTAGTAGCCAACTCGAGCTCCTTTCGGAATAACAACAATGCCCTCCTCAGATACATGGAAGTGTTTTTTATCTTCTTGAAGATTCACACCAATCTGAGTACCAGGAGCAATATCGGCATCCTTATCGACAATCACACGACGTAAAACACAGCCTTCGCCAATTTTCACGTCACCAAGAAGGATACATTCGCTGATATCGCAAGCAGATGCAATATTACTGCGGAACCCAAGCACCGACTTTTCTATTCTTGAGCCTCTGACGTAACTGCCATTACATACCAAACTGTCGATGATCTGAACACGGCCATTATCAGAGTCTGTAAATGTCGCTGGCGGCAGTGGAGGATAATAAGTATGCAGCGGCCATTTACGGTTATATAGTGAAAACGGTGCGTCTTTTTCTAGCAGATCCATGTGCGCCTCCCAGTACGCATCAATGGTTCCCACGTCACGCCAGTACACCTCTTCTCTTTCACCGCTGATTTTGTTAGTACTGAAGTCATACACGAACACGTCACCTCGAGGGAACATCTTAGGAATAATGTCCTTCCCAAAATCATGTGATGAAGCTTCATTATCCGCATCTTCAACCAACTCAGAGAATAACACCTGAGCCTCAAAAACGTAGTTACCCATTGAAACTAAAGCGTAATCAGGATCTCCAGGAATTGACTTCGGGTTTGCTGGTTTCTCTTCAAAGCCTATCATGCGACCTTCACTGTCCACTTCGATAACCCCAAATTGCGACGCCTCTTTTAGTGGCATACGCAATGCTGATACCGTGAGAGAAGCCTGTTTCTCTGAGTGGAAGTTCAGCATTTGTTTAATATCCATCTTATAGATATGGTCAGAACCAAAAATACAAACTTGCTCTGGTTCCTCTAGTTCCATAAAACGGAGGTTTTGATAGATCGCGTCTGCCGTTCCTTCGTACCAACGCTTACCAGTGCGCATTTGAGCAGGAATAGGATCGATAAAGCGGTCAGTGATGCCATTAATGTTCCAGCCCTTTTTTAAATGATGGAACAAAGATTGAGATTTAAATTGGGTGAGGACGTAAATGCGCATTAAATCCGCATTTACAAAATTGTTTAGAGCAAAATCGATCAATCGATAGCTACCACCAAACGGTACCGAAGGTTTACTACGAGATTCTGTTAAAGGTCTCAAACGAGAGCCTTCACCGCCAGCAAGAATCATTCCCAAAACACCAGCCATTTGTTGTTCTCCATATCGTTATAGCTTGGATTTGGTACTCGCTTGAATGAGTCATACTCGGGGAGTCAAGCGAATACATTTAGTAACCGTATCAGGAGTTTCTTTGAACTCTTACAACACGATAAAAAAGCTACGGCACTTCCAGTATGCAACGTCCACTCTTTTCTTATTTTCGACGCAAAATGCACACAGTTGCACTAATTTTTGTAGTAGATACCCCCGTGCATGCACGGGGTACTTACTGTTACAACTCCATGCGGAGTTGACCAGAATCCTTTTCGCCCTG